>JAFUNP010000022.1 GCA_017473015.1 Oscillospiraceae bacterium | reverse complement strand
ATTATCAAAAGATCCGTCGGAACGTCTACTCCCTTAAATGCTTCCAATCTTTTTTCAGCAATTCCTAGTAAATAATCTCTAGACTCTTTAATATCTTCTGCTTGATAATCCAATATAATAAGTCTGTAGTCATTTTCTTCTCTTAAATATTCAATGTCATTTACTGTAGACTTAGTTACAATGTTTTCGCTTCGCCTACCTATCCTCATTGACATTCCTGGTTTACAGAATTTGATCATATTATTAAACATTTTCTGCAAATCTATTGGAAGATTTTCAAACTCATCAATAAGCAATAAAAAATTGATATTTTTCATACCTGGAATCACTTTTTTTATTGTGTCTATCAATACTCCACTTAGATCATAAAATCCCCATATATGTTTGGGAGCAAATGTCTCTCTTGTAAACAGCACATTATTCCTAAACTTATTGATATATCTTATTTCGTTACTTAAGTACTCCCTTATTTCTACAATTGAATTAAAGCATAATTCGCTATTAATCTTTTCTAAACATAATTTTCTTATGAAAGAATTCTCCTCTTCATATGTTTCAAACCCTATTTTTTCAATAGTTTCTAATATACTACTCGAAAAGAACAATTCTAAATAGTGCTCAAAGCATATCAACCATTTTTCTTTTATAACTTCTGAAAAGACAATTTGAAACAAATTCAAAAAAGAATCGTCACATCTAAGATAAAATCCAACACCAGCATCAGCTATTATTTGCTGCTTAATCGATAAATTGTTATTGCTGGCTCTTTCACACTGCACAGGAAAAGAAAAATATTTTAATATTGTAGTTTTTCCAGAACCTCTAGATCCCTGTAAAACTATTGGCATTTTCTCTGTAAAGAAAAAAGTTTCATTGAAATCTTTTAACGAACCCATGCGAAATGGCGTTTGCCAATATTGCATTATTAATTCAGGGCCAAGAACATTTGCATTATAGTCGTCAAACGGATTTTTATATGAAATATCCATATTCTCTCTTAGCTTCTTTTTCATTTTGATACTTTTCCTTTCTTTCAAATATCGGTATCCAGTTATTATTGGACCAAAAAATTGGTAAGCTGTTATTAGGAACATTATAATACATACCGAAATAATACTGACCTGATTTATGTCCTAAAGGCTTCTTACTTTCAATTATTTCACCATAAGTTTTAGCCAATTTATACGCATATTGTTTAACATCACTATATTTATAAAATGCTAATGACTCATCTGAAAACATTTTATTTCTATTATCTAATTTTAGGCAGCATATAACTGTAACACCTAATTCTTCAAGTTTTCTAATTGCCGTTTCAGATGCGAACAAAGATATATAATATAATTTCTTATCTTTAATTTTATCAATGTTATTATGAAAAAATCTTTGTGCTGTACCACCACTAATTATAACATCATCTACACATACTATTTGGTCATATTCAGTAGTATCCATATCCGTCGGGAAAATAAATCTTTTTAAATCCAACTTTGCCTCTTGTCTAAAATGATATAAAATTAACCCTCCGCTTTCACTCGCACGACCAATACTCGTAAATCCAGTTTCTAAGATACACTTCTCAGCATCATCACTAGATGTAAGTTTATTATCTATCATTAAATGATGTACAAATTTTCTGAATAATAATCCGCACAAATATTTTATTTCTTCTTCATTGTAATATGTAAAATTACAAAGCATCCATAATGCCAACCTACGTTCTATTGAAACCTCATAACATTTTCCTGTAAAATTCCCAAGCCATCTATTTATATCCTCTATATCCATATCTATTTTCCAAGATTTCTCTATAGTCTTTTTTAAAACATTCAACATTGTTTTTTCATCCGGAAAATTCTTTGGGAATTTAATATTTTTATCTTCCATTTTTAAAACCTATATTTCGAACCATTATAATAATTTGGATCCAATTCTATTGTTATCCATTGTCTATTTAATCTTTCAGATATGTATCCAGTTGTATTACTACCGCCGAAACAATCTAAAACAATATCATTTTCTCTTGTCAAGAATTTTATAAAAAACTCAGGGATTGCAGGTGCCATTCTAGCCGGGTGGATATCCAATCCATTTTCCTTACACTTTTTAAGATATTTATCATTTGAATTTGTATTAGCTGCAATAATTACATTCGATGGTATTGCTCCACCATTATCTGTAGAAAATGCGGTGTCACTAATGATATGTTCAGACGGTCGTGCACCAGAATTATACTTACCACTAGAAATTAGCTTTTTCATCTGTTTACTATATGCCTCTTTTACATCATTATTATTAGCATATGGGTATGGTGTTTGTGACATCCACCAAATTTGAGTAAAAGAGTCTTTGACACGAATTCTTCTCTTGTTTACCCACTCGATAGGGCCTGGCAGTCTAGCAGGATTATAGTAAATAAACTCTTGACATAAATATAATCCACACCTTTTCTTAAACTCTAATAACGTTTCTATAGGTAATGTTGAAAATGTTGGTTCTCCTGCATTCCAAGAGTTTCCTATCTCAATAACTACAGAACCATCTTTTGTTAAAAGGGGTTTCAATTTGTTACCTATTTCACATAACCAGTCTAAATAATCTTCCCCTGTTTTATTCCCGTATTTTTTAGCTCTTTTCAAAGGAAAAGGAGGAGATGTTAAAATCAATTGTATTTTCCCTTTATACTTTGATAACAAATAACTATCTATAACCTCTACACAATCCGCATTTATACAAATTCCATTTGATGTTGTATAATATGGCCATTCAAAATTTGTTTCAAACATTTTTTTCTCCTAATTACTATTTTTTCATATATTTGCCTGTTACTACTCTCGCATCTTTAGGTTTATCTGCTGTATCAGGTATTGCCCATAAATAACCTATTCGTACTGCACCCTCTATTCTTTGCTGATTGCACAATATTTGAACTCTTCTTCTTGATAAATTCCATTTTTCAGATACTTCTCTTACCGATAAATAATGCATTTATATTCTCCTATTCATTTCACATAACATCATAATAATCGATTTTGCGAACAATGTCAATTTTTGTACCCTTTATAAAAACATGATATTGAAAGTTTCATATAACCACATTATGATATAATTGTAGCAGTATAAATTCTTCACATTGTTCGACTAAAGTTACGTTCATTTATAATATGATAAAGGAGATTTTCCGCTATGGCACAGACAATTTTATATTATCCAACAATAAATATCCCTAATGAAAATTGGTTAAAAAATGCCTTATTTTATTGGGACAACATCTCATCCATAGTCCCATATGAAGATTACTATAATCTTTCTCCACATCTACTATATTTACAAAGTTGTGAAATATATAAACCTGTTTATCCTAGGGACCTTTTTGAGTCCATATATGTAAATGATTTTAAAGAAGAATTTATTACTAGATTAAATAGATACACAAAAAGACATTTAGAGCATAAAAAAAATACTTGTACACGTAAAATCCACAGGGATAAAATTTGCGACCCTTTGCTTCATAATTTGATTCATTATAATAAAATATCTCCTGATTTATTTAAATATCTAGCTGAAAACAATTATATAGTAGATTATAATTATGATGGATGGATAGAACTTGACTCAAATATCGCCGAGATTTATATGCGTACACTTGCTGAATTTATCATCAAATGTTACCCTGAAGATATTGTTATTGGTACAGACTTAAGCAAGCATCAAGACCAATTTTATCATAAAACATCTTTAAAACCTGATACTGCATGTATCGAATTAAAATTGGATCGATGTTTACCACAACCCGCAAACAATGTCGGTTTTGAAGAGATAATAGAATTTAAACAGTCACATCAAGATGACTTTGCGGTATTCAGAGAAAAATTACGCGAATTCGAAAAAAACTTGTCTGCATGCACTAAAATAGAAGATATACAATTCGAAACCGAAAAATTCAAAGAAGCTTGGCAGTTTGCACTTAGTAAAGATCAAAAATTATTTACTAAATCAAAAATACGTTTTGTATTTGGTACTCTACACACATTAATTGATATAGCAGACTCATATGAAGCCGTTAACAATATCTTGCAAAATTTTTACGGACAAACCACTCCTCTATTTTCTAAAAGTTTATTAAGCGGTATAGGTGCAATTTCTCTTGGCTATAAATTTGTAAATCATAAAAATAAAATCAATACCCAAAGAAGCAGCTCAGGGTTCTCATATATTCTAAAAGCTGCAAAGGATAATATAATCACTTCATTATAACTTTATTTTTATTAAATCTTATTTATCTACAAACAGAATGTCTAGAATGCTCTCTGCAATCTAGACATTCTACGTTTTATTTAAACTTTAATAGCCTCATTATTATAATTCAGCTAAAAATATATTTACTTTACAAAATATTTTCTATAAATTTTATTAAGGTTTAATCTGTTTAAGATTATTCTTTTAACGTTTACCTTTAGCTAAATCTTTTTTATTTGTTTTCAAATTGTTTGACTTATTAAATACAGCAATTACCACAACCTATATAATATTTATCATCATGTTTATAATAATTACTTGGATTAGTAATTTGCAACATATTTGCGTTTACACATGAGGATTTCAGAAATGCTGAAATCCCTTTTTTTCTCAGATACTCAATATACGGAATTAAGCTATCAATCATAGTAGACGGAATCTCTTCTTCTCCATTGCAATCAAGATGGTTCGACATAAATATATTATCAATATTTAATTTTTCTTTTAAAAATTTATTTGCAAAAACTTTTTCAGAAATTTCAGGAGTCCAATACAAAACGCCTAATGTGCAGTAGTCAATTTTATAGCGTAAAAGCAAATCTGCTATTATATCAATATCCAAATCTGTTATATTGGGCATAAATGGTTTCAGTAAAACATTAGTATGAACCCCTGAATCACTAAATATTTTACAAGTATTTAATCTCTCTATAGGACTAGCAGTTCCGGGTTCAATTTTATCCCAATTATTTATAGATGTAATTGTTGTTGAATATAATAGCTGTTCAGGATATTTAATCGATTTAACTATTTCCGCAATGTAAACACTATTAAGGGAGTTTTTACTCATGATTTGCACTGGATTACCCCAAGATAATAGATATTTTATAACATTTATCGAATGTACAATCAAATCATCACGTCCCAGTGGGAAAATATCCCCCAAGGCTCCAATGGATATTATTGTACCATTTTTACCAAAAATAAAATGCGGAGATTCTTTAGCTGCCATAAAAATATCGGTTTCTGACACTTCATTTTTACGAGGTGATATATAATTTCTAATTTTCAAATAGCAATAACTACATGCTCCTGAACATCCTAAAATTGGACTTATAAAAAATCTTCCAGAATCTACATTTGGATATAAATAATTTGAACTTTCCATTTTTATTTCTCCCATAAGGAATCAAAGTATTCTATATAAACTTTAGCTCCTTTTGTGTTTTTATCGTATTTATATGTAATTGTCTGCTGACTTGTTTTATTTTGATACGGACCTGTAAAAACAATCCCATCCATATTAAAATAAAACTCATAAGGATAATGATCATATGTTTTTATTAATATCTGATTGTCAACAATTTGCAGTTTTTTTTAACTTATCAACCCATTCTATTAATGATATTATATCCGTCTTAGTAGATCCAACCATCAGTCCCTCGGTTTTGTCTACTATCGAAGGGAACTGACTATCAGGATCTAATGTAAGGATTTTTATGAACATCCCTTCTTTGACTCTCTCTTCTATAGTCTTACCTTGAGCATCTCGAAAGCCTTTAAGTCCCATCGCACACATCTCTAATTTTTTTGTATGTTTTAATAATTCATTTGTCTCAACATTAATTTCAGCTCTCGTAGAATAAATTTTATTTATACCCCACATATCAACTATTTGCGTTGCATTGTTTTGGCGAATCAAATAATGGTAATTTAAAAAACTAACAATAGCACTAGCAAATGTAGATGTACCTATGCTCAGAAGAATAACAGATATTGTTTTATCCATACCAACTATAATTGAAATTAGTATTAAAACCACTCCAAATAATGCTGTAATAACATTTGTAACATGTATGCTCCATATTTGAAGATCAAATTTTTTCATATAATTTCCCCTTCCATTTATTTAAATATCTTATCATTATGTCAACAAATTGCTTAAAAATAGTTATCTTTGATATTATTAATACATATTAATTATACAACTTCAACACAACTTCATCAACCGATAACAGCACTATAAAAATTCTTAAATAAAAAGCTACTCTAATAAAAAAACGGCTAATACCAAAGTATTAGCCGTTTTTATTGGAATATAAAGTCTATCCTATGCTAACTGAATTAATATTGAAATCTACTGATTACGAAAAGGTAACGTATAATTATCTATAATATCACTATTTCTCAACTTATATTGATTCAACAAATTACTAATTTTGTTTTCATCAAACCAATTATCATTTTGTGATATAGCAATAACCAAACCATTTATGTTAGCCTTTAAAAGTTCCAGTTTTTCTTCAGTTATTACCCTCATATTCTCAACCGCTGTTGCCTGTTTGTCTATAATAGTCGACTTGTGAACCATTATAGGGGTAGAGTAATAATCGTCTCCGTATTCTTGAGCAAACCATCTGATAGAACCACCGAGCTGATTACAATAATCTTTAGAAATAGTACCTGCTACAGCAGCATTTTTGCATTCAATAACAAAATATGTATTATTACCAAGGGCCCATAAGTTATCTGGCCCTTCTCCATTTGTTTCTTTATCAGGTCGCGTTGAAACAAATCCTATAATGCTTCCTGTCTTTTTTAATGCAGTTTCAAACTCATCCGCATCTTGAGAAAAAGTCAATTTAGATGCAATATCATTAAAATGTATTACCAAACTATTTGGATTGAAATTTTCATCATTTATATATTTGCAAATATTTTTTACTTGACTCATATTATTGATAGATTTATCATACCTTATTCCATCAATAGGCGATAAAATCCCTATGTTCTGCGCTTTCCCTGATAATAAAATCTGCTGTGCGTTGGAACGATCTATAAGATTCATATATTTCGCTTTTATTTGCATCAAATACCCTTTAGTTGTTTTTTGTCTTTCAGCATTAATTGCATTGTCAAGGGCTTCTATTGATTTTACATACTGGAATATAACTGATAAATCATATGCTTTACGAAGCAATAATGTATTATTATCAAATTGAGGTTCTGATTTGTATTTTACCGCTGATACTCTCTCTTTACTTTTTTGGATCCATTCTACATCCCTATTTAAGGAAAAGTCTGCTAGTTCAAAAACATCATCCACATTAGGCTTTTGAACTTCTTGTTTCAACAAGTCCCACAATTCTTTTGACAGATTATATTGTTCTCTTGTCGTATTACTAAAGAATGCTGTTCCGTTGTTACGCAACAAAACATCGGCTAAATCATCTCCCATTAAAACTATACAACATGAGTCACTATTTGACCTAACTCCTCGCCCCATACCTTGTTCTATTCTTTGTATCTGCTCTCTTCGAAGAATAGTGCTATACGAATCAATGCTTTGTATATATTTATCTTTTTCATTTCTTAGGGGAGGTAATCCATCAATTACTAATAATCTACAACTATCATCTGGCAAATCAATACCATCGTATCTGTTGACAAACACTGAAAGGCCAACATGCTTTTGCTTTAACGCAGTCACTGCTTGTTCTATATTATCCCTGTTTACTGTCCTTTGAACCAGCGGATCCCAATATTTAGCTCTCTCAAAAGACGGTACAATTACAACAACATTATACTCTTTAGAAATAGCATACACTTTATTTTTTATTTCATCATCGGTTATTGCACTATTTAAGTGCCTTGGGAATAATATAAGTCTATCACCAACATCGTTAGCAGTGTCTGGAGAAATGATGTTATTAATATCTTGTTCTCCTAAACCGATTGTAGTTGCAAAAATACTATCATCAGCTAATGTTGCACTCATAAATATTCTTCTATTAGCTTCTTCAAAACTTCTAATTTTCGAGATAGAAATACCTTCCGGTATTATTTCTATTCCACGAGATGTTATAAAGCAATCCGATGTTATCAAAGAATCATTGATTAATGGAAAATTAAAATATATACACATATTGCTTTCTTCATTTGTATTATATTTAGAAAGCAGCGCATACATATCATCCTTTTTTTCTTGCCATATCCAAAATGGGATGATAGCTGTTTTTGTAGGGTCACGATTTTCTATGATATTTATGTACGAATTATAATTATATTGTTTCCATTGTTCAGCAAACAAATCTACAATGTCAGTATAAAGATTATGACTCGATGGAATTTTTATAGAAAACTGCGTTGTAATTGTATCCAGACATGCATGAACATCATCTATCAAAACACTTCCTATTGGATAATTATTTGAACTTCTCATGCCAAATGCACTACGTCCATTAACTAATGTATGTATAGTTGTTACTAATATCGCTCTATTTTCCGTATATAGATAATCATCTCTATCGATTACTGCCGTTATGCCTAACTTTTTAGCTTCTTCACAAACTTGAGATACTAAATATGAATCCGGCACAACATAAACAGCTGGGCCTTTGCCTTCATTTAAACAACTTTGCAAAATCATTAATCCCACAACTGTTTTTCCACTACCAGTATTCATTTTTATAATGCAATTTTTTTCATCCCTATTATCAAACCATTTTTTCCACACATCAGATTGAACATCTCTAGGATATTCATACCTCTTATCTTTTTGAGGAAGTGTCATAAAGATTTCTCTTGGTTCAATAGCTATCTTTTTTGCAGTTCCATTCAACTTCGAAAGTAATGATGCCATGATATACCTCCAGCAATATTTTGTAGTATTATTAATAACATAATAACATATTTTGATATAATTATATAGTTTTTATAAATTTACATCGTATTATAGAAATAGTAACCACTTAAGATTGTTTTCCTAGAGCGTTAAATAATACGATTAGTACTTTATTTGACATCTCTGGCGGTAATTCTATTTCTCCGTTGCATTTATTTCCTTATCGCCAGTTACAATTTGTCTTGTTTTATAAATCATATATATAGCAGTTAACAACATACCTACTGTAAAATATATTTCAGATATATTCAATTCTATCTCAACTATAAGTCCTATTAACATTATTAATACTTGAAGTATCCCATAGAATTTAGCCCATGAATATTCTCCCAAAAAATCATTTATGTCTTCTTTCATTTTTTCTTTACTAAAATCTAACCAAATAAATTTACCAATAGCAACTGTTATGTATGATGCAGTCCAAAAAGGTGCTCCCACATAATACGACACGAATGCTAAGAAAAAGCATGCAAAGAATACTGTAACTCTTATATCTTTTGTATAGTTAAAGGTATCCTTATATTCCCAATTCAGCAACTTATTGATAAACAATATTGTTATTTTCCCTATTGTGCAAATTATGATATATGACCATAAACTGCTCCAATAATCTTCTGGATTTAGTACAAAATCAGTAACATAAAGAGAAAGCATCAAAGCTATTACACTTATGATAAAAGATAAACTGTTTTTTATTGGTGCATGTGATTTAACATCTTGAGAGTTTTTGTTTTTTATAATAAGACAATAAAACATTGCATTATTTAAAGTAGCAAATAATACAGAATATGCTATACCAATTAACAAATCAGGCATTTTTATCTCCTTAATTTATATATAAATATTTGTAATACATTAATTCATTAATTATAGAATCAATGTTCTGTTTTTTTAAATAACGCATTAATTTCATCCTGTGTAATTGCTGTTTCTACACCCATTGTTTCTAACTTTTCATAAGGAACAATCTCATCTCTTACAAAGAAAATTGATGCTAATATTTTCACTGCAAGCATTTCAACTCCAATTATAATAGCAGTTATAAGAATGGTACATATTGCAGCATATACTGGCTCATATACTATTACAGAAAAGTAGCCTAACACATAACCAACAATTACGTCTAAAAACGCAAATATATTTAAATAAATTTCTCTAGCAGCACTTTGAATCCTACTTTTTTCAATTATACAGTTATTCTCTTTATCACGGTCAATAATATTACTTCCAGGGAAGCATTTTGCTATTATTTTATCTCTTTTAGCACCTCGAATACTCCACAATAACAAAATAACAGCACCCGCTAATTGAAATGAGATCGATACAACTTGAATCATTTTTCCTCCTGTAAACATCTAAAATACCACGAACTATTTATGTTACAATTTTAACTATAGATGTTATTCTATATAGAATATACTTACATATATTATAAGTTTAAATGATATATATTTCTATACAATTGTAACAAAATCGATATAAAATGTAATAACAGGCATAATATATAACTTATATAATATTGTATTTTTTTAATCTCTGTATAATTATTCTGTATCTTCTATGCACCCATTGTCTGGAAAGTCCCATTGATCCTGCCACATTCCGGATTGACTGATTATATATCGCTATTTCAGATAAAATAAATAGGTCATTTTTATTTAGTCTTCCTATTGCGGCCAATATCTTTTCATCTTTTATTTCTTGAATCCAACCCCAATACGAGTATTTTGAAAAATCAATTTCTACTGCTATATAACTATTATTATATATTGGATTTTGACTTTCCTCATACATATCCTCTATATATAAATCCAACGATATTGTAGTTCGATGATATCTATTATCCTCATTAAACTGTTTCATTGTTAAGGAATGGATTTCATTTATATCTTCTTCACTCATTCCGGCGCTTTTCATAAAACATTTTTCTTTTCGAATATATTTTCTAAATTCATTATATGCTTTTTTATTATTATAACCCATCGTTTCACCTACTACTCTAGCAGAGAAACATCATATAAAAGCCAAGACGACAGGAATAATATAATACTTCCCTGCCGTCTATGCGTTCTACTTATTTGTAATTCCATTTTTTATACTTACTTTTCCGTCCGGTAAAAATGCGATTTGTGTCATATAGCCTTTTATTATAATCTCCACAGCCTTTTTTCTGAGTCTATACAACACACTTTTTTACCATCAAGATTTCTTATTTCTATCATAATAATTACGGTAAAGAGAAATCAAAAATAATACTTTCCAATATGATATATTCTTCTCCACTTGCTCTTTCTTTTAATTTTATTAAAAAATTAAACTGTTTATCTGTTAAACACTTTTTATGTGGTAATGGAGCAATTAATTTTATACCACCATGATATCTGCCTTTTATTGAGGTAATAGGATATGCGAATGATAATTCATCTATATCATATCTTATGGTTCTTGGAGAGGCATTAAGTAAATCTGATATGTCCTAACACCAATTTTTATTTAGGTATAAATTCACTTCCTATTAAAGAAGGTTGCCCTTTCGGACAACCTTCTTATTTCTATTATGCTGATTTTTCTGTTGTCTGCCAACTTGCCGTCCTACTGTATACGGCTCATATATGAAGTTTTTCTGTTGCTTCCCAACTTGCTAGTTTACTAAATCTATCTGAAATGTCAGATTTTTATGGTGTCAGCACACCAATGTAGATAATAGCTATATATGCTTTTATTATAATTAATTATTAAATATTTGTCAATTTACCTACATAGAAATATTGCTCATTATCGCTAGAAAACAAGAAATATGTTATTAATGTACAATAATCTCTTTTTCATAAATTATATTCTTCTCTAATCTCTTTAAATGCACACTTTGCAGATATAACATTACCACTAATAATATCCTGATAGCCCTTTTCCAATTCTGCATCAAACTCTGCCCCTGTCATCGAGTTTATAGGCACAGGTTTTGATATTTTTCTATTCTCTTTCTCTATATTCATAGCATTTGTAACCTTTTGCAATTTTTCGAGGTATTTTGTAACATAATTTCCAAAAGTTTATTCCGAAATGGGAAACTTCTTTGGTTATTTACAAAGTTTATGCCGAAATCGGAATAAACTTTGCATTTTAAGCAGTAAATTTCCATTTCGGCATTTTCTTTTATAAAAACAAAAAACGGACAGTCATTTGGTTTATGACTATCCGTTTTGGTGCGGATGACAAGACTTGAACTTGCACGATATTGCTACCACCAGCCCCTCAAGCTGGCGTGTCTGCCGATTCCACCACATCCGCGAATCGCTTGCACTTCATCAGTGCAAGAGTTATTATATCACCGCAAATACGGTTTGTCAACAACTTTTTTAATTTTTTTCCACAAAATCTGACGAAGTATTATTCTGTGGCAAAGCAAATTCCGAAACATCTCGCAGTTTGCGGTTGATGGCACGGGTGCGCACACCCACCAGGTCATCCAGTTCGCGGCTGGCGGCCATCATTTTGTCGTGGGCTTTGTCCAGCACTTTTTCAAACTTTTCAAACTCTGTTTTCACTTCACCCAGTACTTTCCATACCTGGCCGGAGTTTTTCTGTATGGCCAGCGTGCGGAAGCCCATCTGCAGACTGTTCAGCAAAGCCGCCATTGTGGTAGGGCCAGCAATATTTATTTTTTCTTTCTGCAGTTCTTCCACCATACCATAGCGCACAACCTCAGCATACAAGCCCTCTACCGGCAGGAACATAATGGCAAATTCAGTGGTATTTGGAACATCAATGTATTTGGAGTGAATATCCTTTGCAAAGCCTTTTATTCTGGTGCGCAGCTCTTTCACTGCCAGCTGAACCTGTGCAGAATCGGCACTGTCATAGGCATCCAGCAGTTTCTGATAGGCATCCAGAGGGAATTTGGCATCCACCGGCAGATAAACCGGCTTTTCATCATCACCAGGCAGTTTCACAGCAAATTCAACCCTGTCGGATGAGCCTTTCTTGGTAGCTATATTGCTTTCGTACTGTTCAGGGCTGAGGATTTCTTCCAGAATGGCTGCCAATTGCACTTCGCCAAGGATACCGCGGGTTTTCACATTGGACAGCACGCGTTTCAAATCATCCACACCTGCGCCCACCTTCTGCATTTCGCCCAGTGAAGCATAAACCTGTTCCAGACGCTCGCTGACCATTTTAAAGCTCCGGCTGATGCGGTCTTCCAGGGTTTTCTGCAGCTTTTCATCCACAGTCCGGCGCATTTCCTCCAGCTTTTTCTCGTTGGATTCCTGCATTTCCTTCATCTGTTTATCCATAGTCATACGGATAACATCCATCTGACGGCTGCTCTGCTTCTGAAAAAATTCAAAACGGCGGTCCAGCTTTTCGGTTTCACTGCTTACAGTGCGTCGCAGTGTATCCAGACTTTCATTGGTACGCTGTGAAAAATCGGTAAAGCGCATAACATCCATCTGTGCCAGTGATTCCTGGGTGGCTTTGTTGGAGCGTGCGGTAGCCTCCATCTGTCGACCTATAAAATCCAAAGTATCCTTTGAATTTTTGTCAGAGTATTCACGCAGTTCCCTTTCCAGCTCATCCAGACGAGCGGACAGATTTTTGTTTTTCAGGTTTGTAATTATGATAATAATATTCAGTACCACAGACACTGCCAGCAGTGCCAGGATAATGTATTCAAAATTTGCCATAGAATAGTTTTCTTTCCCATCAAATTTTACAGCCGTCAGACAAGTGACGGCTGTATTGTGATTTTTTTACTGTTTTTCAGCTGCAAGCTTTGCCATTGCATCATAAATCAGCTGAATAAATGGTTCTCTGTCAACACCCATAGCCACAGAAGCGTTTGCAGGTTTGCCCAGAACATTGTTTACATCTGTAACTGTCATGCCGTATGTGTAGCGGCCGTCAATATCAACTGTTACATAGTAGTCTTCTGCTTTCACAACATCAGGGTTGATAAGCCATGCGATTGTCAGGCTGTCATGCATTGCCATACCAGGATTTTTCATTCTGTCACGATAATGCTCTGCATAGATGCCGCACATGCTGTGAATTGTCTTTGTCAGCCAGTTCTGCGCTGCAAAATCATCCATTTCATCAAAGCCGATATAGCCTTTCCATGTGGCATCAAGGCCGGCCATTTTGATTTTCAGACCGCTTTTAAACAGGATATGTGCTGCTTCAGGGTCTGTGATAATATTGGCTTCTGCTACAGCACTGGCGTTACCTTTCATTGTGGTGCCGCCCATCAGCACAACCTGTTCTATCTTATCCATCAGTTCAGGATGTGTGAGAATAAGTGTTGCCACATTTGTCATAGGGCCTACAGGTACCAATGTAACAGGTGTATCGCTTTCACGGAGTTTGCGTGCCATAAATTCCACAGCACTGATGTCCAGCGGTTTTGTAACAGGATTTGGCAGTGGGTTTTCCATATCACCCAGACCGTCATAACCATGTACCACGCTGAATGCAGGGGCGTTGTATTCTTTGATAATAGGTTTGTGTGCGCCTACTGCTACAGGTACATCTGTACGGCCAATCAGTTCCAGAATTTCCAGTGTGTTTTCTGTTGTCAGATTCAGCGGGCGGTTACCGTAAGTGGTTGTAAAGCCCAGTACATCGATTTTTTCATTGCCCAGTGCAAGACACATGGCTATGGCATCATCAATGCCGGTATCAACGTCCATAATAACTTTGATTTTTTCCATTTAACGGTCCTCCTTATTCAAAATGTGCCACCGCTGTGCGGATAAGGTCAAAGTATTTTTCTTTGTCCATTCTTACAGCCAGCTGTACATTAGGCTCTTTGCCGAAATGACCTTTGTAGTCAAAAATTGTCTGGCCTTCGGTTTCAGTGCCCTGGGTTTCACAAATTACATAATAATCTTCTGTCTCCAGACAGTCACCATCCAGCAGCAGACAGGCAGCTGCAGTGGAGTCATACACTGTGGTTTCAATTTCATCATAAGTCATAGGTCTGCCGGCTTTTGCTTCAGCAAATTTTACCCACTGATGGTCATGCTTTATAACCTGGTCCAGCATTGGTTTCAGTTTTTTGGCGTGGCTGAAGATTTCTTTCAGTTCAGCACCTTTGAAACAGTAGTCTGCACCGAAACGCAGGTCTGCCATTGTGATAGGAATACCGCTGTTCAGCACCACCCGGCATGCGTGAGGGTCACCCCATATATTGAATTCTGCATTCTGGGAGTGGTTGCCGTAGTCGCGGCTGCCGCCCATCATATAAATTCTCTTTATGTATTTGCCGAAATCAGGGTATTTCATAATAGTGAGGGCAGCATTTGTCATAGGTCCCAGAACCACCAGTACCATTTCGCCGTCCGCTTCTTTTGCCAGACGGTACATAACATCCCATGCAGGTTCTTTTTCTGCCACTGAGACTGCCGGTGGCAGTTCATAACCGCCCAGGCCGTTTACGCCGTGAACTGTGCTGGCGTCTTTCAACGGTACAATCATTGGTTTTGCAGCACCTTTAGCCACTACACAGTCGATACCAAGAAAATCTTTCAGTGCAAGGGCGTTTTTTGTGGTGCCTTCCAGACCCACATTGCCGTGAGTGGTGGTAATGGCTTTTATTTCAGTCTTTTCAGATGCGGCCAGCATCATGATGGCAACAGAGTCATCAATGCCCGGGTCGCAGTCAATCATCACAGGAATTTTTCTCATATTTTCCTCCATACTTGTATTTTGCATATAAAATACATTTGACAAATCATTTAAATATATTGTAACATATTTTTTATCATAATAAAAGTGTATAATTATTTACATATTTAGAACACAAGTATATATTAATATTTTTATGGGAGGTCAGTCATGCTGGGAAATGTGAAACCATATCTGCCGCAGCTGTCTGAAGAAGACAGGGCGCGATACAATGGGTTTTACTGCGGTCTTTGCAAAACACTGGGCAGGGACCACGGTCTGTTTTCCAGATTTATGCTGAACTACGATATGGCCTTTGTGGCTATGCTATATGATGAGCTGCACGGCGAAAGCTATAATGTAAAGCGCACCGGCTGTTTTGCAAACCCTTTCAAAAAGAAAGATATACTTATCCCCACCGGCGGCACAGCTTTTGCCGCAGATGTGCTGGTGATGCTGGCATATTTCAAACTGAAAGATAATATTGCCGATGAAAACATTCTTAAAAAAGCAGGCTGTGTGGCACTGTGCCCTTACTTTTATCTTAAATACAGACATCGGGCGAAAAAGCATCCACAGTTGGCGGAAATATTGGCAAAAGAGAGCCGGGCACAGCTGCTGGCAGAAAAAAGCGGCAGTGATATTGACCGGCTGGCACTGCCTACAGCGAATATGGTAAAAGCTATAATGCATCGGGCAGCACCGAAGGAAAAGAAAATGGATGCAGGGCAGTTCGGCTTTATGCTGGGCAGGGTGATTTACCTGATTGATGCACTGTGTGACCGCAAGGACGACGAAAAAGAAAACAAATTCAATATTTTCAACATAAAAAAGCTGACTGACGAGGAAGCAAAAGCCGAGTGCTTTATGGCGTTGGGAGAAATGGCCCACTGGTACAGAAAGCTGAACATAACAGAATACAAAGCTATAACAGACAACATAATATATCTGTCGCTGGCAAGGAAAATAAAGTTTGCTGGTGAAGAAACAGGAGACGAAACAGACAATGGATAACAATTATCGCATTATGGGGCTGGCACCGGGTGCAAGTGAACAGGAAGTAAAGGAAGCCTACCGCAAACTGGCACAGCAGTACAACCCGGACAAATTCACCGATTCTGCCCAGAAAAAATGGGCTGTAGAACAGATGAACCGGATAAACCGGGCATACGATGCCATTATGAACTATAAACGAGCTGGCACAACCGGCCAGGGTGATGACCGCAGCGAGTTTTATGTATATATCCGCCGATTGATACAGCAGGGTCAGTGCGACACTGCAATGCAGCAGCTTGACACATACAGAAACGAGGACGAAGCCGAATGGCAGTTTCTGATGGGCAGCACACTGTATTACCGCGGATACATCAGCCAGTCTTACTCATATTTTGAAAAAGCAGCACAGATGGAACCATCCAACCGCGAATACACTGCCACATACAACAGAATGAACCAGAACAGAAACGGCAACATCTACAAGTCACCATACTCACAGGAGCAGACCTTCGGCGGACAGATGGTATGCTGCGACCCGTGCACAGTGTGCCAGTGTCTTATCTGTATGGACTGCTGCTGTCACTAAGGAGATGTCATGAGAAAAAACAACACAATGAAAATCGCTCTGTGCGGAGTGACAGGAGCATTATGCATTACAATACTGATGATGGGCTTTCTGTTTCCTTTTGCCACATATGCCTGTCCGGCGGTTGCAGCCTGCTGTCTGTTGCCCATAATATATGAGTACGGACAGAAAACAGCCTTTACCCTGTATGTGGCTGTCAGCTTCCTGGGACTGATGCTGGTGCCGGAACAGGAACTGATATTTATGTTTATATTTGTATTCGGTCTGTACACAGTAGTTAAATTTTCAATAGACAGAATAAAAAACAAGGCCGCACGATTCGGTGTAAAGCTGATGTTTATAAATCTGGCACTGACAGTCAGCTATGGTTTGCTGCTGTTTGTGTTCCCGGTGGCCGCACTGGTAAATGAATTCAGCGATTACGGTCTGATGTTCACGGCATTGCTGATAGCTATGTTCAATCTGGTATTCTTTATGTATGACAAAGCCGCTGAAAGAGTGATGTTGCTGTACATATACAAATTAAGACCGAAAATATTCAGGAGGTAGTATGCCACAGATAAGTACACATCTGAACCTTGCATTAAAACTCATGGATAAGACAGTGATAACTGACTCCGACTCTTTTTTGCTGGGCTGCGCTTATCCCGACCAGTGGAATGACTCTTTTGAAAACAGTCTGGCTCTTCATTACAAATCATCTCCGTCCGCAGATTGTAATCTTGACAAATTTCTGGAACATAACCGGATTAATGATGATTTTGACCTGGGATATTATTTTCACCTGTGGGTTGACAATGAAATATTAAAATATGATGTGGGAAATATATCAAAATCTGATTGTCTGATATGCGATATGGAAGTTATTCTCTTCACTGTACAGAGACTGTTGCAGAATGAATATTCTGGCAAAAAGCTGCAGGCTGTGAACAATATTCTTACTTTGAAATCAACACCTCTCCCCGCGTATATTGTGGATGAGGAAAAAAGAAGCTGTTACAACAATATCCTTGAACAGCTGGCCACAGGTTTTATGAAAGAAATAAAACAATAATTTTCAATTAAAAAAGCACTTATGATTTTCTCATAAGTGCTTTTTTGTTCTTATTTAATGCCTGTGAAGCGCAGCTCCCCAATGGTTTTGTCACGCCAGTGACAAAAGCCGGAGCCGGTCATACGACGCCAGTGGAGCCATGGCCGCCGCGGTCAGCATTGCCCAGGGTGTCCACAGTGATAAAGTTTATCTGTGGCTGGATTTCCATTATTCTGAACTGACAGATACGGTCGTTTTCATGTATAACAGTATCTCTCAGTGCGAAGGCCGGGAAAAACCACTGGTCATTGTCACCGCAGTAGCTGTTGTCAATAATACCCATGGAGTTTGTCTGGATAACACCGAAATTTTTGAAAGTGGAAGAACGCGGACACACATGGGCTTCGTAACCCTGTGGCAGCTGCATTGCAACGCCCAGAGGAATCAGCTTGAACTCCCCTTCTTTCATTTCCACTGTGGCGGCAGCACGCAGGTCAATCCAGTCACCTTTGCTGATTGGTGCCACTTTGTCTATATTGTCATTGAAATATTTGATTTTAATATCCATTTTTTCTCTCCCATGGAATGATTTCGCCGGCAGCCAGAGTTTTCTGCACATCGATGATTCTCTGGTTTTCACTGCCGCGGAACAGCAGTGTCAGATTTTTCTTTTCATCTACAAACTGGCCGTCCACCAGAACATCCACATATTTTACTATTTCTTTCTGTTTTTCGTTCAGAGTTTCAAAGGTGAAGCCTGTCCACATCCAGATAGTTTTGCCTGTCTGTTTTTTGATTTCCTGAACGGTTTTCAGCATCATATCATCCATCAGCTGGTCCAGTGGTTCACCACCCAGCAGTGAATAACCGGTAACATTGGGATTTTTTCCCATATCAATAAATTTCTGCATTGCGGCATCATCGTATTCCATGCCGTAGTCAAAAGGCCAGTATTCTTCGTTGAAGCAGTTTTTGCAGTGAAAATGGCATCCGCTGGCAAAAAGGCTGGTGCGGATACCCACACCGTTTGCCACATCAAACTGGCGCATCTGTGCGTATTTCATATTTTCAATCCTCTATATTTGTTTCTTTGCAGATATAAATAGGTCTGCCTTTTATTTCAAGATAAGCTTTGGACAGGTACTGTCCCACAATGCCAATACAGAACAACTGCACACCGCCCACGAAAAGTATGAGGCAGGCTGTGCTTGGCCAGCCGGCAACAGGGTCACCGAACAGCAGGGTTTTGGCAATGATAAACAGTATGGCAACAAAAGCCACCAGACAGAATACAAAACCTGCCACGGCGCTGATAGCCAGCGGCACTGTGGAAAAGGCCATGATGCCTTCGATGCTGTACAGCAGCAGTTTCCAGAAAGACCATTTGGTTTCACCGGCAGCGCGCTCCACATTTTCGTACTCCAGCCATTTGGTATTATAGCCTACCCAGCCGAAAAGACCTTTGGAAAAACGGTTGTATTCACGCAGTTCCAGCAGGCTGTTTACAAACTGGCGTGTCATCAGACGGTAGTCACGGGCACCGTCCACAATTTCTGTTTTACTGATTTTGTTCATCAGCTTATAGAACATTCTGGCAAAGAAAGAGCGGATTGGCGGTTCGCCTTTTCTGGTTACACGGCGTGTGGCCACAAAATCATAGCCTTCCACTTCGATAGCCTGCACCATTTCCGGCAGCAGCGCAGGAGGGTCCTGCAGGTCAGCGTCCATCATACACACAAGGTCACCTTTTGACTTTTCAAAGCCTGCAAAAATGCCTGCTTCTTTGCCGAAGTTGCGGGAAAAGGATATGTACTTTACCCTTTCATCTTTTTCAGCCAGCTGTTTGCAGATGGTCAGAGTGTTGTCGCGTGAGCCGTCATTGACAAATATAAATTCAAAATCGTAGCCGGTCATTTCGCCTGCCACGCGTGTGATTTCATCATAAAACAAATGCAGTACTTCCTGCTCATTATAGCAGGGTACTATAACAGATATCAGCTTTTTCATAGCATATCACCTCATTTTATAATGATACCATTTTTGTACTTTTTTGTAAACAAAATGTATTTCAAATAACCACAGTATAAATATATAATAAAAAAGTCACAAATATCGACCGAAGAAAATATCTGTGATATAATATATACATATATTTCTGTGTATACGGTTGTCAGAAAGGAGATAGCATGACAAAGCTTTACATAAAAGAACATGTATTTACTTTAGGTGATACTTTTACCGTGAAAGATGAACACGGCAATGATAAATATTATGTGGAAAGTGAAATATTCACTTTAGGTAAAAAACTCCATGTATATGACACCACAGGAAACGAAGTGGCTTTTATAGAGCAGGAAATTCTGACCTTTCTGCCCCGTTACAATGTTTTCTGTAACGGTGAACAGGTGGCAGAAATTAAAAAGGAATTTTCATTTATCTTCCCTGTATACAGCATATCCGGTCTTGGCTGGCATATAGAAGGCAGCTTCACTGCCCACGATTACACTATTACACAAAATGGAACCACTATTGTATCCATAAGCAAAGAGTGGATGACCTGGGGCGACAGCTATGAACTGAATATAGCCAAACCCGAAGACGAAATCATAGCTCTGGCTGTTGTGCTTACCATCGACTGTGTAACAGAAAATAACTCCGGAGTGAGCGTTTCATTTTCCAGCAATTAAACAAAGAGCCTGCATGATGCAGGCTC
The DNA here is from genome assembly GCA_017473015.1 of Oscillospiraceae bacterium. Lineage (GTDB taxonomy): Bacteria > Bacillota > Clostridia > Oscillospirales > Ruminococcaceae > RGIG3102. The sequence goes on along the minus strand of JAFUNP010000022.1, from coordinate 111,277 downwards.
TTTTTGCAGTTTTATTTATTACAGATGCATTACGCGTTCTTTGATTTCCTGTGTTCTGCCTTCGTTCCAGAAGTTTTCACCCAGGTAACCGCAGGTGCGGCGTACAACATTCATTCTGTCTTTGTCACGGTTGCCACAGTTAGGACAGTACCACTGCAGGTTATCATCACAGAGGATTTCACCCTCAAAACCGCACTCCATACAGAAGTCCAGTTTTGTGTTCATTTCGGCGTACTGTACATTTTCGTACATATACTGGATAAGTGTCAGGATAACCTCAGGGTTGTTGGCCAGGTTTGGCAGTTCAACATAGCTGATAGCGCCGCCTGAGGAAATAGGATGGAACTGGGATTCAAACTTCAGTTTGGAGAAAGCGTCGATTTCTTCCTGTACAAACACATGATAAGAGTTTGTCAGATAGTTTCTGTCGGTGATGCCCTCAACTACGCCAAAGCGTTTCTGCAGAGATTTTGCAAAGTATTCTGTCAGGCTTTCGCTTGGTGTGCCGTAGAGAGCAAATCCCAGACCAGTCTGGCGTTTCCACAGAACGATTTTGCTCTTGAGGTGGTTCATTATATCCAGAGCCAGTGCTTCGCCTTCCGGTGTGGTATGGCTTTTGCCTGTGAGAGCTTTTACACATTCATACAGACCGATGTAGCCCAGTGTGATTGTGGCATAGCCGTCCTGAAGCAGGGGATAAATAGGCTCATGCTTGCCCAGGCGGGCAATAGCACCGTACTGCCAGTGGATAGGTGAAACATCACTGGTTACATCTTTCAGTTTGTCATAACGCAGCATCAGGGATTCTTTGCACAGTTCCAGTCTGTCTTCCAGAATGTTCCAGAATTTGCGTGTATCGCCCTGGGCAGACAGACCAACATCAGCCAGGTTGAGAGATGTAAGCCCCATATTGAAACGGCCGTACCATTTGTATGTACCTTCAGGATTGTTGATAGGTCCTTTGTATGGAGACAGCCATGCACGGCAGCCCATGCAGCCGAAAACATTGCCTTCATAGTTGGCCTTCATGTGTTTGGCACTGATAAAGTCCGGCATCATGCGTTTGGAAACACATACTGCTGCCAGCTGTGTCAGCCAGAAGTACTTGGAATCCGGATGAATATTGTTTTCATCAGTTACATACAGCAGTTTTGGGAAAGCAGGTGTAATCCATGCACCTACCTCATTTTTCATACCCTGAATTCTCTGTTCCAGCATTTCTTTAATAAGCATTACTGTTTCTTCTTCGTATTCAGGATACTCGCTGATGTACATAAACACTGACAGGAACGGAGCCTGACCATTGGAGGTCTGCAGTGTATTTATCTGATACTGGAAAGTCTGGATACCGCCGCGTACTTCTTCTTCCAGTTTAACCTTTACAGCTGCCATCAGCTGGTCCTCTGTGTATTCAAAGCCCATGGAATCCCATTCTTTGCGGGTGTCACGGATAAACTTTTCCTTTGAAATTCTTACAAAAGGTGCCAGGTGACCCAGAGTGATAGTCTGACCGCCGAACTGACCGGAAGCAACCTGTGCGATAATCTGTGTGGCAATTGTACAGGCTGTGCGGAAGGTGTGGGCCTTTTCAACCAGCTTACCGTTGATAACTGTGCCGTTGTTCAGCATATCGGCCAGGTTCACCAGACAGCAGTTGAAAGATGGGTTAAGATAATGGCCAAGGTCGTGGATATAGATAAGACCATCACGGTGTGCCTGTGCCAGGTGTGGAGGCAGCATCATGCGCAGTGCCACGTCCTTGGAAACTTCTTCTGCCACAAGGTCACGCATGGTGGAGATAAGTGCAGAGTTTTTATTGGAGTTGGAAGTGAGAATATCCTTTTCTTCCCCGTTTACAACACCCAGTACCTTGTTGTCAATTGTGTTTTTCTGACGCTGATATTCACGTACAGCACGGTAAGCTTCGTAACATTTGGCTGTCAGCATATCGCCGGAATCAACCAATGCTTTGTATACATAGTCTTCAATTTCTTTGATGGTCACAACGGTTTTTTCACTTTCAAAACCCAGGCTGATTTCTCTGGCCAGTTTTTCGTTCACAATACCGCTGCCGTATTTCATGGCTTTCAGTATAGCCCGTTCGATTTTGGCAGCATCAAATTCAACCTTGCGGCCTGTTCTTTTTACAACAGTAATCTCGTTCATGTTATCCTCCTATTTTTATTTATATCAAAACAATATGTAGTATTTACTTCGCTGTCTTTTAATTTTACTACCATATATTGTGTTTTGGCAAGCGAAATTTTCTCAATATATTGTTTTCTATCTTTTCCACAAAAAAGTGGTCAGCATTTGTATATTTTTCAATGCAGTCATACAGTTGTACAATGAATAGTTTCATTATAAGTCAAATAATTCATTGATTTTTAACAATTATAGTATATTATATTTATGATGACACTGAACACGGAGTTTATTATGAGAAAACAGATTCTTTTTATATACAATCCATCTGCCGGTAAAAACCGGGCAGAAGACATACTGCCAAAGGCTATAGGCCAGCTGTGCAGTGACAACTGCAGGGTTATCACCTATCCTACTCTGAAGGGCTACGGCGCAGAAAAAATAATCGCAGAGGAAGCCGGTAATTTTGACCGGGTGCTGTGCTGTGGAGGTGATGGCACGCTGAATCACACCATAAACGGACTGATGGCGCTTGACAGTGACAAAAAGCCTGTACTTGGTTATATACCCTCCGGCTCAACAAACGATTTTGCGTCGTCTATGGGCATAAAGGATGTAATCAGCACCTGCCGTTCTGTGGCTTATGGCCAGCCATTTTATTATGATATAGGCAGATTTAATGAAAGCTACTTCAACTATGTGGCGGCCTTCGGTGCCTTTACACAGGTATCCTATACCACACCTCAGTCCACCAAGAACCAGCTGGGACATCTGGCATATGTGATAGAAGCTATGCGTCATCTTCCTTTGGGCAGCTATCATACCGCCAAAGTCACCGTAAACGGTGAGACCTTCACCGACGATTTCTTCTTCGGCTCTATTTCCAATTCCACCAGTGTAGGCGGTATGAATATAGACAGTGACCATTCCATACAGATGAACGACGGGCTGTTTGAAGTAATACTGGTAAAGTCTCCTAAAGGTGTAAACGACCTGAACGATATTGTACAGGCACTGGTTATGAGAAACTTTGAAGGTTCTTCCCTGCGCTATTTTAAAACAGATAAAATTACAATTGAGTTTGAAGAAGAAACCCAATGGACGCTGGACGGAGAATTCGGCGGAAATATAAAAGAGGCAGCCATAGAGGTAATACCCAAAGCTGTGGGACTGCTTAAATAACACAATAAAACAGACCATTCCGGACGGCTTCTGCGCTATACAGCAAAGCTTCCCTGAGATTGGTCTTTTTTAGTGCTGGAATATATGTAATAGCCGTCAGAGAAAACTCTGACGGCTTTTCCGTTTATAGGACTGAAAATATATGTCAAGCACAAATGTCATATATTGTCAATATTATTTACCAATAATCTGATTGTCACCTGTGCCGTAACCCGGCTGAGGAACAGTAGGGATTACCTGATTGTTATCCAGTGCAGGATGGTCTGTATGGTCAGCAGAACCACAAACAGGACAAGTAGGTACAGGATGAGAAGTATGGTCTGTAGCACCGCAAGTAGGACATCTTGGTGTTGTATAAGTGGAACCACAAACAGAGCATGTACCATCAGCAGAGTGGCCTACTGCACCACATTTTGGTGTAGTATAAGTGGAACCGCAAACAGAGCAAGTGCCATCAGCAGAGTGACCCACAGCACCGCATTTTGGAGTTGTATAAGTAGAACCACATACGGAGCAAGTACCATCAGCAGAGTGACCCACAGCACCGCATTTAGGTGTAGTATAAGTGGAACCGCATACGGAGCAAGTACCATCAGCTGTATGGCCTACTGCACCGCATTTAGGTGTTGTATAAGAAGAACCGCACACAGAACAAGTACCATCAACTGTATGGCCTACAGCACCACATTTAGGAGCTTCCGGTGTAGGAGCAGGTGTAACTACAGGAGCTGGCTCTGGTGTTGAAACCGGAGTTGGAGTAGCTACAGGAGTAACAACTACATCGTTTACATTTTCAGTAGAAGAAACAGGGGTTTTCTCTGTTTCTTTATTATTTTCAGTATTTTTATCTGTATCTGAATCTACTTTTGGAGATGCTTCAGGTTCTACGGCTTCGCCATCTTCGGATGTTTCTTCAGCAGGAAGAACAGATACTTTACCTTCAGCATAGAATTCTTCGTCAGCAGAAACAACAGAAATAGCTGTTTCACCTTCGCTGATAGCTGTGAGAACTCCTTCTTCATCTACTGTAGCAATTGTTTCATCAGCCACAGTCCATACAAGGCCGAGAGCATCAATTGCAACATCCAGTTCTTCTTTAGACAGGTCAGGAACATCAGTCCAGAAAGTAGTATAATCTTCAAGGTTAATAACTTCCCCTACTTTTACTTCAATAGCTTCTTCGGGAAGTGTAATTTTAATAAATTCAATTTCTTTTGTTTCTTCAACATTGTTGTTGCCACAGGCTGTAAAAAGGCAAAGAGCCATAACAAGGGCCAGAGCAACGGAAAAAAGTTTTTTCATTTTAGTTTTCATAATAATACCTCTAATAAAATTTACTTCTCCCTACAATCTGTATATCTTTATATACTACTATTTTACGCCATAAAAAACAATAAAGCAATAAACAGTAGTCAGTATTTTTCTTTTACTCAGAACATATTTACACTTGTGAAATTCACTTTCATAATGTAAGATATATCATAGAGTTTATTTAAGGAGAAAAAATATGATACGACAATTTCGTGACATAGCTGTTGCCTTTTCCCTGATGCCTTTCTGGACAAAGAAAAAACTGGGATTCGGCCCTATGCTGATTATCACCGGTGTTATTCTCAGCCTGTTGGCCGGTGTGACACCGATGACAATGGTAAATAATTTTATAAGCGTATTTACTACCCCGTCCACACTGAAAACAATTATAATCGTTGTGATTGTAGGTATGCTGGGCGCACTGATGAAGCATTACGGCATACTGGACAAAATCGTTGACAGCCTGAAAGAGCTTATCAGCAGTCAGAAAGCCATAATCACCGTACTGCCCGCTGTTATCGGTCTTTTATCCGTACCGGGTGGCGCTTCCCTGTCCATTCCTTTTGTTGATAAAATCGGTGAAGATATGGGCATGACCGGCGAAATAAGAAGTGTAATCAATCTGTCATTCAGACATATTGCCATGTTCCTGCTGCCAACCAGCACCAGCATCATTATGGTAACCACTGTGCTGCCGGATGTAAACCTGTACGGTCTTATTGCCATGAATCTGGGCTTTGTTATCCTGATGCAGCTGACTTCATATCTGTTGTACATAAGAAAATACCCTGATGTTAGAAGCGATAAGACATCTGCCAACAAACTGGCTTCCTTTAAAAATCTGCTGGTTTACCTGTCACCTATCTATATGGTGGTGGTTTTCAACGGTGTATTCGGCATAGAAATGTATATCAGCGCCATCCTTTCACTGGTGATTATTCTGATTCTGTGGGGTCTGAGAGATGTAAAAGACTACGCTGTGACAGCCTATAAAGGCATCAGCACCAGCACATTCACCATGCTGGTAGGTGTATATTTTGTACAGAACACAATAAAAAGCTTGGACCAGGTGATGGACGGCTTTGTGACACTGTTCAACAACGCATCCGGTTTCAGTGTGCTGCTGGTTATAGCATTTGCAGCTGTACTGTTCGGTCTGACCACCGGCCTGTCCATGGTTCCTCTTGGCATCATCCTGCCTTTGGTAAACAATCTGCCGCTGACAGCCAATGTAAAACTTATTTACTGTTTCTTTATCTACATCTGGAGCTTCCTGGGCTATTTCTTCTCACCACTGCATATGTGCCAGCTGCTGACAGTAAAACATGTGGGCTGTGGCAACGGACCGGTATACAGAGAGTACTCCAAACTTATCCCCTGTCTGGCAGTGTACAGCTTTGTACTGTTCTACCTGTATATGTTTATATTCGCATAAAAACAACAAAAAGTCGGCAAGAAAACCGACTTTTTTTATTGAAATAATACATACAATTTGTTATAGTTATAATAATAAATAATATGGGAGCGAGGTATTTTTATGAAAAAAATCCCTGTAATAATCGACTGTGACCCGGGCGTTGACGACAGCTATGCAATAGCCCTGGCTAATTCTTATCCTGAATATGAAATAGTTGCACTGACAGCAGTTGAAGGCAATGTACCTGCTGTCCTCACCAGACACAACTGCCTGTGCCTGAGAGAAACATTTGATATGGAAAACACAAAGGTTGCTTACGGTGCAACTGTACCGCTGGTAAGACCATATTTCCGTGAAGAATCCGTTACCCATGGTGAAGGTGGCGTAGGCGGTATTCAGTTCCCTCAGCCAACAAGAGCACAGGAAGAAAAAGAAGCCTGGGACCTGATTTATGATGAAGCCGTAAAACATAACGGTGAACTGGTTGTTTTTGCAGTTGGTCCGCTGACAAATATTGCCACAGCACTGCGCAAATATCCCGACCTGCCAAAATATATCAAAAAATTTGTAATTATGGGCGGCGGCACATTCGGCAATGTTTCCAAAACTGCTGAATTCAATATCTGGGTTGACCCTACAGCTGCAAAAGAAGTGTTTGAAAAGCTGGAAGTTTACATGGTTGGTCTTAATGCCACACATGCTGCAGCAGTTTCCATCGAAGATTTTGACGAAATGCTGGAAATCACAGCGGGCGGCAAAAACAAGGCTACTGAATTCCTGCATAAGCTGACACAGTTCTCAAAAGACAACAGCTTTGGCCGTGGGCAGGATAACAACGTTATCCACGATGCTCTGGCAGTAGCAGGTGAAATTAACCCCGACACTGTAAAATACGAAAAATACTATGTATATGTAGAAGACAGAGAAGTGGAAAATGTGGGCGAAACTGTAGTAGACCTGAAAGGTGAAAGCGGTAAAGAGCAAAACTGCTGGGTAGCTATGGATGTTGACCAGCCACTGTTTGCACAGGTAATCAAAGATATGTGCAAATACTATGCTGAAAAATAAAAATAATATTTAGCAGTAAAAAAACAAGGTGTGGATAACACCTTGTTTTTATTTTACTTAATTAATGTTCCGAAACTGTCCTTGAAATAAAACTGACAGCGCCCCTGTGATGCTGCGGTATATCCTTCTGCATCTGTACAGTATTCCACTGTAACCCTCTGTTTTTCAGCTGAATACCGGGGTTTTTCCACCTGAAGTATGTAGGCGGGCATTGCCATGCCGTCACAGGTTTCATAAATTGTCTGCAGCGATATAATCTGTAAATCTTTGTTGTTTGCAGTCACTTTTATATCCTTTGGCTCAAGCTGTGGTGCAATATCAATTATATTGTATTCGCTGCTGTTTATCCGCATTTTATATTCTCTTTTATAACCAAGAATCATAGGGCGGAAATAAAGAAACATTACCGGCATACCACCATTTGAAAACCAAGGTGTGAGAGAATATATTTCGCCTGTGCCCACTTTGAAATCAAGAGTTTCGTCACAGTCTATAATCATATTCCAGCACCAGTTTTCCAGTGTTGATTTTCTATAGCTGTCATCATCCACAAATATGGCATTATATCTGCCTTTTGGCACAGTAACAGAGTAATTTCCCTCACTGTCACTCCACACACCCATACGATGAGGATAACTGAAACCATAGCGAAAAAACTGAACTGAAGCCGGGAAAGGCTTTCCATCAAAATCAGTGATTTTTCCTTTTATAGTAGCGTATTCGCAATCCTGCTGTATTTCTGTTTCTCCTGTGGTTGTCTGGATTTTTGCATACAGTTTATCCGGCAATATGCTCACAGCATCACACCATACTTCCAGAAGAAAAGACTTGTCTTTCAGTACGAAATTATATTCCTCGTTATTGGGATTTTCACCATTTAATATAACCGTCTTTTCAACTGATATGTTATTGTCACTATATGCTGTTACTGTAATCCGCAAAGGAAAAGATAATTCGTTATATTCACAGTACATTCCAAACTGACTGCGCAGAGAATAAAATTCCGGTTGCAATGTTTGTGACTTTCCCTGTCGATTTACAAAAAGCTAGAGGTCTGATTTCATAATTCACCTTTAAATTATTCAATAATATCAATAACTTCACCAATAAACATTGTGTGAGGGGCTTCGTCAGTGTAATAAGTGTCGATTGCATACTGTGGCATAGTGTCGGTAATCATATCCTGGCGGTAAATCTTTTTGCACAGCAGGGTCAGTTTTGCCTGGCTGAAGGTGGTGCTTTCCCCTGCTTTTACAGCGGTAAAACCGGCTTTTGCCACTTTGTCGCCGTCGCGGCCGGATTCTGTACCCAGAATACCCAGTGCTTTTCTGTGTTCCTGGTCATAAAAACTGACTGTAAAATAATCGTTGGCATCCATAAAGCTGTGGGTGTAGCGCACAGGTTTTACATACACCGTAACCACATCTTTGTTCCACAGAGTACCCAGGCCACCCCAGCTGATGGTCATGGTGTTGTAATTATCCACCGGGCCGGCAGTAACCAGCGCCCATTCTTTGTTGTAAACCGTAAAAGCTTTGTCCATAAATTTTTTCATAATATCTCTCCTGTAAAAATATTTTAAGTAAAGTATATAACACAATGGTTGTTATGTCAAAAAAACATTCCTTACAATGCATTCGGTGAAAAGTTTACAGTCTTATTGCACCAAAAATATTTTTCGCTGATATTATTTGTATATATTTATTACAGGACGTCGGGGCGCCGCCCCCTGCGCATAATCTAATCTGTTACACACAAAAAAGAGGCGGGTAAACCGCCTCTTTATTTAATATATTACCACAGTGAGAGTGTTTCTTCGTACATTTTGATGTATTCAACAGCGCTTGCTTTCCAGCTGTAGTCGCCTTTCATAGCGCGTTTTACCAGCACACGCCAGCCTTTTGTATCCTGGAAACCATTGTATGCGCGCATGCAGCATTCGTACAGTTCGGATGCAGAGTAGTTGGCAAATGTGAAGCCGTTGCCTTCGCCGTCCTGGGAGTCTTTTACAGAGTCTTTCAGACCGCCTGTTTCACGAACTATAGGAATAGCACCGTAACGCAGGGCAATCATCTGGGACAGGCCGCAAGGTTCAGATTTACTTGGCATCAGGAACATATCAGAGCCTGCGTAAATCTTTCTGGCCAGAGCTGGGATAAAGCCGATTTTCACGCCTACACGGCCAGGGTATCTGGCAGCCAGGTCGTTGAAGAATGTTTCAAACTGTGCTTCGCCGCTGCCCAGGCAAACTACCTGGTAGCCACGGTCAACCAGACCCTGCATAGCATCACAGATGATATCCACACCTTTGTGACCTACCAGACGGGTAACCATGGAGATAATTGGGCTGTCGTCTTCTTCCAGACCGAAGAGAGAGCGCAGTTCTGCTTTACATACAGCTTTATTTTTGATAAATGCATCTGAATGGTAGTTTTTAACGATGATTTTATCTGTTTTTGGATTGTATTCATCGTAGTCAATACCATTGAGAATACCAACAAGTTTGTACTGTTTTTCGCGGAGGATTGGGTCCAGACCATGTGCAAACCATGGGTCCAGAATTTCATGTGCATAAGTTGGGGATACTGTGGAAACTTTGTCAGCATTTTCGATAGCTGCTTTCATAAAGTTTGTATCGCCATTGTATTCAGCATGATGTGCCCATTCCTGTGGCAGGCCCAGTGTGTCAGCTATCATATTGTAGCCGTACTGACCCTGATATGCGATGTTGTGGATAGTAAAGATTGTTTTTACATGCTGGAATTTCTGGATATGACGGTAGTATACGTTGATATACAGTGTCACCAGAGCTGTCTGCCAGTCGTTTGTATGAATAATATCAGGTTCAAAATCGATGTGCAGCAAAGCTTCCAGAATAGCTTTGGAGAAGAATGCGAAGCGTTCACCGTCATCACCGTAGCCGTAAAGTGTCTGACGGTAGAAGTAGAATTCGTTGTCAATAAAGTAGTATGTAACGCCTTCGTAGTCCATTGTGAACAGACCGCAGTACTGGTTTCTCCAGCCCAGGGATACATTGAAGCTGTCAACAAATTTCAGTTCTTCGCCATATTTTTCTTTAATCTGGCCGTACAGTGGCAGAACAACTCTTACTTCCTGACCCTGTGCAACAAGGTTTTTAGGAAGGCTGCCTGCTACATCGCCCAGACCGCCGCTGGCCGCAAAAGGAACAGCTTCACTGGAACAGAATAAAATTTTCAAAGTGGTTGCCTCCTATTAAACTCTTGCAGCTTTTTCTACAAATACAGGCAGGTTTTCGTCACCAACCAGTTTTTTGTCTTTTGTGATAACAACATCTTTGTCACAGATAACATTTTCCAGAACTACGCCATCTTCAACAACTGTATCCTGCATGAGAACGCAGTTTCTAACGATAGCGCCTTTGCCGATTTTAACACCACGGAACAGAACGCTGTTTTCAACATAACCTTCGATGTAGCAGCCGTCAGCGCATACTACTTCTTTAACTTCGCTGCCCAGAGCATATCTTACAGGAGCGTCGTCACGGATTTTTGTGTATACAGGGTGGTCAGAGAACAGACCCTTCATTGTTTCTTTGTTAACCATATCCAGGTTAGCATCAAAGTAAGCTTTCAGGCTTGTAATTCTCTTGAGAGTACCTTTGTATTCGTAACCGCAAACTTTAACTTCTTTTACGATTTTCTGCAGAACATCTGCTTCAAAGTTTGTCAGGCCCTGTTTTACGCCTTCTTTAACCAGTTTCAGCAGCAGGTCTGTGCCGATAACATAGGCAAACATACTGTTACATACAACATCTGTTGTATCATCATTGATATAAACAGCGCTGATTGTGCTGTCTTCTTCAACTTTAAATACTACATTGTCTGTTTTGGAAGCAGGGTCAATTGTTTCTTTTGCGTACAGAGCTGTGATTTCAGCGCCGGATTTAACATGCTGTTCCAGAACATCTTTGTAGTTGATAGCAGAAACGATGCCGCTGTCAGCCAGGATAACTGTATCGCAGCCTGTTTTTTCGATGTAGCCAACTACATTGGACAGAGCCTGCAGTTTACCTGTGTAAATCTGAACGCCTGTTTCACCGAATGGAGGGAACACTTTCAGACCGCCGATTTTTCTGGCCAGGTCGTAAACACGGCCGGAACCCAGGTGGTCCATCAGTGACATATAGTTTCTTTTTACGATAAGGCCGATATCATCGATACCTGCAGCTACCATTTCAGACAGTGTAAAGTCAATCAGTCTGTAACGGCCGCCGAAAGGTACACTGGCCATAGTTCTCAGTTTTGTCAGCTCACCGATAGCATTATCGTGCATGTTAGGGAAGATAATTCCCAATACTTTATCGCCTTTTTTCATGATTATTCACCCTCCTTAACATCTTCGTAAATCATACCTTTTGCAGGTACAGACAGTTTAGCGCCAACTGTTACGCCGTTACCCAGAACAGCGATGCCCCAGTTATCCATGTTATCCATGTTTTCTGGACGCTGGCCAACTGTAGCGCCTTCTTCTACTACACAGTTTTCACCGATGATAGCATACTGAATGTTTGCGCCTTTTTTGATTACGGAGCCAGGCAGAACGATACTGTCACGAACTGTAGCGCCTTCTTCGATTGTAACAGACTGGAACAGAACGGAGAAGTCTACAAAGCCGTCTACTACACAGCCTTCGGAAACCATACTGTTTTCTACAACAGCCTGTGGGCCTACATACTGTGGTGGAACATTGTGTGTTCTGGAGTAGATTTTCCAGGAATTGTCCCATACATCGAATGGTACATTAGGGTCCAGCAGGTCCATGTTGGATTCCCACAGGGAGTCGATTGTACCAACGTCTTTCCAATAGCCTTCAAAGTTGTAGGCATAGAGTCTCTGCTGGTCTGCCAGCATGGAAGTGATGATATTTTTACCAAAGTCGTTTTCACTTTCCGGGTTAGCTTCGTCTTCGATAAGGTATTTTTTCAGTTTTTCCCATGTGAATATGTAGATACCCATGGAAGCCAGTGTGGAGTCTGGATTTTTTGGTTTTTCCGTAAATTTAACGATTCTGCCCTCTTCATCACAAGTCATGATACCAAAACGGCTTGCTTCTTCCTTTGGAACATCCAGAACTGCGATAGTGATGTCAGCATTTTTTTCTTTGTGCTGAGCCAGCATTTTTTCGTAGTCCATTTTATAGATATGGTCACCGGAAAGAATCAGAACATATTCAGGGTCGTATCTTTCGATAAACTTGATGTTCTGATAGATAGCATTGGCAGTGCCTTTATACCAGTCAGAACCTGTAGCTTTCTGGTATGGTGGCAGAACATGAACACCGCCGTACAGACGGTCCAGGTCCCATGGCTGGCCGTTGCCCAGGTATTCGTTGAGTTCCAGTGGCTGATACTGTGTCAGAACACCAACAGTGTCGATGCCGCTGTTAACACAGTTAGACAGTGGGAAGTCAATGATTCTGTACTTACCGCCAAAGTAAACTGCCGGTTTTGCTGTTGATTGTGTAAGTGCATAAAGTCTGGAACCCTGGCCGCCTGCCAGGAGCATTGCAATACACTCTTTAGACATAATTTTACCCTCACTTTTTATTTACATTATTCAGGTTAGACCTGTTAATTAAGAAAATTGATTTTAAAAAGCATAAAACCTCCCCATTTTCCCGGAAAATGCGGATTTTTGCAGTTCTATAGCTTTAAAAAATACCTCCTCTATATTATCTTACCATTATTATAAATTTTTTCAAGTAAAAATTTATACAAAAATATCAAAAACTGACTGTGTAGCTTGCCTATTTTTGTGTAATATTTACACATAAATATTATTGTTTTTCATATGTATTTACTGTTATATTTCAACAAAAAACTCTTTTCGTTTCACAAACATACACACTCTGTCCACTCCGTATTTTTTCAACATACCGATTACGGTGTCAAAACCGTTGCGGTGACGGTCAACAGAATGGGCATCAGAGCCCAGAGATATTTTTCTGCCGCCGACTGCAGTATACATACGGATAATGTCTTCTGCACGGCGTACTGATTCCGGCTGCGGAAACATTTTTGTGTTGATTTCCAGCGCTTTGTCCTTTTCTATGAGCAGGCGGAAAACCTGTTCCAGTTTTTCTCGGTGAAGACAGAGGTCGGTGTCACCAATGTAACGGAGAACATAGTCCACATGGGCGAAAATATCAAAATTATCAAAGTTTTTTATAGCCCGGCAGGCAAGGTCCAGGTATTCATCATAGCACTGGTCCACAGTCCTGCCTCGCATATAATCAGGATATGAAACATCGGCATACTCTGTTTCATGTATAGACAGCAAAATCATATCAAACGGATATTTATGTGCTATTTCCATATCGCGCCGGTGCAGGTCATGCCTCCAGCCTATCTCCACACCCAACAGAGTTTTAACAGGATATTTTGCGTTCATTTCATCTATTATTTTCAGCTGCCTTTCAAAATCCGGGGCAATATCGCCGCCGTCCAGCACATGGCTTTCCAGGTCAACATGCTCTGTGGTAATAAAGTATTCATCACCGTCTGCAGCAGCTTTTTTTACATAGTTTTCCATATATTCCACGCTGTCAAAGGACAGGTCGGAATGCACATGAGTGTCTGTAATATTCATATTTTTATTTCCTCAATGGTTTTCACAAAATATTTAGCGGAAATATTATATCATAAATATGTATGTGTGACAAACTTACTTTATTATAAAATAAAAGTATTGTATAATTGATAAAAATATGCTAATGGAGTGAAGATATATGAAAAACAAAAAACAGAAAATAGCTATAGCCAGCGTAATTGCACTGCTGGTGTTCTCTGTAATCAGTGGGCTGGTATTGCCTTATATGCAGAACTCCGGTACTGAAACGGTGGACAGAAACGCCATGCAGCGGGAAAAAGTGGAGATACCCAACTTTGAATTCATGGACAAGGACGGAAATGTGGTAGAGTTTGACTCTTTCCGTGGCAAACCTGTGGTAATCAATTTCTGGGGTACATGGTGTCCGTTTTGCGTTATGGAGCTGGACGATTTCGACAAAGCTGCCGGTGAATACGGCGATGAAGTGAATTTCCTGTTCCTGGACGTGGAAAACAGTGAGGATACCACAGTGGAAGATGTACTGGCTTATCTGGAAGATAAAGAATACGAAAACATAGAAACATACTTTGACAATCCGGGCTATGGTGCCTATATATTTGGCATAAGCAGCTTTCCTACTACGATTTATGTGGACAGTGATGGCTACCTGTTCAACGCCAGAATAGGCATGACTGATTATGACAGCGTAGTAGAAAATATTGAACGGATGCTGTAAAAAGGAGAATTTATGCAATATTTATTTACTTTTGCCGAGGGCATTTTTGCCTTTGTTTCCCCATGCATATTGCCGATGCTGCCTATTTTTCTGGCATATATTTCAGCCGATGAAAAACAAAGCCTGGGCAGAAGATTTATAAATACACTGTTTTTCGTGCTGGGTTTCACCACAGCTTTTGTGATTATGGGAGCAACAGCCTTTTCCCTGGCCAGCTTTCTGTCACGATATAAAGCATTTCTGATAAAACTGGCAGGGGTAATACTGGTATTTTTCGGGTTTGTGTATATGGATATTATCACCCTGAATATTGGCGGAAACACTGCAAAAAAAGAAAAAAGCGGCCTGCTGGCAAACTTTCTGTTTGGGGTAAGCTACTCTTTTGGCTGGACACCCTGCATGGGAGCATTTCTGGGCAGTGCGCTGGCACTGGCAGGTGTGCAGGAAACTGTGGTACAGGGTATGCTGTTACTTGCCTGCTTCGGTCTGGGGTTGGGTGTACCTTTTATGATTTTCGCCCTTATGTATGAAAAGCTGAAGGGTGTTGTCAGCTTTCTGAAAACACACAGTGAAAAGATAAAAACCGTAGGCGGCGTACTGCTGATAATAGTAGGTTTATCAATGGTTTTTAACCTTTTCGGCTATTATCTTGCGATTTTTTCCTGATTGTTCACTGTTTTTTTACATTTTATCGATATAATATATGATATTAAATTTTTTCCGAGGGCTAACAATGGGACAGCAAAACAGCAACATGCAAAAAATTCTGTTTACCACAATATCACTGCTGAAAAACAACACTTATGAGGATATTACTATTAAAGATATATGTACAGCTGCAGGAATATCCAGACAGACTTTTTACAATTATTTCAAAAGCAAAGACGAAATATTCAAAGTATTTTTCAGGGACCTGGTAGAAAAAGGCGAGGTTTTCAGTCCTGACAAACCTCTGGAGTATTATTTTTCTGACCGGTATCTGTACGATATTATTTCTTTGTACGATAAATATTCTGATATTTTTATTGCTTTATATAAACAGGATATATTATGGTATCTGGGCAAAGAGTTTGTGAGTGCTCATAAAAACGCTCTGTTTGACAAAATACCTGACCCGTATATCAATAAATACCGGAACTACTTTTACCTGTATTCATATCTGACAATTTCTTATATCTGTCTGGAATGGATAAAAACGGGCAAAAAAGAAACAAAAGAAGAACTGATAGAAATGTTGAAATATTTTTCACATTTCAGAATGTAAAAATAAAGAGGAGCATTACGCTCCTCTTTTTATTTATGATATTTGCTGCCGGCATTGATGGATAATGCACGGTAAATCTGTTCCAGTGCAATAAGGCGCGCCAGCTGATGTGGAAAGGTCATTTTGGAAAAAGACAGTCTCATATGGCTGGCCTTTTTCACTTTTTCAGACAAACCATGACTGGAGCCTATAATCAGGCAGATATTTGAAAAGCCTTCTATCCCCTTCTGCTCGATGGTTTTTGCCAGTTCTTCACTGGACAGCTGTTTGCCCTCAATGCAAAGAGTGATTACAAAGCTCTGTTTAGGTATTGCAGCCAGTATTTTTACGCTTTCCTTATCCAGGGCGCGTTCAATAAGAGTCCGGTTCAGATTTTTTTCCGGCAGTGGCTCGTCATCCAGCTCAATCAATTTAAAGTTGCACATGGGACGAAGACGCTTGATATATTCATTACAACCGTCAGACAGAAATCCTTTCTGCACTTTACCCATGGCGATAATTGTTATATTCTGCATAAATCCCCCTGCTAAAACTCTGTATCTGTGGTGATTTCATGGCGGCGGTTTACCTTCACCTGCACATGGTCACCGATTTTTATGCCGTTTGCCATAGCTGTCAGTGCCACCTGCTGCAGTGCAAGAGCAGGGGTATTGTTATTGTTTGAAAGATGGCACAGCTGGATTTTGTCCACGCCGCTTTCAATCAGACGCAAGGTGGTCTGGCTGGACTGGTGATTTGAAAGATGACCACGGTTGGAGGCTATTCTGCTTTTGAGATAATAGGGATACGGGCCGTCTTTAAGCATCTGAACATCATAGTTGGATTCAACCACTGCCAGATTTACATTTTTCAGATTTTCAAAAATGTATTCGTTCACCATGCCAAGGTCAGTAGCGATGGACATAGATGAGCCTTTTTCCGTATGTATGCGGAATCCCAGGCAGCCTACAGAGTCGTGGGGAGTTTCAAAGCCGGATACATGGAAAGGGCCAATGTCGGCACCGTTGAAAGACAAATCATGCATTTCAATATGAGCCGGCACAATAAGGTTGTCCTGCATATAGTCCAGCGTGGCTGCCCCTGTGTAAACAGGTACATTCAGATTTTTCAGAAACACCCTGAGGCCCGAAACATGGTCGGTGTGCTCATGGCTGACCAGTATTCCCTGGAGATTTTTCACATCCAGTCCCAGTTCAGTGAGGGCCTTGTTGGTCAGGCGGGCGGATTTGCCCATATCTATAATAATGAATTTTCCGTTTTCTTCCACAACTGAACAGTTGCCGGAGGAGCCGGAATACAGTGAAATATATCTTGCCATTTACTTTCCTTTTTGCTGTAATTATTCAATAAAGCGGAGTGTATACCCACTCCGCTTTGCTATTCAGGTTTTATAAATCAATGGGCCTTTTTCAGAACTTCGCCTTCAGGAACAACCACTTTCCGGATGTCGCCGCCCAGAGCACGGATTTTCTTTACAATATCCACATAGCCGCGTTCCACATGCTGTATTTCTGTGATTTCACTCTGGCCTTCTGCACAGAGAGCAGCGATAACAAGTGCTGCACCGGCACGCAGGTCGGTAGCTTTCACAGGGGCAGGCTGTAGTTTTTCCACGCCTTCAAAAACAGCCACTCGGCTTTCTACCTGGATATTGGCGCCCATTTTGTTCAGTTCATCACAGTATCTGAAACGGCTGTCCCAGATGCTTTCTGTAACGATTGAGGTGCCCTTTGCCAGACACAGCAGAACACCCATAACAGGCTGCAGGTCTGTAGGGAAACCTGGATGAGGCCGTGTTTTGATGTTTGTATTCTGGTATTCAGAAACACCGATAACTCTCACCGCTTCATCAAATTCTTCTACAACAGCACCTGTGGCACGGAGTTTGCTGGTGATGATTTCCAGATGTTCCGGTGTCACATTTTTCACCAGAATGTCACCGCGTGTGGCAGCAGCAGCCACCATAAATGTACCTGCTTCAATCTGGTCAGGAATAACCGTATATGTTGCGCCGTGCATTCTTTCAACACCGCGGATTTTTATTACATCAGTACCGGCACCGCGAACATCAGCACCCATTGTGTTCAGGAAGTTTGCCACATCAACAATGTGCGGTTCTTTTGCCACATTTTCCAGGATTGTGGTACCCTTTGCTTTTACTGCTGCCAGCATGGCATTGATGGTAGCGCCAACGGAAACTGTGTCAAAGAAAATATGTGCGCCCTGCAGATTATCTGTTTTCACATTTATCATTGCATAGTCCAGCTCATAAGCTGCACCCAGCGCTGTAAATGCTTTCAGATGCTGGTCGATAGGGCGTGCGCCCAGGTCACAGCCACCAGGCATAGGTACATTTGCGTCGCCGAAGCGGGACAGCAGACTGCCCAGGAAGTAATAGGAAGCACGGAATTTGATGCCCAGTTCCAGAGGTACTTCGGTGGTGTTCAGTGTGGATGTATCTATTTCAAGAGATGAAGGGCTGAGGCGTGTAACCTTTGCACCCATCTGTCTCAATATCTCAATTTCTTTGCGGATATCACTGATGTCCGGCACATTTTCCAGCACGCACACATCCCCCGCCAATACTGTGGCTGGCAGAAGTGCAACCGCTGCGTTTTTGGCACCGCTGATGATAACTTCACCTTTTAAAGGCTTACCGCCTGTAATAATATATTTTTCCAAGCTTTTTCTCCTTTGGAATAAATGACTGTAAAAAATAAAATATATTTTCCCTTAAGTATTTTACTCATAATCAGTCTGAGTAAACATTGACAATACAAGGGAATTTTTGTGTTTTTGTTACATTTACACTATTTTATGCCTCATTTTATCCGCCTGTGACTGACAGGCGGATAAAACTGATGATTTTTTTAGAACCAGCCGTACGGGTCGTAACGGTAACTGCCGCGTTTTACTTCAAAGTGCAGATGCGGGCCTGTGGAGTTACCTGTGGAGCCCATATAAGCGATTACCTGACCCTGTGTAACCTGCTGACCCACGCTTACCAGCAGTCGTGAGCAGTGGCCGTACAGTGTCTGATAGCCGCCGTGCTCGATTTCCAGATATACGCCATAACCAACATTTGTATACTTGGCTTTTGTAACCACACCGCTGTCAGCAGCATAGATGTGTGTACCGATAGGAGCGGCGATGTCAACGCCGTTATGGCTTGGATACTGACCGGTAAAGCCACGGGATACACGACCTGCAGCTGTAGGCCAGATAAGTCTGCCGTTACCGCCCTGGATAACCTGACCATTCCACAGTGTACCCTGCTGGATGATTTCCTGCACAGGTTCTTTCAGTACCACTGTCTGTGTTACCACTTCGCTCTGGAGGATACCATCGATATATGTAGATTCAACAGTCTGTTCGTTGAGACCTTTTTCACCTTTCTGGGAAACTTTGCTGGTACCCAGGTTCATGCTGTTGTTTCTTTCTGTTTTTGTTGTATATGGGATTTCCACCTGACGGGTGCTGGTTTCCACATATTTAACCTGAAGGAACGGAACAGATGCACCTACGATAACATCGTCACCAATCCACATGCCGCCGCCTTCCATACCTGGGTTCAGGGTATAGAGGGTATTCAGTGTGATACCGTTCTTTCTGGCGATAAGCCATGGGTTGTCCCCTTCCACTACTGTGTAGTGTTTTTCACCGCTTACTTCACTGGTAACCATAGCAGCCAGTTGCCGGTCCGGCACAACGCTGTCGGTAAAGAAGATACCGTCCAGAACGCTGACAGACTGTACAAAGGAAACCGCTCTGTTAGGGTCGCCGTTTTCATACGGAGCTTTGAGCGAAGCCAGTGCGTTGTTCAGCTGTGTAGGGTCCTGTACTGCACCTACAAAGTTACCGTCCACATACAGACCGGTAGCTTCAACAATATTTTCGTCAGATGTGGCCAGAATATTGTTGGCCAGCTGTCTTTCGTCTATAATCTGGTCGCTTTTAAGACCTACCATTTTTATGGAGGAGTTAAGTGACCAGCTCTGGTCATTTGTGCTTACCAGCTTGTTTTCAATGATTTTGTTTGCATTCTCCAGCACTGTGTAATTGTTGATAGTGCCGATAGGCTCATTGTCCACCATTACCTGAATGGCATATTCACGGCTGAGGCCTATTGAAACAGTGATAATGAATATCAGTCCGCACACAACCGGAGCAACATAACTGTACAGTGTTTTTGCCAGTTTTTTATGCTTTACCATGCCTTCTTTCATATAGGCACGCATCTCTCTGCCGGCACTGCGGTTCTTATCACCTTTTGATTCTTTTATAATGGCGGATATAGCCGCAAAAGCACGGCCTATTCTTTCCAGCGGTTCACCCAGGTCATCCAGGATAGTGTCTGCCAGCTTGTCAAAGAAAACAGCCACATTATTCAGTATACCAGCTGCGAATGAATATACTTTGTCAAATATTTTCTTCAGCTGTCTGTACACCATACCGGTGTTGATTTCAATATTGTAACCAACACGGTAGAATATAAATCCAAAGAAGTTTTTTATGCCATCTATAGTAACCTTTTCAGGATTGTATCTTTTAAAAATTGTTTTTATGGTAGAGCCTGCTTTTCTTGCACCATTAGTTTTTGCATTTTTATCTTTGCTGAATAATGGCATGCATCCCTCTCCTTTTCATAATAAATTACATCAGAGCACTGATGTCCAATATAAAATTATAACTGTTTTTATGCCATATTTCAAGGAAATAGTGCCTTTTTTTACAGTTTTGTATTATTTCTTTCACATATTCTTCAGCATAAGTACCATAATCAGGAAAAATGTGTATTTATCCGTCCTGTTACTTTATCATATCTGCCAGTTTCTGCATATCCTGAGGAAGCTGTGAATGCACAGTTATAATCTCTCCAGTATGCGGTGTGGGGAAAGTGAGGGCGGTGCAATGCAGGGCGTGACGGTTTATTCTGTCCAGGTTGCCGCCATACAGTTCATCTCCCTCCAAAGGATATCCCAGATGGGAAAAGTGTACGCGTATCTGATGGGTGCGGCCGGTGTGTAGCTTTATATCCAGAAGTGACAGCATGCCGTCAGATTTTTTTACAGTGTATTCTGTGACAGCGCGCTGGCCGTCTTCCCTGACGCAGCGGGTGATAATGGATTCCTGCCGGCGTGCAATGGGCAGGTCAATAACACCGTGGTCTGTATCAGGTCTGCCGGCAATTATGGCGGTGTAGGTTTTGTCTACCCTGCCTTTCAGTTTTTCGGCAGAATGAGCATCCAGTGCAATCAGCACCAGCCCGGAAGTGTTTCTGTCCAGACGGTTGATAATACGGCAGATTTTATTCTCTCCCCTGGCCTGCCAGTACCCCATAAAGTAATTGGCAACGGTATCTGTAGGGTGGTTGAAAGACGGATGGCAAGGCATATCGTAAGGTTTATTTACCACCATACAGCACCGGTCCATATAAACTATGTTCAGCGGACCGTTCTGTGGAATAACAGTGGAGTCCATATCGTCATCAGCAGTGTTTATTTCCACGACATCGCCTGCATTCAGCAGATAATCGGTGTTTTTCTTTTCGCAGTTTACCAGTATACCGTCGGGAGCAAACTTGATTTTTTTGATAAGGGCAGCAGACACTCCGCTTTCACGGAGAAAAATATTCAGTCTCATTCTGTGCTGGTCTTCCCTGACTGTAAAGCTGAATTTCAATCTGTCACCCCCTGATTTTTTCACTGAATTTTATTTTATCATAAATATAGACTTATTAATATAGGAAAATCATGAAAAATTTTATGAATTTTTGCAATTCTCACACTTTTTTATTGTTGAATTATGGTGAGATATGTGTTAAACTATTTTAGTCAAAATTTTAGGAGAGATGTAAATGTATTGTACAAAATGCGGTTTTGAAATAGATGATAATTCTGTTTTCTGCACCAACTGCGGCCACAAGGTGGGCGTGCAGGCACAGGGTGGCACAAATTTTGCAGATGATATCCGCAACAGCTATGACAGCGTGATGTCAAAACCAAAAAGCCGTCTGATTGCCGGTGTACTGGCAATACTGCTGGGCAGTATGGGCATACATGAATTTTACCTGGGTTACACCAAAAAAGGTGTGACACATCTGCTGATGTTTGTATTTTTCCTTGGCTGGATAAGCCAGATATGGGCGATATATGAAGCGCTGATGATTTTGACAGGCAGAGTGACCACCGATGCAAAAGGCTGGCCTCTGACAGACTGATTTTGTTTGAATACGAGTAAAACATACGATGGCGGGGGTATTTCGCAAGAATACCCGTGAGGAAAGTCCGTGCTGCTCAGGACAAGGGTAGCTGATAACGTCAGCCGAGGGCGACCTTAGAGATAGTGCAACAGAGATATACCGCTGCGGCTACGCCGCAGTAAGGGTGGAAAGGTGGGGTAAGAGCCCACCAGCGGTGTGGAGACATGCCGGCTATGTAAACCTTACCCGCAGCAACTCCCGACAGCAGAGCATATGTAGTCCTGCAGCTCTCAGGAGGAGGCTTGAACTGTACAGCAATGTGCAGTCTAGATAGATCATCGTTTAATACAGAACACGGCTTACGGTTTGCTCGTATAAAAGGCGGAGTGATTGCACTCCGCCTTTTGTTTTATAAGAAAGGCTCCCTTGTGTAAAGGGAGGCTTCCTGTTTGACCTATTGAAATTTGTTGAATACTTCAAATTAATCGTTGACAACTATTTGTTCATTTCATCCACAAATGCAGCAGATTTGACTGTCATCTCTACCCACGCAGGACGAAAGCCACTTTTGATTGCATTTTTTGCGGATTTTAGATTCGACCAGGCACAGCAGTAAAACGGGACTTTACCTCTTTCTAATATTTCTATTGCCAGTCTGCTGGTCAATGCTGATGCAACTCCTTTTCTTCGATATTCGGGGAGTACATCTACTCCGATTTGCCACATTGTTTCACAATCAGCGGAGCACGCAGCCAATCCTATGAGCTTTTCATTATGATATGCACCAACACCAAGAACATCAAGTTCCTTACGGTCTTTACATAACGCATTGTTCCACTGTTCTGTGTACAGACCTCCGAAATCTTTTGCCGTTAAAAGCTTGAGTTCATAGTCACAAGGCAATACACGCAACAGTTGTACGTCAGGCAAGAAATACTCTGCCATAAAGCAAACACGATACCCTGTTTTTTGAAAAGCATCGTTTAATATGTGCAAATTGGGCGTTTCGAAACAATGTTCCAAAGGATACTTGTATATGTATTCCCTGACAATATGCTCGTATTCTTCCGAAATGGTTGCCACAATGTTACTTCCATATGAAATTAAATTGCAGATGTGAGGTAGTTTTAAATACCTTCTCGCAGAAGCATTTTCTTTTGAGATAACAATCACATTATCTGGGCGAGAAAAGTCATCAACATTACAATTCGCATCTATCGCAGATTGTTGCATAGCAATCTGAAATATATTTTCATTTGTTAATCTCATTTCTGCTTTCCTTTCTAAGTTCATCTTTACACTGCTGCTGCGCAAACCTGTTAGACAAATGAAAATTTTTCTAACTGCTTATATATTATCATAATTAAGTCGGGCATGCAACAACAGGCACAGCAATCTGATTGCTGTGCCTGTTTAATATATCCTTATTTAAATTCATTGTAGCAGATTACATCTTCTGCTGCTTTTCTTGGTTTTGGTGCAGGGTCTTCGTCTGCATAGCCCAGAGGTGAAACTGCAACCACGATATAGTCATCAGGGATATTCAGCACCTGTTTTACCTGGTCTGCATAGAAATGGCCCAGCCAGCACATCCCCAGACCTTCTGCTTCAGCCTGGAGCAGCATAAAGGACATTGCGATAGAGCAGTCGATGGTAGTTTTGGACTGACCACAGGACATAACGCCATCATTATTGGCACAAACCACCAGTGTAACAGGAGCCTGACCTACCTGGCGCTGACCGCCGCAGGCCTGCTGCAGCCGTGCGCGTTTGTCAGCATCTGTAACTGCGATAAATTTCCAGTCCTGCAGGTTGCGGGCTGAAGGTGCCAGACGGGCAGCTTCCAGCACATTTGCCAGTTTTTCTGCTTCCACTGGAGTGTCTTTGTATTTTCTGATCGATTTTCTGGTTTTGATAACATCAAGAACTGCCATAGTCATTCTCCTTTAATATTTGTTCCAGTGTACTCTGGTTTCTTCATATCTGTCCACAAACTTATTGGCGTTTTCATCTGCAGGGTAACCGATGGCAAACACACCGAAAGGTTTTACTGTTTCAGGCAGAGCGAACATTTCTGTCAGGAATGCTTCCCTTTCTGTGCCGCGGCCCACGCCCATCCATACGCTGCCCAGACCGTCTTCCACCAGCTGCAGCATCATATTCTGTGCAGCGGCACCCAGGTCCTGTTCAGTGAAAAGAGGTGCTCGCATATCCTGTTTTTCCAGAATAACCACAGCAAGAGGTGCACCCGGCAGCATTTTGGCATAAGGTGAAAAGTCTGCCAGTCTGTCGATAGTCCGTCTGTCGTCAATAACAATAAATTCCCATGGCTGCTGGTTGGTTGCAGATGGTGCCTGCATTGCGGCGCGGAGCATACGGTCGATTTTTTCAGGCTCTACAGCCTTGTCCAGATATTTGCGCACACTGCGGCGTGTAAAAATAGAGTTCATAGTATCACGTCCTGTTCTATAGTTTATATTTAAAATTTTATTTATTCTTAATCAACCAGAGGGCTATCAATGGCTTTTCCGGCCAGATATTCTGTTTCAGCTACTTTGCCGCCATTTCGCCATTCTGAAATTCCTCTGATTTTCACTGTCACATAGTTTTCATTGTGGTCATCAAGAATGCCGTAAATCTGTATTTCACTGTCGTCATATTCCATTGTGTGCTGCACACTGTCACTGCCGGTTACATCCCCGTATTTTTGCCATATGGTTGCGGTGGCAATATTGCTGTCAAAAGTGTATTCATACTGATACAGAACAGCCTGGTAAATTGTATCACCATCATACCATCTGCACAGTTCCTGATACAGTCTGCCATCATCGTGATAAGTGTAATATTTTTCCATCTCTATCTGTTCTGAAGAATTTTGTCTGACAAATCGTACCTCCTGGCCGGAAGTATTATAGTAATAGATATGACTGAGTTCCCGTTTCATTACCTCATTGTCAGCTTCATCCACTAGCATTACAATACCCGGAAAACCTGTATCCAGTTCAACTTTTGCAACTGGTGCATCGCTTTTTTCTTCACCGCAGGCTGTGAAAACCAGCAGAAAAACAGCAGCTGTAATTAAAGATATGATTTTCCTCATTATAACGCCTCCTTTATTCATCTGAAATTATTTTATCATACAGAATGCAGGCTTTTCAATAAAACATATCATTTTTTCAATCATCTTACACAAAAAAATCCGGCGCTTATGCACCGGAATTATTTTTATTCTTCGCTTTCTTTCAGTATTTTTTCAAATACATCACATACCCTTTCCACATCAGGACGGGATACGTCGTTATTAGTGATAAAACGCAGCAGACCAAACTCCTCACCGGCCATTTTGATGCCGTGTTCCAGCATTCTGCCAGGCAGAGCATGGATAAATTCCTTTGGTTTGTCCAGTTTGAAGAAAACCAGGTTTACATCCACATTGTTCATCAGTACCTTTACGCCCTTCATTTTGTTCAGGCGGTTGGCCATATATTTGGCGTTGTCGTGGTCGTCTTTCAGTCTGTCCACCATTTTTTCCAGAGCGATAATGCCGCAGGCGGCCACAAAACCGGCCTGGCGCATACCACCGCCCAGAATTTTGCGGTTGCGGCGGGCTTTTTCGATAAATTCCTTGCTGCCGCACAGCACGCTGCCCACAGGTGCACACAGGCCTTTGGACAGGCAGACCATAACGCTGTCGCTGTACTGTGCCACTTCGGAAGCGTCCACTCCCAGCGCCACAGCGGCGTTGAACAGACGGGCGCCGTCCAGATGGACAGGCAGATTCAGTTCTTTTGCCTTGTCATAGCAGGCCTTCATTTTGTCCAGGGGCATAACCTTGCCGTTGTTCAGGGCGTTTTCCAGACATACAAGACTGGTGCGCGGTGACATAAAGTCATCTGCAGGGCGGCAGGCTTTTTCTATCAGTTGTGGGGTGAGCATATCGTCCTTGCATTCAAGTGCGCGCACCATAACACCGCTGAGCACAGCAGCTGCACCTACTTCGTGAACAACAATATGGCTGCCGGAGGAAATAATAATTTCATCTCCGCGGACAGTGTGGGTCATAACAGCCAGCTGGTTGCCCATAGTGCCGGATGCCACAAAAAGACCGGCTTCCTTGCCTACTTTTCTGGCACACAGCTGCTCCAGGCGTTTGACAGTAGGGTCATCGCCAAATTCATCGTCGCCAACAGGGGCTGTATACATAGCGTCACGCATCTCCTGGGTAGGCTGGGTAACGCTGTCTGAACGCAAATCTATGTAATTCATTGAATCAAATCCTTTGGGTAAAATATGCTGTATATTCCGCCGCCTGATGCAGACAGCGGAATATGGATTGTTTTATCAGCTGCATTTCTGCAGTGTGACACCGGTGTAGTAGTGGGTGAGTATGCGGTCGTAGGTCCAGCCTTCGTTCTGTGCATAAAGCTGGGCGCCCCACTGGCTCATACCAACGCCATGACCGTAACCCTGGGTGACAATGGTGAAATTGCCGTCGGCATAAGTGATAGTAAAAGCTGCGCTGCGCAGCGGATAGCCTGCATCAGCCAGAATATCAGTGCCGAACCAGTTGCCGGTGATATTTCGGGTATTGCCGGACTGTGACACATATGTAGTCACGCCGTCAATGCTCATACGGCGCACATAGCCGCCGTCAGTATAGTCAACAACACTGAACCATTCCCCTGCCCTTTCAAGGTCAAGGTTTGTGCCGATTCTGGCATCCAGAATGGCTTTCATTGTTTCTGCAGGGATAGTGTACACCTTTTCATAGCCGCTGGACATATAGTCGTATGCGCTGGCTACGCTCTGCAGATGGGAATGGTCAGTGCCCCATATCTGACCTGCCGGGTTTGTTCTGCCGGCAGCAGATGCAAAATAAGGGGTGTAAACCGCACGGCCGCCCACAGTCATAATGATATCAGACACCTGACTGACAGCGTTTACCACAGACTGTGCCGGGCTTGTTCTGCCGGAAACTGCCGGGGCAGAAACGCCATTGGCATACTGATAATGCAGATATGTATGGGTTGCTACAGCCTGGGCTTTAAGGGCTTCCGGATTCCATGAGGATGACATCTCTATAGCCACAATCTGGCTGAGAATCTGCGCCGCCGGGCCAGATACCACCTGACCGTTCATAGTTACTGTCAGTATTTCACCTACCGGCTCCGGAGTAGGAGTTGGTGTAGGAGTAGGCGTGGCCACCGGTGTAGGTGTAGGCCGTGGTGTGGGCCGTACAGTGGCTTCCGGCGTTGGTGTAGCTGTCGGCACAGGAGTAGCCTCTGGTGTCGGAGTAGCAATCGGCGTAGGGGTCGGGGTTGCCATCGGTGTCGGGGACGGAGTTGCTTTTGGAGTTGAAGTTGGTTTCGCCGTCGGAGTTGGTGTAGGTGTAACGGTTGGTTTCACCGTAGCAGTTGGCTTTGGTGTAGCTGTCCGCTTTGGTGACGGTGATGGTTTTACCGCTGAAGAGGACTGCTGTGATGAAGAAGTCTGTGATGAAGTGTCAGAACTGTCAGCCGGAATATCTTCGCTGTTGTCAGGAGATGGTGTTTCCACCACCACAGGTGTCAGCTGCCAGTTGTCACGGTCGTAAACTTCCTGGGCGTACAGAATGGCTTCTGCCGCTGTTTCGTCGGTCAGGTTGTTGTCCGCCATATACCAGTCGGAATAAACCGCCATCGTTTTTATATCTACACTTGGGAAAGTGCTGCGGTTGCCTTTTACGGCAAAGGCCAGCACAAATTTTTCATCCCCGGTATTCTGTACCAGCACCACCAGATTGTCAGCATCCTTTACAGATACATCCACATCAAAAAGGCTGCGGGCGCGTATCTGCACGATATACTGCTGTTTGTCAGCGGTGTCTGTCAGGTCCGCCAGGTCCTGCCGTGAGAATGTACCCACAGCAAAAATCTGCCAGTCGGTGTAGCCGTCGGCGTCAAAGAGAATAAAACTGCTGTTGTCACGGACGGTCTGCAGGTCGGTCATATCAAAGAAATTGTCTTTGGTAAAACCGGAAATATATGTGTATTCCTGTATGCTGCCGGAGGGCAGATAGTAGATTTCCCCGTCAGACGGCAGATTTTCCACCGCAGTATAGACAGGAAATTCATTCCGGGAATAACGGAATGTAAGCCAGCCTTCCAGGTCAGGGTTCTGAGAGCGAAGGCTGTCAAAAGTGTTCAATGTAGTCTTCTCAAAACCTTGTGAAAAAAAATCTACTGACCGTCTTTCTGCAAGAACTATGGAAAGTTCCACAGGGTCATCGCTGAATTTTTCAATAATACCGCCTACAATAGCCGGCAGGTCAACCGTCGGCAGCTGCAGGGCGATATTACCGTCGTTTTTATAACACAGATAGCCCCAGGCCAGAAGACCGGCCAGAACTATCATGGTCATAAGTGTAAAAAATGTTCTGAAGAAGCCAGGCTTCTTTTCCTGGTCTTCTTCTGTTTCAATCTCTGTGAAATTGTCGGTGATTTTCACTTCAGGGTTGTTTATACCATAAATCACGCAGCGCAGCAGGTCAAATGCACTCTGACAGGCCAGGTGTGTAATTCTGTTTCGCTCACCGGCAAAGGAGCATTTTTTCACAAAAGTCTGGTCCTTTGTGGCAACGGCAATATACACTGTGCCCACAGGTTCCTGTGGTGTGCCGCCGCCCGGTCCTGCATAGCCCGTGGTGGCTATGGCGTAATCGGCGCCGCTTTTTTCCAGAATGCCTTTTGCCATCCGGCACACCACCGGCTGTGACACAGCAGTATAGGTGGTAAGGTCTTCTTCGTTGACGCCCAGAATGTTGTGTTTCTGCCGGTCAGAATAGGTACATACTCCCAGTGAGAACACACCGGATGCACCGGGAACAGAAGTGATACGGGAGCTGAGCCTGCCGCCGGTACAGCTTTCCGCTGTGGCCACGGTTTTGCCGTCAGTAATCAGCTTGTTTACCAGTACAGTCTCTATATTTTCCACATCCACGCCGTAGATATTATCGTGAATCAGACTGTCCAGCTGATTGTAAGCCTTGTCCAGCATTTCATTGGCTGTGGCAGTATCTATGGCAGATGCGGTGATACGTACAGTCACCTCACCCTCGCCGGCATACAGTGCCATGGTGGGGTTTGTGCCGTCCAGCAGGATTTTTATCTTTTCTTCCAGAGCACTTTCGCCTATACCTATGGTATGTACATAGCGTGATTCAATCACACCGCGAACCAGCTTTTTCAGCATTGGCACCACCTGTTTTTCCATCATAGGCTTCATTTCACGGGGAACACCAGGCATAAGAACAGCCATTTTTTCACCGTCAACAAATACTATACCCGGTGCTGTGCCGAAATGGTTTTCCAGATATTTCCCACGGGCAGGCACAAAAGCCTGTTTTTTGTTGTTTTCGGTCATCTGGCGACCCAATCGGTTGAAATAATCCTGAATATCGTCACATATAGACTGATTGAAAACCAGTGTATCGTTGTAGAGTGTGGCTATGGTCTGTTTTGTCAGGTCATCATCAGTAGGCCCCAGACCGCCTGTGAAGATAACAATGTCACTGCGGATTTTTGCTGTTTCAGCTGCCTGATACAATCTGGTGGGGTTGTCCCCCACAACCTGCTGATGATAGACGGAAATACCCAGGGCGGATAATTGCTGTGCTATAAACTGTGCGTTGGTATTTACAATATCGCCCAGAAGCAATTCAGTACCGACGCATATTATTTCAGCTTTCAATATATCACCTCTCTGCTATTTTGTTGCTGTATTTCAGCATTGTATTTTAGTTTAAACGCAGATTACTGCACATTGATGCGCAGCTTTTCTGCTTCGGCTGTTGCTTCGTCTTCCAGGCGGAAAAGTTCCTCCAGGCCCATTGCTTCTTCAGCAGCAATAACTTCTTCCAGAGAAGGTTTTGTCTTTGGATGAGGAGGGGTGAAGATTGTACAGCAGTCTTCAAATGGCAGGATAGATGTTTCGAATGTGTCAATCTTTCTTGCTATTTCTGTGATTTCTGTTTTGTCCATGCCGATTACAGGACGGAAGATAGGCATATCCACGCTGGCATTGGTAGCTGTGATGGCCGCCATTGTCTGGGAGGCCACCTGGCCAAGGCTTTCGCCTGTGATAATGGCAGATGCACCGAATTTGTGTGCCAGCTTTTCTGTGATACGCATCATGCTGCGGCGCATCAGAATTGTGAACAGTTCAGGCACGCCGTGGTCACGGATATATTCCTGTACTGTTGTGAAAGGCACGATAAACAGGTTCATATCGCCTGTGTAATCTGTCAGTTTTTCTGCCAGTGTCACAACTTTGTTTCTTGCCCTTTCGCTGGTGTAGGGAGGAGAAGCAAAGTGAACGGACATAATTGACATACCGCGTTTTGCCATCATATATGCGGCAACAGGGCTGTCGATACCACCGGACAGCATCAGCGCACCTTTGCCTGATGTGGAAACAGGCATACCACCTGCACCCGGCTGTTTTGCTTCGTGGATATATGCACCAAAGTCGCGGATTTCCACCATTACTGTAACCTGTGGGTTGTGAACATCAACTTTCAGGTGGTGGAATTTGCGCAGGATTGCAGCGCCAACTTCACGGGAAATTTCCAGTGAGCCCATAGGGAAGGATTTGTCACTGCGTTTTGCTGCAACTTTGAAAGTTCTGGCGTTTTTCAGTGCATCTTCCAGATAGATTGGTGCAATTTCTGCAATTTTATCAAAGTCTTTTTCAGTTACAACAGCTTTGGAAACTGCTGCAATACCGAAAACTTTTTTCACTTTTTCAAATGCAGCGTCAACATCGCTGAATTCGTCTTCCGGTTCAATATAGAATGTGGACTGGGCTTTGTAAATTTTGAACTGACCCAGATGTTTGATTCTGTTTCTGATTGTTTTCATCAGCTGGGCTTCAAATGTGGATTTGTTCAGACCTTTGAGGGCCATTTCGCCCAGATAACACATAATAAGCTGTTTCATTTATCTTTTCACCTTCTGTAATTTTTCTTTTGCTTCTTTCAGTGCCAGCAGCAGTGCGGTCACATCGTCGGCAGTGTTCTGTACGCCGAAGGAAACGCGCAGGGATGAATCTATTCTGTCTGCAGGCAGTTTCATAACTGTGAGAGTGTGGCTCCGGCTGCCTTTGGAACAGGCTGAACCGGATGATACACAGATGCCCTTGCTGTCCAGGAAATGAAGCAGTGTTTCACTGCGGTAACCTGTGAAGGACAGGTTCAACGTGTATGGAGCA
Organism: Oscillospiraceae bacterium; assembly: GCA_017473015.1. Lineage (GTDB taxonomy): Bacteria > Bacillota > Clostridia > Oscillospirales > Ruminococcaceae > RGIG3102. Next base: position 80,116 of record JAFUNP010000022.1, on the reverse strand, counting down.
CCGTTTTCAGGGCTGTTGATAACCACATTGTCAAATTCTTTCAGACCTTCCAGCAGCTGTGCTCTCAGCTGTGCATAGTGGCGCAGATTTGCCATCAGGTTTGGTTTCAGCAGTTCACAGGCCTTTGCCAGACCTTTGATATAGTGAATATTTTCTGTGCCGGCACGCAGGCCTTTTTCCTGACCGCCGCCCAGGAAAACAGGTTTGATATTTGTACCCTGTCTCAGATACAGACCGCCGATGCCTTTTGGTCCGTTGATTTTGTGAGCAGAGAATGAAAGGGACTCTATTTTCAGTTTTTTCACATCAACAGGGTATTTCATAAAGCTCTGTACAGCATCAATATGGATAGCTGTGCGTGGATTTTTTTCTTTGATTTTTGCTGTCAGCTTTTCTATATCAATCTTTGCACCTGTTTCATTGTTTACATGAATCAGGCTTACCAGACAGGTTTTGCTGTCCACAGCATCAAGAATGGCGTTTTCGTCCACGATGCCGTTTTTGTCAGGGTTTACTGTAACTACTTCAAAACCCATTTCACCCAGAAATTCAAATGGGTGGCGTACCGCCGGATGTTCATAACCTGTGGTAATCACCTTTTTACCCCAGTTTTTTCTGGCCAGTGCCAGGCCGTAGATAGCTATATTGTTGCTTTCACTGGCGCAGGATGTGAAATAAAGTTCACTGCCTTTTGCACCGATACAGCCGGCTATAAATTCTCTGGCTTTGTCCATGGCCATTTCGCTTTTGGCACCGATTGAATAAAGTGAAGACGGGTTTGCAAAATCATTCTGCAGGCTTTCACTTATCACCTGTGCCACCTGGGGATTTACCGGTGTGGTGGCGGCGTTGTCCAGATATATCATAAAATTACCTCTTCTGTTCTGTTTATTCAGGCGGCATTGCACACCTGAAGCACATAAATAATCAATGCATAAAAAATATAAATATTATCCGATAAATTATACCATATTTTCAATATTTTGTACAATATATTTGAAGAACGAAAACTGTTATTTACAACAAAATTTGTATCGTGTATAATAGTTTTTGTTATGTATGTTTCATGCGTTTACTTTTTCACAGAAAGTGTCAAAGTAATCATGCATCATTAGCTTTAAACATATAGGAGGACAGACATCATGAGAAGTGATATCGAAATCGCACAGTCAGCAAATATGCTTCCGATTGAGGAAATTGCTGCAAAAATCGGCCTCAGCCGTAAGGAAATCAGCCTGTACGGTGACTACAAGGCAAAAATTGACCTGTCAAAAGTAAAAAATCTGCCTGACAGAAAAGGTAAACTGATTCTGGTTACAGCCATCAGCCCTACACCTGCCGGCGAAGGTAAAACCACCACATCCATCGGTCTGGGTGACGGTCTGGCAAGACTGGGCAAAAATGTTGTGCTGGCACTGAGAGAGCCAAGCCTTGGGCCAGTATTCGGTGTAAAAGGCGGCGCAGCAGGCGGCGGTTATTCACAGGTGGTTCCAATGGAGGACATCAACCTGCATTTCACAGGTGACCTGCACGCCATCGGTGCAGCAAACAATCTGCTGGCTGCAATAGTGGACAACCATATTTATCAGGGCAATCAGCTGAATATTGACCCTCGCAGAGTTACATGGAAACGCTGTGTGGATATGAACGACAGACAGCTGAGATTTATCACAGACGGTCTGGGCGGCAGAGTAAACGGCACACCGAGAGAAGACGGTTTTGACATCACTGTTGCCAGTGAAATCATGGCTGTGTTCTGTCTGGCATCTGACCTGGCTGACCTGAAAGAAAGACTGGCCAGAATAGTGGTGGGCTACACCTACGCCAACGAACCTGTGACAGTGGCACAGCTGGGCGTACAGGGTGCGCTGGCTTCCCTGCTGAAAGATGCCATCAATCCAAACCTGGTGCAGACACTGGAAAACACACCTTGTCTTATCCACGGCGGCCCATTTGCAAATATCGCTCACGGCTGTAACAGCGCTGTGGCTACAAAACTGGCTATGAAGCTGGGTGACTATGTGGTAACAGAAGCAGGCTTCGGTGCAGATTTGGGCGCAGAAAAATTCCTGGACATCAAATGCCGTATGAACGGTCTGTCACCTAATGCAGTGGTTATCGTGGCTACAATCAGAGCACTGAAACACCACGGCGGTGTGGCAAAAGCTGAACTGAACAATGAAAATGTGGAAGCGCTGAAAAAAGGCCTGCCAAACCTGGGCAGACATATCCACAACATCAAGGACAACTTCGGTCTGCCTTGTGTGGTGGCACTGAACAACTTCCCTACAGATACTGAAGAAGAAAGACAGGCTGTATACGCATACTGTGCTGAAATGGGCGTGGAATGTGCATTCAGCGATGTATTCGCAAAAGGCGGCGAAGGCGGCATTGAACTGGCTGAAAAAGTGCTGGCAACAATGCAGGACGAAACTGAAATCCAGTTCACATATGATGCTGACCTGACTGTTGATGAAAAAATCCGCGCTGTATGTAAAAAAATCTACGGTGCTGATGATGTGACCTTTGCAAAGCCTGCACAGACAATGCTGAAAACACTGGCATCAGCCGGCTATGACAAACTGCCTGTATGCATCGCAAAGACACAGTATTCATTCTCTGACAACGCTTCCCTGCTGGCAGCACCTACAGGCTTTACAATGAATGTGCGCGAGCTGAGACTGTCAGCCGGTGCAGGCTTTGTTGTAGCTGTAATGGGCGAAATCATGACGATGCCTGGCCTGCCAAAACTGCCTGCAGCGCTGAACATTGATATTGATGAAAACGGTGTAATCAAAGGTCTGTTCTAAAAATATATAAAAAATAAAGAGTGGTTGAAAAACCACTCTTTTATTTTGAATTTACCGCGCAACGGTTTGTTGCGTGACTTTTACACCGGGTTATTGTATTATAAAGTCAGAAAAGAGGTGTGACTATGAACAGCATAGCAAAAAATATAAAAGAATTAAGAACAGAAAAAGGCTGGACACAGCAACAGCTGGCAGATATGCTGTTTGTAACACGCCAAGCTGTAAGCAACTGGGAAAATGGAAAAACAGAACCTGATGCCGACACTCTGATGAAAATAGCAGATATTATGCAAGTGGATGTAAACAAAATTATAGGCGACAATACAACTGAAGGAAACGGAACTGCACTGTCATTAAATGAGAAGAAAAGCAAAATCGACTCTGGAGTTATTATACTTTCTGCAGCAATAATTGTACTTATATTTTTCAGATATTTTTATCCCCGGTTCAATAATTTTTACTTTAACAGCCACAGCAGCAGTCACGGCACCGCGATACATGATATATACTCCAGAATAGACTACCGGCTGTGGATCGGTGCACTGGTATCCGCTGCCGCACTGGAAACACTGTCAGCTGTACTTATAGTGCGTCTGATGAGGCTATGGGGTAGAATAAAATCCATGAAGCAGACCGTCGCAATAAAAATTATCCGCTGGTCATTAATCATTCTTTTTTCACTTCATATTGTAAATATGATTCTGCCTGATATTGATTTTATATTCGGGTTGAATCTTCTGAATATATTCCACCAAGCTGTAAAGCCTGTACTGAAAATACTGGGCCATATGCGACTGGCAGCATTCTATCCTGAAAAAAGATGGATATTTATTATTTTGGGTTGCATTATTGAGCTGTTGCACTCTGAAAAACAACCAAAATCGAAAAACTAATATTATGTGTAATATTCAAAATGAGAGCCTTCGTCTCGCTTAGCTCGCCCAGGATGACATCGCTTTACTTTTGCGAAATATAAGCATTTAAAAAGCCGCTTACAGAAGTAAGCGGCTTTTGATTTTACTGCTGGACTGTTAGATTGCGGGCAACTTCAAATGCGCGGAGAATCTGAGGGTCGTTGCTGATTGTAAATGTGTATGCGCTGGCTTCCTGGGTGGAGTCCAGAGCTTTTTCATAGTCAGGTGCGATACCTGTACCTGTGTAAACAGCGGAAGCTGTAGGTGAAAGTGTGGCCACTGTCAGCACCACGCCACTGCCGTCAGGCAGACGGAACAGTTTCTGCAGTGTACCTTTACCCATTGTGGTAGTACCTACAGTTTTGGCACCGGCTGTATCTTTAAGCATAACTGTAAACATTTCTGCTGCATAGCCCGTGCCGCCGTTTGTAATCAGTGTCACAGGCAGTGTGGTAGCTGTTTTGTCAGATGTGTACAGCACTTTTCTTTCGCCGTCCTGGTATACAGCGTACATTGTAGTGCCTTCTTTCAGTAGAATGTCTGCTGCATCAGCGGCACTGTCAAAATCTTTGCTGGCGTTGTTGCGTATATCGATGCACAAACTGGTTGCGCCCTGGCTGGTCAGATTGTTGGCTGCATATTCCAGCTCAGAGGCTGTTCTGGAGGAGAAGTTTGTGATTTTGATATAGCCTACAGTGTCTTCTTTTGAGTAAGAAACCGACGGAGCATCATAGGCTTTGCGTGTAAGTGTAGCAGTTGTTTCAGAATCTTCATGACGGTATGTCACATCAACTGTAGTACCGGATTTGCCGGACAGCAGTTTTGTGGCTTCCCGTTCAGTCAGGTTGATGGTGCTGATACCGTTGATAGCTGTCAGCAGGTCATTTACAGCGATGCCCTGTACATCAGCAGGTGATTCTGAGTACACTTTGTACACTCTCATATAGCCGCCGTCCTCTTTGGATTTGGCTATATCCATACCGATACCGATGATTTTGCCACTCATTTCTTCCTGATATTCTGTCACCTCTGTAGTGGTCAGGTATCTGGATTCAGAGTCTTTCAGTCCGTTCACATAGCCGGCTGAAAGGCTTTCGTAAATATTGGTATCGTCAACTGTGGTGTAATAGTTCTGCCTTACCACCCGGTCGATATCAGAAACTTTGTCATACATTGATTCTTTTTCGTTTACTGATGATACCTTTGCCTCAAACATTCTGGTGGACAGTATCATAGTCAGACAGAAAGTAACTGTCATAGCAATAAACATATAGCTGATTGCAGTGCTTAATGTAATTTTCTTTCTCATATTCCTCCCTCTCGGCTACGGTCTGGTGGATGCCACCAGCGGTGCCGGGTCAACCGGTGTGCCGTTGAGTCTGATTTCAAAATGGAGATGTGGGCCTGTGGAGTTACCGGTAGAACCTACATAAGCGATAGTCTGTCCCTGAGTAACATAATCCCCCACATTTACAGCCAGTGAATTGCAGTGGCCGTAAAGAGTAAAGTTGTTGCCACCATGGTCGATAATAATATATCTGCCATAGCCGTAAATTCCGTTTACAGCTTTGATAACTGTACCGGAGTTGGAAGCAACAATAGGTTTATTATAAATCCATGTGCCGGAACCTGTGGAAATATCTATGCCGATGTGGTTGTCGGCTTTGCCGTAAAGTGTGCGCCAGCCAAATGGTGATGAAATGTGATTATTTGATGGCACCGGCCATATCCATTCACCGCCCACATATGAAGTATTGCCGCTGGAAGCAAATTCAGCCTCCAGAGCCTGTTTTGCAGCCAGATATTCGGCATATACCTCTGCCTGAGTTTCTTCAGCAGCTTTTTGCTGGGCCGCTGTTTCGGACAACTGGGTATCCAGTGTCTGCATATAGCCGGCCAGCTCTGACTGTTTGTTTTCCAGCGTTCCCTGCTTTGTAACCAGGTTGTTCAGTTCTTCCTGAATTGCTGCTTCTTCCGCTTCGATAGCTTTCTTTTCCTCGTCCAGGTATTTCAGCAGCTCAGTGTCAGCCACGGAAATGCGCTGGAGAGTATCGGTGGCAGTCAGCAGCTCAGAAAAGCTGTCCACTGCCAGCACTGTGGAAAGAGTTCCGCCGCTGCGCATGATATACATGGCTTTCAGACGGTCTTTGAACAGCTGGTCAGCCCACCGTATATCCACTTTTTTCTGTTCCAGCTGCTGCTGTTTTTCAGCCAGACGGGTATTGGTTTCGCTGATATCTTTATTCAGTGCAGAAATCTGGCTTTTTACCAGATTTATCTGGGTTTTGGCATTGTCCTTCTGGGCCTGCTGCTTTTTCTTCTGGTCCTTGAGCCCGGCAATTTCGTTGTTGATTTCGTTCAGTTTCTGCTGTGCATCGTTGAAATCGCTCTGGGCATTGGCTGATGCGATAATAGGGTTTATAAGACCGAAGCCCATAAGGAAAATCATCACAAAGGCAAAAAAGCCTGTAAGAATTTTGCTTTTATTCATACGACCTCCTACACTTTCAGATATTTTCTCATGGACAGGGCGCTGCCCACACCGCCGATAAACCAGCCAAAGCCGAAAAATCCGGCCAGCATGATATACCAGATATCTTTATACGGAATCATACACAGGCTGAGCATGGCTATAAAGCCTGCAGCCTGAGTGGTGATGTAATTGTAAAGATAAATATAACCGCCGCTGAGCAGTGCAAAGGTAATAAATGCGGAAACTGTGCCGATAATCAGACCTTCCACCACAAACGGAAACTGTATAAAACCGTTGGTGGCGCCAACATATTTCATAATGCCGATTTCTCTTCTTCTGGCAAAAACCGTCAGTCGGATAGTGTTGGAAATAACCACCATGCTCACCATAAACAGGATAAGCAGTATAGCCATACCTGCATAATAGGTGGTGTTTTTCAGAGCAATAAGTACCCCTGCCAGCTCAGTAGGAGTGGAAACATAGTCCACGCCACCCATGGCTGAAAATCGCATGGAAGCCGGCTCCAGCCTGGTCAGGTCCTTCAGATGAACCCTGAAGGATGCAGGCAAAGGATTGTTTGCACCCTGATAGCCGGACAACAGTGAAGCATACTGTCCCATATAGCCCATCTGTTCTTCCAGAGCCTGTTCTTTGGAAACATATACAAATGAAGCAATATCTTCGTCAGCGGTGAGCTGTGCGTTCATTTCTGCCACTTCTGCATCTGAAGCTGTGTCCGCAACATAAATCACCACTTCGTTCTGTGCTCCCAGATACTGTACAAAACTGTTTACATTCAGGGCAAGGGAGGCACATACGCCCACAAGTATAAGACAGGATGTAACCACACCAACAGAGGCAACGCTCATCAGGCGGTTACCTTTGCCGCTGAAATTGTTCCACCCCTGACCTAAAAGGTATTTGAAACTGGAAAATTTCATACTGTGCCCTCCCTTCCCCGGGCCGCAGTGTCGCGCACTATTACGCCACCACGCATTTCAATGGTGCGTCGGGCATAGCGTCGGGCCAGGTCGTGTTCGTGGGTAACCACAACAACTGTGGTGCCGGTGGAGTTGATAGCTTTCAGAAGCTCCATAATCTCAATAGACAATTGCGGGTCAATATTGCCGGTAGGCTCGTCCGCAATAACCAGGTCCGGGTTATGTACCAGCGCGCGGGCCAGTGCCACACGCTGCTGTTCGCCGCCGGACAGCTGCGCCGGCAGTTTGCCTGCTTTACCTGCCAGACCTACAAGATTGAGAATATAAGGCACGCGGCGTTTGATTTCTTTTTCATCTATATTTGTCACGCGCATGGCAAAAGCGATGTTTTCGTAGGCTGTCAGATTTGGTATCAGACGGAAATCCTGGAAAACCACGCCCAGCGTACGGCGCATATACGGAATATCTTTTTCCTTTATTTTTGAAAGGTTGTAGCCGTTTACAACTACTTCACCTTTGGTGGCTTTTTCCTCGCGCAGCATAAGCTTGATAAAAGTACTTTTACCTGCGCCGGAATGCCCCAGAACAAACACAAATTCCCCTTTGTCAATGTGGACCGACACATCGCGCAGGGCTGTGATTTTAGGCTCGTAAACCTTGGTAACATGTTTAAAGTCTATCATATAATCCTCAAAATAACTTTTTTCGGGGCCGTATCTGCTATAACGGTAAAAAACCGCCCTTTATGTAACATCAAAGTACATTCAAGGGCGGAAAATCAATTAAAATCTATCCTGACTGGACTGCAGGTACTTTTTAACCATCAGTGCTACCTTGAATATAATAGCGTCATCAAATTCCCTTAAATCAAGGCCGGTAATTTTTCTGATTTTTTCCAGACGGTAAACCAAAGTATTTCTGTGAACAAACAGTCCGCGTGAAGTTTCACTTACATTCAGGTTGTTTTCAAAGAAACTCTGGATAGTAAACAGTGTTTCCTGGTCGAGACTGTCTATTGACCCCTGTTTGAATACTTCTTTCAGGAACATTTCACACAATGTGGTAGGCAGCTGGTAGATAAGGCGTGCGATACCCAGGCTTTCGTAGTTTACTATAGCGCGTTCTGTATCAAACACTTTGCCTACTTCCAGGGCAATCTGTGCTTCTTTAAAGGAAGAAGCCAGGTCTTTGATATTTGTAACCTGTGTACCGATGCCAACTGTAGCTTTGATATAGTATTCTACATTCAGTGTATCCACAATGGAAGCAGCCAGTTTTTCAATATCTTTTGTTTCGATTCCTTTTTTCAGCTCTTTGATAAGAACTGTGTCATTTTCACTGGTATCGAAAACAAAATCTTTCTGCTTGTCCGGGAAAAGGTTCTGTACCACATCAAATGTGGACATATCCTTCTGCCGTTCCACACGAATGATGAGAACAACTCGCGGAATATCAGTGGAGAAATGCATTTCTCTTGCTCTGGCATAAATATCGCCTGGCATAATGTTGTCCATAACAACATTTTTGATAAAATTCAGTCTGTCGAATTTTTCGTCATGGAACTGCTTTAAGCTCTGCAGTGATACAGAAAGCATAGTTGCAAATCTGTCTGCCATTTCGTCTGTGCCTTCAACAAACACATAGAAATCATTTCTTTTGGAATTTGTAAAACCTTTATATGTATAACCATTGCGGATAAAAGACCGGCTGTTTGACATTCTTTCTGCCTGAACGCCGTCTTTGATACTGTCTATCTGGCCCAGTTCGCTGCATGCTACTACAACGCCCATTTCGTCTGTGACACCAGCAATTCTGCCGATGGCATCTTTCATCTGATAAATAACGCCTTGAAACATCCTATTTGACATACTTGACTCCCTAAAAATATACACTGTTGTTGTTTTATACAACAGTTATAATTAAATTATTTATATTTTACACAATAAATTTAGAAAATGCAACATTTTTTTACAAAAAAGTTCGCTTTTTTATGTGCAAAACAGAAAATGAAGCATGAAATAGCGATAATGCTATTATATAGTATAATTGTGTTGCTTTTTTTAATTTTCTGTTAACATAACGCCGGCAATCATTTCCACCTGCTGCTTTGTCAGTTTTACATACTCCCCTGGGACCAGGTCAGCAGGCATTTCCAGGCCGCCTATGGCGGTGCGGTGCAGGGTGTTTACCCCTATGTCAAACACACCCAGCATGCGCTTTATCTGATGATAAACACCCTGGTGAAGAATTATTGTAGCAGTGAGGCCGTCATCAGAGGGTATGATTTCAGCGCTTTTCAGCAGGGTACCGTCTGCCAGTGTGACGCCCTCCTCAAAGGCTTTCACAACCCGGTCAGTCACAGGGTTGTCCACAGTGACAATGTATGTTTTTGGCACATGATGCTTCGGGCTGAGAATATCGTGGGCAAAGCTGCCGTCATCAGTGATAAGTACAAAACCGGTGCTGGTTTTGTCCAGTCGGCCCGCCGGGAAAAGATTTCGGCGTGGAAAGTCGTCCTTTACCAGGTCCACTACAGTCACATCATTTTTATCCCCGGTTGCGCTGACCACCCCTTCCGGTTTATTCAGCATAATATACACATACTTTTCATGGGTGTAGCTTCTGCCGTTTATCACTATATCATCGGTGTCATCTGCCTTCCGGTCGGCCTTTCTGATAATTTCACCGTTTATTTTTACCAAGCCTTTGCTTATCAGTTTTTTGGCATCCGCGCGGGAAACACCGCTTACCTCGCACACCAGCCTGTCCAGTCTGTACTGCATAAAAAATTCCTTTTCGTATCGTTTTATGGGGCGATTGTTCACCGCCCCGTCCTCATATTTTATCATATATCCGGCTTTAAATAAACCTTTTACTGCAGAATGTCTCCCTGGCCTGCATTTTTTGCCAGCGGATATGCGGTGCCTTCCGGCATTTCCAGCAGATATGCACCTATCAGCTTATCCTTTTTCAGCAGAAGCACAGCCACCGCGGTTTTGTTTTCCACGCCGTAATCGGTGATGTCGAAGGTCCATTTGTTCACTTTGTCATTTTTGTACTTCTCCAGTGACAAACCGTCTGTCCGGTTGATTTTTGCATTGAAATTTTCAAACTCCGCATCAAACTTTTTGGGTATTTTTACTTCCTTCACTGTGGCGGACTGCAGGTCAACTGTATAACCTTTGGCCAGTATGTATTCCGCCATTTCCCGTGTGGTGGTCAGTTTGGTATTTTTTGCACTCCGCATGGTTTCCTCATCCCTGAGAATAAAATTCTTTATTCCCACTCCTGCTCCCAGCGCCACCACCAGTGTCAGAAAACCTGCCAGCAGTCTGCCGGTATTTTTTTTGCTGAATGTAAGTACAAACATGTGTATCCCCTTTCCGAATGGTAAAATATATCTGCAAAACCGTAGCGGTACAGCTTTCAGTGTTTAATAATTTTTATGCTGTGTAAATAAAAATTATCACATACTTTTCTTTTGCTGATTTTATGATACAATATAGACATAAAAGAAAAAGAGGTGCTGGTATGATACTTTGTTTCGATATAGGCAACACAGATATTGATGTGGGTGTATTTGAGAATGATGTTCATGTAATGGACTTTAACATACCTTACGAAAAAGAACAGAGCTGCTGGACTTATCTAGGTGGAATACTGAAAGCACTGAAGCGGCATAACATAAAGCCAGAGGATGTGGAGGGCAGCATCCTGTGCAGCGTGGTGTCAAACACCACATACAGTGTGTACGAAGCAATGGAGATAGCTTTTACCCACAAGCCGGTAATGTTTGAAAACGACGAGCTGACAGGCATTACAATAAAGACTGACAATCCGCAGGAAGTGGGGCTGGATATAATCGCCGGCTGCATGACTGTAAAAGAAAAACACTCTCTGCCTGCCATTGTTATTGACATGGGCACAGCAACCACCGTAACAGCTATGGACAAGGACGGGGCCATATTGGGTGTAAGCATACTGACAGGCGTAATGACAAATCTGCGCGCACTGCATACAAGCACCGGACTGCCAACAGACGAAAGCCTGACACCGCCGGGAAAAGTAATAGGCACCAATACACCTGACAGCATTGCCAGCGGTATTGTATACGGCAGTGCTTATACCATGGAAGGCATGGTAAAGGCTTTTGAAAAAGAGATAGGAGAAAAATGCCATGTGTATGCCACAGGTGGTATTTCAAAGGTTATTATGCCACTGTGCGACTGTGACTGTGCAATAAACGACGACCTGCTGTTGGAGGGCATGTATATCTATTACAAACGCGCCAGAGGATAAAAATTTTGATTTATAAAAGGATATGTGGTATCATATCCATACAAATAAAAGACAATATCAAAGGAGAAATAAATTATGGTAGTAATTACAATGGATACAGGCGAAGTAATCAAACTGGAGCTTTATCCTGAAATCGCACCTGCTACAGTAGAAAACTTTGAAAAACTGGTTAACGCAGGCTTTTACAACGGCCTCACATTCCACAGAGTAATCCGTGGCTTTATGATTCAGGGCGGCTGCCCACTGGGCACAGGCACAGGCGGCCCGGGCTGGACAATCAAAGGTGAATTCGCTGCAAACGGTTTCAAAAATGACCTGAAACACGAAAAAGGCGTTATCTCCATGGCAAGAACAGCTGCACCAAACTCTGCAGGCAGCCAGTTCTTCATTATGCACGAAGCTGCACCACATCTGGATGGACAGTACGCTGCTTTCGGTAAAGTAGTGGAAGGTCTGGACGTTGTGGACAGAATCGCAGCAGTGAGAACAAACCCATGGGACAAACCACTGCAGCCAGTAGTGATGAAATCTGTTGTTATTGAATAATTTTCTACAGAACGAGATATAAAAAATATCCGTAACAAAAGCATAGACTCATAAAACAACATACAGGCACAGCAGAATATTCTGCTGTGCCTGTTCTTGTATACCCCGTTTAATTATGATAATATATAGTCAGCTGAATTAATTTGTATTTGACAAGCTGATGGAGGAAAAGTCATGAAATATAAAAGAGAAGATATGCTTGATTTAAACGAAGTGAATGTAAAAAATCTGTTTAAGTATTGTTTAGCAACAGAGGAAACTCCTAAAAACAATTTTGTTGTTTCAAGTTTTTTTACAGATGATTGCAATGTAAATATTCCCAAAATTCCTTTTTGCTACGATAAATTAGAAGAAAAACAATTGGCTGTTCGTTATTTATTAGGTCAGCTAAAAAAAGTACATACTAATAGAAACTTAATGTCTTTATCTGATGGTTTTTATAAATATGATGGAACAAATTGGACCTCTGATAAAAGAGCCTTATTCTCATTATATTATTTAGGATGTGCAACTTTAAACTTTCCACAGTTTTCTCCGTCAATAAAGCCAAATCATTTTGATGCCGTTCTGACTGAAATCCCAACACTTAAACCAACCATGTCACCAAATGACCCTAATTTTGAAAAGTGGTGTAGAGAGAATGACATTGTTTAATAACCATTAATTTCCAATTCACCAGACAGCAATGGTTTGTTTGCACACACTGCATTCTGCTTTATGAATCTGACAACAATAAAAGCCAAACTGCATTTCATTTTGCAGTTTGGCTTTAACTGTTTATTAACTTTTCTGACGTGACGCGGCTGTCATTTTTTTGTATTATCAGTAATCCACCACTGTGAAATCCTGCCGTGATTCTTTTATCACTGCCCGGGCCATTTCTTCGCCGTACATCAGGCTGTAATCCACCAAAGCTTTCAGTGCGATTTTTTCTGCCGCTTCACTGCCCAGCTGTGCTGTCAGCGCCTGTTTCATAGCCACCAGCAGATGACCGGTGTGATAAAGAAAATCTTTCAGGGTTCTGCCGCCCAGGGCAGCTTTTTTTGCTGCATAGGCTGCTTCCCGTTCCTCATTTTCCAGAGCGAAACCATTCCAGCGGAAAGCACAGGTGTCGCCGCCCTGGCTGAGCACCTGGAGAATATCCAGTTTCAGCTGTGGATTGAAACCTTTTACCAGATTGTGGTCCACATAGCTGCAGTAGTTTTTGCCATATTCCAGCAGGCCTGCCTCTTTCCAGGCTTCACACCAGCCGCAGACAGTGTTGTCCAGACAGTACACCGGTGTTTTTGCAGAAACATAACCTTTGGAACGGCCGTTTTTATCGGTCCATTCGCCGTACAGCAGATAGTTTTCCATTGTCAGCGGTGCGCCGTCTTTCATCGCGCGCTGTGCCATACGGGCGCCGCGCTGCTGGCCGTACAGTTTTGTGCCTTCGTCCGCCGCCTTTGCGCCGTTTTCGCCATACAGGTCCACCGCCGCTTTATATATAAGGGCGAAAAGATTGGCGTGATGAGGAATATCAAACAAATCTCTGTTCATTGCCGCCTCCTGTTAAAACAAAAGCTCTGTCACAAGCTTTTTCATCATAATATGAGGAATGCCTTCTTCGAGGAAAATATCGCCGTATTCCTCAAATCCCAGCGCTTCATAAAAACCTTTTTTGTCATATTTTGCGCCCAGTGTAGCATATTCCACCACCAGCCGGCTGCATTTTTTCATTACTTCTTCCATAGTGGCCTTGCCGTAGCCTTTGCCGCGGCACTGTTTTGGCCGCCGCAGCCTGCCTATACGCCGGTTGAAGTCTTCCACCAGCAGTCTGGCGGTGCACACCGGCACGCCGCCGTCATAACACACCAGATGATGGGCTGTTTTATCGCCGTCATCAAATTCAAAATCTTCGGTGAAGCCAACTTCCTTGCAGAAAACTTCCCTGCGGATATCAAAGGCATCTTCTATGCCCTGTTCACCGTATTTATACCATTTAAATTCCATAAAAATACTCCTTCCGAAGCTGTATTATAAATAATTATACAGTACAGAAGGAGTTTTATCAATAATTATAGATGATTTTCATTATTAACAGACATACCACTCCTGGCAGGGACAGCACAGTGGAAACGAACACTGTGGCGGCATTTACCGCTATGTAACAACCGGTGTGTCCCGACAGTATATTGACCAGAAGCATGGCTCCCAGACCGCTGACAGAATTGCGCCGGGCGGTGAGAAATGGGTGGCGGCAGCGTGAGTAGGCATAGGAAACGCAGAGCAGAATAACCGCTGCGCATACAATAAGTAATGAGTTCATTTTTTCTCCTAAATATTTATAACCTGTGGGTCGGTATCCTCCTGCATCAGCCGGCGTACCGACGAAATAAGATAGTCGTAATGCTTTGAAAGGCTTTTCATTTCATAAATTCTGGCTTCAATCAGATTTTCGTCAGTGGCCATTTCAAACAGCATTTCCGTGCGCTTCATCAGTGTTTCGCAGTATCTCAGTTCATCTTTCAGGTCATTTATCTGTTTCTGTTTTTGTGTTAATACTTCCTTTTTGGGTAATATTTTCATACCAACTCTCCGTTCTATGTTTTTGTAATTGTTGGTAATTTATAACAGTTTATGCAGAGAAATAAAAAATAATAACACATAAAAAGACAAGTCACAGCAATATGACTTGTCTTTGCTTATTTATTATCTTCTTCTTTTGTGCTTCAGCTTTGTTCTTTTGGTTTTGCCTGTGTCTTTTCTGGGGCGTTTCTCTTTATACTCCTTTATTTCAGGCTTTGGTTTTCCGGTAGGCTTTTCTATCTGCACATCAGCCGGGGCAAAATCCACATTGCCGTTGAGAATGTCCGTACCCACCACTTTTACGCTGATTTCATCGCCGATTTTATATTCAGTACCTGAAACAGGACAATAAAGGCTGTAGCCTTCTGTCAGAATGGGGTTGAACATATCCAGCAGTGATATATGAACCAGACCTTCCACAGTGTTTTCCAAAGCCACATAAATGCCGTAATTTGCCACGCCGGACACTATGCCGGTAAATTCTTCACCGATGTGGTCGGCCATAATTTCAGCTTTGTAAATATCAGTGGCGTCGCGTTCTGTCTGCATAGCCACCAGCTCTGTGGCAGAAGCCTGCTGTGACCGGGAAGCAGCAAAACGGGAATACCTTTTCACCACTGCCTCATGCTTTTTGCCTGCCACAAAGTCTGACAGTATGCGGTGGATAGCAAGGTCAGAATAGCGGCGGATAGGGCTGGTGAAGTGGGCGTAGTCATCCAGCACAATACCGAAGTGGCCCACAGGGTCAGGGGAATATTTAGCCTTTGACTGACTGCGCAGTATCATTTTGTGTACAGTGGTTTCCAGATTGGTGCTGCGTGTTTCATCCAGCAGGTCACTCATAGCCTGCTGCAGGCTTTTACCCTCACCCTGTTCCAGTGCAAGACCAAGTCTGCCCAGATTTTCACGGAGAGTAATCATTTTTTCTGCATCAGGCCGGGTGTGTATACGATATACAAACGGCAGATTCATCTTTTTTGCCAGGTTTGCTGAACAGCTGTTGGCCAGCAGCATAAATTCTTCGATAATCATTTCTGACAGACCGCGCCGTCTTTTTTCCAGGCCAATAGCCTTACCTGTTTCATCAAAGATGATATATGATTCATCGCTTTCAATATCCATACTGCCGCGCTGTACTCGTCTGGCACGCAGGAGACTGAACAGTTGCTTTGCTGTAGACAACTGGTTGTAAACTTCGCTGTATTTGTTTTTCAACCGGTCGGTTTCTTCGCCGGCAAGAATGGAGTTTATCTCGCTGTAAACACCTTTCACACGGCTGCGGATAACTGTTTTTTCAAAGCGGTAATCTGTAACCACACCCTGACTGTCCAGAGTCATCAGACAGGAAAAGGCCAGACGGTCAGATTTTTCATTGAGGGAACACACATCATTGGAATATTCCTTTGGCAGCATAGGTATAACGCTGTTGCCGAAATACACTGATGTGCCGCGCTTAAAGGCTTCGTTGTCGGTTTCGCTGCCGCCGCGCACATAAAAACTGACATCAGCAATATGGACACCCAGTTTATAACCATTTTCCGTTTTTTCAATGCTGATAGCATCATCTATATCTTTGGTAGATGCGGAGTCTATGGTGAATATGGGCATACCGCGCAGGTCAGTGCGGTGCTCCATTTCAGCGGCCAGGTCTGTTTTGTCAATCACCCTGCGGGCGTCGTTTATAACAGACTGCGGAAACTCTGTTTCCAGATTTTTTTCTGCCAGCAGTACCCGTACAGCTTTCTGTGAAGATGATACGCTGCCGATAACCTGTGTGATACGGGCAGACAGGCGACTATGGGATGTGCCGCGGCCGATAAGGTCTATCAGCACGATGTCATCCTCCACCACAGGGGCTTTGTTCACTGACCTGACAGTAACATAAGGGCAGTCCTTCAAGGTCATGGATATATCCCTGCCCACACGGCTGACGACGGCAACTACATTGGTTTTTTCCTTTGTAATCCGCACAATTTCGCACTCCATATCGCGGCGTGTGGCTTTTACTGGCTTTATCATTACCTCATCGCCTGGCACTGCGCCCATCATATATTTGCCGGAAACATACACATCTCTTTCCAGCTGTGGCACACGGACAAAGCCGAAATTTTCAGTCAGCTTTACCACTGTACCTGCCAGCAGAGATGGGTCTGCTTTGGCTTTTTTCATCTTTTTCTCTGTATCAACAAGATGAATATATCCGTTTCTTTCGGTGATTATTCCCCGGTCATAAAGTTCTTCCATGGCATCGTAAAACTTTTTGCTTCCTTTAAACTTTGCCCGGAGTTTTTTGTATTTTTTAGGGCCGTCTTTCAGCTCTTTCAGAATTTTGTCTTTAATAGGCATTTTTTATTCTTTCTGTAGTTTTTTATAGTATTCTGCCACATAACAAAAGAATTATTACATGACAAAAAGCCGTTACAGCATGCAACGGCTCTGTGATAATTTGTCTGATTGATTATTTAGCAAAAATGCTGATAGCACTTACTGCCAGAGCAAGTACGAAAAATGCAATACCTGCATACTGTGTAACCTGTGCCATTTTTGCATCTGCGGAACGGTTGCTCATATCAGCGTACATATCTGTGCCACCCATTGTGCCCATGCCGCTTTTAGCCTGCTGAGCCATAACCAGCAGAGTAATAACAACGCCACAGAAAATCAGCATAAAGCCTGCAATTACTTCTAAAATACTCATAGTATCTGACCTTTCATATTATATGACTTAATAACTATATCACATATTGCCTTTTTTTGCAATAATATTTTTTTGTG
Organism: Oscillospiraceae bacterium; assembly: GCA_017473015.1. Taxonomy (GTDB): domain Bacteria; phylum Bacillota; class Clostridia; order Oscillospirales; family Ruminococcaceae; genus RGIG3102. Next base: position 62,790 of record JAFUNP010000022.1, on the reverse strand, counting down.
TATATTATGATATTTTTGTGCAGATAATAGGGATAAGGATATGAGAAAACTTTCTCTTATCCATAACCGGTAAGAGAACAGTTCATATCGACGGATATAAACAATACTCTTACTTATACAGAAAGCAAGGAACAGTTCGGACACTAAGGCATCCGGCTGTACCTGCTTTCTTTTTTTATTCCAGTGTCAGCTGCTGGGCAATATCGTTTTCTTTCAGGAAACTGCCTGCTGCAGGAATGTTTTTGGTGCGGAATTTGGTATGGTTTTCCAGCTGTGCAGCCTCCAGGGTAATGGCAGATTTCACAGTCTGGTTTTTCTTCAGTGTCTGTACCTGTACGCCGATGGAATTCTTTGTGGTTTTTTCCGGAATCTGTGCCGTGTTTACCACCAGAGCACGGTTTACGCTGGAAATCAGCACCACATCGGTATTTTCAGTAAAGTGCATGATTTTCACCAGTTTTTCTTTGTCAGAGAAAGCGTTCAGCAGTTTTTTGCGGTTTGTCTTTGTTTCATAGGCGGAAAGAGGAATTTTTGCCACCTTGCCGTTTTCAAATACAAACAGCAGGAAACCGGAATAATCCTTTGTCACCACTGTATGAACAATGTTTTCACCCTCGTCCATAGCCAGCTTGGCCGGTACATATTCACCCAGCACACTGGCCTTGCTGTCTTCAAACTGTGCAGCACGGGATTTGTACACGCTGGCTGTGTCAGTAAAGAACAGCAAATGAGCATCGTTTGTGGTTTCAATCTGCTGTGTGATGGCATCATCATCTTTCAGCTTATGTTCACCGGACATACGCAATGACTGCGGAGTAATTTTTTTCATATAGCCATGGGCAGTTGTGAAAATATGAACAGGATAAGTAGGAATTTCCTCTGTTTTTTCTTCCGCCTCCACCACAGGCAGACCATAGCGGATTTCACTTTTCCTCGGTTTAGCATATTTTTTGACAACTGCTTCCAGTTCTTTGATGATAATGCGGCGGATTTTGGCTTCGCTTTTCAGGATAGCTTCCAGTTCGGCTATTTCTGCAATCAGCTGTTCTTTTTCTTCTATTCTTTTCAGAATATAGTTTCTGTTCAGCTGGCGCAGACGGATTTCTGCCACATATTCAGCCTGGATTTCGTCAATGCCAAATCCTATCATCAGGTTTGGCACAACTTCTTTTTCATCTTCCGTTTCACGGACAATAGCGATAGCTTTGTCAATGTCCAGCAGGATATACTCCAGACCTTTTACCAAGTGCAGACGGTCTTTTTTACCTTTGAGAGTGTGATAAGTGCGGCGTTTTACACATTCAGTTCTGAATGCCAGCCATTCGGTGATGATTTCCTTTACCCCCATTACCCTCGGCACGCCGCCTATAAGCACATTGAAGTTGGCGGAGAAGCTGTCTTCCAACGGAGTGGATTTGAACAGCTTTGCCATCAGCTTTTCAGGGTCCTGGCCGCGTTTCAGGTCAAAGGTCAGTTTCAGACCGCGCAGGTCTGTTTCATCACGCATATCGTTGATTTCTTTGATTTTGCCCTGTTTAACCAGGTCAGCAACCTTGTCCATAATTGCTTCTACAGTAGTGGTAGGGGGAATCTGGCTGACTTCAATCAGATTGCCCTCTTTGATATATTCCCATTTGCTCTGTACACGGATAGAGCCGCGGCCTGTTTCATACACAGAGTCGATGTCACTGGCATCGTACAGAATGATACCGCCGCCGGCGAAATCCGGTGCCAGCAGGGTATCTTTTATATTATGGTTTTCGTCTTTTATCAGTGCTATTGTGGTGTTGCATACTTCCTCCAGGTTGAAAGAGCAGATGGAGGATGCCATACCTACCGCAATACCCAGAGTGTTGTTGGTAAGGATATTTGGGAAAGTAACAGGCAGCAGAGTAGGTTCTTTACGGGTGGAGTCATAGTTGTCCACAAAATCAACAGTGTCGCTGTCAATATCGCGGAACAGCTCCTCACACACGCTGTCCAGCTTTGCCTCGGTATAACGGGAAGCAGCGTAGGCCATATCACGGCTGTAAGCCTTACCAAAGTTACCTTTGCTGTCCACAAATGGCACCAGCAGGCTTTCGTTACCACGGGAAAGACGGACCATAGTTTCATAAATGGCCGCATCGCCGTGAGGGTTCAGACGCATGGTCTGGCCCACGATGTTTGCAGATTTGGTTTTTGCACCTTTCAGAAGGCCCATATCGTACATGGTGTACAGCAGCTTGCGGTGGGAGGGTTTGAAGCCGTCAATCTCCGGCAGGGCACGGGAAACAATTACGCTCATGGCGTAAGGCATATAGTTCTGTTCCAGTGTATCGGTGATAGCGGTTTCCATCACCTCACCGGCAGAGAGTATTTCCACGCTGTCGTCCAGGCCGGGGCGCTTTACGGCAGGCTGTTTTGTCTTTTTCTTTGCCATTTGTTTCTCCTTTTCTTATGATAAATCCAGCTGGTCCAGATAATCTGCACCATAGTCAGCTATGTGCTGTTTTCTGCCGGCCAGGTTGTCCCCCAGCAACAGTTCAAACACTTCCCGCGTTCTTTCCACATCAGCGGCACACACTTTGATAAGGCGGCGTGTCTGTGGGTTCATTGTGGTAAGCCACATCATTTCCGCTTCGTTTTCACCCAGACCTTTTGAACGCTGGATTGTAAATTTTTCGCCTTCTATACGACGCATAACATCAGCTTTTTCAGCTTCTGTATAGGCGAAATAGGTTTTGTTTTTTGTATTGATTTCATACAGTGGTGACTCTGCGATATATACATACCCCTCATCAATCAGCGCCGGTGTCAGGCGGTAAATCATGGTGAGGATAAGGGTGCGAATCTGGAAGCCGTCCACGTCGGCGTCGGTACAGATAATAACTTTGTTGTAACGCAGATTGTCGATATTGAAAGTGGCAATGCCGTTGTTTTTATACTTGGCAGGACTTTCCACACCGCAGCCCAGTACCTTGATAAGGTCAGTGATGATTTCACTTTTGAAAATTCTTTCATAGTCGCTTTTCAGACAGTTGAGAATTTTACCCCTTACCGGCATAAGAGCCTGGAACTGTGCGTCACGGCTGGTTTTACAGGCGCCCAGAGCGGAGTCACCTTCCACGATATACAGTTCTCTTTCGTTTACATCCTTGCTGCGGCAGTCAACAAATTTCCGCACGCGGTTTGCAATATCTATTTTCTCTGTGAGAGTTTTTTTCAGGCCCTGACGGGTTTTGTCCGCCTGTTCACGGGACTGTTTGTTCACCAGTACCTGGGCGGCTATTCTCCGGGCTTCTTCCGGGTTTTCGATAAAATAAACCTCCAGAGAGCGTTTGAGGAAATCAGTCATGGCCTGAGTGATGAATTTATTTGTGATGGCCTTCTTTGTCTGGTTTTCATAGCTGGTCAGTGTGGAGAAGCAGCTGGAAACAAACACCAGACAGTCCTGGATGTCATCAAATTTGATTTTTGTTTCGTTTTTCTTGTACAGACCTTTCTGTTTGAGGAAAGCATCAAACTGGCTGACAAAAGCAGAGCGCAGAGCCTTGTCCGGGCTGCCGCCGTGTTCCAGGAAGGATGAGTTGTGGTAATACTCGATTTTGTTCACCTTGTTGGAAAAGGTGTAGGCCACATTCATCTTCACTTTGTATTCAGGCATATCTTCACGGTCACGGCCCTTTGTTTCAGCTGTGTTGAACACTATTTTCCCCAGAGTTTCACGGTTTTCGCCACCGGCCAGCTCCGCTGCATAGTCCTCGATGCCGTTTTCGTAGTAGTATTCCTGTGTTTCAAAGCCTTTGCCCACTTCATTTTTGAATACAAAAGTGATGCCAGGGTTTACAACAGCCTGTTTTTTGATAACATCGGTGAAATATTCCACCGGTACATTTATGTCACTGAAAACCTGGGTGTCAGGTTTCCATCTGATGCGTGAACCGGTTTTCTTTTTGTTGGTAGGTGTCTTTTTCAGGCCGCCCACATTTTCGCCGTGGCTGAAATCCAGATGATATTCAAAACCGTCACGGACAATATCGGCAGTCATGTATTCACTGGCATACTGTGTAGCACACAGGCCCAGGCCGTTAAGCCCCAGGGAATACTGGTAATTGTCACCGTCATTGTTATTATATTTACCGCCAGCATACATTTCACAGAAAACCAGTTCCCAGTTGTAACGGTTTTCGCGGTTGTTGAAGTCCACAGGGATACCACGTGCCTCATCCTCTACCTCTATGCTGCCGTCGGCAAAGCGGGTGAGGGTTATTTTTTTACCATAGCCTTCACGGGCTTCGTCAATAGAGTTGGTCAGAATTTCAAAGATAGAGTGCTGGCAGCCTTCGATACCGTCAGAGCCGAAAATAACCGCAGGGCGTTTTCTTACTCTGTCAGCACCTTTCAGACTGCTGATACTTTCGTTGTCGTATGAACGGGTTTTCTTTGCCATTGATAATCTCCATAAATTTATATAAAAAGTGTTTTTGCAATAACAGGGATTTTACCCTTGAATAATTATCTTATTATAAAAAAGCGGTTTCTGTCAAGTTTATAAAATCAAAACTTTCGACAGATAAACAGAGCAGGGTGTGTGCCCTGCTCTGCTGTGATAATTAAATTTCTTCTGCCTGTTCAGGCTGTGTTTCCGGTGTCTGTTCCGGCTGGATTTCTTCTGTCACAGTTTCCTGTGGAATTTCCTTGCCGTAATCAGGTGACATAAGTTCTTTGAATCTGTCTCCGGAAATCTTTTCTTTTTCCATCAGTTCCTGTGCCACCAGATGGAGTTTGTCTTCATTTGTACGGAGAATATCCATACATTTCTGATAACCTTCATCCACTATGCGGCGGATTTCGATATCGATATCGTTGGCCACAGCTTCGGAATAACCCCTGCCCTGGGTGTAGTCACGGCCCAGGAAGGTCTGTTCCGGTGCGCCTCCATAAACAACATTGCCCAGTTTTTCAGAGAAGCCATAGCGTGTAACCATAGCTTTGGCAATAGCTGTAACTCTTTCCAGGTCGTTGGAAGCACCTGTGGAAATATCGTCCAGAATCAGTTGTTCTGCACAGCGGCCACCCAGCAGCGTAACGATTTCTTCGCTCATCTGTATTTTTGTGCGATAGTTGGAATCATTTTCAGGCAGTGAAAGTGTGTAACCGCCTGCCATACCTCGTGGCATAATGGATATTTCCTGCACAGGGTTTGCAGTAGCACAGAAGTAATGTGCCAGTGCATGACCTGCTTCGTGGTAAGAAACCAATTTCTTTTCAGCAGGTGTAACAACGCGGGAACGCTTTTCAGGACCTGCAATTACCTTGATGGTAGCAGCTTCAATTTCAGCCTGTGTGATGGCTTTCTTGCCTTTTTTAGCTGCCATAAGCGCAGCTTCATTAACCAGGTTTTCCAGGTCAGCACCTGTAAAGCCCGGAGTCTGCTTGGCGATGGTTTTCAGATTGATGTCCGGTGCGATAGGCTTGCCTTTAAAATGAACAGCCAGCACCTCTTCACGGCCTTTGATGTCAGGCACACCTACATAAATCTGTCTGTCAAAACGGCCTGCACGCAGCAGAGCTTTGTCCAGAATATCGGCACGGTTGGTAGCAGCCATAACGATAACGCCTTCGTTGGCGCCGAAACCGTCCATTTCAACCAGAAGCTGGTTGAGGGTCTGTTCCCTTTCGTCCTGACCGCCGCCCAGGCCTGCACCTCTCTGGCGGCCTACAGCGTCGATTTCGTCAATGAATATAATAGCCGGTGCGCTTTTCTTTGCTTTTTCAAACAGGTCACGCACACGGGAAGCACCTACACCAACATACAGTTCGATAAAGTCTGAACCGGAGATAGAGAAGAAAGGTACGCCAGCCTCACCTGCTGTGGCTTTTGCCAGCAGAGTTTTACCTGTACCAGGAGGGCCTACCAGCAGAACACCTTTTGGAATTCTTGCACCCAGAGCATTGAATTTGCCTGGGTTTTTCAGAAATTCCACGATTTCCACCAGTTCTTCTTTTTCTTCATCAGCACCGGCCACATCCGCAAATGTTTTGCGTACTTTCAGGTCTGTTACATCTTTGGTTTTTGCTCTGCCTACAGACATGCCGCCTTTGGCTCCCTGAGAGCTGTACAGCATGTAAAGCAGACCTATCATCATTATTATAGTTACACCATAAGGTATGGCACCGACCCAGGACGGCCATGTAACCGGGGTAATCCAGTCATAAACTATAGGATTGCCAGGGTGAGCGTTATTGTATGCTTCCACATAAGGGTCAATTTTCTGTATAAAGTAACTTACATCAGGCACTTTATAGATAATTGCATCCTCACTGTCCCTGGTTTTGATTTCCACATTTCCGTTGCCCAGGTAAAGGGTGTAGGATTCCACCTTGTAATCCTGGAACAGGCCGATAACTTCACTGGTTTTCATATCAGTGTAATTTGTGGGTCTGTTGAGCATAACCGCCATAAGCACCAGCAGTAAAAAGATGCTGAGCAGTGACGCTCCTCTTCTGTTTCTTTGTTTGACCAAAATTGGTTCTCCTTTTTATAAATTTGAGGATTATCTTTCGTAAACCTCAGGTTTCAGAACGCCGATAAACGGCAGGTTACGATATTTTTCATCGTAGTCCAGACCATAACCCACAACGAATTCATCAGGAATTTCGATACCTGTGTATTTAGCTTTGATGTCTGCCGCACGGCGGCTTGGTTTATCCAGCAGTGCACAGATTTCAATGCTTCTTGGGTTGCGGTTTTTCAGCAGGTCCATCAGGAAGTTGAGAGTAAGACCTGTATCCAGAATATCTTCAACGATAAGTACATCTTTATCGTCCAGAGGAACATCAATATCTTTTACAATTTTAACGTTACCGGAAGAAACTGTGCCGGAACCGTAGGATGAAGTAACCATAAAGTCAATTTCACATGGACATTTGATTTCTCTCATCAGGTCACCCAGGAAAAGAACAGCACCCTTGAGAACAGTGATAAGGAACAGGTTTTTGTCTTTGTAATCTTCTGTTACCTGTCTGCCCAGTTTTGCAATGATTTCCTTCAGTTCTTCCTCTGTGATAAGAATGTCTCTGATATCGTTTACCATAATAACCTCCAAATACTTTTTACATCTGTTTGATAACTAATACTCTCTCTGCGCTGTCAGCAGGAAGGTAAGGCTTGTTTGTACCATAGTCCTCCAGCCAGATAACATTGTCGCTGTCATCAGTAAGGATAATCATTCTGTCTCGGATACTCGGTGGGATTTTATCCTCTGTAAACAGCTTTTTCAGGCTTTTTGTCACATTTCTGTGACTTAATGTAAACCTGTCCCCCTGTTTTCTGGTGCGCAGTTTAAGTATGCCCTTTATTTTATCACAATTTACGCAATATGTTAAATAGTTTTTGTCATTTTCTTTCAGTTTTTTAAATTCTTCTCCAGAAATGACAGAAAATTCCAAATAACTGTCTGCAAATTGGTTAATTGTGTCAAGGTCAACAATTGTTTCTTCTATTCTCTGTACAGTTTTTTCGGGCTTTGGAGCGTAGAAATACAGCCACCCGTTTTTTACCCGGCAGAACACATCCCGGGACAGCTGCTGTTTGTAGCTGTCTTTTTCCAGCGCGTTGTAAACCGAGTATATATTGTCTCTGGACAGACAGCCCAGCCTGTCCAGCTGGTTGCGGATAAGATTTTTTACTACCGCCGGGTGCTCTGTACGCAGGATTGATATATCCAGACCATTCAGTCCAAGACTTCTGCGATAAAGATTATCACTCAATTGGGTTAAAAGTGTGTATATTTCCCGGTTTTCACGTGCGAATTCCCCAACTGCCTTTTCAAAAGCAGGATTTATTTCCTTCAGCACCGGAATGGCTTTCAGCCTGATTTTGTTGCGGGAATAAATATCCTGAAAGTTTGTCCGGTCATTCACATAATCAATATTATTATCCCGGCAGTATTTTTCTATTTCCTCACGGGTACAGTCTATCAGCGGACGGATGATGCCATCACGAACCGGAGGTATGCCCACCGCTCCTTTCAGTGAAGTACCGCGGGTGATATTGAACAGAACTGTTTCCGCACGGTCAGAGGCTGTATGTGCAGTGGCCAGCACAGCACCATATTTTTTCGCCTGCTCAAAGAAAAATTTATACCTCAGCTCCCTGGCCCAGGTTTCAGTTGAAAGGCCCTGGGGTTTTTGGCGGCTGCTCATATCCAGGCGCGTAACCACACACTCTGCTCCCAGCCGACGGCACCGGTCACGGACAAAAACTTCTTCCGTACGGCTTTCCTCTCTCAGACCGTGGTTTACATGTAATGCCACCACATCTATTCCGTAAAAATCCCTGTGAGAACACAAAAAGTGAAACAGGGCCATACTGTCCGCCCCTCCGGACAGACATACAGCCACCGTATCACCTGTGTGTATCATATTATATTGTGCGATTGTATTGCGAATTTTAGTAATCATCATTGTGTGTAAAGTCCACATCGTAAAATCTGGTATGTGCGCCGTCCCAGCTGAGAGGAATAGTTCCGCTTTCACCATGGCGGTTTTTGGCGATGATACATTCAGCCATGGTCTGGTCTGCATCCTCGTTTTTGTTGTAATAAGCATCACGGTAAAGGAACAGTACTACATCAGCGTCCTGTTCGATAGAACCGGAGTCACGCAGGTCAGACAGCTGTGGTCTGCCGTCACGTCCGCTGCCTTTTTCAGCAGAACGGGACAGCTGTGACAGTGCGATGATAGGTACATCCATTTCCTTAGCCATGATTTTCAGATTACGGGTGATTTCACTGATTTCCTGCACGCGGTTGTCACTGCGTTTGCCGGTGGACATCAGCTGGATATAGTCTACGATAACCACGCCGATATTGTCTGTTTCAGGGTTCTGGTTCAGACGACGGATTTTCGCTTTCATATCGCTGACCGTAATATTAGGGGTATCATCCATATAAATAGGATAGTCTGCAATCTGGCCGATGGCGCTGGTAATCATATCCCACTGGGCAGGCTGGATATCGCCTGTACGCAGGCTCTGGCTGCTGATGCCGGCCTGTGAGGAAAGGATTCTTTCGTGAAGCTGTTCGTTGGACATTTCCAGCGAGAAGATAGCCACCGGGATTTTCTGCTGGGATGCCACATTTGTGGCAATATTCAGGGCAAATGAAGTTTTACCCATACCTGGACGGGCAGCCAGCACCACAAGGTCACTGCGGCCCATTTTGCCCAGTTTATCGTCCAGAAAACGGAAGCCGGTAGGAATACCCTGATACTTTTCTTTGTCTTTGCCAGACAGTTTGCGCAGACGGTCAAATGTTTTGGCCGCTGCATCAGAAATATGCTTCAGGCTCCGTGTGTCTTTGCCCTGACGCAGCGCATATATCTTCTGTTCTGCGCTTTCCAGCAGCAAATCAGCATCGGCAGAATCCTGTGTCTGACGGATGATGTCACTGGCTGTTTCCATCAGGGTGCGTATCATGTACTTGTCTTTCAGTATTTTGGCATAGTACAGGATATTTGACAGGCTGGGCACTGTATCTGCCAGCTGCATCAGATACACCTTTGCCTCGTTTTCATCAGAGAAAATTTTTGCAGAGACAACAGCGTCAACAACCGTAACAAAATCTGACGGTGTGTTGGCCATAAAAAGAGTATGTATTTCGTTGAATATAAGTCTGTTCCGGCGAACATAAAAATATTCGCTTCTCACCTGCTCCATAATGGCGGAAACCAGTTCCGGGTCAATTATGGCGGCGCCGAGAACAGCCTGTTCAGCCTCAATGGAGAATGGCTGGTTTATGCCCATTCCCTCCAGTGCTACTTCCAGCTGGTCCATTTTCTATTCCTCTGCTTTCATGTTTAATGAGTATTTTACATTATAACATATCCTGAATATTTTGGCTATAAATATAATTTGATTTATATAATAAATATCAGTCTGAGAAACTAATAACTGCCGGATTGTCTGAAACAGAGCCTCCGGCAGTTTTATTATTGGATATAAATATTATTCAATCACATTAACTGTGATTTTTGCGTGGATTTCAGGATAGATTTTAATTTCACAGTCCACTCTTGAGAAAGTTTTGATATCTTTCATAACCAGCTTTTTCTTGTCAATATCTGTTTTCAGCTGTTCTTTGATTGCCTGTGCCACATCCCTTGTGGTAACGGCACCAAACAGCTTGCCTTCTTTGCCGGCTTTTGCTTTTATAGTCACTTCTTTGCCATCAAGTTTTGCTTTCAGCTCGTTGGCTGCTTTTACTTCTTCCCGTTTGTGATGTGCTTTTGCACTTTCTTTTGTTTTCACATCTGCCATAACTGAAGCTGTAGCTTCTTTAGCCAGTTTTCTGGGAAACAGAAAGTTTCTTGCGTAACCGTCAGACACTGTAACAACAGTATCCTTTTTGCCTATATCTTTAACATCCTGTAAAAGTAATACTTTCATTGAATATCTCCTTTATAAAAATATATCATCTGTATATTTTACAATTATTTTTTGTAATTGTCTATGCTCTCTTTGATTTTTTCGCCTGCTTCTTCCAGAGTGCAGTCTCTCAGCTGGGCGCCTGCCATGGTCAGATGACCGCCGCCGCCCAGGTATTCCATAAGCACCTGAACATTGATTTCGCCCAGACTGCGGGCAGAAATGCTTATCTGGTCATCGAATTTAACAGCAACTACAGAACCCAGCACGCCGTCCAGTGTCAACAGGTCGTTTGCAGCCTGCGGCACTGCCACATACAGGTCCCTGGTCATATTTTCAGCCAGCGACACAGCCACATCTTTGTAAATAAAAGCATCGTTTACCAGGTGGCTCTTGGCTTTGTAAACTTCTTTCGGTACATTGAACATACGCAGTACCTCAGTGGACACAGCACCCTGCCTGCGCAGCCATGCAGCCGCTTCAAATGTACGCACGCCGGCTTTTTCTGCAAAATTGCGTGTATCCAGCATAATGCCCGCCAGCATTGCCTCTGCAACAACATGCTTCAGTTTGTAATCAGCAGGAATTATGTAAGGGATAAGCTCACACACCAGCTCTGATGCAGAGGATGCGTAAGGCTCATGATAGGAAACAACAGTGTCACTGATGTAACCAACCATACGGCGGTGATGGTCGATAACCACCTTTTTGCTGCATTTGTTTACCAGGTCAGCACTTTCTGTCATTTTTGCAGTATGAGTGTCCACTACTATCAGCAGTGTACCTGCACCCATGGCATAGGCCTGTGCCTTTTCCGGTGTAATAAACAGGTCTTCATACCCTTGAGTATTTCTCACCTTATCAATAAGGTTATATGCCAGTGTAACATCATCGCGCACAACAATGTAAGGTCGTTTGCCCAGGCTTTCAACCATGGCAGCCACACCTACGCCGGAACCGATGGCATCCAGGTCGGAATTGGAATGGCCCATAATCAGCACATTGTCAGCCTGCATAATAACATCTTTCAGGGCTTTGGCCACAATACGGCTGCGGACTTTGCTGCGTTTTTCAACGCTCGGCAGAACACCGCCGAAAAATTCATAGCCTTCGTTGCTCTTTATTACAGCCTGGTCACCGCCACGGCCCAGAGCCATGTCCAGCGCCTGGCGTGCCAGCATATCGTTTTCGGCAAAATCATTACCGCCGCGGCCTACACCGATGGACAGCGTAACCATATCTTTTTCAATATTTCTGGCGCGGTTGAGGATTTCAAAGCGGCTGTCATAAAACATAGGGAAATATCTTTCCTCTATGATTACATGGTAGCGGCTGGTTCCCACTTTTGTGGCTATACCCTTTGCATCGTTGGCAGAATCCTCTATCAGCTTATCCAGCTCCGCCATTATCTGGGCGCGTTTGCTTTCTTTCAGCTCTTTCAGCACTTCATCATAGGTATCCACTATAACCTGGATTACCACAGGGCGGGTCAGGTGGTATTCCCTGGCCTCCCATTTAAGGTTTGTGTCATCCACAAAATAGCACACCCACAAGCTGTTGTCCTCTGATGCCAATGATGAAAACGCAGTGTATTCGCGGTTGTTTATAAGTATGGATATACCGTTTTTGCCGGCACCGTCCTCTATTTTAAAACCGGGCACCACCTTAGCCAGCGGCGTAAGATAGCAGTCGCTTTCCCCCAGAATATCATTGCGGAAAGCAGAGTTGTACCACACTATACTGCCTTTGTTTACTATAGCAACGGGAACTGTAAGGTTTTCAAAGCTGAGCTGTTGTCTGGCGCTCTGTTTACCATAGCCGAAAAATACCCCGCGGATAATTTTTCGCACTGAGTGGGCATTGATAAACACCATCAACACCACCGCAAGCAGACAGCTGATAACCAGCGGCATGTATTGAGGTGCGGCAAAGCCCAGAACAATCCCCAGACCGGTGGCCACAATAACCAGAACAAACAGCATCAGGTCTGTGCCCCAAAATTTATTTTTCATAAAAACACCTGTTTCTTTAATCCTGTACAGAATATTCTGCAGGGATATTTATTTTAAACTTCCATAACAATAGGAAGAACCATAGGGCTTCTTTTTGTCTTTTTGTACAGTGACATGGAAACCCGGTCACGGATTTTGGATTTGACTACAGTCCAGTCCTGATAGTCATAAGCCCGGTATTTTTCTATCACCTCACGGGCGGCAAGGCGTGCTTCGCTGATAAGGGCTTCACTTTCCTTCACATATACAAAGCCGCGTGAAACAATATCAGGGCCGCTGAGCAGCTGGCCGGAACAGCCATCCACAGTGAACACTACCACCACAAGGCCATCCTGTGACAGATGACGGCGGTCACGCAGCACCACGCTGCCAACATCGCCTACGCCCAGTCCGTCAACCAGGACCTGACCGGCTGTAACCGTTTCTTCCACAGTGATGCCATTGTCGTCTATTTTCAGAACTTCACCTATATTGGCGATAACAATATTTTCTTCCGGTATACCCGCACCCTCTGCCAGCATAGCGTGGCGTTTGAGATGTTTGTATTCACCGTGTACCGGGATAAAATACTGAGGTTTTACCAGGTTCAGCATCAGTTTCAGCTCTTCTTGGCAGGCGTGGCCGGAAACATGAACATCGTACATAGACTCATAGATAACCTCTGCCCCCAGCTTCAGCAGACCGTTTACAACCTTTGTCACCATCTTTTCATTGCCCGGAATAGGAGTAGCCGAAATGATGATAAAGTCGTTGCGACCGATGGAGAACTGTCTGTGTGTACCGCCAGCCATTCTGGACAATGCACTGAGAGGTTCGCCCTGACTGCCGGTAGTCAGCAGCACCACCTGGCCCGGGTCATAGTCCTTTACCTTGTCGGCTTCTATCATAATAGTTTCCGGAGCTTTGAGATAGCCCAGTTCAAAGGCCATCTGTATGTTGTTTACCATGCTGCGTCCGGAAACGGCCACTTTTCGGCCATGTCTTACTGCCAGGTCAAGTATCTGCTGTATACGGTAGATATTTGATGAGAATGTGGCAATTATAATGCGTTTGCCGGATGCTTTGTCAAAAAACTGTTCAAAGCTGCGGCCCACGGTTTTTTCACTGGCAGACGAACCGTGGCGTTCAGCATTGGTGGAGTCTGACAGGAACGCCAGCACACCTTTTCTGCCGTATTCCGCAAAGGTTGCCAGGTCTGTGGTTTCGCCCTGTGGAGGAGTGTAGTCGATTTTGAAGTCACCTGTGGTAATCACTGTGCCTGCCGGAGACTCAATAGCCAAACCCACCGCATCAGGGATGGAGTGATTCACATGGATAGGTACCACGGTCATGCAGCCCATCTGTATTCTGTCGCCCGGACGGATAACATTTATTTCCACCACACTTTTCAGTGAATGTTCAATAAGCTTGTTTTCAATCAGACCTTTTGTCAGCTGTGTGGCGTAAACCGGCAGGTTTACCTCACGCAGCAGATAAGGCAGTGAGCCTATGTGGTCTTCATGGCCGTGGGTGATTACAATACCCTTTATTTTATCAATATTTTCTGTAATATAAGTGAAATCCGGAATAACCAGGTCAACGCCGAACATTTCGCTGTCCGGGAAAGAGTTGCCGCAGTCCACGATAAACATATCTCCCATGCATTCGTAAACTGTCATATTTTTACCTATTTCACTAAGACCGCCCAGGGGTATGATTCTGATAGCCGGGGACGGTGTATTGTTTTGTGTCTGTTTTTTTCTTGTGTAATATCTTTTTTTATACTGTTTTTCTGTTTTTTTCGCCATTAGCTTCCTTTCCGGATATACAGGCTGTAAACTTGTACGCCAAACACCACCATCCTTAAATGGTGCTGTATAACCTTTTTTATTTTTATGTAACGATCTCATGTGGGGTTTATAACCCATTTTTTATAACGAACTCAGCAGGCATTTTTCGCCTTATACTTAAATGATACTTATTTTGTCAACCATTGTCAAGCGAGGCAGGACAATCTTGTGCATTCTTTACATAATCCGGCTTTTATTATATAATTACCTTGACATTATGCTTTACTACAATATATATGAAAGGAAAAATATATGAAAACCGTGGAAATTTTTACAGATGGTGCCTGCAGCGGCAATCCGGGCCCCGGCGGCTGGGGAGCAGTGCTGAGATACAACGGCCACGAAAAAGAACTGAGCGGCGGTGAAGCACATACAACAAACAACCGTATGGAACTGAGTGCGGTGCTGTTTGCCCTGAGTGCGCTGAAAGAAGAATGCAATGTTGTTCTGACCAGCGATTCCAGATATGTAGTGGACAGCATTGAAAAGGGCTGGGTATACGGCTGGAAGAAAAAAGGCTGGAAAAAAGCTGACGGCAAGCCTGCGCTGAATGTGGACCTGTGGGAACAGCTGCTGCCGCTGCTGTCAAAACACAAGGTGACATTCAACTGGATAAAAGGCCATGCCGGCCATCCCGAAAACGAAAGATGTGACCGGATGGCAGTGGCCGAAAGCGCAAAATACAAATAATTCTGCAGTTTTTCGCTGCAAAAATTTACTATTTCCATATCTGAGAATACCGATTATATATCGGTATTCTTTTTTGTTTGCATTTCTATATATATTGATATTTTGGTGATTTAATCACATTTGTATTGAATAACCTATCAAATAGATATACTATTAAATCAACAACATAATGACACCTTTGAAGTGTTTAGCTTTTGTTGTAATTTACAGAAAGGCTGATATGCCATATCATGGGTATCAAAGAAAGAAAAATGAGTAAAATAATCTATGCAGACAACGCCGCAACAACCCCTGTTTCTCCACAGGTACTGCAGGAAATGCTGCCGTATTTCACAGAAAACTACGGCAACGCTTCCACAGTGTATTCTGTAGGCCGCGGCAACAGAAGCGCCATTGCAAAAGCCAGAAAACAGGTGGCTGATGCCATCGGTGCGGTCGACAGCGAAATCTATTTCACCGCCGGCGGCAGTGAAAGTGATAACTGGGCCGTAAAGGGTGTGGCAAAAAAGCAGGCGGAAAAAGGCAAAAAACACCTTATCACCACAAAAATCGAACATCACGCAATCCTGCACACAATGGAAGCGCTGGAAAAAGAGGGTTTTGAAGTGACATACCTGCCTGTGGACAGTTGTGGTCTGGTTACACCACAACAGGTAGAAGCAGCTATACGTCCTGACACCGCGCTGGTAAGCGTAATGTATGCCAACAATGAAATAGGTACCATTGAGCCAATCGGAGAGATAGGTGAGGTATGCAGAAGACATGGTGTTATATTCCACACAGACGCAGTACAGGCTGTGGGCAGCGTGGAAATAAATGTAAAAGAACAGAATATTGACTTGCTGAGTATGTCCGGTCATAAGTTCAACGCCCCCAAAGGCATAGGCGCACTGTATATCAGAAAGGGCATTCAGCTGATAAATCTGATAGATGGCGGCAGCCAGGAAAAAGGGAAAAGAGCCGGCACCGAAAATGTACCGGGTATAGTGGGGCTGGGCAAAGCAATAGAGCTGGCCACCTCTGACATACCTGCAAAAGCTGAGAAGCTGAAAGAAATGCGCGACATCGTAATCAGAAAAGCATTGTCATTGCCAAAGTCCAGGCTGAACGGTCACCCGGAAAACAGACTGCCCGGAAATGCAAATTTCTGTTTTGAAGGTATCGAGGGAGAAGGCATGCTGCTGAAGCTGGATGGCCTGGGCATATGTGCCGCATCAGGCTCTGCCTGCACATCTGCCAGCCTTGACCCAAGCCATGTACTGCTGGCAATAGGACTGCCTCACGAAATTGCTCACGGCTCTCTGAGAATTACATTCTCTGATGCAAACACAACCGAAGAAGCGGAATTTATCGGCGACCGGATTATTCAGGTAGTAACTGAACTGAGAAAAATGTCTCCGGTGTGGGAGGACTGATTTGATTTTTGACGGCAACGGACCGTTTAATCCTCCCTCTCTATTGAAATTTTGATAAAAAGGAATTAATATATATGTATAGTGAAAAAGTAATGGACCATTTCATGCATCCCAGAAATGTGGGCGAAGTGGAAAACGCAAACGGAATAGGCACAGTGGGCAACGCCACCTGTGGCGATATAATGAAAATGTATCTCCGCATAGAAAACGATGTGATAGAGGAAGTATCCTTCAAAACCTTTGGCTGCGGTGCTGCAATAGCCACCTCCAGCATGGCCACAGAGATGATAAAGGGCAGGACTGTAAAAGATGCCCTCAACCTGACAAACAAGGCTGTGATGGAAGCCCTTGATGGACTGCCGCCTGTAAAAGTGCACTGTTCAGTTCTGGCTGAACAGGCTGTAAAAGCTGCACTCAGTGATTATTACACAAAACAAGGAATTGACCCTCTGCCTATAGTAGGTCCTGTGATGAATGATGTCCATGAACATGATAATTTAGGAGAATAATATGAATCTGGATTTTTCCAAGGTACTTGTAGGTGTTTCCGGCGGTGTGGACTCATCAGTGTGCGTAGACCTTCTGCAGAAGCAGGGGCTGGAAGTGGAGGGCGTGGTTATCCGCTTTTCACCGTCATCTGATGAAGCTGTAGAAGATGCCCACAGAGTATGTGATACACTGGGTATAAAACTGCATGTGGCTGATGCACAGGAAGCATTCAACAAGTATGTAGTTGAACCTTTCTGCGAAAATTATGTAAACGGCATGACACCTAATCCCTGTATAGTGTGCAATCCCCATGTAAAATTCGCCACACTGATTGCAAAGGCTGATGAGCTGGGAATAGGCTATATAGCTACAGGCCATTATGCTCAGGTAGAAAAAGTAAACAACCTGTATTATGTAAAAAAGGCGGTAAGCGCTGCCAAGGACCAGAGCTATATGCTGTACAGGCTGGGACAGAATATATTGAGCCGACTGCTGTTGCCAATAGGCAGTTATGAAAAGCCTGATATACGTACCATGGCCGGAGACATAGGTCTGTTCAACGCGGACAAGCCTGACAGCCAGGAGATATGCTTTATCCCTGATGGCAATCACGGCCGGTTTATAGAAAACCTGGGCTATAAGACAAAATATGGCTGGTTTATTTCCCCTGAGGGTAAGAAAATCAAAAAGCATAACGGCGTGCACAACTATACAGTGGGCCAGAGGAAGCACCTGGGTGTGGCACTGGGCAAACCTGCCTTTGTAAAAGAAATACAGGAAAACGGCAACATTCTGCTGGGGTATTCCGGCGATGAGTTTTTCACATCTGTGGAGCTGTCCTCCCCTGTTTATACATCCGGCAAACCGCTGAATGAAGACGATGTTTTCACAGTGAAAATCCGCAGCGCCGCCAAAGGTGACAAAGCCAGAGTGGCGCACAGCGACGGCGAAAAAGTGGTGCTGGAATTTCTGCAGCCGGTAAGGGCCGCAGCAAAAGGCCAGAGCGTTGTAATATACAACGATGATTATGTTATGGGCGGAGGCTTTATTGCCAAAGCTATCCAGTAGATAAAATTTTAAAAAGACGGCGCAAACCGTCTTTTTATTTGTTATAACAAGCCGATATACCACAAATTACATATAAAAAAGTGTTGACAAGGGCTTGTAGTTTGCAATAAGATATAAATGTAAAATCTATGTTAAAAATATATAACAAAGGAGATGACTGTTGTGAGTAGTGACCCGTGCGGGAGCAAGCAGAAATATTCAGAAAACAGAATTACGGCGCGAAAACACGGTGGTGTCCCTGAGTAAATGATACACACCTCCTTTTCGTCGCCGAAAAGGAGGTATTTTTTATGGATGAAAAGATTTTGAATGAAGTAGGCTTCACTCCATCAGAAGAACCGGATTTCATTGAAGAAGAAGACGAAATAATTGAACTGATAGACGCCATCACAGCTGACGATGATGAGCTGGAGGAAGCAGATGTCAGTCTGAAAGATATGTTGCTGAACAGCAGCGAAGAAGAGCTGTACGAAGTAATAGAATCCGCCTATGCCATCGATATTGCTATAGCGCTGGAAGATTTTGAAGACGAAGAGTTACTGGCCTTTTTCGGCAGAACCGACCATGAGCACATGGCGCGGATTCTGGAGCAGATGGACGAGGACCTGCAGCAGAGATTTGTAGAACTGCTGGATTACCCGGACATAATGGGTATGTTCAAGTATATGTCCAACGACGATATTGCGGATATTATCGGCGAAATGCCTGTAAACCGCCGCAAAACAATAATGCGCATGCTGAAAAACAAGGTCAGCGTGGATATTGCCAGTCTGCTGCTGTACGAAGATGATACCGCCGGCGGTCTGATGACCACTGAATATATCGCTCTGTCCGGCAATATGACAATCGAAAAGGCACTGAGCAAAATCAAGGAAATCGGCCCCAAAACAGAGGTAATCGATACCATTTTTGTTCTCAATGGCAAAAAAGAGCTGATAGGTGTAGCTGACCTGCGTGACATTCTGGTGGAGGACAACGACACCATTCTGTCCGAAATAATGGACGACAATGTGATTTCCGTTACTCCTGATATAGACCAGGAAGAAGTTTCTCATATTGCATCCAAATATGACCTGACAGCCATTCCTGTAGTAAACAGAAAAGGCGCATTGCTGGGTATCATCACTGTCGACGATATTATCGACGTTCTGTTTGAAGAACAGACCGAAGATATTCTGAAAATGGGTGGTGCCAGCGCCGAAGAAAATATAGACTCCACAGTAACGGAAAGCGTAAAGTTCCGTTTGCCATGGCTGATGGTAAACCTGTGCACAGCTTTTCTGGCATCCTTTACCCTTTCTCTGTTTGAAGATACAATTTCACAGGTAGTTGCCCTGTCCTCTATTATGACAATTATTGCAAACATGGGTGGCAACGCCGGCAATCAGACAATGTCTATAGTGTTGCGCAGCATCACTCTGGGAGAAATCAACCTGAAAGATGACTGGCAGAAAGTACTTAAGCCTGTGGCAGCCGGTATTATCAACGGTGCTATCATAGGTTCTGTGGCTGGCCTTATCACTGCTTTCCGCTACGGCAACATCTATCTGGGTGTTATTGTGGTGTTGGCTATGGTAATGAACAATATAGTAGCCGGTATTTTCGGGTTCTTTGTACCGCTGGTGCTGAAGGCGCTGAAGGTGGACCCTGCCCTGGCCAGCTCTATCTTCCTGACAACCGCCACCGATGTGCTGGGATTTTTCGTATTCCTCAGCCTGGCAAATATGTTTATGCCGCTGCTGGTATAACAAGACAAAACATAAAAAATCCGCAGACTAATGTCTGCGGATTTTAATATTGCATTTATTCTTTTTCAGGTGTTTCCACAACGATGGATTTATCATGATATTCCTGTCTGAAATATTCCAGAATATTTTCCAGTGTGTCTATCAACAGATGGTTTTCATTCAGTCCAAGGTCACTTACAACCTTATCTATCATTTTTCTGTGAAATTCTTCATGGATTTTCAGTACTTCAAGAGCTTTTTCTGTTATGGATACACGGGTGATTCGCTTGTCATTCCGGTCTTTATAACGCTGTACAAATCCTTTTCTCTCCAGTTTTGCCACATTGCTGGTAAGGGTACTCTGGGCCACCATACATCTGCGCGCCACATAAGTCATACTATTGTCGCGGGTTTTCTGTATACTTTCCAGTGTATGCACTTCGTTCATGGTCAGGTTCACACCTGATTCTTTCAGATTTTTTTCCTCAATATACAGAATATAGTTGAACAGCCCCACAAGAAGTTCATTCAGAGTATGTTTTGCTCTTTCCATAAAGCACCTCTTTCAGTTTATATGTATTATTATATAGCATTAAAAATTCAAAATCAAACACAACTTTGTGGTTTGCACCTCATAATGCAGTTTTACACCAAAAATTCACCTTTAATACACAAAAGGCAGGGAGTATCCCTGCCTTTATTGTACTGACTTTTAATAATCTATTCTGTTTTTCAGCTGTCTGGAACGGATAACATTGATAGCTACGATAGCTATAACCATTATCAGAAATACAGTTGGAACAAACAGGTCGTTGCTGGACTGGTTAAAGGAACGGATATCGCTCCAGGATGTATCCAGCTCTTTACTGATTTCGTCGGACAGCGTAGTGAAAACCTCTGTGTTTTCCAGCATTTCGTCTGTAGGATAGGCCACCAGATTATTTTTCAGTTCCTCATCCAGTAATTCATATGCACCTGTATGAGGTGTAGGATAGTAAATGTACTCCGCATTGGCCAGGGCAACATCTGTCTCATTGAGGAAGTTGATATACATATGGGCAGCTTCCACATTTTTTGCATCTTTCGGAATAACCGCTGCGTCCGTAAACAGATTTGTGCCTTCCTTTGGCAGCGCAAAAGACAGGTCAGGATTTTCTTCCATCATTGTCAGGGCATCGCCTGCATAATAAGGTGCAAGGGCTGCTTCACCACCGCACATTTTATCAAAAATTTCGTCGTTTACATAAGCCTGTACAACATCTTTCTGTGCTATCAGGTCTTCACGTGCGATTTCTATGTCTTCCACTGTTTTCGGATTCAGCGACAGACCATTTTTCAGCAGCGCAATAGCAAATGCGTCGCGGCTGTTGCCGAACATGAGAATATCGTTGGCATATCTTTCGTCCCACAAAGCATCCCAGCTGTCAGGGGCTTCGTCAACCAATGTGGTGTTGTAAATAATGCCCACAGTACCCCAGGTATAAGGCACAGAATAAACATTGCCAGGGTCGTACTCCAGGTCCATATATCTTTCATTGATATACAGTGTGGCATTGGGAATCTGGCTCCAATCCAGCGGCTGCAGCATATCTTCCTTTATCATTTTGGCAATCATATAGTCAGACGGAATAATAACATCGTAGTTTGCACCACCGCTTTTCAGCTTTGTATACATACCCTCGTTATTGTCAAAAGTCTGGTAATTTACCTTAATGCCGGTGAGAGCCTCAAACTCTTTGTTTACATGCATTGCGCCGTCCTGTCCCAGAGACATATATTCGCCCCAGTTAAAGACATTCAGCGTAACATCCTGTCCTTTCAGTCTCTCCCAGTCATAATCTTCGGCCAGCTGCCGTGCTGCCAGCTTTTCAGTATCCGGCCGTGGTGAAATCAAAAGACCACCGGTGGCCCGTACATTGACTGACATGGCCAGCATAAGACATACAGCCATCATCAAACTAATAATTCTTTTCAATTATTTTACCTCTTTCTTTACTCGCATATCCTTTTCGTCTTTTACTGCTTTCATATTTACAATCAGCAGTACAGCCAGTATCACAAGGAATATGATTGTGGACAGTGCGTACATTTCCGGGCTTACGCGGCGACGTGCCATGGCGTAGATAGCTACAGGCAGTGTCTGTGCGTGACCGGAGTTAAAGTAAGAAATAATAAAGTCATCAATTGAGAAAGTCAGTGCCATAAGGAAGCCGGAAATGATTCCCGGCATGATTTCCGGCACAACAACCTTGAAAAACGCCTGTGTAGGGTTACAGCCCAGGTCCAGGGCTGCTTCGTACACGCGGTTATCCATCTGTTTCAGCTTCGGCAATACAGACAGGATAACATAGGGCAGATTGAATGTGATATGGGAGATAAGCAGTGTACCCATACCAAATTCAAAATCAAACCACTGTTTGAAAACATTGAACAGCAACAGCAGTGAAATACCGGTGATAATATCCGGGTTTACAACAGGCATATAGCTGATGTTGATAACCAGAGATTTTTCCCAGTTTTTCATGGCATCAATACCTACAGCAGCAATTGTGCCCAGCACTGTAGCCACTGTAGCTGCAATCAGAGCAACAAACATCGTGGTGAAAAAGGCTTTGATAATAGCTTCATTTTTAAACAGTTCCACATACCATTTCAGCGTAAAGCCTGTCCACACTGTACGGCTTTTTGACTGGTTGAAAGAGAAGGCTATCATAACAAAGATAGGCATATAGAGGAATGCCAGTATGAATACCCAGTAAATCTTTTTCAGTGCTTTCATTTACAGCATCACCTCCGAATCATCGTCAGCAAAGCCGTTTGTAAGGCTCATGCACAGCAGTACCAATACCATCAGCACCAGACTCATGGCAGAACCCAGATGAGGATTGTAGCTGTTGCCTAAAAACTGCAGGTCAATAAGGTCACCTATCATAAAGGCTGAATCGCCGCCCAGCATTCTGGAAATAACGAATGTGGAACAGCTGGGCACAAATACCATGGTGATGCCTGTGGTGATACCCGGCATGCTGAGAGGTATCAGCACTTTGGTGAGAACATCATAAAGGTTACCGCCCAGGTCCTGTGCAGCTTCGATAAGCGAATGGTCAATTTTTACCATTGTGGAATACAGCGGCAGTATCATAAACGGCAGATAGTTGTATACCATGCCCAGTATAACTGCGCCATTTGTGTTTATCATATTGAACGGTCCCACGCCGAAAAAGCCCAGGAATTTGTTGATGAGACCATTTCTTTCCAGCAGACTCATCCATGCATAAGTACGCAGCAGGAAGTTCATCCACATAGGCATAATGATAATCATCATCATTATTTTCTGACGGCTGGCTTTCATTCTGGACAGCATATAGCTGACAGGATAGGCCATAACCAGACAGAAAACTGTAGCCACACCGGCCAGGATAATGCTGCGCAGGAATACAGGAGCATAAGTGGAAAGCCGGCTCATATTTTCAAAAGTGAAATTACCCCGTTTATCTGTGAATGCAAAATACACCACGAGGCACAAAGGGGCAAAGATAAACAATGCCATCCATACAAGGTACGGCGCACTAATGTATTTTTTCTTCATAGACTAGTCCCTCATTCTCTTCATAATGTGAATTTCTTCAGGACCGATGTTCATGCCGATAAGCTCACCCACATTCTGTTTCTGTGTTGAGTGAATAATCCAGTCAAAGCCACCCTGTTCAACGGTGATTTCATAGTGAACACCCTTGAACACAACGCTCTTTACAACGCCGGACAGCTGACCCTGGATGGCAGGAACAACCTCGATGTCTTCAGGACGGATAACAACGTTTACCAGCTCATTAGGGTTAAAGCCCTTGTCCACACAGGTAAACTGCGTGCCATTGATTTCCACCAGGAAGTCACGGACCATAATGCCGTCCAGAATATTGCTTTCGCCGATAAAGTCGGCAACAAAGGCGTTTACAGGCTCATTGTAGATGTCCTGCGGTGTACCAATCTGCTGAATGATACCGCCTTTCATAACAACCACGGTGTCGCTCATTGTAAGGGCTTCTTCCTGGTCATGTGTAACATAGATAAATGTGATATTCAGCGCCTGCTGAATTCTCTTCAGCTCAATCTGCATCTCTTTGCGCAGCTTCAGGTCCAGCGCGCCCAGAGGCTCGTCCAGCAGAAGGATTTTTGGATGGTTTACCAGAGCACGGGCAATGGCCACACGCTGCTGCTGACCACCGGAAAGCGTGTTGATGTCACGGCGGGCAAAGTTTTTCAGCCCTACGATTTCCAGCATTTCCAGAACTCTCTGTTTGATTTCCTGGTCAGGCAGCTTTTTCAGGCGCAGACCGAAAGCAACGTTTTCAAACACATTCAGGTGTGAGAAAAGAGCATATTTCTGGAAAACTGTGTTAACCTCTCTCTTGTACGGAGGGAGGTCTGCGATTTCTTTGCCATCAAAAAAAACACTGCCGGATTTTGGCTGCTGGAAGCCACCGATAATACGCAAGGTAGTGGTTTTGCCACAGCCGGAAGGTCCCAGCAGTGTAACAAATTCCTTGTCGTGAATATCCAGTGAGAGACCATTCAGGATAGTTTCCCCATCAAAATCAACAACAATGTCTTTAAGGCTAACGATAATATTATTGTCCATAATTCAGACCCCTTTGCGGTAATATTCTACGTCTTTATGTAGCCAGCGCTAATTATACTACCCCGCAAAAGGTTTGTTACACCGGCAAAACTCCGGTTACAGCAGTACATACAGCGCCAGTATGATATTAGAATTGTGTTAATTCAATGCCTTAATAATAAAATCAGCATAAGTCTAACAACCATATTACATACTAAATGTATTGTATGTTTTTTATACATATTTGTCAATAGAAAAGACCACAATTGTGAAATTTGGGTAAATTTTGTAAATTTGTACAAAAAAAGAGACCCTCAGGTCTCTTTTTAAAATGTAAATTCTTAACCAATAAAGATTGGCAGTTCGTTCAGATAATACAGATTATCATTAGGGAAATCTGTACCTTCGCGCAGCACTGCAGAATAACCAACGATTTCTACGCCAATCTGGTCCAGCAGAGCTTCCATAGCGTGGAAAGTACCGCCTGTGGAAACAACGTCATCCAGCAGCAGAACTTTTTTGCCGCGGATTTTGTCTGCATCACGGATGTCAACAACCATTTTCTGAACAGCTGCTGTTGTGATGGATTTAACCTCTGTTTCAATGGCATCCAGCATATATGCTTTTTTACCTTTTCTGAAAACAACAAAGTCTCTTTCACCCAGCTGTGTGCAGATAGCCTGTGCAAGTGGAAGAACTTTTGCTTCAGGACATACAATATAATCAAAATCTACATCTTTGATTTTGTCAGCCAGAACTTTTGCACAGTAGTTTGTCAGCTCTGTGTCACCCAGCAGAACAAAGCTGGCGATGTGCAGTGTAGGATGAACAGGTGCGATAATCAGTCTTTCTGTTCTGCCTGCAAGGTCGATGTCATAAAATTCCTGACCAGTGTATTTGATTTCCATATAATAATCTCCTTTGCTTTTTACAGCAGAATAAACCCCGTAACGGGGTTTCATCTTTTTATTACATATTAAGTATAAACAATATCCGGCAATTTTTCAATATTTACTTTGATTTTTCATAAAAATATTGTATACTATGTTTATATTTTATGGCGAAAAGAGGATTTTTATGTTTGCACTGGTAGCACTTCTCTGTCTTTATGCAGGCGGCAACAACATCAAAAAGGCTTTTGCACTGGCACCATTCAGCCGGTGGGAGTTTATAAACTGGGCACTGTTCGGCATAGGCGTACTGCTTCTGATTGTTGGTGTACTGTGTATTCTTCAGGCGAACAAAGACCTGAAAGAGCGTGCAGCTGAGGCTGAAAAACAGCAGGAAGCCGAAAAGAAAAAAAGACAGCAGGAATTTTTCTACGATGATGAAGAAACAGCTGCTGCGGAAGAAACTGCTGACAATGAACCGGCAGACTTATAGTATTTTACCATCACAAAAGCAAAAGCGGACTTATGTCCGCTTTTTATTTTGCGTATTGATTACTGAACTCTTTCCACGCTGGCGGCGGTCTGCACTTCCTGGGAAACTGCCAGTGTAGGTGTCTGTTCAATATCCAGCAGACCTACATAGCTTGTGCCAGGGTTTACTTTCAGCACTTCACCCTCTGCATCATACATAATCATAGGGTTTTCAGGCTCGCCCTTTTCCCATGTGAATTTTTCATATTTGCCACCGTAGAAATAGTAGCCGATACCGCTGTCAAAGGCAAAATCCGGCAGGATTCCGTTTTCTTCTTCAATGCCTACTTCTGTCAGCACCAGAAAAACATTGTCAAATGACAGCTGCTGATTGGTACCGGCATCCATATGAGGTATGCCAAAGGCAGATTTCAGATAGCGGCCTGTGGCTTCATCATAAGTAAAGCCCACATCTGCATAGCCGGAATATTCATAAGTAAAGGACATGGCCACGCCGTCGTCCGGTATTCTTTCTTCCGTGCCGTATTCCACAAAGTCAAAAGCCGGATAGAAATTGTTTTTTGTGCCGATGCCGTTTTTGGCTATACCGGCATTGATAAGGTCTTTGGTTGTAAACCAGCAGTGCTCTCTGGATTTTGTCTTTGCCATTTCACTGTCAAAGAAAAAAGCCTGCTGCCCCAGATAAATACCGTCAATATCCTGGTAAGAATATGCATTCAGCAGTCTGTTGGCAGAGATTGATGAGCCGATGTGAACATAGATAGCGTTCAGCGGCAGCATCATTTCCACAAACTGGTGGCGAGCGCTTCTTACAGGGCCCACGCGGTCAATATCGTTTATATCGGAATACAGCGCCATCAGACGGGTGATACCGCCTTCGGTAACTGCTTCATAAATAATATCAGCTGATGAAAGACCGTACTGCGGCAGAGCAATTTTGGCATTGTTTACCATAACTGCCACAGGGCGCACCGACTTGTCCCGACCATCTTCAAAAGGCATACCTGTCAGATGATTATAATCTTTCTGAGGCACATCCACAGTGATACCTGCGTTGTCAGTGTTATCTGATGTGTCACCGCCGGCCTGTGAGCAGGCTGTAAACAGTGACAGACACATAATCATAGCCAATAAAATACCTGTTAACTTTTTAATGATAAACACCCCATTTGCTGTGTATTTGTATAATGAATATTTTTTATATCGTCAATATAAACTATAGTATACCCTAAATCCCGGTTACTGTAAACAATTATACCACTTTTTGCCTGACAAAGTGTGTAAAAAAAGTAAACAGTTTTTTAAATAGTGAATATACTTTTAAAAATCAGGCTGTGCCGCAGCACAGCCTGAGAAAGCATTATTCTTCTGTATCTGTAGCTTCCACGCCTTCTGTAGCCTGGATTTCTTCCACAGGTTTGTAGTCGCCGGCTACATCAACCACTTCGCCATTCATGGCGAATGTGCCGAAATAGTCCAGGTCAACCATAGCTATATAGCTGGTGCCGATGTTGATAGGAATATTTGTTTCTGTGCCGTCCAGTGAAACGATGCGCAGAGGGTCGTTAGGGTTGCCCTTCATCCAGCGCACTTTTTCCACTTTACCGCCATTGAAGTAATAGCCTACGCCGCCCCATGCCAGGTCAACTTTTGACAGAACGCCATCAGGATATCTTTCAATCTGAGTCCAGAGCACAAACACATTGTCGAATTCAACCGGTTTGCTTTCGTTGCCTGCATCAATCAGAGGCTTGGAGAATTTTGAATACAGGTTGATGTGTTCCTTTGTATATGTGTTTGTTTCCCGGTTATATGTCATTGTAGCTGCATAGCTGGAGGAGAAGTGCCAGTCGATTGTGTCTACATCAACGCCGTCCAGTTCTCTTGCAGGTTCATCGTATTTAACCCATTCAAAAGCATTCAGTGGTTCAAAGTTTACGCTCAGGTCATATTTGCCGCTGTTGATTGCTTCGGTAATCAGTTCACCTGAAGTAAACTCTGTGTGCTCTTTGGATTTGTTAGGTGCCAGTTCATAATCGCGGTAAGCGATGCCTTTGTTAGGAATCAGGTCACGGTTATCATAGCCATAGTCATACAGCATCTGCTTTGCGTATGTAGATGCACCGTCGTGAACATACAGTGAACCGTAAGGCATCATCATCTGTACAAACTGGTCGCGGGCGCTTCTGATAGGGCCTACAACAGGCATTTTTGTCCAGTCGCGGAAAATGGCCATGTATCTGGTGATGCCGCCCTCTGTTTCCATTTCAAACAGCATATCAGCTTTTGACAGGCCATACTGTGGCCACGCGCTTTCTCTTGTATTGCTGGACATAATATTGTTTACCATTACAGCTACAGGACGCTGACCCATAGGATAGTCGATAGCCTGTTCTTCGCCTGTAAGAGGGTTCTGATAATACACTTTTGGTGTAGGAGTTGGCTGTGGTTCATCACCACTGTTTTCTGTGCCGGACACACAGCCGGTAAACAGGCTCATCATGGTGAGTGCAGCCAGAATAATCGACAAAAATTTTTTCATCTTGTTTTCTCCCTTTAAGATTTGCGTTTTTATTCATATTTACTATACAGCATATATCCCCTGTTGTAAACTAAAAGAACTGTCACATTACACAGAAAAAAAACACCGTATCGTATAGACTCATTAACATATATTATATATTTTTTTGCAGATTAATTCAACACAAGTATCGATAAATTACCAAATTGTAATAATTCATAAGAATTTTACTTTATTTTTCGATATAAGTATGATAAAATACTTTTTACTGTCTTAATTTAGCAATTAACTTTCAAACAAAGAGGTTTTATAATATGAATTTCACAAGATATTTATGGGTATTTTTTGTATCCATGCTTCCTATCGTAGAATTGCGTGGCGCTATACCAATCGGCGTAGGTATGGGTCTGCCTTTCATACCTGTTTACCTGATTGCTGCATTCGGCAACATTCTTCCTGTGCCGGTAATCCTGTTTCTGGTTAAGCCGGTACTGCAGTTTATGGCAAAATTCAAAATTTTTACAAAGCTGGTTAATTTCGTGCTGGAAAAAGGCCATGCTGCCGGTGCAAAATTCGGCGATGCAAAATACTGGGCACTGTTCACATTCGTGGCTATCCCGCTGCCTGGCACAGGTGCATGGACCGGTTCGCTGGCTGCTGCTCTGCTGGACCTGGACAAAGGCAAAAGCTTTATTGCTGTAATGGGTGGTGTGCTGGCTGCAGGTATCATCATGGGCATAGCATCCTATGGCCTGCTGGGTGCAATCGGCCTGGTATTCTGATAGCCTGATAACACAAAACATATCCGGGGTGAAGTGTTCATCCCGGATTTTTTATCGGTTTTAAACAGAAACATAAAAGACGGAGTGATTTCTCACTCCGTCTTTTTTCAGGGTTTATAGTATATGGGATTTATAAACTGTTATCTTTCAAAAACTGTTCTGCCGCCAACTACAGTTCTTACACACTGTACATCTTTGATTTCTTCTGAAGGAACTGTGAAGATATTTCTGTCCAGAACTGCAAAGTCAGCCAGATAGCCAGGCATCAGACGGCCTTTTCTGTCTTCTGCAAATTCCACATAGGCAGAGCCTGCTGTATACTGGTCGATAGCATCATAAATGTCAACACACTGGTCTGGGCGGTATGTTCTTTCGCCGTCCAGGCGTTTTCTTGTAACTGCACAGTACAGATTTTCAAACGGCTGCAGGTTTTCTACAGGGCTGTCTGTACCGAAGGATGTATGGATACCCATGCGGTACATATCACCGAATGCGTAGGATGTGGAAGCCAGTTCTTCGCCGCAGCGTTCTGCAACAATGTTCATATCGTAGTGGATAAAGATAGGCTGTACCTGTGCCAGAATATCATGTTCTGTAAATCTTTCTACCAGAGCTTTGTCTGTAATCTGACAGTGGATAACTGCATGACGGTTTTTGTTGTTGCGGCCTTCGATTACTTTGTCGTAAGCATTGAGAACCATTTCGATAGCACCGTCACCAATAGCGTGAACAGCAACCTGACAGCCGTTTGCATCAGCCAGGTTAACCATAGCTTCAAAGTTTTCAACTGTCATTGTAGGTACGCCACATGTTGTAGCATCATCAGCGTATGGCTGTCTCATCAGAGCTGTGCGTGCCCCCAGAGAGCCGTCAACAAACATTTTCAGCGGACCGAATTTAAACATATCGTCGCCTGCACCTGTTTTGTGACCTGCGTCCAGGAATTCCTGATAGGATTCTGTGTCAGCAAATGCACACTGATTGTATGTTCTTACAGCGTTAGGATTAGTTGCATAAGTGAGTTTGAAGGCTTCTTCAATTGTTCTCCAAGCATCACGGCTGATGTCGTTTGTCTGGAGGGTGGTGATACCCAGGCTGGCAGCATAAGCCATAGCTATGTTCAGTTTTTCAGACAGGCTTTCTGCTGTTTCTGCAGGGATGATGCCCTGGATAACGCGCTGTGCGTTTTCAGAGAACTGGCCGTTTGGTTCGCCGTTTTCATCTCTGTAGATTTCACCGCCAGGCAGTGGCTGAGAATCTTTTGTAATGCCTGCCACTTCCAGTGCTTTGGAGTTACATACCAGCATGTGACCGCATGTACGTGTGTAAACTACAGGATATTCTGTAGTGATTTTGTCCAGGTCATATCTTGTAGGCAGACGCTGTTCATCTGTAAAATAGTCCTGGTTCCAGCCGCGGCCTACCAGTACATCGCCGGCTTTCAGTGGATGTGCAGCCAGGAAGTCACGACCTTTTTCGATGATTTCTGCCATGGCTGTAGAGCCGTGGAGAATAACGCAGGACAGTGCTGTACCTGTGTTCAGGATATGGTTGTGGGAGTCGTTGAAGCCAGGAATAACTGTTCTGCCTTCCAGGTCAATCATTTCTTTTTCGCATTTTGGGCACAGACCTTCTGTCACTTCTTCCAGTGTGCCGATTTTCTGTACCAGACCGTCTGAAACCAGCATAGCCTGTACAAATCTGTCTCTTTCAACATAGATGTTGCCGTTGTAGTAAATTGTGTTCATAAAATTTCCTCCGAATTTTGTCTGTGTGTGATTATCAGCGCAGAATTCTCAAAAAAGAAAGGTTCTGCGGCTATGCAGAACCTTTAAATCAATACAATTCAGGTTGCTGATAGCTCCTCTGTTTTTCAACAGGAGTGTACACGGTATTATCCGTTACACCAACATGGCAGAACGCCTTCTGCATGTTTCGGCGGCTTTGCCTTTCGCCTGATTCACCGGGTGCCCCCTCGGCAGGTTACTTTTCGTGGCCGCGCCTCTATCTGTGCCATATAATGGCAATATCTAACTTATATCATTTTATTATAATAATGTCAATAGTATGTTGCTAATTTTTTCACAAACATTACGAATGTGTCCATAACTGATGTATCCAGAATTTATCAATTACCATATTTCCGTTATCATCTGTAAACACGCGTACCTCTGCACGCTTTTCGCCTTCGGTGGTGATAACATATGTATCTACAGTGTAATATGGAGAATCTTTCAGACCGTATATATCTATCCGGAAATCGCCGTTGCGGTAATCAGCACTGATAAAGCTGCCTGACGGTAAATCAATGGCGTTTTATGCTATATAACTTTCAGGCATATTTTCGTAAATTTCCACCCATGTTGTTTTCCAGCCGAAAAATGTTTTCCGAACTATCATATTCAGATGATATTCCGTATGTATATCGTTTTCCAGGTCAAAATACCACAGTGGCAGTTCTACTCTGTAATACTCATCGCTTTCAGGATTTTCATAGTCCTTATACGGTGATATTTCCACTCTGTTCATTACAGGTGAGAGTTCTGCTCCGCTATGTATCTCTATATCTGTTACATTCTTCTCTGTCAGTTTTTCTGTTTTTTCTGTTATATATTTCTCCGCATAATCCGCAATCTCCGTATAATCTGCATACGGAATGTATTTATAGTGTTTTTTCAGTGTTTCCTGCACCATCTGCGGATTTTCCACTGTGTAAACAGGGTGAACGCTGCAATCATTGCGGGAAGTCCAGCCGTCGCAGTCACACACAGAAGCGTATTTGCAGTCTTCGTAAAAATATACAGTAAACAGTTTTTCAATATCAGGTGACCGGCTGTCCTTTTGCAGTGTAAGGGTGTATACAGGGGACAGTTTGTAATCGGCCTTGTTCACATCAGCAATTTCGCCCAGCTGCAGGGTATCAAGACAGTACATAAAATCGCTGTTGAAATCCGGTGCACCGGACCAGGCACTGTAACCGTGACCGTTTGTTCTGATACCCGGCTCTATAGTGTAGCCGTTGTATTCACAGTTGCCGATTTTATCGCGCCACAGAGTGTAATCCATATCGGCAAGGGTGTAGCTGTCCGGTTTATAGTCTGTAATGCCATTGTCCACAATGTATTTCTGGATAATAGCCGGCTGCGGTCCGTCATAAGCTATTTCAAATCTGAAAGAATACACTCTGTTTTCGCTGTCGCTGTCAGCCGGGCCGAACACAGCAGCTTTGTACATTTCATAAACAACCGCAGCGGCACCTGATGAATATTTACGCCCCAGCGATGTGGAATCGGTATATTTCAGCACATAGTCTGCCGGTATATCAGCTTTAGGCTGATTATACAGACCTGAAAGTGTGGTGGCGTTTATTTCCTCAACAGATGCATTTCTCAGATAGTCTTCAGTCAGGTCAAGCATATTTTCCCACTGGTCAGGGGCGATACACATTTCCTTTTCCACAAAAAACTGCTTTATTTCTTCTCCATTGGACAGACAGTAGATATGGGGTGTATTTTCGCCATCAGGGTAAAGCACCACATATTTAAAATCGCAGATAAAATAAGCCTGCAGATAATGGGTATCATCAGTTTTGGAAAGCAATGACATACCGTAAGAATAGTCATAGTAACTTCTTGTCAGCTGGGTAACTGTAATTTCCTCAGCTGTTTCTATCTTTTTGTACAGGTCAATTATTTCAGAGGCTGTTACATCTGTGAAAGCATAATTAATTCCGCATGACAATACTGCATTGATAATATTTTTGTTGCAGTTTTCCTCCCACCAGGTCATATCTTTGCCGTTTATTATATTTTCAGTCGGTGGATTTTCTGCGGTATTACAGCCACACAGCATCAGCATCAATACAAAGGAAAGGATAAAAGCAGTAAGCTTTTTCATATGCACACCCCTTTTCATATATCTTTATTTATAGTTTATCATACTATTATGACTTTTCGGTGACAGGCAGTGTAGAAAAATGCATAACAGAATTGTGGAATAATAACAAAAGCGGTGCAGTGCACCGCTTTTTCTTATTTTTCATAATGTTTATTGATGCTGTCTGCCTGGTGGGCTGGGGTGAGAACCATTTCAGGAATCTGTACATTTTCCGGCAGATTGCACACATAAGCCACTGCTGCGCCGATGTCTTCGCTTGTGAGAGCATCGATACCTGTGTAAACAGCTTTAGCTTTGTCGGCATCACCACGGAAACGGATGATGGAAAATTCTGTTTCCACCAGACCCGGTTCAATGCAGGTCACACGGATTGGGGTGTCCATCAGGTCGATTCGCAGACCGTCGGTGATATATCTTACCGCTGCCTTGCTGCCGCAGTAAACAGCACCGCCGCCATAAGCGATATTGCCGGCCACGCTGCCCATATTCACAACTACACCTGTGGAGTTTCTTTTTACCATCTGCGGCACAACAGCCTTTATCATATAGAGAAGACCTTTCACATTGGTGTCGATAACCACATCATAGTCTTCCATTTCGCTTTCAAACACTTTTTCAGTGCCCACTGCCATACCGGCATTGTTTACAAGAAAATCAATATCTTTCCATTCGTCAGGGAGAGATGCCATTTTTTCCTTTACATCTGCGGATTTGCTTACATCCATTACCAGTGGATATGCTTTTGCGCCCAGGGCCTCGATTTCTGCTTTCAGTTCAGCCAGTCGGTTTTCACGGCGGCCGCTGATAATAACATTTGCACCAAGTTTTGCCAGTTCAATGGCACTGGCGCGGCCGATGCCGCTGGTGGCACCTGTAACAATGGCTATTCTCCCTTTTACTCTGCTTTCCATAATTCACCTCTTATTAAAACAGCATTTCTGCGTTGATGTCTGCGATTGTTTTTGCACCGCACATAGACATAATATCGGCCAGTTCGGCTTTCAGTTTGTCTGTGTACACTTTCACGCCTTCCTGTGCGCCGCCGTAAACAGCAGTCACATAAGGGCGTGCGATAATAACACCGTCTGCACCCAGAGCCAGAGCGCGGAAAATATCCAGACCTGTTCTGATACCGCCATCCACAAGAATGGTCATATCGTCACCAACTGCCTTTACGATGGCAGGCAGAACTTCTGCTGTGGATGGTGTGCCGTCCAGAACACGACCGCCGTGGTTGGACACAACAATGGCAGCTGCACCTGCTTCTTTGGCTTTCAGTGCGCCGGCAACGGTCATAACGCCTTTTACTATAAACGGTGCCGGTGACAGGGCAACCACTTCTTTCAGCTGTGCCACAGTTTTGCTGCCAGCAGGAGGTGTCATGTTTTTCAGGAAAGGAAGACCTGCAGCATCCACATCCATAGCCACTGCAAAGCAGCCACTGTCTTTGATAAGGGCAAATTTTTCTTTTATCGTGTCAATATTCCAGGGTTTGATGGTAGGAACGCCGCAACCGTCATATTTGGTAACAGCTTTGGCAGCCGCCTGCATAACAGCAGGGTTTGTGCCGTCACCTGTGAAAGCAGCAATACCTGCGGCTTTTGCACCGCTGATAATAATATCGTTGTATTCTTCGTCGGTGTATTTTTCACCATAGTGCAGCTTTACAGCACCTACAGGGCCTGCAAATACAGGCAGGTCAAATTTTTTGCCGAAAAGCTCCACAGATGTATCAGGTGTCACATTTTCGCAGAGGGTATCCATATTTATGCGGATTTCCTGCCATTTGTTGTAGTTGCGGATTGCCACATCGCCGTTGCCTTTTGCACCAGGGCCGGGAATCTGGTTTTTGCACCGCAAACCGTTGCACACGGGGCATGCTTTGCAATATGGGCCGATGTTGCCGCGTGCAGCTTCAAGTACCTGTTTGTAATCCATAGTAATTTATCTCCTTTATATATTTACGACTTTGAAATTTAATATAATTGTAACTCAAAGCGAAAATAAATTCAACGGAATAAGTGTCACTTACGACAAAAATGTCATTCCGCCGCATTTCAGCAGTGGAATGACATCAGTCAGAATATTATTTTGCGTTTCTCCAGGCTTTTTCAATGGCTGTCTGAATATTTGTGGTGTCGATTGTAACCATGGCACGCAGGTCTTCATCTGCCCACATACCGGCAGTGGTACCTGTCTGATTGTCACCGCCGTCAGTCATGTTGTCAATGGCGCTGTTCACACCGTCCATTACATCACCCATCATACCGCCGGAATTTGCTGTACCGGAATTGTCCATAGTGCCGGAGTTGTCCATTGCACCGGAATTTGCCATAGCACTGTCTGGCATTGTGCCGCCTACAGTACCGTCTGAATTGCGGACTATCTGCTCATCCGCGGCTGCAGATGGCCGGGAGTTGCTGTACATATATTCTCCCATCCTGCCTGTCACAGTAGATGTCAGCCGGCTGATATCCTTCCCCTCCAGCCATTTTTCCAGGTTTTCTATCTGTTCGTGCCATTCTTTACCTATGCCGCTGGCAGCTTTCATGCCATAATCATAGCCCAGTTCTTTTTTACTGATGATTTCACCGGCAGCGCCCGGACGGGACTCCACTTCATCAATATTAATTTTCACGATTTTGCCGTTGGCATCAAAAACCGCTGCTACCATTGTAGAGGTCACCTGGTCAGTGGCTCCGGCTGTACCGTAGGCGCCTCCTGTGCGTGTATAAGTGGCCAGACCTGTTTTGTAATTCCAGTTGTTCATCGTATCGGTGGTTCTGCCACAGGCGGTTATGGAGACCATAAGCGCAGCAGCAAGTATACCTGCAAATATTTTTTTCATAAATATACTCCTTCGCATTTGTTTATGCATAATAATGCTTAAGGTTAATATTATCCAAAATCAAAATTTTATTCCCTTTTTGCAGTTTATGACGGATGAAAATACTGTGATAAAAGAAAAAACAGGCACAAGGCCTGTTTTTTACTGCGGGACGATGTAGGCATCGTCCCCTACATCAGTTGGCGAACAAACTGACATTCTGTCTTTTTAAGCACAATCAATGCGTGCATAGGAATCTTACTGCTAAACCGACAGGGCATCGAGAAAACGGCGCCCCGCAAGATACTATGTGAAAGAACAAAGCGCGTAGGGGCGGAGGCATGCCCTGAAAGGTATAGCATCCGCCCGTTTTTCAATCTTAAATGCCTGTTTCTTTATTTCTCAATATTTCTGCTGCCGCCAGCAGTTTTTCCCTGTTATTTTCAATTTCACCATTTATCACCATATCCAGCAGGGTGTCCAGCATGCGGCCCAGCTGCGGAGACGGTGGTATTCCGGAAGCCATCAGGTCGCTGCCGTTTACGGCCAGCTGTTTCAGGGAGAAGCACTGTTGCTTTTCCAACACATAATCAATCATTTCTTCCAGACGGTCATACTCGGCAGTGCGGTCAAAATCACGGATATTCTGGCCGCGGTTATCAGCCCTTTTCAGCCGAAGCAGCAGCTTCAGGCCTGTTTCGCCGTATTTGTTCAGGGCACGGCGCACAGATTTTTCTGTAGTTGCTAAAGGTGTGTCATGATAACGCACCAGTGTGGTTATCAGCCGGAAATCATCATTGGACACTTTCAGCCTGCGCAGTATATCACAGGCCAGCCTCCAGCTGGTTTCCCCATGGCCGTAAAAATGCCCTACTCCATTTTCATCAATGGTAAAAGTATGTGGTTTGCCCAAATCATGCAGCAATGCCGCCAGGCGCAGCTGTGGTATCGGTGGCGTACTCTCCACCGCTACAGCGGTATGCTCCAGTACATCATAGATATGGTGATGATTTTTCTGGTCAAAGCCTTTGGCAGCCATAATTTCCGGCATAAAAACCGCCAGAACCTCAGTGTATTCCAGCAGAATCTGTTTTACATTAATACCGCATATCAGCTTTATCAGTTCTGCATAAATTCTTTCCGGTGAAATGTTTTTCAGCAAATGGGCACAGCTGAAAACAGCCTTTTTTGTTTCAGATTCAATTTCAAACCCCAGCACCGATGCAAAACGCACTGCACGCAGTATGCGCAGGGCATCTTCCGTAAAACGCTGTACAGGGTCACCCACACAGCGGATACGCCTGTTCTGTATATCCTCCCTGCCACCGTAATAATCCATAATACCGCCAGCAGGATTGTAACAGATGGCGTTTATGGTGAAATCCCTGCGGGCGCAGTCCTCTTGCAGACTGGCGGTAAACTGCACACTGTCGGGATGTCGGGAATCGGTGTACCCGCTTTCGGTACGGTAGGTAGTGATTTCAATGCTTTCATCTTCCAGTATTACAGTAACAGTGCCGTGCTTTATACCTGTTTCAACCACCCTGTGCCCGGCAAAAATCCGTTTTACCTGACCAGGAAAGGCATCTGTTGTTATATCAATATCACCTGCCGGTATATTCATGAGACTGTCGCGTACTGCGCCGCCCACTATATATGCCTGAAAACCGGCATCATTCAGCATTTTTAACGCTGTAAATGCCCGGCGTGAAATATCAGTCATTCAAATCACCTCCCGGAATCAATAAGCCTGTACACTTAAATTATATCATTTATGAACGGATAATAAAAGAAAAAGGCGACAGAACAGACTGTCGCCTTTATATCAAACAATTCAATTAGTCAATCAGTTCAAACTGATCTACGCCTACACCACAATCCGGACATTCGAAATCTTCCGGCAGGTCTTCAAAACGTGTGCCAGGAGCAATGCCCAGAGATTCGTCACCCAGTTCTTCATCGTAAACCCAGCCACAGATTACACAACCATATTTTGCCATAGTAATTCTCCTTTGAAATCAAAATTGTTTAGCATACTGCTAATGGAATTGTATTCCCCAAAAGCTACTTTGTCAATAGTTTTCCTATAAAATTTACCGGCAATTTCCCCGTAAATTTTTGGCTGGATTTTTTTGTATAAGTTAGCTAAAACTATGGAAGCTATTTCTAAAAAATAAAAGCAAAATAGTAATTGTTTTAATCCCGGGGTAATGGTATAATAACAAAGTATTTGATTTATTTTGCAAAACACAAAAAGAGGTACATTATGTTCAAAAAAGGCTTCAGTAATGAGCTGTATGTGGAAAAACAGGCCCGTGAAATCAAAGAAAGAATCAAAAAATTCGACGGCAAGCTGTATCTGGAATTCGGCGGCAAGCTGTTTGACGATTTTCACGCTTCCAGGGTTCTGCCGGGCTTTGAACCGGATGCCAAAATCCGCCTGCTGCAGACACTCAGTGAAGATACAGAGATAATTTTCTGCATTTCTGCAGATGATATAGAAAAAACAAAGGTGCGCGCTGACCTGGGCATTACTTATGATATGGATATTCTCAGGCTGACAGATGAGTTCAAGGCTATGGGTATTTCTGTAAATGGCGTGGTGCTGACAAAGTACAACCATCAGCCTGCCGCAGATAATTTTATGACCAAACTGGCGAATCTGGGCATCAGAAGCTACAAACATTATTCTATCCCAAACTATCCACGTGATGTGAAAACAATCGTAAGCGATGAGGGATATGGTAAAAATGACTTTGTAGAAACCACAAAGCCATTGGTAGTTATCACAGCACCCGGCCCCGGCAGCGGCAAGCTGGCGGTGTGCCTGTCACAGGTTTATCACGAACACAAACGCGGCCGTTTTGCAGGTTATGCAAAATTTGAAACATTCCCTGTGTGGAATCTGCCGCTGAAACACCCTGTAAACCTGGCATACGAAGCAGCTACAGCTGACTTGATGGACGTAAATATGATTGACCCGTTCCATCTGGAAGCTTATGGTGAAACAACAGTAAACTACAACCGTGACGTTGAAGCTTTCCCTATTGTAAAAACAATTCTGAAAAATATTACGGGCGACGAAAACTTTTACCGTTCACCGACTGATATGGGTGTAAATATGGTGGGCAACGCCATTGTTGATGACGAAGCCTGCAGATATGCTTCCGGTCAGGAAATTATCTACAGATACTACACCGCCCTGTGTGACTACAAACTGGGCAAAGTAAATGCAAACCAGGTGGAAAAACTGGAAAACCTGCTGAACCAGCTGGGGCTGACACCTGCTGTAGACCGTCCTTGTGTAGCACCTGCAAACCTGAAAGCGCAGACAAGCGGCCGAGTGGCGACTGCCTATGAGCTGCAAGACGGTACAATCATCACCGGCAAAGCCAGTGATGTTATGAGTGCTACAAGTGCTGCCACAATAAATGTGCTGAAACATCTTGCAGGTATAAACGATGCCATCCAGCTGA
Source organism: Oscillospiraceae bacterium (assembly GCA_017473015.1). GTDB lineage: Bacteria > Bacillota > Clostridia > Oscillospirales > Ruminococcaceae > RGIG3102. The sequence continues at coordinate 23,646 of JAFUNP010000022.1, read as the reverse complement.
TTCCTGCAAGCGTACTGATGCCTATTCTTGATCTTAAGAGAAATGTACTGGGTTCAAAAGCATCTGCACTGAAGCTGGACGATGTTCTGCTGGCACTGACAGTAGCATCCAACACCAACCCTACAGTTGAACTTGCATTGGCTCAGCTGCCAAAACTGCGTGGGACTGACCTGCATTCATCTGTAATGCTGAGAACAGGTGACGCACGGACATTGAAAAAACTGGGTGTACGCCATACCTGCAATGATATTTTCCCTGAAAACAGCATGTATTTCTAAACAAACATATAAAAAAACCGCATTTGCGAAAAATGCGGTTTTTGTTTTTGTAAAAAATATTGTGAAAATACATTCTTTTTCCGGTGATTAAAATTTTGATTTATAGGCTTTCACCAGATTGGCCACTGCTGTTTCCATCACATGCTTTGTGGTGCCGATATTCATTCTCACAAAGCCGCTGCCGCCGGGACCGTATTCTTCGCCCCAGTCCGCCCGGATAAGCGCGTCCTCCACAAAGAATTTTTCTATTTCATGGTCAGTCAGACCCAGCTTTCTGCAGTCAATCCATGCCACAAAAGTTGCTTCCAGAGGACTGATACCCAGCAGTGGCATTTCTGTTTCGATTGCATTTTTCAGCAAAGTATAATTTTCCATTGTATGAGCGTTCATCTGTTGTACCCACTGCCGGCCCTGCTCAGTATAGGCTGCACGCAGCAGTGTGTAGAAAAACGGGTCTATGCTGCCAAAGTGGTCAATATCCTTCTGTGTAGAGTATTTTTCGCGCAAAGTATCATTCGGCACAATCAGATTGGCCTGGTTTACACCTGTCAGATTAAAGGTTTTGCCCAGTGATGTGCAGGAAATACCCATAACAGGGTCTACCTGTGCATACATTGTTACGGTATCCCCCTGGGTGGTCTCTGCAAAAATTTCATCACTGAAAACAACTACATTGTATTTATTGGCAAGCTCTGCCACTTTTTTCAGTTCTTCTTCTGTAAACACTCTGCCTGTAGGGTTATGAGGGTTTACCAGCACCAGCATTTTGTTTTCCGGCAGTGCCATTTTGGTTTCAAGGTCAGCAAAATCCAGTGAATAAACGCCGTTTTCTTCTTTAAGCGGATTTGATACCACTTTTCTGGAATTTCTTACCATAGCACGGTCAAAGCGTCCGTAAGACGGGTGCTGTATAATAATGCCGTCACCCTTTTCTGTAAAGGCTCTGATTGCAGTGGACAGCGCAAAAGTAGTGCCAAGTGTGGCAACAATGTGGTCCGGGTTTACAGTCCGGTTTCTGGTCAGCTGAAGCCAGTGACAGATGGATTTTCTGTACTCATTGTCCGGCAGTGTAAAGCCGAACAGGCCATTCTGCGCAAAGTCAGACAGAGCATCTTTTATAAAACATGGCAGGCCATAGTCCATTTCCGCACCGGACAGCATCAGTACGCCCTGTGGCATTTCCTTCGCCCAGGCGCCTTTCATATTGCCGTTGTTGTCATGGCTTGCCCATGTATCAAAATCGTATTTCATATCCGTTCTCCCTGTAATTTATTATTTACAGTATAACCCCTTGTGTAAAAACTGTCAAAGTTATTGCCATATTTCTTAAAATTGGTATAATAAAACTATAGAATAAAGGGAGAAATGCCATGAAAAATCCTATTGCAAAGATGCACACCGGCAAAGGTGTGATTACAATTGAGCTGTTTCCGGAGCAGGCCCCAAACACAGTGGCCAGCTTTATCTGGGCCGTCAGCGAAAAAATGTATGAAAACAGACTGATAAAAAGAGTGGTGCCGGGCTTTGTGCTGCAGCCATCCTACTGCTTTTTTGACGATAAACGCTGTGACTATATGATACAGGGCGAATTTGACGCCAACGGTATAGAAAACAATATAAAAATGGAAAAATGGACTGTGGCCATGGCAGGCGACGGCGAAAAACTGGCCCACGGGTGCGAATTTTTTATCACTTTGTCTGACGAAGCCGGCGAAAAACTGCAGGGTAAGTTTGCCGCTTTCGGCAAGGTTATCGACGGTTTCAGCGAAGTGGAAAGGCTGGAAAATGTGCCGCTGGTACAGGTGTACCCCGAAGGCGTGGGCGCAAAAATAATGCAGCCGGTGACAGACGAATATATGCAGGGCATAACAGTGGAAACATTCGGTGTGGAATATCCACAGCCGTTGATAGACCACTGGCCTGAATAACAAGGAGAAAATTATGAAAAAGTACGATTATCTTATAGTAGGTGCCGGCCTGTACGGTGCAGTGTTTGCCCATGAGGCAAAAAAACGGGGCAAAAGCTGTCTGGTTATAGACAAGCGCGACCATATAGCCGGCAACATCTATACATATGAGCTGGAGGGTATCAATGTACACAAGTACGGCGCACATATCTTCCACACAAACAATAAACAGGTGTGGGAATATGTGAACAGCTTTGCAGAGTTCAACCGCTACACCAACAGCCCTGTGGCAAATTACAACGGTGAAATTTACAACCTGCCTTTCAACATGAATACTTTCAACAAAATGTGGGGCGTGGTTACACCGCGGCAGGCTAAAGAAAAAATAGAACAGCAGAAAGCCGAAGCAGGCATCACTGAACCAAAAAATCTGGAAGAACAGGCCATCAGTCTGGTGGGCACTGATATTTATGAAAAGCTGATAAAAGGCTATACCGGCAAACAATGGGGCCGCCCATGCACAGAACTGCCATCATTTATCATCAGACGACTGCCTGTAAGATTTACATACGACAACAACTATTTCAACGCACTGTACCAGGGAATACCAAATGGTGGTTACACACAGATGGTGTCAAACATGCTGAGCGATACAGAAGTGCGTCTGGGCGTGGACTATCTGGAAAACAAGGCAGAGCTGGACAGTCTGACTGACAAAGTGGTTTACACCGGCCCGGTAGATGCTTATTTCGGCTACAGGCTGGGTGCGCTGGAATACCGCAGTGTGCGCTTTGACACCGAAGTACTGGACATGGAAAACTATCAGGGCAACGCTGTGGTAAACTACACAGACAGTGAAACTCCATACACACGCATAATCGAACACAAGCATTTTGAATTTGGCACACAGGAAAAAACTGTAATCAGCCGCGAATATTCAACTGAATGGAATGTGGGCGATGAGCCATATTATCCTGTAAACGATGATAAAAACAGCTCTCTGTATGCACAGTACAAGGTACTGGCTGACCGGGAAGAAAATGTTATTTTCGGCGGCAGACTGGGTGAATACAAATATTACGATATGGACAAAGTAATTGAAGCAGCCCTGGCAACAGCAGAAAAAGAACTTAAATAAGACAATAAGCACAGTCCCTGTCCTTATATACAGAGAGGCAGGGACTGTTATCATACTTTTTAAAATTTCAAATCAGAATTCAGAAAAAGGCAGACTGTACAGTCTGCCTTTCATGTATGCAATTATTTCAATAGCTCTTTGCTAACCGCCGCTGCCATAGCTTTGTAGCCTGCAGGACTTGGGTGCAGGTGGTCGCCGCTGTCATATTCCGGCAGGAAATATGACGGGTTTGCAGGGTCTGACAATGCTTTGTCAAAATCTATGTAACCGTCAATCAGGTCGGTGGTTTTTATCCAGTTATTGACAGCAGTGCGCATCTCCTCACGGAAAGGCGCATAGGTGCGCCAACCGCCTATAGGCAGGAGAGTGCCCATATAAACTTTATAGCCATAAGAACGGGCCTGGGATATATAATTTTTCATACCGTCGATAAGTTCTTCCACAGTGGGCAGGTCGCTCATGGGGCGGAACACATTCACATCTTTACCCACAGGATGAATAATATCGTTTATTCCCTGCTGTATTATTACTGTATCTGCCCCCTCTGTAGGCACTTCATGGTGGAAACGCTTCTCACCTTTCAGACCGTAGGACTGGTATGTTATACAGCTGTATTCACGCAGTATTCTGGAACCGCTGGTAGCACGACGGATAACCGATGTGCTGTCATAGCCTTCTTCCCGACATCTGAGAGCGAGATAATCAGGCCAGTCCTGGGCGGTAATAGAGTCCCCGTAACACACGATAGCTCTGTTTTTGCTGTGTGTGTAAACAGAAACATTGCTGAGAAAATAAAAATAATGTGTCTTTCTGGAAATATCAATATCCAGTGTTGTTGCACAGGTCTGGTCACCCAAGGAATAAGAGCCTGATGACAGCGGCCCTCGGGCAAATACTGTGGAACGCATCTGGGTAAAATCTTTCAGATAAAAGCTGACAAAAAATACGCTCTGCGCCCTTATCTCAAATTTCACCGCATCAGAAACAGCGTTTTCACCGGCAGGGATGGTAACTGCCTCTTTTCCGTCAAAGGTAACTGTGTAAAATCGTCCATAAATGAAAACTGTAGTTTTCTCTATTGTAACAGGCTCTGTGCCGCAATAGTTGTCAAAGGTCAGTTTTACAGCCGTGCCGTCAAACCGTGAGTAAACCGGATATCGCAGGGTTATATTTTTGCTGTAGCTTTCAGGCCTGTTTTCACCTACAGACACTGCATTCCCCCAGATTGAAGTCCAGTACATTGTATTGTTGTTCACTTTTTACGCCTGCCTTTCTGTATTATGCCGGCTGAACAGCCAGCAGTGCTTTTTTGGTTTCTTCATCAGCAAAAGATGCCTGTATTGCATAGTTGTTCATCTTTACAATATCTTCATCTGTAAATCCCATTCGGCGGCACAGCTCATATTCAAAATCAAGACTTGTGTCCAGAACAGTCAGATTGTCGGTGTTTACAGTAACCTTTGCGCCTTTTTTATACAGCACATACAGCGGATGAGTCTCATCACCTGTCAGTCCGTATTCATAGGACAGGCTGCTGTCAGGACACATTTCCAGAGTTACGCCTTTTCTGATAACCTCATCTGTCAGTTCTTCAATCAGTGCCGCCTGATAGCCGTGACCGATGCGGGTAGTCCCGTATTTCAACGCGTCACCCACTGTAAATTCGCTGTGGGTGGTAGCCGGGATTTCCAGTTCTGCCGCCAGCTGGAAAATATCGGAATATTCAGGCATTCTTTCTTCGTAACCTGCCATATCCACACCTACTACACCCCTGCCCAGATACTTTTTGGCAAGATGTACGGTTTCCATATTTTCTGCATGATTTTCAGCAGGGTCACAGTGATTCATAGTACATAAAATCAGTCCCGCTTTCAGTGTTTTACACTGGGCCAGTCCCCGGTGGAGGCCTTCGATAGCTGCCAGAACAGCATCCTCCTGGCTCATGCCGCCGTTGAGATGATATTGCGGCGCAAAACGCAGCTCGGCGTATATAAGACCGTCAGCTTCCAGGCGTTCCACAAGTTCCTTTGTGATTCGTGTCAGTCCTTCGGCTGTCTGCATAACTCGCAGAGGAGGATTGAAGGTAAGAAAATCCGGGTCATACTCTCCATCAGGAATAATCATTGAGTTTGTGATTTCCTCAAGAGTCATATTACATTCCGGTTCAATATTGTATTTTCTGGAAAGCTCATAAACTGTTTCCGGCTTTACAGACCCGTCAATATGCAGATGCAGGTCAATTTTATTCAGTATTTTCATAATTTACGCTCCGTCAGTTATATATTACTTTAATTATACTATACAAAATGGGAATTGGTAAATAATTTTATAAAAAACATTTATAACGCAATAACAAAAAGACGGCAATCCCGGTGGAGACTGCCGTCTTTCAAAATATATATTATTTATTGCGGAAGCGGGCCAGGAATTCCCGTGTTTCCTGTCGCTGAGGATTTTCAAAAATCTGCTGAGGTGTACCCTGTTCGCGGATAATGCCTTCTTTCATATATACCACACGGTTGCTTACATCTCTGGCAAAGGCCATTTCATGGGTTACAACCAGCATTGTCATACCTTCCTGGGCCAGTGCCTGCATAACATTGAGAACCTCGCCCACCATTTCCGGGTCCAGTGCACTGGTCGGTTCATCAAAAAGCAGTATTTCAGGATTCATAGCCAGTGCACGGGCTATAGCCACACGCTGCTTCTGACCGCCGGAAAGCTGTCTGGGTTTTGCGTTGATATACGGTGCCATGCCTACTTTCTGCAGAAAGTACATAGCAGCCTCTTTTGCGGCTTCCCTGTCCTTTTTCAACACCTTTGTCTGACCTACCATGCAGTTTTCCAGCACAGTCATATTGTTGAAAAGATTGAAAGACTGAAAAACCATACCTACATGAGAGCGGTATTCGGGTGCGTTGATTTTACCTGATGCTACATCCCTGTCATTGTAGATAATCTGACCTGATGTAGGTGTTTCCAGCAGATTGATACAGCGCAGCAGAGTTGATTTGCCGCTGCCGGATGCACCTATTATGGAAATAACATCACCTTTGTTCACAGTAAAATCTATATCTCTCAGTACCACATTGCTGCCAAAAGCTTTGGACAGATGATTGATTTTAAGAATAGGTTCGTTCATTTTCAGTCACCCTCCATTCCTTTGTATTCCCTGCTGTGTTCGTCAAATATATTGCCGCGGTCCGGGTGGCTGTAAGTACCCGCTGCCATTACCAGGGGGTCAACATTTACCAGTTCATAACTGTCAGAGCCGTCAAGGCGTTTTTCAACAGCGCGCAGTATAAATGAAAATGCCAGGGTAAGTGTGAGATAGCCAATCATTTCAATAGTGGCTGACTGGAAACTCATATTGTTGACACCGATAATGTTTCTGTGCTGTGCAAAGAAATCGATAAAGCCGATAACAAACATTACTGATGTATCCTTGATATTGATAATCAGATTGTTGCCTATCTGCGGGATAATGTTACGGATAGCCTGCGGCAGTATCACATACAGCATTGTCTGAAGATGTGTCATACCGATTGCTTTGGCGCCTTCTGTCTGACCCGGGTCTATTGACATTATACCGCCACGGACACTTTCTGCCATATATGCACCGGTGTTTATAGAAACAACCAGTATGGAAGCAATCCACATGCCGCTGTTGCCGCGGAACCGGAGCTGTGCATCTGTAAAATATGGTAAACCGAAGTAGATAAACACCGCCTGGAGCACCATCGGTGTGCCGCGGAACACTTCCACATAAATTCTCACTATAATACGGGTAAGTCTGAGAACTATTCTTTTCACCACACTGTCCTGTCTGGAATAAGGAATGGTATTCAGAATACCGCACACCAGACCGATTATACAGCCGATAAGTGTGGCAACAATGGCGAGAATCAGCGTGTTGCGGATGCCTTTGAGATAGACAGAGCTGTAAGTACTCCACAGCAGGTCCACATCAGTTATAAGTTTTGCAAATTTTTCCATGCTGTTACAAAATCCTTTCAGAATCAGATTTCAGGCTGTACAGCAATAGCCTGGTCCATCATAGAATTGAAGTCGTCCTCTGTCATGGTGGAGAGAATATCATTCATAGCTGTCTGCAGCTCTGTGTGACCCTTTTTAACAGAAACGCCGATATTTACATTTTCTGCTCTTTCTGTTTCATCAGCAAACCGGAAGTCACCTTCTGTACCGGAAAAATTGAGAACAACCAGGTCAGCATTTTTTGCAACAGCAGCTGTAGCTGTAGGCATATCTGTGCATACAAAATCTGCTGTGCCGGCTTCCAGAGCCATAACCATAGCAGGTGCTGTTTCTGCTGCAGCCTGAATTGTTGCGCCTTCAATCTGTGGCAGACAGGAGTTGTACCAGATTGTACCTGACTGAGCTGTGCAGTTGCCTGTCAGCTGATGGATTGATGTTGCTGCTGCGTTAGGGCTGTTTTTTGTTGTGAGGCAAACAATCTGTGCATAGTAGTATGGGCCGGCCATATCAACTTCAGCCATTCTTTCTGCTGTCATGGACTGACCTGCGATAGCTACATCAATTGTGCCTGCGTTGAGGGCTGGTGTAAGACCACCCCATTCCAGAGCCATAACTTCCAGTTTCCAGCCGTATTTTTCACAGATTTTTTTGGCAATCATAACATCATAACCATTAGCATAAGAACCTGGGTTGTTTGCAATTTCAACAGCACCGTTGGCATCTGTCAGCTGTGTCCAGTTATAAGGAGCGTACTGACATTCCATACCTACTGTAAGCACGCCGTCTTCTGTACCGGGAACAGAGAGAAATTCACCGGAAGGAGTATTGTTTTCTGCGGATGTGTCGCCGCCGGAGCAAGCAACCATTGATACTGCCATAACCATGGCAAGAATTAAAGATAATAATTTTTTCATTGTTTTGAACCTTTCTTTATTTTATGAAAAAAATAAAAACCGCTTTGTCAAGCGGTCCATTAGTGTGCAAACTTAAGCCATGAAAATAAATACAATGCACGCAACACATGCACAGCAAATATTCACACAACAAGTAATAACAGCCAACGATAGCGCTTCACAAAAATTTGTGACAGTCCGACAGATATTCTCTGCCGGCCCAGCGGTAAAGATTCAGGCATCTTTACAACTTCGGCGGTCTTCCCTTTCACAGTCAGCGGCTGCCTGGCCTTGCTGAAAGTTACTATTGTGTACCGCTCCTCTATCAAGCGATTTAATTTTTTGTTATTTTAACACAGTAAGCATATTAAGTCAATGTTTTTTTGCCTTTATTGTAGTTTGTAATAAATTTCCATTGTTTTTAACCAGTTTTTGTATAATTTATACAAATGGACTTAAATGCAAAAAAAGACCACCGATTTCTCGGTGGTCGATGGACAGAGTGAACTTATGGGATGTTTCTGGCAAATGCAATACAAAAAAGAGGCCAATATAAAATTACTATTATATTTCATGAAAAGATATAATTCTTTTCATAGACAATAAAACACATTATTTTTATTCAATCAATGTAATACTTTTTTAAACCTATGCTTTTTGCGTAATCTATAAATTTTACTGTATTGTTTGAAAAATGTTTAAAATAAGCAATTACAAAGTCTGAACTTGAGATTGTTTTTTGTTGGCTTCAATAATTACAGCTTTATATGGTACTGATTCCATTCCTTCCGGATAAAATATTTCGTCAAAATTTTTAGTTTTATCATGTTTTTAACCGACGGATAATAAAGTGTTAGCAATGCCTGTAATATATACTTCGTTATTTAATACTTTCATTTCAAAAAAATACAAATATTAAAAATAATAACACCTGCTATCAATAATGTATTATTCTCGAATATCTGATATTGCGCAAAGAAAACATACAATGAATCTAATCCGGATATTCTATCAGACAGAATTAATATTACCCGTGGGAAATATTTGTAACCTAATGATTTACAAACTATATATACTAATTTTCATTCGAAAACCACATAATTATTACATAAAAAGCGCATTACTCATGTTAGTAAAATTAAAACATACCATCAAATAACAAAACCAGCCGCACCTGTTATGGTGCGGCTGATTCTGTTTATACTGTTTAAAGTCTGTTTTAATTATTCGATTGTAACTGTGATTGTACCGATTACAGCTGCTGTTGTGCCAGCTGGCAGTTTGCCTGCTGGTGTAACTGTAATTGTACCTGTTTCAGCTGCATTGTTTGTAGCTGCAGAAGCAATATTCAGTGCTGCTGTGTCAAAGCCCATAGAGGCATCAGCATAACCGGCTGCTGCTGCGTAAGCAGGTGTTGCTTTGATAGCAGCGTTGGAATGGTTTGTGATTGTGATAGTGCCTGTGCCTTCCCAGTTAGCTGGTGTAGCATTTTTATAAGTATGAGTTGCAGTGTCCCATTCACCTTCATATGCATCATTGTAAGTGAAATCCATAGCAGTCCATGAAATATCTACACTATACACAACTTTGGTTTCTTTGCCTGTATAAGTGCCTTTTACTTCAGCAGTAGCTGATTCGCCCTGACCTACTGCAAAAACTGTAAGTGGCATGGTCATAACCATAGCAAGAGTGAGAATGGCAGAAATAAGTTTTTTCATTTTTAATTTTCTCCTGTTTATTGTTTTATATATTTTGCCCGCAGGCATAATATCATTCATTTACTGTAATTGTTATTGGAATTACAGTGTTTACAATGGCTTTTTCACCTGTCTCAGGGTGATAATACAGAACATTGAAATTGCCTTCGTACACCCCTTCTGACAGTCGTTTTGCAGCTTTGTCAAGCAGTTTCAGTTCTGTCACCTGATTGCCCGGTTTCAGTGTACCGGACTGCACAATTACAGTATCCTGAACAACGATCTGCAAAACCATATCCTGATTGGATTTACCTGGGTTTGCAAAAATCAGATAAGCGGTCTCATCGCTTAAATCGATATCCACATCTCTGGAAAATGTCAGGCTTACACTGCCGCCACCCTGTGGGCTTTCCATTTTTTCACCTGTGTCCCCTTCTATGGCCTCGGCATTGACTTCCTCCTGTACAGGAGCCTGATCTGGAGTCAGAACAGGACCACTGTCACGGAAGAACAGAGCCCATACTGCAACACAAACAGCAAGTGCTGTGATTATCAGTAAGATAGGTATCGCTTTTTTCTGTCTGGAATCTTCATTTTCATAATTGCTCATATTATTCACCTCCTATCGTTACTGTTACAGTGCCTATTGTTGTATTGTCCAGTATTTCTGACGGTTTGCCGGAAAGAACTAAATTTGCTGTTGTCTGTGCGCCAGCGTTTATAGTCACTTTTTCATCGATTGCCGATGTACCGTCTGTGAAGCTGCCGGATATATCTGTGCGGTCTGTATTGTAGACAAACTGCACTGTGGCTGCAGCTTCGCCTGTGTTTACAGCAGTTACATAGCCTGTGCCGTTGTCAGTCCATCCCGGGTTGTCATAGCTGTAAGTCCGGGTGTTCCATGTGCCATCAGAGTATTCAAACTGCATATTGCCCCATGTAATATCCACATTGATTACAGGGACTATTTCATCAGAATAATTGATAATAATTTCACCTGTCTGTGTAATCTGCCGACTGAAAGTCTGTATTTTTACCGTAACCGGGAGTGTGATGCTCCCAGTGCCGGTAAGTGCTGAATCCAGCTGAAATACTACTTTCAGAACGTCTTCACAAGGTGCGGGCAGGCTGCCTGACCGGTGAATATATGCCAGTCTCACACATTTATTACTGGCGTTATAGGAAGCTGTATTTGACATCGGACCGGAATTGTCCACAATAAGGGTAGATTTTTCCACAACAGTAAGTTTTGTTGTGTCGATACCGGTGATGTCCACCTGCAGGCCTCTGATACCGTCAGCAGCTGCAGCTTCGGCTGTATAGCCTGTAAGGGCTACAGTCACCTCTGCCTGGCCACCCGGCCTTACCGCCTGCGGTGAAACCTTTACCGCAAAGCCATAAGCATCCGCGGCATTGGCTGTAATTGCGATGAGTGGCAGAATCAGTGCCATAACCAGTACAAGTGCTGTATTTTTAATATGCTTCATGATTATGCCTCCTCAGTATTAAGATGGTCGATTACAGTGAATATATCAAACAGACTGATATCTTCCTCCTCACTGTAACAGCCTGCAGCAAGATATGCGCCTGTCAGCTTATTTTCTTCCGTTTCACTGTTAAAATGATCAATCATATCCATCCGGTCAAAAAGGTCGATTGCAGCGTCACCGTTGACATCACCCTGTACTACTACCGTGTATATTTCGCCGTCCATTTCTACTGTACATCCTGTACCAACCAGGTCAGTGCTGTTGCCTTCAGGGTCTGTAACCTGTGTATAAGTACCTTTATTGGTGTAGTAAGTGGTAACTTCCAGAGAAGTTGTAGCCTCACCCATGCCGATAACTGTTTTTTCTTCTGAATTTACAACCCATTCTTTACCGGGTTCTACTGTCACCAGATAACGTACCAGTGATTCAAAGGCTTCCTCTGTAGCAACTGCAACAAGAGCAAAATAAGTATAATTTTCAGGTTCATCAAGAGTGATTGTTTCTCCTTCTGCCACAGTGAAGCTGTCTGAAAGCTGTGTCACATCCTGTGTATCTGTGAAAACATAGCAGTATGTACCCGCATCAAGGCCGCTGACAGTGTATTTTTTGTCTTCGTATGTAACAACAGCATCACTCTGTAAACGTGCTTTTGCCGGAATGGTGATTTTTGCAGTGTTGCCTGCCAGATTTTCGTCAGTTGCTCTGACACGTATCCACAGTGTTTTTGCAGTAGATGAAGGTACAAGGTCAATCCGTCCACCTGTACAGCCTTTCCAGTTTGTGCCGTCAAAGCTGTATTCATACTCTGTGGAGAAGGTTTCGTTTGTTTTGCCTGTCAGGTAATTGATTGTCGCTTTAGGTGCTGCTGCAATTGAAATATCTTCATAATAGCTGTTGTAGAGGTTGTCTCGGAAGAACAGCAGCTTTTCACAGATGTAGTTGGAGTATTCAGCTACTGATGCAAAGGATGTGTTCAGTGTATTATTTACCCAGTTTACAGCCTCCTGCCTGTCGTCTTCTTCATAGCCGTCAGCAATTTGTGCATAACTCCGTTCACCGATAATGCGTAATTTGATAAGATATTTCAATTTCTTCATTGTATCTCTTATCTCTGATGCTGAAACATCTATTGCTTCGGTATTGCCTGCAGTTTGTCCTATCAACTGTACCGCAGCATTTCTTGTTTCTCCTGCCAGAGCAGCGCTCATAAATAGCAGTACTCTAAGCACATGAAGATCTTCTATAGACTCACCCCAGCCAAACGCTTCATCCATAACACCGAATACAAACTTAATAAGTGTGTAAATTGTACCTGCCGATGTACCGAAACAGAAATCAATATATTTGAGAATTGCTTTGACTTCAGAACCCACAAACTGTGTCAGTGCTTGAGTGGAGAGATTCTTTATAAAATCACTAATCATACCCCGTTTGGCATCATTCATCTTTTTCTGAATGTCTTTCAATTCCTTATGTATCGGTGAATCAATATAATCAGGGTCTGCTTTTGCCACATCGATAAGCAACTGCAGCAGAAACTCTGACTCCTCGTATGACGCTGCAATCTTCATAACGGAACTCATTACCTCTGCAGCCTGATTCCATGCGCTAAACACACTATCCAAATGGCTTATCATATCCGTTACACTGGAGCAGGCAGAACTGATTCCCTGGCCGATAGAGCTCTCTGAAATTGTTACAACAGTCCGCGAATTCCAGACGAAGGAAAGACCATAATATGCACAAAGTTCCTGGACTCTCTCCAGCGCACTTTGAGCACCGCCTTCCTGAATGGCATCTTTGATTTTTTTAACACTGTCGGCATCGCTGATAACCTGATTAAACATCTCCAGGTTGCCAAAGCCAACCCCATAGGATTCTGCATCCCGTGAAACCATATTGGAGAGGAATGAGATGAAGTCATTCGTAATAGTCATATATTTGGTATCAACATTTAAATCAATAGCCTGCTGCATTGATTCGTCAGCCAGTAGCTGTTCAACCAATTTGCGAGTAATTTCTCTTGTTTCGTTCTCATTATGGTTAAATTTAATGCTAAACCGTTTTGCAAAGCCATAGGCTTTCTCTGCCCGGGCATATTGCCAGGATTCATCTCGTTCTGTCGCTTCCTGTGCATAGAAGAAGTTACGGCAATCCAAAATATACAGCATCGTTTCTAATTTATCTCTATCTTCCAGTAAAGACTGCCAGTTGTCTGTTGCATTTTCTTCGCTGAACAGATCCATTTCCGTTTTCACAATGCGGAAATTTATGCCATATTCTGAGGAAACATCAGTAACAGCATCTGTAATATACTGCAGATTGTCAAAATCAATTACATTGTATACTGCATATTTTTTAGTCAGTTTTTCACCCGGAGCCAGTCTGGTTACCTCTGTGTCCGGTCCAATTGCCTGGCTGAAGCCGGCTGAATTGGACATAATAGTATTGAGATGCCTTACGTCGGCAGTCCAGGACTCAGTATCTGTCACTTCGTCTTTTTCTATATACTGAAGGTATGAATTGATTACATCGTTATACACATCAAATGACGGCATGTATATATCTGCACCGCTTATGTTTTCCATAGTCAGATTGAAATAGTATGCGTCATAAGAAATTATTGTGTTTGCCTCCAGTGTAAGTCTGATGGCATCCAAGCCATAGACCTTAATCGGATTGTCTGTGGCAAATGTGGTGGTTATCCATTCGTTGAACTGAGTAAGCAAACCCTTGAAGCCTGCAACCAGATCGTAATTGCCTGCTTTGTCGCCACGCAGCACCCAGTTTACAGTTTCTGTAGACTGTCCAACAATTTCGGCAATATTTACAACTTTACTGCCGGAAGCGTTACCCACTTCCATTACAGTCATTCCATCCGGAACCTCCAGAGAAATAACATTATCCACCAAGCTGTATTCAGACGAAGCATTGTTGATAACATGAAGTCTTACATCGAAAAATTCTTTCAGGAATTTTGCTTCTGCCGGTATTTCCAGAATAGCCAGTGTGCCTTCATCTATCATAACAGGCTTGTAGAACCGTGCCTTTCCTGCATTAGGGTCAGGTGTAGCTGAAGGTTTTGGTGTAGGGCTTGTGCTTGGCCCTGGAGTAGGTGATGTTGAACTGTCATCTTCTTCACCGCCGTCATCCGGGTCCGGATCCGGCACTATAATTTCAGTAATACCGTTTATAATTTTTGCCAGCCATTCAAGGTTGAGTGACTGTTCGTTGCCCAGACTGTCAGCAAATTTAAGAGTTACATTGAGCTTGATGATATGCTGGTTTTCAGCTGCCGCCGGGTCAAGGCCTGCGGCTTTGATTTCGTCAAAAGTAAGTCTTGTCACTTCAAACTGACCGTCTACCAGCTTGTGATGTACCAGTGTCAGTGAAATAGGGGTTTCCACGCCGGCCCTTACAATGATATCTTTCTTTGCCGGCAGCCATTCATTGTTTGCAATAAGGGCGCCCACAGTGTGTTTACCTATATCAGATGTAAAGTAAGCATAGCCTTCACCATCTGTATACTTAATCACCTGGTTTTCTTCACCCATGTCATAGTAAACGGCTGCGCCTATTACAGCAGTGCCGTTTTCATCCACAACATGGATTTTCACCTGGCCTACCATAGAGCGTTCCCTTACATTTACAGTTTTTGTAACTGTATCTGTTATACCACTGTCGTCGGTAACAGTAAGAGTAATTGTATACTCACCTGTCTCTTCATAAACATGGACAGGTTTTGCCTTTGTACTTGTTGTTCCGTCGCCGAAATCAATAAGATAAGACACTATTTCTGAGTTGTCAGTGGACTGTGTGGCATCAATATAGTACTCTACGCCTACTTCCATAACGGATTCACAGTTGATAACTGCTTCCGGAACACCTCTGTCCGGCAGACTTACAGCATCTGATACCAAAGAAAAGATATTGCCACATTCATCCCATGCTTCGATTTTATAATAATATGTAATTTTATTGTCAGACAGCGTGCTGTCTGTAAAAGTATATTCAGTTGTTCCTTCCTTGACTGCAGCAGAGTGAAGTACACTGTATTTTCCTGTGGTATCCGCTTTGCGGTATACCATATACTTCAGCAGGTCAGCTTCATCGCCGCCTGTCCAGCTGATTTTTACTGTATTATCTTCCTCATTGAACTCAGCTTTTAAATCCTGTATCAAAGGTGCAGTTGTATCAACTGTGTAGCTGTAAGCATCGGAAGTAAACATATTTCCGGCGGCATCTTCAGCTGTGAAGCGAACATATACTGTATCGCCATGGCTGAATTCTTCCACAGGTATTTCTGCATAAACAAGAGCATTGTAATCTGTGGTTGTTTCTTTGTACAGTTCAGTGTAAATCTCACCATCTACGCTGTACTCTACCAGTACATTTGCAAGTGCAGTGTTGTCCACTGCAAGAACACTCACCTTTTTAAGACCCTGGCCCAGTGCGCTGCCTGTTTCAGGAGAAACACTGAGTATTTCAGGTGCCTGATCGTCTGCAGATGCAGCAGCCTGCACTGCAGCTGAATTCCGGCTGATATTGCCGGCTTTATCAACTGCTGCTACCGCATAATAATAAGTTACATCAGTTTCAGCAGTTCTATCGGAGTAAACAAGTGCTTTTACTCCATTCCGCAGAACAGTGAATGGACCATCTTCTGTTTCACTGCGGTATACAACGTAATTTTTTAAATCGGATTCTGTGCCCTGTGTCCAGCTGATTTCAACACTGCCAGCTTTTCCTGTTGCAGTCACATTTTCAGGTACTGCAGGTGCTGTTTTGTCTATAATATGCTGTACATAAGGTGCTGTCATACCGGAATTACTTACATTTCCTGCAGGGTCGGCAGCAATAGCTCTCAAATAAATTGAGCCTTCTTCATATTCATCAAGGAACAATCTGTAGCTGTACTTACGTGTATTCAATATACTGTCAGAAAAAACTTCTGTATAAACATCCGTCCAGGTAAGAGCATCACGGGAGGTCTGTACCGTAATCTGTGCCACGTTGTAATCGTCTGCAGCTGTGATGTCGAAATCCAGTTTGTCAGAATAATATCCCGGCTCCGGAGCCAGATCTGTGATAACAGGCTCCTGTGTGTCTGCCAGTGTCGTAACTGTGATATCTTCGGATGGCCGGCTTGCATTGCCACGCAGATCAAATACTGTTACACGGTAAGTGTAGTCAGTTCCCGGTACAAGATTGTAGATATTCACACCCAGTGTTGTGCTTATATCTTTGAATACAGTGTAATTTCCGGCACTATCCTTTTCTTCTACACGGAATGATGCTACATCGTCATCTGCCGGTGAATCCCATTTGATGGTTGCTGTTGTGCCAGTGCTTGTATATGTAAGCCCTTGTACAGGCTGCGGACCCGTATTGTCCAGCATATAAACATTTGTTAGTGGACTGCTTTCATTGCCTGCTGCGTCATAAGCATAGGCTCTGATATAAATCACACCATCAGGCAATGCTGCAGTGTCAAACACTGCTGTAAATTTGCCTTCAGTCATTTCGGCAATAAGGGTCCAGGTTTCTTTTTCATCAACAGAATACCAGAGAGCTGCATCTGTAGCTGCCACATTGTCCTCTGCAGTAACACCAAATTCCACATTGCCTGTCAGATACTGCACTTTTTCATTGTCCGGTGTAATTTTTGTAACCACCGGATTTTCATCATCTACGCTGAGTGTAGCACCGGTGATGTCAGATGGCTGACCTTCCTGACCAAAACTGTTTACACCTTTGATACAGTAATAATAGATGCGGTCTTTTTCAACCTGTGTATCAACATAAGAAAGAGTATCTCTTCCTTCAATCTGTGTCAGCAGTGTGAATACTTCTTCATTGTCAGCGCGTCTGTAAATATTGTATATTTCGGTGTCCACTTCAGTGGAAATCAGCCATGACAGAATAATTTCTTCCACGTCGCCAACAGCGAAAACACCGACGATTTTTTCAGGAATGCTACGGTCGATAACCACTGTCTTTGTCATTTCTGCTGCAGTGCCGTCAACATCTGTCAGCACAAATACCAGCTGGTATTCGCCGTCTTCCAGTACGGAAACATCCCAGTTGTGTGTGAAGATAACAGATTCTTCCTCATCAGATGAAACGCCAGGCTGTACTTCTGCTATCAGCACTTTATCGCTGCCGTTGAGGTAGTAAAGTCTACCCGATGCAGTCCTGTCACCGATAGAGCCCAGGTTTCCTTTGTCTGCTACCAGAATTTCTATTTTATTGAATTCATCATTGATTTTATCCAGCGGGTTATCCACACGGATTTCAAGAATCTCAGGAACAACTGTTTCAACAGAAATCTCTGACAGAGGTGTTCTCTGACTGCCTGTATATGCCAGAACAGAATAAGAATATCTGGTGTCAGCAGTAAGGCTTCTGTCTGTGAAAGTACATTCTGTTGTAGTGGCTATCACTTCACCGTCTCTGGTGATTTCATAACCTTCAATCAGCGGGCATTCATGAGGTTCCCAGGTAAGAACAACAGTTTTACTGAACACTTTTTCAGCTGTAAGTCCGGTTACAGCTTTATCCAGTCCGGCTACTTTGAAAACAGCTGATACAGTGCTGGTGCCTTCAACCTCAAATGAGGTTCCTTCAATTTCTTCACCGTTTACAAGGATTTTATCCAGTTCGTAATATTCGTCGGCTGTGGCAGTAACTGTAACAGTTTCACCGGTTGCAGCAATTTCTTTATCTACTACAACAGCGCCATTTTCACATTCTGCTGTTGTGATATCATATTTTCCGTAAATAATCTGTGCAGATGTTAATGTATCATTGCCGTTCGCAACAGTAATATTCTTCCACTGACTCAAGGAACCACCATAGTAAACAGTTTCAAGACTGGAACACCCATCAAATGCTTCATTGTCTATCCTTGTCACACTGTCAGGAATAGTTATTTCTACAAGGGAGACGCAGTTAGCGAATGACCATTCACAAATTGCTTCTGCACTATCAGGAATAATTATTTCTGTAAGGCCAATACAGTTCCTAAATGCATAACTGTCTATGATTGTCACACTGCCGGGGATAGTTATTTCTGCAAGAGCAGTACAACCCTCGAAAGCACATAATGCTATTGAAGTCACACCTTCAGGAATATCGACATCTGTAAGAGATGTACAGCCAGCGAAAGCACCTGCTCCTATTTCGGTTACTGATTCAGGGATATTCACACTTATAAGGGATGTGCATCCATGGAAAGCATCCCCTCCTATGGAAATCACACCTGCAGGAATATCTATGTTTGTAAGAGATGTACAGCCATAGAAAGCATAAAATGCTATTGAAGTCACACCATCAGAGATCACCGCTGATGTAATGGATGCAGCATAATCGCTCCACGGTATTTCGCCAAAATTATAATAGTACATCGCACCTGTGCCACTGATAGTCAGTGTGCCTGTGGTTTCGTCGAAAGACCATGTAAGGTTATCACCACAGCTGCCGCTTTCTACAGGTTCCGATTCGGCTGACTCTTCCCATTTGGCATATAGGGTGACATCTGATGTAAATGCGTTATCTGTTACAGGCAGTGTACAGTCTGCATCACTAAACCAGCCCGCAAAAGTGTAACCCTCTGCAACAGGCTGCGGAAGTTCAATATATTCGTATTTTTTTGCTGTAACCGGGTCAGGTGTTTCGCCTATACCCTGTACATCAAATGTAATTGTTACATCTTTATAAATATTTGTGGTAAGTGAAAGATTTGCTGTTACAGCATTGTTTTCAAAATCCCATGTACCTGTTTCGCCATTGTCAGTAGTATAAAACCATTCGTCGGCTACACTGTAGCCTTCCGGGATTTCAATTTCAGGCACAGTGATTGCTGAACCGTCTTTCACTGCGATTGTTTCGTAATAATGGCGTTCCAGACTGGTTGAACCGTCTTCGCCGAAAGTTTCAATATAAACCTCAAAGGTTACATTGTGTTTATTGCTTATTTCTCCGTCTGTACAGATGATTGTTGCATCGTTCAGTTTGTCGTTGTTTTCAGCTATTGTAATTTCACTCCACTGTGTCTGTGTGCCTTTGTAATTTACTGTTGCCAAGGCATTGCACATATAGAATGCACCTGCACTGATTGTTTCCACTGTGGCAGGAATTTCCACAGTGGTCATATTTGTGCAGGAACTGAACGCATATTCATCCAGAGCGATAAGTCCGTCCGGAAGAACAAGTTCGGTCAGACTATTACAACCCATAAATGCGCTACTGCCTATATTTTGTAGTCCTGCAGGCAGACTGACAGATGTGATAGCTGAACAATAGAAAAACGCATATGTGCCTATAGATGTAACACCTTCTTCTACTGTCAGAGATGTTATGCTGTCTTTATAGCTGACCCATGGAGCCTCATCGGCTGCATAGTCCGACATAGTACCGCTGCCGCTGATAGTCAGTGTACCTGTAGCTTCGTCAAATGTCCATGTAAGGTTTTCGCCGCAGGTGCCATTAGTTGCATCACCCGGGGTTTCAGATGTTGTAAATGTGGCTGAAACAATATGGTTGCCTGTTACAGCAAAACTGTTGCCCTCAATAGCTGTACCATCAACAAGAATTGAATCAAGCCGATAATTCTCATCCGGTGTGGCAGTAACTGTGACGATTTCGTCATAGGCGGCGATAGCTTTATCCACTGTTATAGTACCATTTTCACATTCTGATGCAACGATATCATATTTCCCGTAGATAATCTGTGCAGTTGAAAGCACATCGTTGCTTTCAGCTACAGTGATATTGTTCCACTGTACCCGTGAGCCACTGAAGTAAATGCTTTCAAGGGAAGTACATCCTCTGAAAGCGCCATCACTTATATCCGTTACAGTCGCAGGTATATTTATGCTTGTAAGGGAAGTACAGCCTTCAAAAGCACTTCCGTTTATTGAAGTTACACCTTCAGGAATGTCTATACTCGTAAGAGATGAACAGCCATAAAAAGCATTTACACCAATGTTTGTCACACTATCCGGTATAACTATACTTGTAAGGGAACTGCATCCATAAAATACACTGGCGCCTATACTTGTTACACCATCAGGAATAACAATAGTCTCAAGCGAACTGCAATAGTAAAACGTGCCATCATCAATACTTGTTATACCATCAGGAAGAACTATGTCTGTCATTAAGCTGCAATCAGAGAAAGCCCCTTCCCCAATGCTTGTTACACCGGCAGGGATTGATATTTCATTGAATGAACATCCGGAAAATGCACGTTTGCCAATTTGCTCCAACGTGTCAGGGAGAGATACGTTAGTAACATTACTGTAATCATAGAGCATACATTCACTTACTGTTGTAGTCCCCTCACCTATAACAACGTTAACGATATTATCCTTGTGTGCACTCCATGGCATTTCAGCAATTGGCTGCCCGTCGTACACAGCATCATACATAGCACCGTTGCCACTGATGGTCAGTGTGCCTGTGGCTTCATCGAATGTCCAGGTAAGATTGTCACCGCAAGTACCGCTCGTCTCAACTTCTGGTTCAGGAGTTGGCTCAGGAGTTGGAGTTGGCTCCGGTGTTTCAATTGCTGTAAAAGTGACAGAAACAATATGGTTACCTGTTACAGTAAATGTATTGCTGTCCATGGTATTGCCGTCAACAAAAATAGTATCAATCTGATAATTTTCATCCGGTGTGGCAGTAATTGTCACTGTTTCGCCGGCTGCGGCAGTAGTTTTATCCACTGTCACAGTACCGTTTTCATTCTGAACTACTGTAATGGTAAAAGTTTCAGAAACAGGTGGTTCTTCGCCGAATGTAACGATTTCCACCGTACTGTCTATCAGAGAAGCAAGTGCCTCAGAGTAAGCATCATAAGAAGCCACTGGCACATAAATTGTTGTCAGGGCAGTCATAATGCTGAGCGGATTAACTGGCATATCTGCAAAGGCAGGGACAGTTGTACCTGCAAATGTAATTTCGGTAATGCCGCTGCAGCTGGCAAATGCCCCTGAGCCTATATTGGTCACGGTGGAAGGAACTGTAATTTCAGTTAAATTCCGGCATCTGAAAAATGCACTGTCACCGATTGAAGTAACTCCTTCAGGGAGTGTCACTGATGTAAAGCCATTGCCGTAGAACGCATTGTTACCAATGGATGTCACTTTTTCCGGAATCTCAAGTGCACCTGTAAACTTGCTGCAGTTTTCAAACGCACTGTCCGGAACAGCTGTAAGGTTTTCAGACAGTGTGAGAGTACCGTCAAAGCCCCAGCAGTTTACAAACGCGCCAGTACCGATAGCAGTTACGCTGTCAGGAATCACCAGATTGCCGCTGATATTTCCACAAAGGCCAAAGGCATAGTTACCTATGCGGGTAATTTCCTCTGACAAAACCAGAGAGGTTATGCTGTCTTTGTAGCCTATCCACGGAGCATTTGTTGTGAATGTATTATAGTCAATTTCATAATCATACATTTCACCGCTGCCGCTGATAGTCAGTGCACCTGTGGTCTCATCAAAAGTCCAGGTCAGATTTTCGCCACAGCTACCTTCAACAGCAGCTTCCTCTGTCACGGTTTCACCAGCTGCTGTTTCACCATCAGACGAATCAACGGTGATAACCGCAGGGTCTTCCTCCAATGCAGCATATACCGGTATTGCAGCTTCAGTAAAAATACTGAAAATCATTACCATCGCCAGTATAAAGCTGATAATTCTTTTTTGTTTCATTTCTTTACTCCTTATTAATCAGTGTATTTCCACATATATTTATATGAGTACGCATCAGCATACTGAGGGAAATGCAAATCTTTAAATTTTTCATATTGTCTGTCACCATCAGGTTTAAGAACATTTGTTACAAAAAATCTTTCAAGTGATATTCCGTATTCATCAAAATCAGGAATGAGTGCAGCTTTAAGATTTCTGGAAAACTCATCAAGGTGTTCATCAATATCGAAAATACTTACACCGCTTGTTCTCATAAACTGGCCGATGTACGATTTTACTTTTGTTATATTATGATTTATATTCACAATTATAGTGAATTATATTCACAATTTCAAGCCTTTTAATGATTAACTTTCACAATATATTGTTTTGTGATTTTAATTCAATATACTTTTAATAGGGTGAT
Organism: Oscillospiraceae bacterium; assembly: GCA_017473015.1. Lineage (GTDB taxonomy): Bacteria > Bacillota > Clostridia > Oscillospirales > Ruminococcaceae > RGIG3102. The sequence continues at coordinate 1,126 of JAFUNP010000022.1, read as the reverse complement.
TAAATGTTTGGAGATACAATAAAAAAATTAAGAGATAGACATAATATTACACAGCAGCAACTGGCACAAATTCTGAATGTAAGCACATCTACGGTCGGTAAATGGGAAGGCCGAGGAAATGTGATACCTTCTGCTGAAATACTTATTGCACTTGCTAACTATTTTGATGTCAGTATTGATTATTTATTGGGTGAAAATGAAATACTGCAGCGGAGAAACGATAGACAGAAAGAATATATCTCCCTATTCAACATGTTATCTGATGTAGAGCAAAAAATAGTGATTTCACAGCTGAAAGGTATAATATCTGATAAACATACTGCATATATAAAATAAAACTCACTTGTTTTTAAGCAAGTGAGTTTTTTCGTATATCAATTTTAAAAAAAAGATACCATATTTATTGCCGGCCCTCTGTGCATCAACTACTTTTTATTTTCCGGACATATAATTTCACTATATATTGGAATAATCTCCGCTTATCAACAACTCGTCGTTCTAAGCTGGTTTTACCTACACCTGTTGCACCTGCTACTATTATTAATTTCCTCATTTCTTTTCTGCCCTTTCTCATATTCATTTCTCAAATTTTTCTGCAAGTCTCTCCAACTTCTTTTTCTTCTGTTCTCTTTCGATTTCAGCATACTTTTTATATAAGGCCCTTGCTTCTTCCTGCATATCTGGATTGTCCCATATAAAGTTGCCGTTGCTGTCAAAAAATGAGTCATATTCTTTTACTTCGCTGTGCTCTGGCGGGAATCTGAATGGAAGACCTTTATCTTTGAATATTTCTTCTGCATATTCCACATCAATCTTAAAATCCGGTTCATACCCTTCCACTGATTTCATCAGCAGGTAACACGCCAGGTGTATTCTTTGATTCAACATATATGACATCAGGGAAAGCTGGTCTTTTACTCTTTGTACTTCATCACCGGCATTGCATTTGATGTAACCCTTCATTATCTCAATTTCCATTTTCAGACTCCATGTGTCATTGATTATTTCATGTGCATTATGAAACTCTTTCATTTTAATTTCTCCTTTGTGTGTGATTTAATTTTCGATTTCAATAATGCTCTATTACGGAAACTGTGTCAAACCGACGGTGGTGTGTGGTAAAACT
>JAFUNP010000021.1 GCA_017473015.1 Oscillospiraceae bacterium | reverse complement strand
GAGAGGCCTTATGACAGCAGTTTGCTTCATCTTTGGTGCTCTGCTCTCAGTTATCGCTGGTTACTGCGGTATGAACGTTTCTACAAAAGCAAACGTACGTACAGCTAACGCAGCTAAAGAATCCGGTCTGGCAGCAGCTCTGTCTGTAGCTTTCTCCGGTGGTGCAGTTATGGGTCTGTGTGTTGCAGGTCTGGGTCTGTTCGGTGTATCTCTGGTTTACGCTCTGACAGGCAATGCTGACATCCTCTTCGGTTTCTCCCTGGGTGCTTCTTCTATCGCTCTGTTTGCACGTGTTGGCGGCAGTATCTACACAAAAGCTGCTGACGTTGGTGCTGACCGTGTTGGTAAAGTTGAAGCTGGTATCCAAGAAGACGACCCACGTAACCCAGCTGTTATCGCTGACAACGTTGGTGACAACGTAGGTGACGTTGCTGGTATGGGTGCTGACCTGTTCGAATCTTATGTAGGTTCCATCATTTCAGCTATCACACTGGGTATCGTATGGCAGAACACTAACGCAGTTGTTATTGAAAACGGCGCTGCTATCTTCCCAGTAGTTCTTTCTGCTCTGGGTGTTATTGCTTCTGTTATCGGTTCCACATTCGTTAAAGGTAAAGAAGGTACATCTCCTCAGAAATCCCTGAACATGGGCGAATACACAGCTGACGCTATCGTAGTTATCGGTTCTGTAGTTCTGTCCAACATGTTCTTCGGTTCTCTGAAACCTGCTTTCGCTATCATCGCTGGTCTGATTGTTGGTCTGCTCATCGGTATTGTTACAGAAATTTACACATCCGGCGACTACAAATCAGTTCAGAAAATTGCTGCACAGTCTGAAACAGGTGCTGCTACAACAATTATCTCTGGTCTGGCTGTTGGTATGACATCTACAGCTATCCCAGTTCTCCTCATCTGCGTATCCATCTACATCTCCTTCGCAGTTTGCGGTCTGTACGGTATCGCTCTGGCTGCTGTTGGTATGCTGTCCACAACAGGTATCACAGTTGCTGTTGACGCTTACGGTCCAATCGCTGACAACGCTGGCGGTATCGCTGAAATGTCCGGTCTGGATGAATCCGTTCGTGAAATCACAGACTCCCTCGACGCTGTAGGTAACACAACAGCTGCTATGGGTAAAGGTTTTGCTATCGGTTCCGCAGCTCTGACATCTCTGGCTCTGTTTGTATCTTACGCAGAAGCAGTAGGTCTGCAGACAATCAACATCCTTTCACACACAACAGTTATCGGTCTGCTGATTGGTGGTATGCTGCCATTCTACTTCTCCGCATTCACAATGGAATCTGTTTCCAAAGCAGCATTCTCCATGATTGAAGAAGTTCGTCGTCAGTTCCGTACAATCCCAGGTATCATGGAAGGTACAGGCAAACCTGACTACGCAGCATGTGTTGACATCTCCACAAAAGCTTCTCTGAGAGAAATGATTATCCCAGGTGTTATGGCAGTTGTTGCTCCTCTGGCAGTTGGCGTTCTCCTCGGTACAGAAGCAGTTGGCGGTATGCTGGCTGGTTCCCTGGTAACAGGTGTTCTGATGGCTATCTTCATGTCCAACGCTGGTGGTGCATGGGACAACGCTAAGAAATACATCGAAAACGGTGCACACGGCGGCAAAGGCTCCGAAGCTCACAAATCTGCGGTTGTATGCGACACAGTTGGTGACCCATTCAAAGATACATCCGGTCCAGCTATCAACATCCTCATCAAACTGATGACAATCGTTGCTCTGGTATTCTGCAATGTATTCGTAGGTATCCTGCTTTAATACTTAGCTAAATGCATATTAAAAGACTGTCTTGCAAAAGGCAGTCTTTTTTGTATGTTATTTACATTTTATCCGTTGACTTGCTGTGGCAATAAAATATATAATAAATGTATAAATTATGCGAGGATATGCTTATGAAATTGATATTTTTGACAGAAAATTCAGTGATAAAAGAAGGTCTGCAGGCAGAGCACGGTATGTCTGTATATGTGGAAAAAGGTGATACAAAGCTGCTGTTTGATACTGGCTACTTTGGTGCAGTACGAGAAAATGCTGAAAAACTGGGGGTTGACCTGACACAGGTAAATGCTGTGGCTTTCAGCCATAATCATGTGGACCATGCCGGTGGTTTTCTGCGGATAAAGGACCTTATAGCTGCGGATTGTCGGATTCTGCTGCACAAAGGCTTCCATGTGCGTAAATACTGGGACCACCGATTTGACCCTTTGACAGACCCTACAGCCGCCAACAATCTGGAAATGGTAGGTCCTGCTATGCCGTTGGAATGGTTTTTTGTCAACGGCAAATACGGTATGAGAATTATAGAGGATGACCTGTATGAGATAGGCGACGGCATATATCTGGTGGGCAATTTCCCTGTGCAGAGAGGCATTGAACAGGTTTGGCAGTCCTCCCGTATGGAAACTCCGTCGGGAGATTTTGTGCTGGATGAATTCCGTGATGAACAGGCCTGTGTAATCAGAACAAAAGAAGGTCTGGTTATCCTGTCCGGCTGTGCCCACAACGGCATTATGAACATCACAGAAACAGTTAAAAAGTACTTCCCAGGTGAAAAGATATACGGCGTTTTCGGCGGTACCCATCTGGTTCCTTACAATCCGCAGCGCGTGGAAGAAACATTGAAATATTTCAACGAAAGCGGAATAAAATATGCCGGTGTATGCCACTGTACCGGTCCTGCTATAGCTGATTTTGCACAGAAGGTAAAATGTTATACAAAAACAGGGGCGGGACTTACAATAGAAATTGAAGATTGATTGAAGGAGGTACTTATGCAGAACAGAATGATGAAATTCACACTTGATTCTATGGCGGTGGACAGGTTGCTCACTGAAAGTGCAGTGGGCAGAATATCCACAATAGGTGCAGATGGCTATCCATACACAGTAAGCGTGCATTATGTTTACGACGGCCGGGCGGTATATTTTCATGGTTTACCAAAAGGTGAAAAGCTGGATAACATCAGGGCAAATTCAAAAGTTTGCTTTGAAGTAAGCGGCATGAAGTCAATTCTGTCACCTGCTGATGAGTCCAATATCTGCACAGCTGATACTGAATACGAAAGCGTGGTTATACGAGGTAATGCTTATATACTGGAAAATTTCGAAGAAAAGAAAGCTGTGTTGCAAAAAATAGTAGAAAAATACCTGCCGGGTGCCGTTAATCCTATGCCAGAAAAACGGATACAGGGTACAGCGGTGGTAAAAGTAGTAATCGAAAACAAAACAGGTAAATATCATAAATAAAAATAGGCACCAAAGCTGCAGTATCCTGCTGTAACTATTGGTGCTTATTTTTTTGTTCTAAAATTAATAAATAAAAAGAAAAGACCTGATTTACATCAGGTCTTTGGTGGAGACGATCGGGATCGAACCGACTACCTCTTGAATGCCATTCAAGCGCTCTCCCAGGTGAGCTACGCCCCCATATAAATTTTCTGCTAAATTATAATAACATAGTTTGATATAAAATGCAAGTCTTTTTTTTCTGTTTTATTGAAAAATATATAAAAACTGATTATTACTGTCGCAATATCAATTAAATCTGCGATTCCCGAGAATAATTATAATATTAACCATAACTCATAAACTAACAACAAAGGGGAATATTATGAAAAAGATTTTAGTCAGCAATATCGATATAACAAAATTTGAAAAACATCTGTTTAATATGGAAAAAAGCCAGATAACAATAGAAAAGTATATCCGTGACTGCAAAAAGTTTTTGTTGTTTGCAGGCTCTGAAGAACTGTCAAAAGAAACAGTCATCCGGTTCAAACAATATATCATAGATGCCGGCTATGCCATTGCCTCTGTAAACTCCATGCTGGCATCAGTAAACAGTCTGGTGGAGTTTATGGACAGACCGGAATGCAGGGTAAAATCAGTCAGGCGTCAGCACCAGACATTCACTACAGAAGATAAAGAACTGACCAAAAGTGAATATATGCGCCTGTTAACTGCAACAGGAAAAGATAAAAGGCTGAATTTACTTATTCAGACCATCTGCTGTACCGGTATAAGGGTATCAGAACTTAAATACATCACTGTGGCTGCAGTCAGAAAGGGTGAAACTACAGTATATTGTAAAAATAAAAACAGGACAATCCTTATTCCTGACCAGCTGAAAAAGCTTCTGTCCGGATATATGAAAGAAAGAAAAATTGTGTCCGGACCGGTGTTTGTAACAGCCAAAGGTAAACCTCTTGACCGAAGCTATATATGGAAAACCATGAAAAAACTGTGCGCATCTGCAGGTGTAGCGACGGAAAAAGTTTTTCCACACAACCTCAGAAAATTGTTCGCCCGCACATTTTATGCCACTGCAAAAGATATAGCTAAGCTGGCCGATGTGCTGGGACACAGCAACATTGCCACCACAAGAATATATATAATGACCACCTTTAAAGAACATAAAAGGAGAATTGAACAATTGGGGCTGATAATCTCAGACAAAATGCAGTCTATTGGCAAAATGCGACAATAAAAATAAAATCCACATAATATACATTATGTGGATAAATTACTGTGTTACTTATTTATACAATTAGATTATAAATCATTTTATCCTATAATTCAAGTGCTACATAAAAAATAAATTTATATCTATAATACATATTTCCCCTGATTTAG
>JAFUNP010000020.1 GCA_017473015.1 Oscillospiraceae bacterium | reverse complement strand
TTTACTGCTTTTCAGCATCAGGTAAGACAGACAGTAGTTCAGCAGTATGCTTGCCCCCATAATTATCAGATACCACGGATTGAAATATCCGTAAAACCACAAAGACATAATTATGAGGAATATTTTTGCCAGTGAATACTGTTTTATCCGGTTCAGTCCGAAATACCCTGCCAGTGACAACGGCAGAAACAGAAATATAAATATATATGAGTTGAATGACATATTGTAAAACTGTGTCCTTTCATGTATATATAAAGTGAAAAATCACGAAAATGCATACTTATTTATTATATAATACTATATTATAAAAATCAAGGTGATGACAGTGGCACAAAATTGGAATGAGTGTAAAAATATAGTAAATTGACGGTACATCCCAGCCTGTGCTATAATTTGCAGTGATATATAGATTTTTGTTTTGGTCTGGTTTTCAGACAGAGGTTTTATATGCGTATATTTATGGTGTTTGTAATAATATGGCTGTGGGCATATGTTATATCATTGTTGGCAGACAAAGATTTTGCACAGTGTCTGCCTGTTGCAGTGATGGGGCAGATTGCAGTATTGTATCTTTTCGGCTATGCAGGTGTTCTTAAACTGGGTGTTTATGTCGTGTGTCTGTTGCCTTTTACTGCCTTTACATATATTGTTGTAAAATACAGAGAACGCATTAAACCGGATGTTCAGCTGTTGGTTACCACAGCTGTTTTCGGTGCGGTGTTTGTATGTTTCTGGTATATTCAGCTGGGGATGATGATTTCGCAGTGGGATGAATTTACTCACTGGGGTCTGATAGTGAAAAATATGTACCGGCTGGACAATTTCGGCAATACCGGTTTTACCACCGCAGCGTTCCTGGATTATCCTCCGGGTCAGGGGCTTTTCCGGTATTTCTTTATGAAAATCTGCGGTGCTTTTGCAGAAAGCCGCATATTTCATGCCGCCAATATAATGGCTGTAGTTTTTGCATTTCCTTTGCTGCGAAAAAACAAAAACCTCATCACATCGTCCCTTGCTGTGTTGATGTATATTCTGGTGCTGAACACTGTCAGCGCCGAAACTTTCCACACAATATATATCGACCTGCTGTTGGGTGTTGTGTGGGCACATCTGCTGTATATTTGTTTTGCTTATGAAAAAGACAGCTTTTTCTATATTGATTTTACCCTTACTTTTGTTTTTCTGGCACTGCTGAAAGCCTCCGGCTTCGGTCTGGCTCTTTCGGTACTTATAGTGACGGTTATCCATGTTCTTTGTACTGTAAAGGACAGAAAACGGCTGTTTTCACAGCTTGTGCCACTGGCTCTTGCTTCTGTGACCGGTATAGCAGTCAAACTGTCCTGGTCTGCCTATCTGAATATACACAATATCAACCCTATTTTTGAATTCAACGCTCTGACACCGGCCACTTTTATGGAGTTGTTCACCGGCGGGGCACCGCAGTACAGGTATGATGTGATATCTTCTTTTATTCATGCACTGTTTCACACCCCTGTTTTTTATATAGGCGATTTCGGGGTGACAGCAGTTATATTTACGCTGGTTACCACAGCTGTCCTGTGCCTGATGGGTCTTATTGGTAAAAAAGACCGCAATAGCCTGTGGGCAGGCTTTGGCGTGTTTATGGTTGCGGCTATATTTATTACCGGCATGCTGATTTCCTACCTGTTCTCATTCAGTGAATATGAAGCTGTTATTCTTGCGTCCTACGACAGGTATCTGCGTACTATCGCCATGGGTGCAGTGACCACAGTATTTATGTTCGCTGCAGAAAAAATGCTGTCTCTGAAAGCAACCCACGCCACTGTGCTGATGCTGGTATTCACACTGCTGCTTGGGCCGAAAGTACTGTTACGGAATATTGTAACCCGTCCTGCAACTGTGGCATCCATACAGGCGCAGCGTGCTGTTTATATTCGGGAAAGTGAAATCGTACAGCGCAATGCACCTGGTTATGTGCTGATGGCCTATATCGCTCCTGGTACCAATGGCTACGAATTCTGGCAAGGTAAATACGAATGTTCACCTGCAATGATATGGGGTCAGTGGAGTTTTTCTGCTACAGAGGGCGGATATTTTGACGGCGATATCTGGACTGTCACAAAATCTGCAGAGGAACTGCAGAGCGAACTGAACACATATTATGATTATGTATTCATACATTCGGTAAATGAAAAATTTATAAATGATTACAGCAGTATTTTTGCTGACGGAACCGCTGTACCAGGTTTGTACAGAATTGATGATACTACAGGCATGCTTTCTCTGATGGAGGCCATGCCGGCATAAGAATTAAAAAAAGCAAAAAGCAGATATATGGGTTTCCATATACCTGCTTTATTTTTTTTATTCAATCACTTCACAGCTCATTTTACCGCCATTGATACCTGTCAGTTTTACCTTTACAATATCGCCGGCGCTGTAGCCGTTGTCCTTTACCAGCACGGGAATATAGCGCTTGGTGTAAGCGGTGAAAAAGCCGTCTGCGGTTTTCTGCTCCAGCAGAGCTTCCTCCTCAAAGCCTATGTATTCTGAATATACGCTGTCGCGCACCTGTTCAGATTTGTAGGTCATTATTTTGTTTCGTGCAGATTTTGTGGCGTTATCTATCTGTCCCGGCATGGCTGCTCCTTTTGTACCCGGACGCTGTGAGTAAGAGAAACAATGTACACGCATAAATCTGCATTTCTGCATATATGCCACACTGTCCAGAAAATCGTTTTCTGTCTCCTGCGGAAAGCCCACGATGATGTCTGTGGTAAAGCTTGGCTTGTCAAACAGCTCTCTCAACCTGTTCATCATATCTGTGTACAGCTGTGTGTCATACAGTCTGTTCATATTTTTCAGTGTCTTGTCGCTGCCGCTCTGCAGTGAAAGATGAAAATGAGGGCAGAATTTTTCCACCTTGCTCATCCTTACCAGCATTTCGTCGGTAAAAAGGTCCAGCTCCAGGCTGCCCAGGCGTATTCTTTTTACTTCTTCTATCTCAGCCACAGCTTCAATGGCATCGCACACATTGTTGCCCAGGTCCTGACCATAACAGGAGATATTTACACCTGTCAGCACTATTTCCTTGTGGCCGGCAGCGGCCATTTTCTTTGCTTCCTCCACAATGCTGTCCACCGGGCGGCTGCGCACTCTGCCGCGTGCCTTTGGAATGATACAATATGCACATTCTCTGTTGCAGCCGTCCTGAATTTTCAGAAAGGCCCTTGTGTGCAGCGCATCTGTTTCACTGGCCAGTTCCTCAAATTTATCCCTTTCGCTGTGTGGAACAATATCAATATGTCTTTCTCTGTTTTCTCTGAACTGATTTACCAGATTAAGAATTTCACCCTTGCCCTTGCTGCCGATTATAATGTCAGCTTCCTCCACATCAATTGCTTTCTGTGGAAACGCCTGGGGCATGCAACCGCACAGTGCGATGACCGCTTCGGGATTCTGTCTGCGGGCGCGTCTTATCCACTGTATGCTCTTTCTGTCGCCATTCAGTGTTACTGTGCAGCTGTTTACCACATACACATCAGCGGCTTCCTCACCGTGTACCACTTCATAGCCGGCTTTTTTGAAAATATTTATCATTGCAGCGGTTTCCTGCTGATTTACCTTACAACCAAGTGTAAAAAAACAAACTTTCATAATGTCTCCTTAAAGTTTATTTACAACTTTATATCATATCAAATTTTATCCCGGACTGCAATATATAATAATTTACAGCCTGGCCGCATAAACATTAGAAAAAGCCGAGGAGTATATTATGAAAAACAAACTGATTTTTCTTTTGTGTCTTATCACTCTGATTTATGCGGCAGTACCGCGAACATATGCTATGGATATGTCCAGAATGTGGGAAGAAAATACCGATGAATATGAAAATGAAGCGGTGAATGTGTTTTCGCCGGATATTATTACAGTTATGAGCGGTGCGGACAGCTTTGTGGAAAACATAGCCGGACCGTCGTCTTTCGATGTACCCTGTAAATCCGCCTTCCTTATAGAACAGCAGACAGGGCAGGTGCTGTATGAAAAATACCCTGATGAACAGCTGCCAATGGCATCCATCACCAAAGTTATGACAATGTTGCTTGTTATGGAGGCACTGGATGAAGGGAAAATAACCATGAATGACACAGTACCCGTGTCCGAACACGCCTTTTCAATGGGCGGCAGCCAGGTATGGCTGGAGCCGGGTGAAATATTTACCGTAGACGAAATGCTTAAAGCCGTGGCGGTTTCTTCTGCCAATGACGCGGCTGTGGCTCTGGCTGAGTATGTGGGCGGAAGTGAAGAAGCTTTCTGCGATATGATGAACCGCAGGGCGGAGCAGCTTGGTATGGAAAATACCCATTTCGTCAATGCCTGCGGTCTGGATGCTGACGGACATTATTCCACCGCCAGGGATATTTCCATAATGGCACAGGAACTGATGAAGCACACGCAGATTTTTGATTACACAACAATCTGGATGGACTATCTGCGCGGTGGCCAGACCCAGCTGGTAAATACCAACAAGCTGCTGCGCTCCTACAACGGTATCACCGGCCTGAAAACCGGCACCACCAGCAAAGCGGGAGTGTGCATATGCGCCACAGCCACCAGGGCAGACATGTCACTGATAGCGGTGGTACTGGGTTCTGATTCCAGCCGGGAACGATTTTCTGCCGCAAAAAAACTGCTGGATTTTGGCTTTGCTAACTTTGAAACCCGTGATTTCCCCGATATTTCCACACTTCCTGAGTATATGGAGGTAAAATTCGGCGTGGAAAAACAGGTGCCTCTGATATGTGAAGTACCGGAAAAACTGCTGTTTGTAAAGGGCACTACCAGCGAACTGACTGTACAGACAGAGCTTCCGGAATACATCAATGCACCTATGTACAAAGGCATGAAAGCCGGAACACTTTCGCTTTACGGTTCGCAGGGGAAAATCAAAGATTATCCCATTATACTGGGCCGGGATGCAGCCAGAATAGACTTTTCTACAGCCTTGACAATTCTTACAAATAAGCTTGCGTGTATGTGACAAAAAAATCAAAAACAATGAAAAAATGTTGACACTACCTGATTACTATTGTATGATTATATAAAGTAAAAAGTGTAAGTATCACTATTTACCAAAAATAAAAGCAGGTGAAAATTATGGCTGTAAAATTTAATGGCAAATACCTTGATGGCTTTGTAACACAGGCCGAATTTGATAATATTTATTCACAGGTTGAGCTGTGTCACAACGTTCTGCACGCAAAGAGCGGCGCAGGTAATGATTTTCTGGGCTGGCTTGACCTTCCTTTTTCTTATGACAAGGAAGAATTCGACAGAATCAAAAAAGCTGCAGAAAAAATCCGCAGTGACAGTGATGTGCTGCTGGTAATCGGCATAGGCGGTTCATACCTGGGCGCACGCGCTGCTATCGAATACCTGGGTTCTGCACAGTACAATGACCTCAGCGACCTGAAAGTTTACTTTGTAGGCAACAACATCAGTCCTGATTACATGAATAACATTCTCAAACTTTGCGAAGGCAAACGCCTTTCAGTTAATGTTATTTCCAAATCCGGTACTACTACAGAATCTGCTCTGGCTTTCCGTGTGTTCAAAAAACTGATGGAAGACAGATACGGCAAAGAAGAAGCTGCAAAACGCATCTACGCCACTACAGACAAAGCCCGTGGCACACTGAAAACACTGGCTGACAAAGAAGGCTACGAAACATTCGTAATTCCTGATGATGTAGGCGGCAGATTCTCTGTTCTCACAGCAGTTGGCCTCCTGCCAATCGCAGCAGCAGGTTTTGACATTGAAAAACTTATGGCTGGCGCACAGGCAGCATGCAAAGAATACGAAGCATGCACACCTGACAACGACTGTTATAAATATGCAGCAGCAAGAAATATTCTTCTGCGCAAAGGTAAATCCATTGAACTTATGGCCTGTTATGACCCTGACTGGACACTGATGAACGAATGGTACAAACAGCTGTACGGCGAAAGTGAAGGCAAAGACCAGAAAGGCCTTTTCCCGGCATCCGTTATCTACTCAACAGACCTGCACTCTATGGGTCAGTTTGTACAGGACGGCGCACGCACAATGTTTGAAACTGTTATCGACATCAAACAGCCAAAAGCAGATTTCTTCCTGGAAATCGACGAAGAAAACGCAGACGGTCTCAACTTCCTGGCTAACCAGAATATGTCTGTAGTTAATTCCAATGCAATGAAAGGCACAATCCTTGCCCACAATGACGGCGGCGTTCCTAACATCGTTGTTGAACTGGACGGCAAAGACGAAGAAACACTGGGTCACGCTATCTACTTCTTCGAAAAAGCATGTGCTATTTCCGGTTATCTGTTGGGTGTAAACCCATTCAACCAGCCAGGCGTTGAAGATTACAAGAAAAATATGTTTGCTCTTCTGGGCAAACCTGGCTATGAAGCTCAGCGCGCAGAACTGCTGAAAAAATTAGGTGAATAACGCTTACGCGTAAAATAAAGGAGTGTATTCTTATGATTAAATTAATTACTGGTCCTAAAGGTTCAGGTAAAACAAAACAGCTCATCGATATGATCAACGAAAACCTTTCCGTTGTTAAAGGCAACATCGTTTGCATCGAAAAAGCTATGCAGGCAACACATAACATCAACGCAGCAGTTAGACTGATTGATGTTGACGAATACAAAATCGCTGACTACAATATGTTCTACGGTTTCTTCGCCGGTGTTCTGGCAGGCAACTACGATATCGAACAGGTTTACATCGACGGTATTCTGAAAATCGGTGAAAAAGATGTTCAGGCTCTGGGCACACTGCTGGACAAAATCGACGCTATCTCAGCTGATAAACTGATTGTTGTTACAGTATCTGCTCCAGAAGAAGAACTGACAGAAAACGTTAAAAAATATCTGTAATATCTGATTGTTTATTAACTTTACATAAAGGTGGCCGCATTGCGCCACCTTTGTTGTGAGTGATTTTATTTAAAAATCAGCCAAAAACTTCGTCATTTTGTCAAAAAATGTCCTTGACAAAATGTGTAAAGCTCTATATAATATTTAAGTGACCTATGAGGTGCTTTATGTTAGTTAATCTCAGCAATATCTTCACTCGTGGTGAGACTGAAAAACAGCTTGATACGGAATTTGATTTTTCCGCCGAGAATGTCAGCTATGATGCGGCCTTTGAACAGCCGGTGAAAGCCAGCCTGTTCCTGAAAAAAGGTAGTGGCGAGACATTCATAAAGCTTACTGTACAGGCAACGGCCAGGTGCAGCTGTGCAAGGTGTTTAAAGCTGTTTGAGAAGGAATTTTCCTTTTCACAGGAATTTATAGTCACTCCGGCAACCCTCACAGACCCGGAGAGCGAAGTCCCGGTGAACAGCAACAACATACTTGACGTAAAACAGCTTGTATTGCAAGAACTTTCTTTGGAAATCCCTTCCACAATGCTCTGCAAAGAGGATTGTCAGGGATTGTGCCCTAAATGCGGCAGACCAAAGGAAGAGAATTGTGGCTGTCAGCTCGAAGAAAGAGTTGACCCAAGGTTATTAATCTTAAAACAATTACTGGATAACGATGAATAATTAGAGGAGGTGCTTAAAATGGCAGTACCAAAGAGAAAACTTTCAAAAGCAAGAAGAGATAAAAGAAGATCAAATGTTTGGAAACTCGAAGCTCCATCATTCGTAAAATGCCCACAGTGCGGCGAATTGACACTTCCACACAGAGTTTGCAAATCTTGCGGTTATTACAAAGGCAAGGCTGTTATCAAAAAAGAAGCTTAATTCTTTTATAATTCAGCAAGTCAAGGGTAGGTCTTCCTGCCCTTTTATTTTTTTGTATTATTTTTATAGGAATATATATAATAAATACTTATTTTAGTGGAAAAATCTGCGGAAATATGGTAAAATACTGTGTTAGCAGATTTAATTATATAAAAAACGGAGGTACTATGGCAGTTCGTATTACAGGTATCGACCGGAGAAGTCCGGCAGAAAAATACGGTATTCAGGCCGGCGATAATCTTGTCAGAATCAATGGCGGTGAAATATTTGATATGATGGACCTGCAGTTTTATTCTACCGACACCCGGTTGGAAATAGAACTGGAACGCGATGGGGAAAAAGTGCAGATAAATCTGACAAAAGCGGATGCCTACACTCCGCTTGGCCTGGAATTTGATACTTATCTTATAGATAAACAGCATTCATGCAGAAACAAATGCATTTTCTGTTTTGTTGACCAGCTGCCCAAAGGCTTGCGCAGAGATATGTATTTCAAGGACGACGACGAAAGACTGTCATTCCTTTTTGGAAACTATATCACCCTGACAAATCTTTCACGCCGTGAGATAGACAGAATTAAAAAGATGAAAATTTCACCTATCAATATTTCTGTTCACACCACAGACCCACAGCTGCGTGTGTTTATGATGAAAAACCCACGCGCCGCAGAAATCAATGACCTGATGCAGGAATTTTATGATGCCGGCATTGTGATGAACACACAGATTGTTCTGTGCAAAGGGGTAAATGATGGCAAAAATCTGAAAAATTCCATCAGAAAACTGCAGAGCTTATACCCTCAGGTAGCCAGTTGTTCCATCGTTCCGGTGGGCAAAACCCGTTATCGTGACGGCCTGGCACCGGTGGAAACCTTTACCGCAGAAGAATGTGCACAGGTTATCAGCCAGGTATATGAACTTACTGATGACTTTTATAAACAGCACGGTGACAGACAGATTTATCTTTCTGATGAATTTTTCCTCCGTGCAGGTCTGCCTGTACCGCCCGCAGAATACTACGGCGATTTTCCTCAGATTGAAAACGGCGTAGGTATGGTGCGCACTCTTATAGACAGCTTCGCTGACGAACTGGAGTACAGCGCAGGACAGGTAAATCCGATTTCTGCCGATATTGCCACAGGGGAAGCCATGTATCCTGTATTCTGTGAAATTATCCGCATGGCAGAAGAAAGACTGGGCAGAAAACTGGATATTACAATTCATAAAATCAAAAACAATTTCTTTGGCGGCAATGTGTGGGTAACCGGCCTTATCACCGCCACAGACCTTATAGACCAGCTGAAAGGCAGACTGAATTCGGACAGACTGCTGCTGTGCAATGATATGCTGCGCAGTGAACAGGACATGTTCCTGGACGACAAAACACCTGCCGACCTGGCTGAGACTCTGGGAGTAGAAGTGGAATTCTACGCCAATGACGGTATGCAGTTGGCACAGAGATTGCTGGGTACAGAAATATAGACAGAAAAGGAGAAGAATATGGCAAAACCAATGATTGCGATAGTGGGCCGTCCTAATGTGGGCAAAAGCACACTGTTCAATAAAATTATCGGTACACGAATCAGCATAGTGGAAGACACACCGGGTGTTACCCGTGACAGAATCTATGCAGAAGGTGAATGGCTGAATAAAAAATTCACTCTTGTAGACACTGGCGGTATCGAACCAAAAGACAATAATACCATCCTGCGTCACATCAAACGGCAGGCACAGATAGCTATAGATACAGCTGATGTTATCCTGTTTGTTACAGATATACGCAGTGGTGTTACCGCAAATGACTACGATGTTGCCACAATGCTTCTTAAAAGCGGCAAACCTACAGTACTGGTTGTGAACAAATGTGACAGTATCGGTGCTGTTCCTGACGATATTTACGATTTTTATTCACTGGGTCTGGGCGAACCTTTCCCGGTATCTTCAGTGCACGGTCACGGCACAGGTGACATTCTGGATGAATGCTTCAAATATATCGACTATTCCGAAGAGGAAGACGATGAAGATGAAAGAATTTCTGTTGCTGTTATCGGCCGCCCAAATGTAGGTAAATCCAGCCTGGTAAATAAAATACTTGGACAGGAAAGAATGATTGTCCGTGATGAAAGCGGTACTACCCGTGACGCTGTAGACAGTTATATTGAAAACAAACACGGCAAATTTATCTTCACAGATACAGCCGGTATGAGAAAACGCGGCAATGTTGATGAAGGCGTAGAACGCTTTTCGGTTATCAGAGCGCTGGCAGCGGTGGACCGCAGCAAAGTGTGCGTTATTATGATTGACGGTACTGTTGGCTTCACAGAACAGGACTCCAAAATCGCCGGCTATGCCCATGAACAGGGCAAAGCATGTATTATCGCTGTCAATAAATGGGACGCTGTGGAAAAAGACGATAAAACAATGGACAACATGAGAAAAGAGCTGATGGAGCACTTCAAATTTATGTCCTATGCACCTATTATCTTTATCTCTGCACAGACAGGACAGCGCCTGGACAAGCTGTTTGAACTTATCAAATTTGTTGATGACCAGAACTCCTTCAGAACTACAACTGGCGTTCTCAACGATATTCTGGCCAGGGCAGTTGCACGCGTACAGCCACCAAGCGACAAAGGCAAACGACTGAAAATCTATTACATGACGCAGATTTCTACCCGTCCGCCTACATTCGTGGCCTTCTGCAACAGCAAAGAACTTTTCCATTTCTCTTATCAGCGCTATATTGAAAACCAGATAAGGGAAGTATTTGGCCTGGAAGGTACACCTCTCAGACTTATCATCCGTGAAAGAGGAGAATAATAAATGTTATTATATGCTGCAATTTTGCTTATCAGCTACCTTCTGGGTTCTGTAAGCTTTGCCATTGTAATCAGCAAATATTTTTATAAAAAAGATATCCGTGATTATGGTTCGGGTAATGCCGGCATGACAAATATGCTGCGCACTTTCGGAAAAAAAGCTGCTGCAGCCACATTTGTCGGTGACTTTTTCAAAGGTGTGCTGGCTGTTTTTATAGCCAGACAGATGGCTGCACCGCTGGATGTTACCACCCGCGATATCTGTATCTATATAGCTGTTGGCGGCGCACTGCTTGGCCATCTTAAACCGCTGTATTTTGGTTTTAAAGGGGGTAAAGGCATCAGTGTGGCCTTCGGTGCCATGATGGCCGCTACACCTGTGACAACTTCTATGGCTTTTGTGATGTGGGCGATTATTCTTATTGCCAGCAAAATGGTTTCACTGGCCTCTATACTGTGTGTAATCGGTTACTGTATTTTCACATTTATCGCTTATAACATGGGCTATTCATCTGTGCCCAATGTGGTGGCAGGTGTGATTTTTCCGGCAGTCATAGTTTATGCACACCGTTCCAACATTGTCCGTATTATGAATGGCACAGAAAACAAAATCGGTCAGAAGAAAAAATAATAAATATAAAACAAAAAGACAAGGTTTTTGCACCTTGTCTTTTTGTTTTGCAGCAGGGATTGTGAAAGCTGAAAAAATACACAAAAAAATGGCCCTGTTTCAGGGCCGTGCTGTTATTTGATAAATGAGAGTAAATCACATATTGCAGGCAGGATGGACATCATTTCTTCCTGGGAATACTTTGCTTCCAGCTGGGTTACCACACCTTTGATAAACTTCATGTCCTTATCTGTCCGCAACCGGCACACTTCAAGTCCCAGCGGCGTGATAACTATTTTTTTGCGCTTGCGATGGTCAGGGTCATCCTGGAAAAAAGCCAGATTTTTTTCGGTCAGTCTTTTCATTATCAAAGAAACAGTACCTCTGGTTTTTCCTGATTCTCTGGCCAGCTGAATAGATGTTTTATCCGGATTTTCCTGAATATACCTCAGAAACCGTATCTCTCCGGCGGTATAAATTTCTCCGTTGAGTTCCAGATTGTCATCGTGATTCCATGCAAACCTGTCTGCCGATTTTTCTTTCCATTTTTCATACAGCTTTTCTTTTGATTTACTTGTCATAAATCTGAATCACCATTTGTAATTATACAGTAAATGAAAAGTAAAATCAATGTAAAATATGACAAAATTGTAAATAGTTTGTTGAAAAAATATTGACAGATGGACTTTTGACGATTAAAATATTGTTTGACAAGTAAACACATTTATATAAGTTGCTGTGTTTTGTTGAAAAACAATTGTATTTTTGAGCAAAATGTATAAAAATGTGTTTTTAAACCCATGTATTGAAAACAGGCACAACTGGTGATATGTGTCTGTTTCGATATAATTTTTATTCAATTGAAGGAGAAAACACTTATGGCTACACAGACACAGGAACTCAAAAGAGTTCTTACTCGTGGCAACCTGTACTCCATGGCTGTAGGTCAGATTATCGGTGCAGGCGTTATGGTTATGTCCATTTCCGCTCTCGGTATGACTGGTCGTTCAGTTAACATCGCTTTTATGATCGCTGCTGTATTTACAGTATTCGGTGCTATCCCAACAGTATTCTACACATCCGTAGTACGTCTTAAAGGTGGTACATACTCACAGGCAGCTCTGTTCGTTGGCGAAACATTCTCAGGTTTCTACGTAATCACT
>JAFUNP010000003.1 GCA_017473015.1 Oscillospiraceae bacterium | reverse complement strand
GCTCGCTAAGAGCCTCACTGCGTTCGGTTGCTCGCTGAACAACCACTGCGGTGGCCGTACCAAACCGAGTCACATCCCGTTGCCTTTTCTCAAGTGCTTAATTATTATACGACAGAAAAATGGAATTGTCAACACTTTTTTTAAGAAAATTTCACTTTTTTATAATGTTTGTAAAAAATCGTCAAGTTGTCTCTGATTTTTCAATATTACCACCTTGTTACTGTACTTTTTGCACATATTTTCGTAACCTCTCCTCTTCCGCGGGGTGCGGCCATCCCATAAAACCCATCTGACAAACTCGAAATCTATTTTTTCATTACACCCCTGTGCTATATCCGGGCGACTGGTGCCACGGTATTTCAGCCAGCGTTTTACTACTCGGTACAGGCAGGTAAAGCGGTTAAAGCTGAAAAACAATATCATATCTGCCTGTTCAAAACGCTCTGCCTGCAGCAGAGTCTTGTAGTTGCCGTCAATCACCCAGCTGTCATTTTTTGCCATAAAGTCGGCCACCATAGTCTTACTTTCTTCGTGCGGGCGTTCTGTCCAGTTTTCCATCCAGTGAACGGAATCCAGATACAGTACAGGAATATTGAATTTTTCACCCAGCTTCTGTGCAGTGGTGGATTTACCGCTGCCGGAATAGCCTACAATAGCAATTTTCATTATCCGCCCCCCATAACAAGTACAGTTATTGTAACATATTATCAAAATAGTAACAACAGTTTACAAACAGTAATGTTGACTATTATATGCTATTTATATATAATTTAATGTACATAAATATTAAGGGAGGACATACTGCAGTGGACAAAGAAAAATACCAGTTAAGCATGACTGCTTTTGAAATATCTGACCTGAGTAATCTGTTTGTGACAAAAATGAGCAAACGGACAAATGTGCCAAAAGATTACGGCACAGGTGAAATGTACACATCAGTGGAGGCGCATACTGTTGTAAATATATACAAAACACCAGGGATTACTGCAAAGGACATTGCAGAAAGAACAGCCCGTACACAGAGCGCTGTATCACAGATAATTTCAAAATTGGTTTCAAAAGGACTGGTAAAAGAGGAAAAAAATCCTGACGATAACAGAAAAACCTATCTTTATGTTACAGAAAAAGGAAAAGAACTGGCCGAATTACATATGAAATATGACCATGACCTTGTTGCCTCCACTATAGACGAAATTGTGGAGCGCTATGGTGTGGAAGCTATGGAAAACTATATAAAAATACTGCGATTCTTCACACTGAACGAGGAATGGTAATATACAGACCTGTTTTATACAGGTCTTTTTTTGTTGGATAAAACATAAAAAACTTTATTATTTCAGCATATCGACAAAAATAAACTGATTTATTGACACTTTAGTATCTTAAGTATTATAATGTATAATACTTAAGTGACTGAAGTATTGATGTAATCAGTTTTATTTTCGTTCATAATTTTTCTCTGGTTATCAACCGTCCCAATACTTCATCACTTAAGCAGGTTTGTATTGAACACAGCTTTACTGTGTCGATAATATATTTCAAAAGGAGAAAAAATTATGCAAGAAAAAAAACTGAAATTAGTTGACCTTGTCTTCATTGGCATGGGCGGCTGTATCGGTGCCGGTATCTTCTCAATGCTGGGTGTAGGTATTGGTCTGACAGGTCGTTCTGTTTGTCTGGCATTCATTCTGGCTCAGCTGTTCAAAATGTCACAGCAGACACGTGTTATCGTAACTTCTTCCATGTTCAGCCTTTCCGGCGGTTACTATTCACAGTCTGTTCTTATCCTCAACCCTATGCTGACAGGTGCTTCCGCCATCAACAATATTGTTGGTGCTCTGTCCTTCTCAGTATTCGGTATCTCCCTGGCAAGCTACACAGCTCTGCTGATTCCTGCTCTGGATCCATACCAGAAACTGCTGTCCCTGTTCTTTATGGCTCTGTTCTGTGTAGTTGCTGCAACAGGTGCTGACCTGTTCTCAAAAGTTCAGAACCTGCTGGGTATTTCCAAAGTTGTTGCGCTGGGCCTGTTTATCGTATTCGGCTTTATGGTTGCCAACCACTCCGGTTTCGAAGGCGAACCATTTGTTATGAACGGCGGTATCAGCTTTATCACAGCTGTCGCTCTGATGTCCTTCACATGTGACGGTATCCCTGCTGTTAACTATGCTCCAATGTGTGAAAACGCAAAAAGAGATATCCCAAGAGCATGGATCATCGCTTCTATCGCCTGTGGTTCCCTGTACGCTATGCTTGGTTATGTAGGTTCTTCCATCGCTCCATACGCAGAAGTTGCCAACCAGAACCTGGGTTACCTTGCTCAGATGGTACTGCCAAAAGCCCTGTACATCTTCTTCGTTATCGGTGGTGCTATGGCATCCCTGTCCACAGCTCTGCTGGGCGGTCTTGGCGGTTACAGCCAGATGTATACAGGTATTGCACAGGACGGCTGGCTGCCTAAATTCTTCCGCAGCCAGAAAAACTGTCTGATCTTTATGTTTGCTATTTCTGCTCTGCCAATCGTTGCAGGTATATCCCTGGACAACATTGTTTCCATGATGATGGTTCCTGGTATGCTGCTGACATTCATCACAGACTTCCGTGCTATGAAAATGCCTGAAATGTTCCCAGAACAGTGGCCAAACAACGCTTTCAACCTTAAAGCCGGCACATTCAAAGCTCTGATGGTTGTTTCTATGATTGCTTCTGCTCTTACAGGCTACTTCTCACTGACATCCCTGACACCAGGCCTTATGATCGGTACAGTAGTTATGACAATTGCTATTTACGTATACGCATCATACATGATCAAATCCGGTAAGATTGACATCACATCCACAACTGACCTTGGTTAATAATTATTGTCTGTTGATAATATCAAGCCATAAGGAAAACCGCCGTAGACGCTACGGCGGTTTGCTTTTACAGTGCTTTATTGACAATAAAATACAGTAGATATATAATTTTTTTAATGACTAACGGAGGAATATTATGAAAAAGATAATTGCTGTAAACGGCAGCCCGAGAAAAGGCTGGAATACTGATATTCTTATAAATGAAGCTGCAAAAGGCGCAAAGGAAGCCGGCGCAGAGGTAAAGGTATACGACCTGTACAGAATGGATAACTGCGGTGGCTGTAAATCCTGCTTTGCCTGCAAACTGGAGCCAAACAAAGGCAAATGCGTATACCCTGACGGTATGGCCGAACTGCTGGAGGATATCAGGACTGCAGACGGGCTTATTCTGGGCAGCCCCAACTATCTGGGGGATATTACCGCAGGTATGAGAGCGCTGTATGAAAGGCTGATTTTCCAGTATATCACATACAAAAAAGAACCATCCAGCTACAGTGAAAGAAAAATACCGGTAATGCTGGTTATGACCAGCAACGCCCCGCAGGAAATTTATGACCAGATGGGCTACACAGCCAGACTGGAAGGTTATGCAGGCACAATAAGCCACTTTATCGGTCCGGTGAAAACACTGGTATGCGGTAACACATTGCAGGTAAACAATTACGACAGATACAACTGGACTAATTTTGATGTTGAAGCAAAAAAAGAACGCCGCGAAACAGTATTCCCTGCTGAAATGCAGAATGCCTGTGATATGGGCAGAGAAATGGCAGAAAAAGGCTGGTAAAATACAAGATGAGATTCTTCGTCGCTTAACTCCTCAGAATGACAGAATTTCCGTTTTGTGCAGAAAAATATATCATTTCTTGAGAAAGTGAAGTTCTGTAACCCTGAACGATACAGATAGCTGAATCTCACTGTAATTTCTGATTTATAATCTCACACAAAAAAGCCGCTGTGTATACAGCGGCTTTTAGTTTTGCTTATTCTTTTTCTGTTTTTACTGCTTCGCGGGTAAGTTCACGCTGGATTCTGATTTTTGCCATAGAAATTTCTTTTTTATCCTTGGCATTTTTCAGTTCTTCCTTGTATCTGGCAAGATTTTCTCTTGCTCTTTCCAGGTCGATATCTTCTTTCCATTCAAATGTGTTTGCCAGGACGGTAACATCATTTTTCAGCACGGAAAGCACGCCTGATGCACAGGCCGCAGTGCGTCTGACACCATTTACAGTAACCGATGCTTTGCCTACACCCAGAGCTGTAACCAGGTTTACGTGATTAGGCCATACAGATACATCGCCTGTAACGGAACGCACTGTGATAGCCTCGGCTTCGCCTTCGTAATGAACACCATGAGGTGTCACGATTTTAAGGTTGAATGCTGGCATCAGTTATTCCCCCTTTTTGGCTCTTTCGATTACATCCTCGATAGTACCTGCAAACAGGAAAGCAGATTCAGGCAGATTGTCGTGTTTACCTTCAATGATTTCCTTGAAACCTCTGATTGTTTCAGCCAGAGGAACATATTTGCCCTGCATACCTGTAAACTGTTCAGCAACAGAGAATGGCTGGGAAAGGAAACGCTGGATTTTTCTTGCACGGCTAACTGTCAGTTTGTCTTCTTCAGAAAGTTCGTCCATACCCATGATAGCGATGATATCCTGCAGTTCTTTGTATCTCTGCAGAATGTTCTGTACGCTGCGGGCTACGTTATAGTGTTCTTCGCCTACTATTGAAGGTGTGAGAACACGGGAAGTGGAGTCCAGAGGGTCAACAGCCGGGTAGATACCCAGGGAAGCAATGCTTCTGGACAGAGTTGTTGTAGCGTCCAGATGGGCGAATGTTGTGGCCGGAGCAGGGTCAGTAAGGTCATCGGCAGGCACATAAACAGCCTGGATAGATGTGATGGAGCCTTTCTTTGTGGAAGTGATTCTTTCCTGCAGGGCACCCATTTCTGTGGCAAGTGTAGGCTGGTAACCTACAGCGGAAGGCATACGGCCCAGCAGAGCTGAAACCTCACTGCCTGCCTGTGTGAAACGGAAAATGTTGTCGATGAACAGCAGAACGTCCTGGTTTTCTTCGTCACGGAAGTATTCTGCCATTGTCAGACCGGACAGAGCAACTCTCATACGGGCTCCTGGCGGTTCGTTCATCTGACCGTAAACCAGGGCTGTTTTGTTGATAACGCCTGATTCCATCATTTCGTTATAAAGGTCATTACCTTCTCTGGTTCTTTCACCAACGCCTGCGAATACGGAAATACCGCCGTGTTCGTTGGCAACGTTGGAGATAAGTTCCTGGATAAGAACGGTTTTGCCTACACCGGCACCGCCGAACAGACCGATTTTACCACCCTTTGTATATGGGCAGATAAGGTCGATAACTTTGATACCTGTTTCCAGGATTTCAGCGGATGTAGCCTGTTCTTCATAAGAAGGTGCTTTTGTATGAATAGGCATTCTTTTTTCTGTATGAGGCTGTGGTTTATTATCAACAGCTTCACCCAGAACGTTGAAAATTCTGCCCAGTGTTTCCTGGCCTACCGGCACTGTGATAGTGCTGCCTGTGTCCACTGCTGTGGCGCCGCGTACAAGACCGTCTGTAGATGCCATAGCGATACATCTTACCACGTCGTCGCCAAGATGCTGAGCTACTTCAACAACCAATTTTTTATCGCCGTTTTCAACTTCGATAGCATTGAGCAGGGCTGGCAGGTGGCCGTTTTCAAAACGAACGTCGATAACAGCGCCCATTACCTGTACAACCTTGCCTGTATTTAACTGGCTCATTTGTTTTCTCCTTGTTAAGATTTATATAAATATAGGGAAATTTTAACCCTCGCCTGCGCCGCCGACTATTTCTGTGATTTCCTGTGTGATAGCGGCCTGACGGGCACGATTGTATTCCAGTGACAGGTTGGCCACGATTTCTTTGGCGTTTTTGGAGGCGGCATCCATAGCGGTGCGGCGTGCGGCCAGTTCACTGGCCCAGCTTTCTGTTATGGCACCGTATGTCATACCGGAAACGTACATAGGCACTATCATATCAAACAGCGCTTCTGCACCCGGCTCATATTCAATAACGGACGCTGATTTATTTTCCACATCTGTATCTATGCTGACAATAGGAAGAATCTGCACCATTTCCGGTGACTGTGACAGCATGGACACAAAAGTGGTATAGCCGATAAAGAATTCATCGATATCCCCTGCTTTGAACAGGTCGGCCATCATACCGCCGATGTCAGAGCAGTCAGATGTGGTGATATCCTCTACCTGGGCATATCTGTCCGTTACAATTTCAATGTTTCTTCTTTTACAAAATTCCACTGCCTTTTTGCCTACAGGGATAACGCATACGTTCTTGTTCTCACTGTGTTCAGTAAAGAATTTGAACATATTGTTGTTATAACCGCCTGCCAGGCCTCTGTCGCCGGCAATCAGTACATAGCCTGATTTTTTTACCGGACGCTGTACCAGATACTCGGAAGAAAAATCGGTGTTGGCAGCCACAATATCGCTGAGGGTATCGTGAAGTTCCAAAAAGTACGGTCTGGCCTTCTCTACCCTTTCACGGGCTTTTCTCAGTTTGGAAGAAGCAACAAGTTCCATGGCTTTGGTTATCTGCATGGTGCTTTCTACGCTTTTAATGCGCAATTTTATTTCTTTCATTGAACCGCTTGCCATAGCTTACACCTTCCTTTCTCTTATTTTGACGGTACGAATTTTGCTTTGAAATCAGTGATAGCCTGGATAATGTCAGCCTTTGTTTCGTCGTCCATATCCTTGGTATCGTTGATTTTGTTTACTATTTCAGGTCTTGTGTTCAATACGAAGTCAAACAGACCTTTTTCAAATTCTGCAATGTTTTCCACTGCAATATCCTTCAGGTAGTTGTTTACTACTGCAAAGATGATGATAACCTGCAGTGCTACAGGAACAGGCTGTGTCTGTGGCTGTTTGAGGACTTCCACAATGCGGGCACCCTGGTCCAGACGGGCTTTTGTATCGGCATCCAGGTCAGAACCGAACTGGGAGAAGCTTTTCAGCTCGATGTACTGTGAGTACAGCAGTTTCAGCTGGCCTGCAACCTTTTTCATTGCTTTTATCTGTGCAGAACCACCTACACGGCTAACGGAAATACCCGGGTTAACAGCCGGACGTATACCTGAGTTGAACAGCTCTGTTTCCAGGACCAGCTGACCGTCGGTGATGGAAATAACGTTTGTAGGAATGTATGCAGAAACGTCACCGGCCTGTGTTTCAATAATAGGAAGGGCTGTGATAGAGCCACCACCGTATTCAGGGGCAAGGCGGGCTGCGCGTTCCAGCAGACGGGAATGGAGATAGAATACGTCACCAGGATATGCCTCACGGCCTGGTGGACGGCGGATAAGCAGAGACAGAGCACGGTAAGCAACGGCGTGTTTGGAAAGGTCGTCGTATACTACCAGCACATCTTTGCCCTGGTCCATAAAGTATTCCGCCATAGTAACACCGGCGTAAGGTGCGATGTACTGCAGAGGTGCCAGTTCACTGGCTGTGGACGCAACCACTATAGTGTAATCCATAGCGCCTGCTGCGGAGAGTGTTTCCACCAGCTGAGCAACTGTGGAGGATTTCTGACCGATTGCAACATATATACAGATAACATCCTGACCTGCCTGGTTGATGATGGTATCTGTTGCAATTGTTGTTTTACCTGTCTGACGGTCACCGATGATAAGTTCACGCTGACCACGGCCGATAGGAATCATACTGTCGATAGCCTTGATACCTGTCTGCAGTGGAACGGAAACGGATTTTCTTTCGATGATACCGTGGGCAGGAGATTCGATAGGTCGTGTTTCAGCCGCTTCGATAGGGCCTTTGCCGTCGATAGGCTGACCCAGACTGTTTACAACACGACCCAGGAGGTTTTCGCCTACAGGCACGGAAACAACGCGGCCTGTGCGTTTTACTGTATCGCCTTCTTTTATTCCTTCGTCAGCACCCAGAATAACCAGAGATACACTGTTTTCTTCCAGGTTCATAGCCATGCCATATTCGCCGTTAGGGAACCGGATAAGTTCGTTGGACATGCAGTTTTCCAGGCCGTAAGCCTTTGCAATACCGTCACCAACCTGGATTACTGTACCAGTTTCGCTCTGCTCAATTTTGCTGTCGTAATTTTTAATCTGCTCTTTGATTATTTTGCTGATATCTTCAGGTTTGAGCTGCATTGATACACCTGCTTTCTTTCAAGATTTCGGATTTACCGATTTATATTTTTAAGTTGATTTTTCAATGTTTCAAGTTTCTGCGCAATAGAGTCATTTATCTGCATATCACTGAACTGCAGGATTACACCGCCCAGGCAGCCTTCATCAACCTTATTGGTAAGGACGATTGTTTTGCCTGTAACTTTTTCCAGCTTTTCAGTGAGCTTTGCCTGCAGCTCCCGGCTCATTGGCACAGCTGTAACAGCCACAGCTTTTTCTATATTGAAATGCTTGTTGTACAGTTTTTCGTACTGTACAAGGCTTTCTGTAAGAACAGCTGCGTCCTTTCGCTGAATCATTACTTTCATAAAATTCAGCAGATTTTTATTTATATGACCGCCGAACACCTTGTCCACAAAATCGGTTTTCTCATCTTTTTCAATCATAGGCGCTGCAAGGAAACGGGCAAAGTCCCGGTTTTCCTTTATAACCTGTGTTATGACTGTGGACTGGTCGAGAATCTCTGCGGCCCGGTTTTCCTCCAGAGCTATTTCAAAGAGGGCGTCTGCGTACATAGAAGACAGATTGCTCATTATACTTCACCCACATTCTCAATAAACTGTGAGATAAGAGCTTCATGGTCTTTGGCAGTGATTTCACGCTGTACCATTTTGCCTGCAATTGCCACAGAAATATCGGAAATTTCGCTTTTGATTTCCTGATATGCCTTTTTGCGTTCCTGGGCAATTTCAGCTTCTGCTCTTTTTGTCATTATATTGGCCTTTTCCTGTGCATCAGAGATGATTTCTGCTTCTCTTCTCTGTGCAGACAGTGTGGCCTGTTTTATAATTTCGCCGGCTTCTTCCCTGGCCCGTGCCATTTTGGCATCGTATTCCCGTTTCAGGTTTTCTGCCTGTTCATTGGCCTGGTTTGCATCGTCATAAATCTTTTTGATTTCTGCATCACGCTGGTCCAGGATTTTCATAACCGGTTTGAATAAAAGCATTTTTACTACGGTAAAGAGTATAGCCATGTTTATCCATGTAAAAATCATGGTCCATACATCAATAGTAAAAAATTCAAGATATTTCAATTGAAAGTGCCTCCTTTCACAGTTTTATCTTTTGTACCAAGATAACCTGCAATTACAGGAGTTTAACCAGAGGGTTAGCAAACAGAAGGATAAGGGATACAACCAGGGAGTAGATACCTGTTGTTTCTGCGATAGCACAACCCAGAATCATTGTGGACTGGATTTTACCGTGTGCTTCTGGCTGACGGCCGATGGCGGAACATGCCTGACCTACAGCGTAACCTTCACCGATACCAGGGCCAAGACCTGCTATCATTGCCAGACCAATGCCTACTGCTGATGCTGCTAAAACGATTGCTTTTTCCATAATAAACCTCCAAAAGTTCAAAAAATATGTTTCTTTAAATTTTTAACTGATTTTTAAATATATTTTACTAATCTGCTGTGCCGGCAATGTTTGCCATTGTCAGCATAACAAAAATGTAAGCCTGAATTGCGCTTGAGAACAGGTCAAAATATACCGACAGAACTGCTGGCAGACCAACCTGTGCTATAGGGATATTTGCTATAAATGTATTTGGTATCCAGCCCAGAATAAACTGGGACAGTGCGGCCAATGCGCCGTAAACCAAAGCTGTGATAACTGCGCCTGATGCTATATTGCCGAAATGACGCAGTGACATTGACAGCGGAGTGGCAAATTCACCGATGATATTCATAGGTGTCATAACGATTACAGGTTCTGTAAGACGGGTGAAAAATCCCAGCAGACCTTTTGATTTGTAATAATAGAACTCTATCAGTACAAATGTTACAAGAGCCATTGCAAGTGTAACGGAAAAGTCAGCCGTAGGGCTTCGCAGACCTGCTACACTCATTACACTGGACAAAAAGCTGAAAGCGAACAGCGTACCGATATACGGTACCATGTGTTTCCACTGTGGACCCATGTTGGCGTCAACCAGCCCCTGAACCAATGTAACCAGTTTTTCAGCGATAATCTGTTTTCTGGACGGATTAGTCACCGACAGGTCTCTGGTCAGCCAATAGCATACCCCTGTAACCACGGCCACTACCAGCCATCCGTGAACTACGGACTCTGTGATATTGATGCCCCCTGCAAAAGGCAGTGTAAACAATATCTTAGGTCCGTTAATGGCAACATCCATTCTTTATTCCTCCTCTCTGTCAAGGTGAAGTGTAAATATTGAAATACGGGTAAAGAGCAGAGGTATCAGTGCCGCAGGCCAATAAAAATGTGGAAATTTTATGGCTATCACTATACCTACTGCCAGCACCGCAGTTCTTTTAAGCTGTGAGGCTTTGATTGCGTTTGCCGCCATATCCGGGTCCTGCAGTGCCAGTGCACGGGGCACTGATATACATATCATAAAGAAGAACAATGTAGTCATGCCCAGTCCCCATAAAGAACCGAGAAGTACGGTATAGTCCCATTTACCCAGCGCAAAAAACGCAATATTCTCAATTAATGTAAGTACAATATTCACTTTAGTGACTTTTTCAAAATTCTTATCAATCCGAGTATTTTTGAATGACATAGTATTTCCTCCTTTACCTGAATTGATTTTCATACTCCTGCTGCTGTTTTTCAGCATCTTTTATTGACTTTTTCAGATATACCCATACACTGGAAATTCCACTGCCCATTCCCAGCAATATCCCTGCTATAATTATCCAGTCGCCCAGAGCGAATTTGCTTTTCCGCCATGTGCAGACAAAAATCATCAGGAATATGGGAGTGAGAAAGGATATTGCCAGCTGGCTGAGCAGGCTGAGATTGTACCACATATTGTTTCTGTTGTTCATCAGTATCCCTCCGCCAAGCTATATCCGAAAGTCGGGCGACAGAGTATATACCCCGGTCCTCTTTCAGTAATCTTATCATACAGTATTCTTATTTAAAATTTCAATTATATGACTTACCAAAACTTTACTTTCAAATCGATATTTTTTTTATCATTTTGACAAAAACCGATAAAATATTATCCATAAAATATTATTTTCTTTATTTTTTATATAATATCATTATATATACATAATAATATTAATTCAATTTCCTGTTTTTTATTACATATATTAAATATTTTTATAGCGATTTGTATAAAAGTATATTTTTTAATGTAAAATTTGTGTAATATGTAGATTTTTTTATCGATAACATCAATAATAATGAATATCTGATATTTCTGCTCCCTGTTTTCATTTTGTTTCACCAATCCGGTTCTAATCAACGCATACCTTTGCTTTGAACAAAAAAATCAGCAGGCATACACCTGCTGATTGGTATTTTATTCATCTGTGGAAACAAATGTGAATCGCGGAAAGGTTTTTCCATCACGGATGACTGTCTCCCGGAACATGGTTGCCGGTCGCACCCATATCCCTCTTTCGCCATAAAGTGCCTGATACACCACCATAGCTTCCATGGTTTCAGAATGTCTGGCATTGTACAGCACTTTGTACATATTCCCTTTAAAATGGCGGTAAATCCCCGGTTTTATATCCATGGTTGTGTCTCCTTATTTCACTTTCTCTGCAAAAGTGGCATACAGCCGCTGAGCCATATCCTGCATTGCCTTTTCTTCTACTTTTATTACCTGGCGGTCATAGGTAACCAGTCCGTTGGTTTCGTCCTCCACATCGCTGACCTGGGTAAGCACTGCGGCATTGAGACCGTTTTTAATGGCCGGCACTATATCGTTCATATACATTCCCTGCAGTCCTGCAGAAAGGTCAGCCTGTGATGAAAATTTTTTGTAGCCGTATTCATTGTCCAGGTTGAATGAATGGTCCGGCACTTTGTAAGAGTAACCGCCGAACTCCGACAGAACCAGCGGTCTTGCAGTTTTTGCTTTCAACTTTACCCTGCGGAAATAGATGTGGTGACTGTCCACATCGCTGTCTTTTTCAAAAAACCAACCGGATGTGGCATCCCACACACGGGTAGGGTCGTATGCTTTCAGTTCTGCATAAATTCTGTCTGCCTCGTACTGACCCCAGCCTTCGTTAAAAATTGTGTAATAGACCACGGATGGATGGTTGTACAACAGGTCGGTTATTTCACGGCATTCATTTTCAAAAAACTGTCTGCGTTTTTCAGTAGGCTTATGGGTTACACCGCGCTTCATACCGATGGTTGGCAGAACAGTGTCTATAATGTAGTTGTATTTTCCGGCATTCATCATATCCTGGAAAACCAGCATACCGTGCTTGTCACAGAGATAATAGAACATATCCGGCTCCACCTTGATATGTTTGCGCAGGGTGTTGAAGCCCAGACGCTTCATCGTGAGTATATCATACTCAAAGCCTGCCGGAGTGGCCGGAGTATAGATACCATCAGAATAATAGCCCTGGTCCAGCAGTGCATGAAAAAAGAAAGGTTTGCCGTTGAGACAGATATAGCTCTGTCCCTTCACCTTTTCGATTGTCACTGTGCGCAGTGCGAAATAGGAGTCGATTTTGTCCTCACCGCAGTAGAGGGTGAATGTGTACAGATATGGATTATCCGGCGTCCAGTTCACAGGGTTTTCCACCGGTAAAACTGCTTTGTCACCGGTAAATTTATGTGAAACATAACCCTGTGGAGTGGAGATAACCACTGTCTTTTCCTCTTCACCGCCGGCTGTTTCTATGGTAATACTGCCCAGTGATGGTGTCAGTCGCAGTGATGTGATATGATTTTCACACACACTTTCAATCCACACCGGCTGCCAGATACCGCTGACAGGAGTGTACCACATACCGCCGCGGCTTTTGGTCTGTTTGCCAAAGGAAAAATCAATATCCAGAGTATCCCGTACTTCCACCTCAATTGTGTTTTCCCCCGGTTTTGCCAGTTCTGTAATATCAAAACTGAAAGGTGTGTAACCGCCGCTGTGTGCGCCGGCTGTCTGTCCGTTTATTCTGACAAGCGCGTGGGTGTCAACCGCACCGAAGTGAAGTATCACTCTACCTTTCATAAACTCTTGTGTCAGTTCAAAACTGCGTTTATAAATCCAGGTTTCATTTTCTGCCAGCTGTCTTTCTATACCGGAAATACGGCTTTCAGGTGGGTAAGGAACTATGATTTCACCTGCAAATTCAGGCTCACCTATTTTCTTTACCGCTGTTTTCCGCCCCATAGGTGTAAAACGTGAATACTGTTTTACTGTGGTTTCGTGTTTCTGCACATACAGCTGCCACCGGCCGCACAGTGAAACATAGCTGTCTCTTTTCAACTGGGGGCGGGGGTATTCTTCCCATGAGCGGGTGGTATCGGTTTCAAACGGTGTATACAGCCGTGTCAGGCGCGGATTTTTATTTGAAGCCATAAGATATACCTCGTTGTAGTTACTGAAATAAGTATATCATATTTATTTGGCTGTCAACAACAAAAAGCAGGCAATGCCTGCTTTTTTCATTCATATTTTTTTGAAATTTTCCATACACAGTACACAAGTAAAAGGTAGCTGGCCAAAAACGGCAAAGAAACTGCAAACGACATTAACGGCGCAGGTGTTATACCTGTCAGCTGACTGATAAAATCCAACAAAAACAGTGATGTCAGTGTCAGGTAAGGTCCAGCAGCCATTATTATCATAAGTCCTGTGCGGAAAGTTCTGACTATTGGTAACCAGTTTTTGTTATTGAAAGAAACTCCCGGCAGATTCATTCTGAAAGGACCATCATAAAATACTGTCACTCTGTTGCTGTCATAAAAAGATGAAAGCTTTTCTTTTGTAAAAAAGCAGAAATAGGCTGCAAAAACCGCTGACAGCAAAAAAGGCACTGACAAAGATGGTGTGTAATTAGCGAATATATTTCTGCGTATAAGTACCAGTCCGCATACACCAATGATAAAACTTGTCATATACCACATAAGAATTTTTCTGTCAAATTTAACTTTATCTGTTTCTGTTGAAAGACTGATGGTCTGTTTCACCAGTTTTTCCACATCTTCAGCCGGGACAGCCTGTTCTTTTTCTGACATTTCGCCCGACAAAAGTTCTGTCACTGTAACGCCCAGTATTTCCGCCAGGGGTATCAGCAGTGAAACATCCGGTGCACTTTGTCCTGTCTCCCATTTTGACACAGCCTTGTCAGAAACATACAATTTCGCCGCCAGTTCTTTCTGGGTCATTCCCTTTTTCTTGCGAAGTATTGCAATAAATGTCCCGGTTTTTTCTCTGTTAATATCATACATTTCATTCACCTCATTTTCTGATATGATTGTACATCGGCCCCCAAAAATAAACAACCGAATAAAAGTAGAGTTGTAATTCTATGCTAAAAAACCGCCGCAGTGTTATACTGCAGCGGTGTGTTTTCAGTCAGCTATTCCTGAAACATCTATTTTTTCAGGGTAGGCTGTACGGATTATTATTTTTTCCACAGCCAGCGGGTTGGAGTATTCCAGATTTTCCCTGTTTTTATACATATAAACATAATCATCAGCAGTAAGCTCATAATCATAGTCTGTGGTCCATACAGAAATGTTGTGTATATTACCGTCAGAATTTATATACATTTCGGCAGGCAGACCCTTATAGTGCAGCTCTATGCGGTATGCATCAGTCAGTGACCGGTCGTACTCTATATACACATTGGCCTGCTGACGGAAGCCGCTGCCCATAAAATCCATATAGCCTTCAAAATAAAGAGTGTCAGAATAATCACAGTCCTGTGTGGAGTAAAGCACGTCGGTATCCCATTCTGTAATATAGCCCGGATAAGCAGCATAGGTAAAGTCATCGGTCTGCAGCTGGTCTATCCCGTCAAACATTGCTGCGCCCACCAGAAAAATCACCAGAAACCGGCTGAGCTTTGAATAGCTGAGCCATGCCAGTTTTTTGTTAAAAACAAAGCGCCATGCATACGCAGCAAAGCATACCAAAGACATGGCCAGGCAGATATTTGACATAAGCATTCCCACCGGATACACTCCCGCTGCCACAAGACCGTATATCAGCTGTGCTGTTTTTACCAGCTGCCACACTGCGGCACCGGTAAGTGCCAGACCGTATGTACAAAAAACAATTACCTTGAAAACAAGCACTATTATATTCAGAATTTTCTGTCCTTTTGACACATTACTATTCATATTTCTCATCTCCTTGTGGAATAATTTTACTATATCACAGGCACAAAGTTTTTTCAATTTCATGAACAGTATTGCCTTTTCGTTCAAAATAGTGTATATATAAGATAATAAGTTTTTAAGGAGAATTTACTTTGGCACGACATAAGGAATTAGACGACGAAAAAGTGTTGCAGGACATCTATAACTCCGCTGTGGAAATACTGGCTGCAGAAGGACTGGATGGGCTTTCAATAAGAAAAATATGCCGAATGGCGAATATATCCACAGGCACATTTTATCATTACTATCCCACAAAATCAGACCTGATGCGCAGATTGCTGGACTACATGGAAAATTTTTATAAAAATGATGTTGTTCCAGGGCTGTCCGGCAGCGGTACAGAGATGCTGTATGATATATGTATTGCATTTGTACAAAGAATGCTGCGCCGTGGTCTGGACTACGCCAAAAAGTTTATTGACTTTGACAACAACGATACCCTGACAGTTGATGATTTTTCACAGCTGTATCTGGGAAAAGTGTTTTATGGTGTTGCACAGAAATGCATCGATGACGGAGAAATAAAAGATGGATTCACACGGCATGATATTGTAATGATGGCCAAATCAGTAAGCCACGGCTGTGTGCTGAACTATAACAACCTGAACGCATCAGTGGATGCAGCAGACATTGCACACAAGACAATAACAGCATTTATAAACGGTATAAAGAAATAGCAAAACCCGGCAAGTGCCGGGTTTTAATTTTTATAAAAAGACAAAAGCGACTACCCGATTGGATAGTCACTTTCTTTGGTGGACCTTCACGTGTGTGACACCCGGAAAATATGAGCCTGTGGCGATAGATTTTCCGATGGTGGAACTCATGCACGGGAGCACAGTGAAACTGTGCGAGTCGCAGACGAGAACGCCGTGAGAGTCCCATTATGTTTCCGTACAAAATTAAAAGTGACTACCCGATTGGATAGTCACTTCTTTTGGTGGACCTTCACGTGTGTGACACCCGGAAAATATGAGCCTGTGGCGATAGATTTTCCGATGGTGGAACTCATGCACGGGAGCACAGTGAAACTGTGCGAGTCGCAGACGAGAACGCAGTGAGAGTCCCATTATGTCTCTGTAGAAAATTAAAAGTGACTACCCGATTGGATAGTCACTTTCTTTGGTGGACCTTCACGGACTCGAACCGTGGACCGTCCGGTTATGAGCCGGATGCTCTAACCAACTGAGCTAAAGGTCCTTAGCTAAATTATGCTTAAATATTATATAATATTAATCTTTCCTTGTCAACAAATTTTTTGGCATATTATGGCATTCAGGTCAGATTTATTATCTTTCAATTAACAATTCTTAAGATTTGATTAACCGTATTGAGAAATCAAAATTCCAGTGATAAGATGTGTGGCAAAGGAGGATGAAGAAATGACAAGATTTGAACTGGCCAACAAACTGAACAGCAGGCTGTATATGCTGACAGAAAGTGAGCGCCACCGGATAATAAATAAATATATATCTGATATAAACACCGCCGTGGCAGACGGCATAAACGAAGCCGACGCTATAACCGCTCTGGGAGATATAGACCGGCTGGCAGATGTAATACTGGCACGGCATCATATAGATACCGCCAGAATTTCGCCGGAAGAAAAATACGGAGACACCGAAGAATCCGTTCCAGAAACAGCCGAAAAGCCGGGCGATGGTAAAAAGGCCGGCATACTGGAGAAGCTGAAAGATAAGGCAGGCAGGATTAATATCCCCCACAGACCAGAAGCCGCCGACAGTACAATGGAGAAAGCTGACCACAAAACAACAGTTGCCGGTACTGTACAGAAAGTTACAGAAAACACAGCAGCAGCGGCCAAAAAAGCAGCTGGAAAAACCACAAATATATTTTCAAGACTGTTTTCCTTTACCGCCGATGTTACCTTTGGCTTTGTAAATCTGCTTTTGTTCTGTATTGTATGGATACCCTGTATGCTTATTACAGTGGCAGGCATTACATGTACAATAACTGCTCTGACGCTGTACATTTTCAGCGGAATAGGCTTTATGGGTGTGTGTATCGCCGGTATCGGCTGCTGTGTTATGGGAATAGCTTTCACAGCATGGCTGGGTAATATTCTGACAGGAGGTAAAAAAAGATGCGAAGAATGGTGATACTGTCCGCGCGGATATGCACCTTTGCCGCCGTGGTATATCTGGTAAAGGAGTCAAAGTGGATATGAAAAAGATGATAATATCACTGTTTACGGGAGCAGCGCTGATAGGATTTGGTATAGGTATAACTCTGCTGGAGCTTCGTGACTGGAAGATAAGTGAAATCCGCACCGACCTGCTGGACAGACCGCTGCAGACTGCAAGATATGAAAGGACTGTAGACATGGATGAAGTGGACCGGCTGGAAATCGACCACAGATACAAATATGGTCATTTTGGTGATTATGCACCACAGACCGAGGTGATGTATGACAAAGACCGGACAGAATATGTACTGGTGGAAATAGAATACCGCGGCTATCAGCCACGGGTGTATCAGTCCGCCTATTGGGAGAATGAAGAAAAGGTTACCCATGAATTGTGGATAAATACCAATGCATACATCGACGGTGCATCTGTGTATGATATAATAAAATCCATGTTTGAAAACAAAACCTATTACACCAACGGAGAATGCAGTTATGTGGAAAAGATAACTGTATATACAGCCTATCCTGACAAAGTGAATATATGATAAAAGGCACCCGGATGGGTGCCTTTCAGTTTTTTCAGAATTATTTCAGTTCCAGCG
Source organism: Oscillospiraceae bacterium (assembly GCA_017473015.1). Taxonomy (GTDB): domain Bacteria; phylum Bacillota; class Clostridia; order Oscillospirales; family Ruminococcaceae; genus RGIG3102. The sequence continues at coordinate 42,534 of JAFUNP010000003.1, read as the reverse complement.
CTGTGGCCATTACTTCATCCTTTGTAGGGATAGAGTCTGCTGCGCCAGGACGGGAAACAGCGATAGCTGATGCTTTGGCTGCCATGGACATAATTTCCAGTGGCTGCATACCTTCCAGGATACCATTGAGGAAGTAACCTGTGAATGTGTCGCCTGCAGCTGTTGTATCTACTGCTTTTACGCTGTAAATACCGTGCTGATATGTTCTTTCGCCGTCAAAGTATTTGGAACCGTCGCCTCCCAATGTAACCACAATTTTGGAATGTGGATATTTTTCATGGAGAACTTCGATAGCTTTGTCAGGGTCTTCACTGCCTGCGATAGCTGCTGCTTCGATTTCGTTCATGATGAAGTATGTTACTTTTGACAGGTCACATTTAAGCAGTTCATCATCCATTGGTGATGGATTGAGCGCAATCAGCATGCCTTTTTCGCTTGCTTTGTCAATGATATAGTCCATAGCATTGATTTCGTTCTGCAACAGCAGGATATCCCCTGCTTCAAAGTCTGCCAGTACTTCATCAACTTCCGCCTGTGTGATAGTTCTGTTTGTACCGCCGTAAAGAATGATGCAGTTCTGACCGTTTTTGTCCACCTGAATAATAGCGTGACCGGAAAATTCGTCTTCGTCAATGAATACATGTTTTGTCACAACATCAGCATCTTTCAGTTCGCCCAGCAGGAATGCGCCGTCTGTGCCGATTTTACCAGCCATATAAACATCACTGCCGGCTTTTTTACAGGCGATAGCCTGGTTCAGACCTTTGCCGCCTGAGAAAGTGCCCAGTGCCTGGGAGCTGAGAGTTTCGCCCGGCATTACAAAATGGTCAACTGTATATCTGCGGTCAATATTGAGAGAACCAAAAACCAAAATTTTCATAATTAAGCTCCTGACTAAAGCTATTTTAAATAGCTTTTGTATTTTTACATATTTTATTAATTATAATTTTAACTTTATTTGGTGAATAAGTCAACAAATAAACAATCAATTATATATCATTTCTTTGCTTTATTATACCCTGGGTATAGGCCTGTATAAGCAGTTTCAGGTCATCAATCATGGCACGGATTTCCCGGCCCTGGTCAGTATCTTCCACCAGCATACGGTTTTTCATTGTTTCAAAAACATTTACCTTGCTTTCAATGTCTCGGTTGTTGTAGACCACATCCTGCAGACTGGTGAATGGCTGATGAGCACGCAGTGAAACACCGCGGGAAGAATAAACCATGGTATAGCCTGCAATACCTGTTTTGTCGTGATATGCACGGCTGAAACCGCCGTCGATAACAATGATTTTGCCGCCTGCCTTCAGAGGGTCTTCGCCGGACTTTACCTTTACCGGCACATGACCGTTGATAATGCGGCATTTGGAGCCTTTCAGACCGAATTCCGCCAGAATTGCATCAGCCACAGTGCTGTCCTCCTGGAACATGTAGTAAGGGTCTTTGCCCTCTACCTTCAGTTCTTTTTCTTCCAGGTATACATTTTCAAAGGTGGTCATCTTGCTGCGGCCGAACATAGGGCTGTTTTTACCGCACCACAGATACCACAGAATATCCTGGCCCAGACGGCGCATGAGGCTGCCCTTGTCTCCGAAATAGGCCACACGGCACATATAGTCCACATAATCCATCAGCGCCTTGCCGCTGTAGCCTCGTCCGCCGAAACGCACTGTACGGAAAGAGCCGTCCTCATTGAGAGGGATAACGCCATGGTACATCAGGATACCGTTTTCCACCTTGTAACAGGAGCCGTGGGAATAAAGGAAACGGGCGTGCTGCTGCAGCTTTTCACTTTCCACAAAGCTCTGACACAGTTTCTGGATAACATCTATTTCGCCCTGGGACAGCTTAGCCGGATTGTCCGGGTCAACTGTAGGAAAATCAGGGTCTTTCAGCTTATAATCCTTGCCATCTATGGTTATGGTGCCTTTTTTGAAATTAACCATCTGCATCATGCGGCGGTCGTTCATTTCAAAATTAGGATTGCGGGTGATAACCTGGCATTCCAGCTTGTACATAATAATGGAAATAGCCTTGTGCATTTTTGCAACCAAAGCCTCATCATCATTGTTGTATCCCAGAGCTTTTCTGGGTTTGAAAACAGGGCAGCTGCCATATGTATTCTGTGCAAATATAGCCAGTGGTCGCAGGTTTATGCCATAGCCTTCTTCCAGTGCTTCCAGATTGTTGTAGGCGGCACATATTCTGATAACACTGGCTACCCCCAGAGGTGAGCCGGTGGCACCGCACAGCCACAGAACATCGTGATTGCCCCACTGTATATCCACAGAATGATGAGCCATCAGTTTGTCCAGAATAATATCCGGACGCCGTCCGCGGTCAAAAATATCCCCCACAATATGCAGTTTATGCACCGCCAGTCTTTTTATAACCATGCTGATGGCTTCGATAAATTCATCGGCAGTCCCGGTATCAATAATAGCGGAAATAAACTGATTGTAATATGCTTCTTTGTTATGGTCTTCAAAATGAGCATGGAGCAGTTCGTCAATGATAAACTCATAGCCCCGGGGAATGGCTTTACGCACCCACCGGCGGGTATTTTTACTGGAGACATGACGGCATACATCTATCAGGCGATAGAGTGTGACACGGTACCAGGAATTCATATCCCGGGTTTCCTGTTTGATTTCAGCCAGCTTCCGTGCCGGATAATAAATCAGGCTGGCATATACAGCGTTTTCTTCGGGGGTAGTGATGCCGGCCAGCGCCACATCAATTTTTTCCCTGATAACGCCGGAAGCATTGTTCAGCATATGAGTAAAAGCCCGGTCCTCCCCATGCAGGTCAGACATGTACATTTCTGTACCCTTAGGCAGTTTCAGCTGGGCTTCCAGAGAGATAATTTCACTGGATGCACGCTGTATTGTAGGATACTCCTTTGCCAGCAGTGACAGGTATTTTTTGTTTTCTTCTATTCTTTTCTGTTCCATAGTGTGCCCCTTTTTGTAAAGGATTGCGGTATAAACGCAATTATTTCATATATATTTTATTGTACCATAGCAGCCATTATTTTACAACTATTATCCATATTGACCGGCAAATTAAAACAAAAATACATTTCAAGCAAATATTTCATACACAAAAAAAGCAGGATAAACCTGCTTTTTTATTTGTAAAACTTATTAAGCTTTGTTTACAGAACCAAACAGTTCCATTTTTTCTTTTACTGTTGCTTTGATAGCTTCAAAACCTGGCAGCAGAAGTTTTCTTGGGTCATAGCCTTTACCCTGCTGGTCTTTGCCTGCTTCGATATATTCTCTTGTGGCTGCAGCAAAGGACAGCTGACATTCTGTGTTTACATTGATTTTTGCAACGCCCAGTGAGATAGATTTTTTAATCATATCGGCTGGAATGCCTGTACCGCCGTGGAGAACCAGTGGCATGCCTTCTGTAGCGTTTTTGATTTTTTCCAGAGCTTCGAAGTCCAGACCCTGCCAGTTTGCAGGATATTTGCCGTGAATGTTGCCAATACCTGCAGCCAGGAAGTCAATACCCAGAGCAGCAATCATTGCGCATTCCTGTGCGTCTGCAACTTCACCTTTACCTGTAACACCGTCTTCTTCACCGCCGATAGAGCCTACTTCAGCTTCAACGGAAATACCCAGTGAATGAGCCAGCTCTACGATTTCTTTTGTTTTTGCTACGTTTTCTTCAATACCGTAGTGACTGCCGTCAAACATAACAGATGTGAAGCCTGCTTCAATACATTTTTTAGCGCCTTCATAGCTGCCGTGGTCCAGATGGAGAGCAACAGGAACTGTGATGTTCAGTTCTTCAACCATTGCTTTTACCATAGCTGCAACTGTTTTGTAGCCTGTCATATATTTGCCGGCACCTTCGGAAACACCCAGAATAACAGGGCTGTTGCATTCCTGTGCTGTCAGCAGTACTGCTTTTGTCCATTCAAGGTTGTTGATGTTGAACTGGCCTACTGCGTAACCTTCATTTTTTGCTTTTACAAGCATATCTCTTGCATTAACAAGCATGTCTATATCTCCTTTATATGTGAATTGTTTAATCTTTGCCTATATTATATCATATATCTTTTTGCACTATTTTTCAAGGTTAAATCTGGCATAGTGGAAAATATATTGCTGGGCTATGCCCTCCAGCCCCTGAGCACAGTCCGGCAGACCCCGTGGAAACAGCTGTTCCATGGCACGGTTTATCCATACATCCTTTGGAAAGCTTTCCCATTTTTCACATGAAAACAACAGCACACAGTCAGCTACTTTAGGCCCTACTCCCTTTACCTGCATCAGATGCTTTTGTGCATCGGCGTAATCCATACTTTTCACCTTTTCTTCGCTGACCCGGCCGGACAGAACTTTCTGTACCGCGTCATACACATATTTTGAACGAAAACCCATGCGCAGCTCATTGTACTGTTCTATGGTAACATCTGCCAGCTGCTGCGGTGTAGGGAAAGCATACATATCACCCACCGGTGTACCATAGGTCTGTGCCATGGCATCCACTATTTTCTTGATACGGGGAATGTTGTTGTTCCGGCTGATAATAAATGTTATCAGCGTTTCAAAAAAGGGCTGTGTCAGTACTCGGATACCCGGTGAAAACTCTATGGCTTTTTTCATGGTTTCATCCTGGCTGAGCTGTGCTTTCATGCTGTCATAATCCATGTCCAATGAAAGGTAGTGCTCCATATAACTGCCAAAAGCCTCCATATTTTCCACCGGTACAAGACACTGAACATACATATCGTTCTCCACCATACGTATATGACATGGATAATCCCCGGCAAAGCCGCGCCAGCCTCCATCGGCTGCATCCCAGCGGAAGCACTGACCGCAGTTAAAAGTCCGTTCCCGGTCATAGCCGGAAACATTTTCAAAAATCACTGTATTTTTGTCGTTTATAAGCTTCATATGCATTTTTTCATCTTTTCTTTGAATATTTTGTATGTATTATACCATATTAAACCATTATTGGCAAAAGTTGGTGTATGGGTGTTTTGATTAAATCAAGTCTCAAAAAGCCAAAATTTTAATATAAAATTTGGCATAACAACCAATTGACAAAATGGTTTATTACAAAAGGTTTTAAACAGAGTTTTCAACATTGTGTTGAAAACTATAGGTTTTCAACAGGCCTTTACTGTTAAAAAATTGCTTATTTTTAAGGATTTTTCAACTGTTTCAACAGAGTTTTCAACATTTTTGAGTTTTCCACAAGTTTACAAAGTGTAATTTATGCTTTACTTTTAACAAGGTAAAGCACAATTTCTGTATAAAAAATCATTTCAGGGAGGATACCGATGAAAGGTTTGCAGCATAATGTTATAGAAATAAAAGATACCCAGAACGAGGGAATTGACCGAATACTGGTTTTTCTCAAACCGGGACAGAACAAAATAGATGTGGAGTCCACCGGACGGGAAGCGCGCGATATTCTGAGCAAGGTAAAAGTGCGCAGAAAAATGCCCCGATGGCTGAGTGACAAGCGATTTATTTTCAGTGTATTGGGGTTCAGTTTTTTTCTGATTGTGCTGGCGCTGATATTCGCATAGAAAATATATAACTATTTATTGATTTGTAGCAAAAACTTCTTTTAAAATATGCATTTATTTGCTATACTATATTATTATGAGTATATAAATATATAATATTTTACAAGGAGCATTTTATGCAGCAGAAAGAAGAAATTATCTACGGTAAAAACGCTGTTACAGAACTGCTGAAAAGCAAGGAAGGCGTGGATACTGTTTTTATAAGCGACAGCCTGAATCAGAGCGTAGCATCATATTACATGGCACTGGCAAAGGACTGCGGCGCAGTGGTTAAAAAAGTACACCCTGTAAAGCTGAAAAACCTGTGCGGCACTGACAACCACCAGGGCGTGGCGGCATTTGCCAGCACAGTAGAATATGTGTCCATCGCTGAAATACTGCGCAAAGCGGAAGAAAAAGGCGAAGCACCGTTTATCATCCTGTGTGACGGTATAGAAGACCCTCACAATCTGGGCGCAATTATGAGAAGCGCATACCTGCTGGGTGCCCATGGTATCATCATACCAAAGCGCGGCGGCGTATCCGTGACCAGCATTGTACACAAAACCAGCGCAGGCGCATCAATGCATCTGCCGGTGGCAAAGGTGGCCAACATCGCCCAGGCGGTAAGAAATCTGAAAGAAAACAATATTTTCGTATATTGTGCTGATATGAAAGCACAGCCTCTGTACAAGCAGAATCTGACAGGTCCTATTGCACTGGTGGTAGGCAGCGAAGGCAAAGGTGTACAGCCGCTGGTAAAAAGTCTGTGTGATGATGTGGTGTGCATACCTATGCACAATGCGGGCACAAATGTTGACTCCTTCAACGCATCTGTAGCCGCAGGCATCATCATGTATGAAATCAACCGTCAGAGAGATATCAGCACAAAATAAACCGGATAAAAATACGGGAAAAGGAGGGTAAAAAAGTGGCACAGTCAGATATCGATAAAATACTGGAAGATATCAGAAAAAGAAAAGAACAGACACGGCAGAAACCTGCGCCCCGGCCCCGGCCGCAACCGGAAGAAGTACAGCCGGCATCACCGGAAGAAACACCACTGCCGGTAAAAGAAGACGCCATTTCTGAAAGTGGCAGACAGGCACTGTCCGACTTTATGAACAACACCCTGTCCGCTGAAAACAGCGAAGATGAAAAGCTGGACGCTGAATTTGAAAGCAGTGAATATGTAAGCAAAAAAAGCGAAGATTATATAGACGAAAACTTTGTAAAATTCTTTACACAGTCTGTTATCGTAACCAAAGCACCGGAAGAAACCGGTCAGATACAGGTAAAACGCAAAAAAGGATTTTTCAAACGCAAGTACATTACAGACAGTCTTTCCCTGAACATAGACAACCTTGAGGACAAGGAAGAAGAAGAAAAAGAAGATACAAAGCCTTCTTTCTTCAGAAAGAAAGAGAAAAAACAACCTGCAGAGGGCATGCCTATAATCAAAACAGCCGGTGATTCCTGGCTGGAGAAAAATACAGCTGAAACACAGGAAGAAAGCCAGTCTCCAAGGGAAGAACCAAAGCCGGTAACAAAAGCTGAGCCACAGCAGGAAGAAACGCCACAGCCAGTGGAAGAAACACCGGTAAAGGTGTATAAGCCAAAGGAAAACAGACAGAGCCTGAACGCCATCCTGGGTGACGACAAGGATGCTGAAAGCCTGGCCAGCAAAATACTGCGGCAGAGAAAACGGGCCACAGCACAGAAAGAAGCTGCGGCCACAGCAGTGGCAGTGCGGGAAAAACCTGCAGAAGCAGAAAACACAGTGCCGGCAGCGGTAACAGAACAGCCGGTGGAAACAGCAAAAGAAGAGCCTGCACCACAGCCTGTGGCACCGGAAGAAGACAGTATTATCAGCAGTATTTACACTTCCATCATCGAAAAGCAGGCTGAAGAAGAGCTGTTGGCTGAACAGATGACCGGTTATGTACCTGAAATAGCTGAAGAAGAACCACAGGAAGAAAAAACCGTGGTACAGATAGAAGAAAAAGAGCCTGAGGAAGAAGAGGTATTTGAAAAATACATCAGTAAAAGTGAATTTCTGGACGGTCCTGACGATGAAAGTGAGGATATTCAGAGCGAGCTGATTTCTTTCCGCCAGACTCTGAACATGAGGATACTGCTTGGCTTTGCCTGTGGTGCAATTCTTACTTATTTCAACATGGGTGCAGTAAACGGCTGGCCTATGCCTGAGTTTATACAACCAGCTGCACAGCCGCTGATGTACACCATAGCCTGTACAGTAATTTATGCCATAGCATTTATAGGCTTCTTGCCTACTGTCATGTCCGGCTTTACATCCATGACCGACTCCCCTGCTCCTGACAGCTTTATCAGCCTGGGAGCTGTAATGGCCATGCTGCAGCTGGTGGTGATGATATTCACCTGTGAAACCACAGACCTGACCAGAACCACAGTGTTTGCCGCATTTGTGTGTATCACCATGGGCTTCAACGCCATGGGCAAGAAAATTGCCACCACTACAATCATCAAAAACCTGACTCTGGCCAATGCTCCAAGCGGTATAAACGCCGGGTATATAGTAAATGACACAGACGCTGTGAAACGCCTGGCCCGCACACTGGACGAAAAAATTCCAAAGGTGCTGGTATCCAGAAAAGCCGGCGCTATCACAAACTTTGTAAAAGCAGGCTTCTCCATTCATAAAAGTGACTATACCGCACGCAAGATTGCAGCGGTCAGCTACGCCGTGACAGCGGTGTGCTTTGTGATGGCACTGGTGATTTCAAAAAGCTTTGTAACTGCTGTGTTCTGTGCAGCAGGTGCTGCAGCCATGCAGATACCGCTGTCCCACACACTGGTAAACAGCGTGCCAAGCGCACTGATGCAGAAAAGCCTGGAAAAGGTGGGCGCACTGGTAAACGGATGGCAAGGCATTGACCAGCTGTCCAACACAACCCATGTAAACTTTGATGCCAAGCACCTGTTCCCACGCGGCACAGTTATTCTCCACGGCATCAAAACCTTTGAGAAAGAAAGAATCGACCTGGCTATCCTGTATGCCGCCAGCGTGCTGATTAAAGAATGTGATGTTCTGCGCCCGGTATTTATGGAAGTTATTGACGGTAAAACAGATATTCTTCCACAGGTAGACAGCTGTGAATACATCGAGCTGCAGGGTTATGTTTCCTGGATTGAAAACAGTCGTGTAATCATCGGCAACCGTACACTGATGGAAAAATATGATGTGAGCATGCCACCGGTAAGTTTGGAAGCCAAATTCACCAGTCAGGGCAGAAAACCTGTTTATCTGGCTGTGGGCGGTAAGCTGTTCGGTATGTTTGTGTTCAGCTACCGTGCAGATGATATAGTAAAAGATAATCTGGAAAGACTGATGGAAAAAGGCGTAAGCATTATCCTGTCCTCAAATGATTTTAATATCGATTCCGACCTGATTGAAAAGGTATACGGCATACCGAGAGATTATGTAAGCGTACTGAACCAGAAAGAAACCGCTCTGCTGGCGCAGTTCACACGGTACAGCGAAGAAAGCGAATGCTGTGTGGCACATCTGGACAGCCTGTCCAGTCTGGTGGCCGGTTTCTGCGGTGCTGAAAGTGCAAGGCGTGCAGAAGATGTGTGCAGCATTATCCAGACTATCAGCGTGATTATAGGTGCTGTACTGGCAGTGATGTTCACTTACTCACAGACTATTATGAGTCTGCCTCTCACCAGCATGATGCTGCTGGGCTTCGGCTTTATGGGGCTTGCAATGCTGACAGCTATAGCAAAGAACTATGATTAAAGAAAATGTCATTCTGATTATTCAGAATGACATTTATTTTTTACAATCTGTTAATTGAAAATACAGCATAAAAACCATATAATAGTAGCAGATATAAGTAAAACGAGGTACAGTATGAAAATACTTTTTATAGGTGATGTGGTAGGTATCAACGGTATGAACCTGCTGCGCAAAGGTCTGCCAAGACTGAAACAGCAGTACAGACCGGATGTGTGCATAGTAAACGGCGAAAATTCCAACGAAAGTGGCAAAGGCATAAACAAGCGTGACGCACAGGAAATTTTCGGCTGCGGGGCTGATGTTATCACCGGTGGCAACCATTCCATGAGAAAAGCAAATATCAGTTTCTACGAAGAAAATGAATATATTCTCTGCCCTGCAAACCTTTTGTATGGTGAAACCGAATACGGTGTATGCCATGTAGATTTAGGCAGAGAAAGTCTGCATGTAATTAACCTGATGGGTGTGGCTTTTATCGAAAATCACCGCAATCCTTTTTTTGAGCTGGACAAAATATTGAAAAATATCGACAGCAAAAACATTGTTGTGGACTTTCACGCTGAGTCCAGTGCGGAAAAATACGCTTTTGCCCATTATGCAGACGGCAGGGTTTCCGCTGTTATCGGTACACATACTCATGTGCAGACCAACGACGATCATATTCTGCCAGGTGGCACAGGGTATATAACTGATGCCGGCAGTGTGTGCGCTCTGGATTCTGTGCTGGGTGTGCAGAAAGAACTGGCCATAGAAAAACAGAAATATCTGAAGCCGGTGCAGTTCAAAGTGGCAGAAGGCCCAGGGTATATCTGCGGTGTTTATCTGGAAACGGACAAAAACGGAAGAACAGTAAAAATCGAAAAAATTCATGAATATTTAGGTTAGTTTCACAGATTCTTAACCTGTTTTTCACTTATTGGTTATAAGATATATGTAATGTGAAAATAATAATATACAGTGGAACAAAGTATTCCACGGACAATAATCAGATTACAGACCAATAAGGAGATTCAGCATGAATGTATTAAAGGTATCATCAAAATCAAATCCTGTTTCAGTGGCAGGGGCAATTGCCGGAATTATAAGAGAACAGGGCACTGTGGAAGTACAGGGCATCGGCGCAGGCGCAGTGAACCAGGCGCTGAAAAGTGTGGCAGTGGCACGCGGCTATCTGGCACCGGCAGGCATTGACCTGGTGTGCATTCCGGCATTCACTTCTGTGGAGGTTGAAAACGAAACCAAAACAGCCATGAAGCTGATTGTGGAGAAAAGATAATTTATAGCAAAAGAAAATCCGGGTATACACCCGGATTTGTTTTATGTTATTTTACCACAGATTGTGGTCTGCAGGTAAGCAGATAAGGTATTTGTACCAGTCGCGGCTTTTATAACCGGCGCCGTTGTTGTCAGAATCAGAATCATACACATAACCTTTATAAGGAAGAATGTATCTGTCTGTTTTTACCCAGTCGCTGCCGTTGTATACATATTTCGGTGCAGTTACCCCCACAACCAGACCATCCTTTACAATAAGCGCATTATACTCAGGGTTCAACTGCTCAATGTGGTCACGGTCAAAGGCGTTTTCTGCACAAATCCGTGGGATGGTGCTGTAATGAGCATCCTTGCCGCCCACATAATAATCCAGGCTCCAACCGTAGCAGCGTGCCTGTTCCCGTACTGTTTTACCGGACAGTTCCTGTGCAAAACCCTCCTGCCAGTTGATTTCGCCCATTTCTTCCCTGTATTCTATAACTTCAAAATCCATATATCTTACCTCCCATAGCAGATTTTATATATTTATTTTATCACTGCTGAAACCGTATGTACAGCGGGAATAAGCGTTTTTACTTCTTTCTTACATAAGTCACATAAGAATATTTTACAGGGGTGTCAAAGGTGGCTTCCACTGCCCTGTCAAAGAGGCTGTGGTCAAACGGCGGAAAAAAGGTGTCTCCCTCTGTTTCCATTTCTATCTCGGTGATATATAGCACATCAGCGATTTCAATGGCTTCTTTGTACAGCTGCCGGCCACCTGAAACAAACACATCCCTGTCCCCTGCCAGCTGTATGGCGTGGGAAAGGCTGTTGGCAGTGGTCAGGTTTTCGCCCTGAAATTCCTGTGAATTTGAAACCACAATATTCACTCTGCCGGGCAGAGGCTGCCCTATGCTTTCGTAGGTTCTGCGCCCCATCACTACTGCACTGCCCATAGTCAGTTCCCTGAAATGTTTCAGTTCTTCGGGGATATGCCATGGCATACCGCCATTTTTACCTATCACATTATTCTTTGCAACAGCAGCTATAATATAAATCATTCTATCACCTCGGCTTTATTATATATTATCTGTGACAAAAGCGCAAAAACTATTTACTTTTTGAAAAAATATGGTAAAATAACAACTGATAGTTGTTATTTTGAGGTGAAATATGAATAAAAGATGCTGTTTTACAGGTCACAGGGATATTCCTGCCGGAAAATATGTAAAAACAATGCAGCTGTTGCGCCAGCATATTCTCAGGCTGTATACCGAAGGATATACCGTGTTCAATGCCGGCGGTGCGCTGGGTTTTGACACTATGGCCGCCCAGGCAGTGCTGAAACTGAAGGAAACTTTCCCTCAGGTACAGCTGCACCTGTATCTGCCATATCCCCGGCAGTCAGAAAAATGGTCAAAAGCAGATAAAGCGGTGTATGAACATATACTGCAGCACTGTGACAAGGTGACCTATGCCGCGCCGGAATACACTCCGGGATGCATGAACAACCGAAACCGCGCACTGGTGGACAATGCTGACCTGTGTATAGCATACTGCACAGAAACCACCGGCGGCACAGTGTACACAATGAATTATGCACTGGACAATGGTGTGGATGTGGTAAATATAGCGATGGATATATAAAAAAGACAAGGCCGTGGCCTTGTCTTTTTATTTTTATTCAACTGTAAACTTATCGTCATCTATTTTAGAAAACTTCAGAGTAAAGAATTTTTCACAGATTTTTATGAAATCTTCTGTGTCCTTCACGCCGGCTGTTTCATAGGCAGAGTGCATGGCCAGCTGTGGCAGACCGATGTCCACTGTATTCAGCGCAACCTGGTTGTTGGAGATATTGCCCAGGGTGCCGCCGCCCATAATATCGCTGCGGTTGGCGAATGTCTGGAAAGGAATATCAAGGTCATTGAGAATGCCTTTGAACATTGCAGCAGAAACCGCATCTGTTGTGTAGCGCTGGTTGGCGTTGTATTTTATAACCACACCTTTGTTGATAACAGGACGGTTTGTAGGGTCGGCTATACCAGGCTGGTTAGGATGAACAGCGTGGGCGTTATCAGCAGAAATCATAAAGCTGTTTGCCAGAGCTTTTCTGTAATCGTTATCATCACCGCCCAGGGCTTTCACCGCTCTGTTCAGTGTGTCAAACAGGAATGTAGAAGCTGCACCCTGTTTTGTGCTGCTGCCTACTTCTTCGTTGTCGAATACAGCCAGCACAGGCATAGATTTTTCACCGTTAGAGTTGATAAAGCCTGTCATAGAAGCGAAAGCACACTGCAGGTCATCCAGCTTGCCGCTGGCAATCATGTCCTGCTCTGCGCCCAGTACTGTGCCGGACTGACGGTTGTACAGGAACAGGTCATGGCCTATAACATCCTTTTCTTCCACTCCCGCTGTTTCAGCAATCATAGCCATAAAGGACTGCCCTTCTTTATTAAGGCTGTAAAGCGGAATCATGTCTACCTGAGGATTGAATTTTTTTCCGTCATTTACAGTTCTGTCCATGTGGATAGCCATATTTGGAATAATCAGCAGGTCACGGTCGATATTCACCAATTTCTGTGTGAATGTGGCGCCCTCTCTGACCATAATGCGGCCTGCCACTGACAAAGGTCTGTCCATCCATGTGGACATAATCATACCGCCGTAGCGTTCTGTGTTGAGGGTAACATATCCATTTGTGGTAATCTGTGGATTTTCTTTGATTTTGAAAGTAGGGCTGTCGCAGTGACTGGCAACAATATTGAAGCCGAATTTTTCAGTGGCTGGCACTCTGAAAGCCAGCACGGAAGACATATTGCGGCACACATAATAGCCTTTGCCAGCTTCCAGTGCCCAGTCGTCCTGTTCATACAGTCGTGTGTAGTCCGCGGCATCCAGCCGCTGTGCAATATTTGTCACGGCATGAAATGGGGATGGACTTTTTTCAATAAATGTAAGCAGATTTTTTATATTTTCCATATTAGTACTCCATTTTTATATAATAAGTAAATCATAGCCTACCTGCATCGGTTTGTCAACAGCCGCATTTACCCGGTTCTGAATACAAAACAATGTTTTATTATTATATAAAACATTGTTATATGCATGTATTTTTTGATTTTAAAGCTGAAAAACTTTAATAATTATTCTGTTTATGTGTAATTATTCAAAATAAATAGTGACTAATGTGAAAATTAGTTATATAATTAACTATCATAAACTTTTATGTTATGGAGAGAGAAAAATGAAAAAAAGTAAAAGTGGAATTCACCATTCCTGGCTGATACTTATAGTAACACTGGGAATAATGGGCGGTCTGGTCGGCATACTGCTGAACTGCACCGGCATAATATTTGCAGAAATAATCAAAGAATTTGGTTTCCGCAGCGGCGACCTGTCAGTTTATTACACTATCCGTTCACTGACAAGGGCGGCGGCTCTGGGATTTGTATCTAACCTGTTTTTCAGACATTCCAAAAAGGTGCTGATAGGGGTAACTGTTATCACTTGTATGGCATATATGTCCATGGCTTTTTACACACAGCTGTGGCAGTGGTACATATCCGCCTTTTTTATCGGAGTTGGTACCAGCTACACAGGTATGGCTATTTCCGTGCTGCTGGCAAACTGGTTTCACACTAAAAAAGGGTTTGTAATGGGACTGGCTATGTCCTCATCCGGTGTACTGGGTGCTGTGGTAAGCCCCATATGTTCAAAAATAATAGAACGGTCCGGCTGGCGCAGTGCATGTATTATAATGGGTGTGGCAACCATGGTAGTGGTATGCATACCTGCAGCACTGTTCCTTGTGCTGACTCCACAGGAGATAGGGGCACAGCCTTATGGATACAGCGAAAAACGAACAGAAGCCGCTAAAGACACGCTGAAAGCCAAAGAATACACTGTACCCGGCTATATTTTCCCGGTATGTGTCACAATTATATGCCTGGCTTGCCTGATAGGTGCAGTACTTAACCAGCTGCCGCTGTACACCGCTGAACTGGGTTACGCCGTAAGCATGGGCGCTATGCTGACCAGCTTTGCCATGGTAGGCAATGTGGTAGGCAAGCTGCTGTCCGGCTGGCTGGCAGACAAAGTGGGAGTATACAAAGCGGTAAGTGTGATTTTCGCAATGGTTATAGTGTCATTGCTGATGTTTATGGGATGCACACAGTCCCCTGCCCTGCTTTATCTGGCTTCACTGATGTTCGGTACAATATTTGCAGTGGATGCAAATGTGGCCCCTATGCTGTTTATGGAAGTATGGGGTGCAGATTACACCAAGCATCTGAAAAACTTCCAGACAATCAGCTTTACTCTGGGGGCATTTTCCTCCAGTCTGCTGCCATATATTTATGACTTTACCCATAGCTACAATATTATTTTTGTATTGGGTATTGTATGGGTTTCAGTGTCCTTTGCCATGGTGTGGTGGCTGAAAGGCTGGGTAAAAAAACAGAAAGTATAAAAACAATAAAGCCATCGGTACAGTGTATCGATGGTTTTATTTTTAAAAGAAATATTATTTGCCTAAATCCATATTTTTTTCATTTGCATAGAACACTGCATTGGCTGCTGCGGCACGGAATGAAGCATTTTCCAGGGTAGCTACGCCTACGATTGTGCTGCCGCCCGGTGAACATACAGCATCTTTCAATGCATCAGGGTGACGGCCTGTTTCCAGCACCATAGCAGCCGCACCTTTTACGGCCTGAGCGGCATATTTTATAGCTTTATCGCGTGGCACGCCGCAGCGCACCGCTCCGTCTGCCAGAGCGTCGATAAACATATATGCAAAGGCAGGAGTACAGCCTGAAACAGCAGAGGCCACATCCAGGATGTGTTCTGTCACCTTTTCAGTCAGACCACACTGGCTGAACATTTTTTCCAGCTCAGCGCAGTTTTCAGCTGTTACTTTTTCATTCACAGCATAGATGTTAAGACCTTCGCCGATTTCGCTTGGGGTATTCGGCAGCATACGGATAACAGGCAGGTCCAGACCGTTTTCCAGAGGGATTGCAGTCAGGTCGGCCAAAGGAATACCGGCAGCAATAGACAGAATAATCTGCTGTCTGCCTTCTGCTGCCGCCTGTTTCATAACAGGCATCAGCTGCTGCTGAACACCGCGCAGCACTTGCGGTTTTACAGCCAGCACCACATATTCGGCGTTGAGAACAGCCGCATCAGCACTCTCTGACACTGCACAGCCTGTTTTCTGTGAAAGCAGTGCTGTTTTTTCTGTATCCGGGTCATATATAACCACCTGATGAGGGTCGATAGCTTTGCATATACCCATAATAAGTGCACCACCCATATTGCCGGCACCGATAAAAGCGATTTTTTTCATACTATACTCCTTATTCATATATTCATAAGATTGATATTATCTGTATTTTAGCATTAAAACAGACCGTATACAAGTGTACACGGCCTGTAAAATCAAATATTATTTTTCAAACACTGCTGTGCCCCGGTACCATTCCTGTGGAATGAGTTCGGACACATAACCGGCTGTGGCAAGAGAGATATAAACTTCAAATACTGCAAACAGCACTGTGGTGATAATGCTGCCCAGGAAAGGCAGAAGCATGCTGATAAATGCACCGATAAGACCACAGAACAGAGCAGGCACTATTGCAACGGACAACACAAAGATTATGTATTCAATCACCTTTGATTTCATGTATTCCCATGAAGCACGGAAACAGTCGCCTGCGGAATAATATGGATTGGCTGCAAAAAGATACCATACTATAGACAAAAGCAGACCTACTGCAGCCACTGCAATAACTGCCACAATGTTCAGTACCGGAATAAAAGCCAATACAGTTGTGACCACGCCCAGTACCGCATCAATAAGAAAACGGATGGTCATAATGGTAAGAATGGTGTTCTGATGAGTTTTGTCCAGAAATATGGAATACATATCTGTATAATCCGGTGTGTCGCGGTTATATGTGCGGAACCAGAAATAGGCTTTGCTGGCGGAAAGGGCAGCTGTGATAAATGATGCGATGATAGTAAAAATAATATTGCCGGAAAGTATACCTGTCATATATTCGATGGCTGTATAAATGGCCATAACCATCAGCAGTATCTGTGTGTTACTGCGGTATATTTCCTTTGCTCTGTCTTTAATATGTTGATACATTGTTGTCCTCCTGTTCATATACCTTGTATTGCCGAAAAGGCTTTGTTTATATTATAGCAAATTGTGAAAATTTGTCTATCTGCCAAGGAGATATATTCACCGATATTTCATCCTTTTACTTGTTATTGACATATGCCATAAATCATAATATAATAATTATTGGTATATGTCATTAACAAAGGAGAAACACCATGCCAAGACCTATAAAATACAGGCGCGTATGCAGGATGCCGCAGTGTACAGAATTTATCCCCGTGGAAAATAGCAAACCGGTGGCAGTGGTACTGACAGTAGACGAGTACGAAACCATACGCCTGATAGACAGAGAAGGCCGTTCACAGGAGGACTGTGCAATGCAGATGCAGGTGGGGCGTTCCACGGTACAGCGGATATATAACTCTGCCAGAAAAAAACTGGCCGATGCGCTGGTAGGCGGTATGACAATACGAATAGAAGGCGGAGATTACCGTCTGTGTGACAGCAATGAGGGCGATTGCAGCCACAGCAGCTGTCACAGAAGAATAAACAGCAAGACAGGAGGAATTATTATGAAAATAGCAGCTACTTTTGAAAACAACAAAATTTTTCAGCATTTTGGCCGTACACAGCAGTTCAAGGTATACACAGTAGAAGACAAAAAGATTTCCTGGGTGGAAATAGTAGACACCAACGGCACAGGCCACGGCGCGCTGGCAGGCTTTCTTAAAGAAATGGGTGTGAATGTGCTTATCTGCGGCGGCATGGGTATGGGTGCAAGAAATGCACTGGCCGCTGCCGGTATAGAAATATGCGGAGGTGTGACAGGTGATGCAGACATGGCAGTAGTACAGTATCTGCAGGGTACTCTTGACTATTCTGCATCTGCTAACTGTGACCACCACGACCACCATCACGGTGACGGTCATAACTGCGGCAATCATGGCTGTGGTGACCACGGCTGTCATAAATAAGAGAAAATAAAACGGACTGTTTCCAGTCCGTTTTTTGGTTTATATGGTTTTGTGAACGAAATTTGGACATTGGGAAACCAATTTCTTACCTTATATTTTAATTCAGGCAGATATATCAGAACGATATGGGCATCGTCATGATACATTCTGTTAAAAACAGTAAATTTGTCTGAAAATAGGTTACAGAGCATCTGCTTTTTTCCATATTCCCCTTCTAAAATTACAGTCTTTTCATTTATATTATATCTATTGTAACATTTTGGTGACATAATTGAAAGATTGATATTGTAATTCGATAAAATTTTAGCTATAATATATATTAACAAATCAAAGGAGTATGTAAAATGAAACTGAAAGACAAAGTAGCAATAGTTACAGGCGGTGCTATGGGCAATGGTCTGGGTATCGTAAAAGTATTTCTCAAATACGGCGCAAAGGTAGTTATATTTGACTACAGCGAAAAAGTACACGAAACAGTGGCTGAACTGTCTGCTGAAGGCTGGGAAGTAAGCGGCTATCTGTGTGATGTGCGCGACACAGAAATGATTAAAAAGTGTGTGGATGAAGTGCTGGCAAAATATGGTACAATCGATGTTCTGGTAAACAACGCCGGTATCGCATGGCTGGACAGCTTTATGAACACTGACGATAAACTGCGCGATGCACATTTTGACATAAATATCAAAGGTGTATGGAACATGTGCAAAGCAGTGTGCCCTGTTATGATGAAAAACAAAAAGGGAGCTATTGTGAATCTGTCCAGCGTTACAGGTCCTCTGGTAGCTGACCCGGGTGAAGTGGCATACGCCACAACAAAAGCTGCACTGATGGGCTTTACAAAAGGTCTGGCTGCTGAAATGGTACACCACGGCATAAGAGTGAACGCTATTCAGCCTGGCTATATCATGACACCTATGGTAGAAGGAATCGCAAACGCATCTGATGCTTCAAATCCGGACAGTGTTATTGAGGGAATCCGCGTAGGTATTCCAATGGGCAGACTGGGCAACATCGAAGAACTGGGCGAACTGGCAGCATTTCTGGCCAGCGATGAATCCAGCTACATCACAGCTCAGGGTATTGTAATCGACGGCGGTTCAACATTGCCTGAAACAATGAGCGTAGGCGTTCAGGGCTGATAAAGAAAAACAGAGCATAACAAAAAGTCATTCTTCAGGGCAACAGTCCTGAGAATGACTTTTTGTTTTTATAATTCACCTTTTATCAGCTTTTCAGCATTTTTCCAGCAGATTTTTTCGTATGCATCGTTGGACAGGCGGCCTTTTGCATGCATATCGTCCAGCCATTTTCCCAAAGGAAATTCCATAGATGTATTCAGCATATCAGTGCCGAAGAAAAGTCTGTCAGCATATTTATGGAGGAATTCCAGACCGAATTCTTCGTCGCGCATAATGGCCTGACCTCCGCTGTTGGCTGAAAGGTCGCCGTACAGATTGGGGTATTTTTCAAACAGGTACACAAGGCGTCCACCCGGTTTAACAGGGCCGTTACCCCACTGGTTACGGTCTTCCCTGCCTGTGGCCGCATCACCTGTTATCTCATGCCAGAAAGGCTGGCTGTGACCGATAAATTTCAGTTTTTTGTAATCCTGCAGACAGTGCTCCAGCAGCGGCAGGCCTGGTTTATCCACTATGCCGTAGCTGTAGCCTTCTTCCGGGCTCATGTGAAACAATACAGGCATATTCAGGCGCTCTGCCTCCAGAAACAGGTCCTGAATAAAAGGTTCAATAATAAGTTTGTTGAGGGTGATTTCACCTATGCCTATTGCGCCCCGTGCTTTTGCGCGCATCAGCTGTGGCATAATACCGCCCAGTGACGGTTCGGCATGGTACATCCAGCTGAATCTGTCAGGGTATTTTTCCACTGTTTTCATATTCTGTTCATTCCACTGTGGTGAAATGGACATAAGCACACCGTGGCTGATACCCAGTTCATCCAAACGAGGAATCATTTTCTCTGCAGTGGAAAACATCTCTCCCATAGTGTCGTCAAAAGGAATATGCAGATGAATATCTATTTTTTTCACAATATACTTCCTGTTTATACAAAGAGTGCCATAGGTGTATGAGGAATTCCGTCTTCCAGAAATTCTTCACCGCATACCTCAAAGCCGAATTTTGCATAGAAAGGTATGGCATAGGTCTGTGCTTCAATAACTATTTTTTCCGGTGCCATTTCAGTTTTTACAGCTTCGATACCTGCAGACACAATCTGTGCCCCCAGCCCCACACCACGCACTTTGGACAACACACGGCCCATCTGTACTGTTTTGCCGTCCTCTGTTTTAGGGAAGGCGCGAAGGTAGGCTTTGATTTCACCCTCTTCTTCCAGCCATACATGGAGGCTGTCATAGTCTGTGCCGTCCACTTCCTGATAAGGGCAGTTCTGTTCCACAACAAAAACAGCTGTGCGGATTTTCAGTATTTCATAAACTTCACGGGAAGTCAGTCGGTCAAAATTTTTGATTACAAGTTCCATAATATTTCTCCACTAATTTTTATAGTAATATTTTATCATTTCCGCACTGTATTGTCTATCCGCATAAAAACAGCATAATGGCGGATTTTTGATGCAGAAAATAAAAGCACCTGTTTCCAGGTGCTTTTTATGTGTGATTAATCTCTTACGGCCAGTACATCTTTGTAGAACCGGTTCATTTCTTCTTCTGTGTCAAATGTAGCTACATACATCTGGTTTGCCATAGCACCTGACAGTGCTTCCGGAATTCTTTCGGCCATTTTGATTTTATCGCCGTATTTGGCCATAATTTCCACATGACCCAGAACAAAGTTTTTACCGTCACGTCTGCCTGCGAAAGGACACCACTGGCGGTTGCCTATAGGCATCAGAGTAGAGTCATAAGCAATCATATCAGCCCAGATTTTATAAACATTTGTGCTGGCGGAATAGTTGAACAGGTCAGGTGTGAAACCGCCTGCAGGTCTCATATTAACTTCCAGCGCCATAATATCGCCTTTTTTGCCCAGACCTTCGTGGTCAGACAGCAGACGGAAGAATTCAAAATGCACAAAACGGCTCTTTACGCCAAAGCTTTTTACTGTGGCACGACCGGCTTTCAGCACATCTTCTTTCAGTTCTTTTACAATGTAGTATACAGAGTTGTCATTGTTGTTTACAACATCCATCAGTGAGAATGGTGTAACATTACCGGATTCAAACAGTGCTTCGCCCTTGGAGTTGATGATAGCGTCATATGTATAGATTTCGGCATTGATAAACTCTTCCATAATGTATGGAACCCAGTCTGGTTTGTCAGCCATAAAGCGAACCAGTTCTTCATCACAGGTCAGTTTATATGTAGCCACCGCACCTACGCCGTTGTCAGGTTTTACTACTACAGGGTAGCCAACTTCTTTCAGAAATTCACGGCAGCCTTCAATATTGTCCACCAGATGATATCTGGCCACAGGAATGCCTGCTTTCAGATAGTACTCTTTCATTTTTGATTTGTACTTGATTTTTGGCATATCTTCGTTTTTGAAGCCTGATGTGATATTAAAGTCTGTACGCAGCATTGCGTCTCTTTCCAGCCAGTATTCGTTGTTTGATTCCAGCCAGTCGATTTTGCCGTATTTAAAAGCAAAGAAAGCTACTGCACGGTAAACTTCATCATAGTTTTCCAGACTGTTTACCTTGTAATATTCATTCAGACTGTCTTTCAGATGCTGTGGCAGTTCATCGTATGGGGCTTCACCCACTCCGAGAACATTAAGACCATTGTTTTTCAGTTCTTTGCAGAACTGCCAGTAGTTAGTAGGAAAGTTCGGGGAAATGAAAATAAAGTTTTTCAATATGTCACGCTTCTCTCTATAGTTTATTTTTTATTTTAACCGGATGTTATTCTTCACCCAGTAATTTAGGAACGAAATACTGCACCTGTTTGTACCACCATGGCCAGTCATGATTTACATCGTAGCCCCAGTAGTCCACCCAGATATTTGCGCCCAGTCGGCGGAAGTTTTCTTCCAGCCAGCGTGCGGTACCGGGTTCTTCCCACGCTCCCTGACCGGTGCAGATAATACCGCGGTTGTTGTTATAACGCTGTACAAAAGGATGGTCAGGCTGCATATTTGCCAGATACAGCTGTGGGGAATTCTGATAGAGAACTTCGTCCATATAGTCACCGAAGAAATCTTTGTTATCATAAACACCGCTGAGTGCCAGCATGCCGTCAAAAATATCAGGGAAACGCAGGAACAGGTTTACAGAATGGTTTGCACCCATGCTGGCACCGAAAACGATAATACCGGGATAACCCTCCCAGCCGTTGGCAGCATTTACTGTACCTCGCATGATTGGCACCATTTCATCAACAATGTATTTAATCCACCGTTCATGTCTACGGATGCGGTGATAAGGGTCACCGTTTTTATCAGACCAGGTTTCCCGGTCAATTGTATCGATGCTGAACACCATAACCTTGCCGGCATCAATCCACTGTGACCATTCGCGGTCCATATGGAAGCCTTCAAAGTCCATAAATCTGCCGTTCTGGCATGGGATAAACAGCACCGGTCTGCCTGCATGGCCGTACACTTTGTACTCCATATCGCGGCCCAGATTGTGGCTGTAGTGTTTGAAATACTGTACTCTCATAAAATCTCCTGATATATTTATTTTTAATGAATATTTTTATTCGGGGACTTTATTTACAATCCCTCCGTCACAGCTTCGCTGTGCCACCTCCCTGAAGGTGAATTGCCCAAAGGGCAAGAGAAACTGGCCTGGCCATTACACAAAGGAGGCTTTTATAGGTTTTATAAATTATAAAACAAAGTATGAATAAAGAATGGCAGCTGTCTTTCCCAGCTGGCTTCCTGATGGGTCCCGCCAGGTACAAGGCGTGATGTGAGCATAACGCCGCTGTCGCAGAATGCGTTGCAGATGCGGTTATAACCTTTCATCATGTCCGGCTTCCAGCCGAATTCCTCACTGCCGTAATCCATATACAGCACTGTGCCTGTGGCAAAGTCTGTACGGCGTATCATTTTTTCCAGACGGTCCGTATTCACCCACAACGATGGTGACAGCGATGCACCACGGGAAAAAATGTGATTGTATTTTGTAAGTGCATATATGGTCATCAGACCACCCATACTGCTGCCTGCGATAAAGGTATATTCCCTGTCCGGCAAAGTGGGAAAATTGCGGTCTATCATCGGTTTGAAACGATATGCAAACCAATCCATTGTTATTTTGCCGCGGCCTTTTACTGTGCCAAATCGGCTGTCTGAAAAATCAAAAGGTGAATATTCAGACAGGCGGCCGTTATCCGGATGATGGTTACATTCTACAGCAGCCACAATCAGCGGAACATGGTTTTCCTGCAGATAATCCAGCATACCCCAGCTTTTGCCGTAGGTTGCATGACTGTCAAAAAACACATTCTGACCGTCAAACATGTACAGTACAGGGTAGCGTGCTTCAGGGTTGTTTTTTGCTTCTTCCGGCACATAAACATATGCGCGGCGTTTTTCCCTGCCTGTCAGCTGAGGGATGGTAATATATCTTGTTATTATCATAATTAATGGGTCCTTGCTTTTATATAATAATAAATATGTAAACAGTTTACCACAACATATGCAAAATTGCAAATATTGTATCATCTATTATGAATAATTATTACAAAGGATATAATAATTTCCACTTTGTTATACAAATTGTGTGATATATACAATTACAGCTTTTCTATAAATTCAATCAGTTCTTCAAAGCCGCCATGTGGTATCTGTGAAATATCAACACCATTTTTATTTATAATGCAGTCGGTCAACAGGAAAACTTTCATTCCCAACTGTGCTGCAATCATATCTTCTCCTACATCATTACCTACCATGGCACATTCCTGTGGGTCCAGACCTGTCTTTGCCAGTATTTCGCGGTAATAATCCAGATTTGGTTTACTGTAGCGGTAATCTTCATAAGTGGTGAACAGTTCAAAATCAGCCCGGTCCAGACCAGCCCATTTCATTCTGTTTTCTGTAGCTATACGCGGGAAAATAGGGTTTGTGGCAAGAATGGCTTTCATTCCTTTTGTCTTCACCAGCTTTATAACCTTGTCCGCTTCTTCACGACAGCCACAGGCATTTTTGGCTATATTGAACTCGTTGGCATAAAATTCCCTGAACAGAGGCTCGTCTGCCCTTGCCTGAGGGCCAAAAATCCGTGTATATGCCTGCCACCAGCGCTCCTCGTTGGTCATAGTACCATCGTTCTTTACCATATTGGCTACACCCTGCCATATGCTGTTTATAAACTGTTCTTTGTCATAACCTTTTGCACCGATAACCTTTTTTGCCAGCATACCGAAATAATATTTTACAAATTCGTCCTGGTCCATTGGTAACAGAGTGCCATCCAGGTCAAAAAATACCGCTTTTATCATTTTTATTACTGCTCCTTTTAGTTTTCATTATTATATCTGTATTATATTATACATTAACGATTAGATATCTACAATCATTAATTTGTTGGATAAAACAGGAATATTTTTCACCGATTTACATAAACTGCATTAGTGAACACATTAATAATATTATAAAATTATAAATTTTATCTGTCGAATATTGAATTAATTTGTAAAATGTATATAATAATATGTAGAATATTTTAAATGGTGTAAACCATAGGAGATTATTATGAAAAAATTTTTATCACTTGTGCTGGCTGCATTGACAATGGCCAGCCTGCTCACAGGCTGTATTTCTGCTCCTGGCGGCGATGAGTCCCAGACACCTGCGGAACCTACACCTACACCCCGCATTTATGCACCAAACCCATTCACAGGTTACAAAAAAACAGCTGATTACATTGACCAGCGTCCTGTAGCCATCATGATTAACAACATTTCCGCTGCCCGTCCACAGAGCGGTCTGTCCCAGGCATCCGTGCTGTTTGAAAGCAAGGTTGAAGGCGGTATCACACGCTTTATGGGTATTTTCGAGGATTATACCACACTGGCAGACGTAGGTCCTGTACGTTCCGGCCGTGACCAGTTCCTGCAGTGGGCTATGCCATGGCAGGCACTGTATATGCACATCGGCCGCAGCGGTATCACACAGACATATATTGATACCAACAACTACAACGAGCTGGACGTTGACGGCCAGTACAAAAACTTTATCTACAGACGTGAACGCCCTGGCAAAGCTCTGGAACACACAGCATACACAAATGCTGAACAGATTACAAAGCTGGTGGAAAAATACGAATATGACATGGACAAAACATATACTGCTCCACTGTTCAACTTCGTTGACTACGATGAAAACGGCGGCGTAAGAGAACTGAACGGCGAAGCTGTACAGACAATCAACATTGTTCATTCCGAAACATACCGTACATATTTTGAATATGACGAAGCCACCATGGAGTACAAAATGTCTATGTACAATGGCTCCAAAGGTGTGAGAGAAGCCACAATCGACGAAAATACAGGCGAACAGATTGGCTTTGAAAATGTATTTGTAGCATTTGCAGATATTTCCAAGTATCCATACCCAGGCGGCGGCAAAGGCGACCCTAACTACCAGAAAGTTGACCTGACATACGGCGGCGTTGGCTACTACTTCTCCAACGGCAAAGTAGAACAAATCCGCTGGTTCAAAGGCGCACCAACAGAGGCACTGAGATTTACAGATATGGACGAAAATCCACTGCAGGTAAACTGCGGTAAATCTTACATCGGCTTTGTTGACCTGGACGAATACGAAAGATTTGAATACGCTGCACCTGAAGTGGAAATCGTAGAAGAAGAAATCGACCCATCACAGGTAGTTGAAACAGAAACAGAGTTTGAATAAGATTATTAATACAATAAAAGCTGCGGTTAAACCGCAGCTTTTTTGTTATTCGGTATATGTAGGGAACGGTCAAGACCGTTCCCTACAAGCAGCTATATGGTAAATTATTTGTCCGCGTAGGGGCACCACTGGCCTCGCAGGACGAGCTCGGCCTATTTCGCTTCGCGAAATACCATTCAGGCACTACGCTTGCCTCCCCGACCGCCCGTTTATATTGCTGCCTACGACAGCAAAGATTTCTCGACTCACTACGTTCGCTCGAAATGACAGACTTTTAGTTTGTTCGCTGATTCGCGTAAGGGCGGATATTATCCGCCCGGAATAAAATATGCTGAAATATAACTTAATGAAAAACAGCTGTGGTGTAAACCACAGCTGTTCTGTTTATCATATTTTCAGTTCTGCACGGATAGCTTTTTCCAGGTCATTCACCGGGTTTTTGCGCAAGTAATTGTTTCTCTGGCCGTAAAGGCGGTCCAGAGCTGTCCAGGCGATGGCTGTCAGCTCCAGACACTGTCTGGCAGCAAAATCCGGTGCGATGGTAAAATTGATTGCTTCAATTTCGCCTATATCATCCTGACGGTTGCCGTCAGCATCCACAAAGAACACTTCCACAGTGTCACCATTGACTGTAAATGCCATTTTCAGCTCCCGGTCACCATACCGGTCAATAAATTCGTATACATCAGAATACCCCTGGCCATAAACCCATGGCAGAAAAACTTCTTCGGAAATTTCATAGATAACCTCATCCTGCCGTCTGCCTGCTTCATTGCTGAAAAATTCATCTGACACTGCCCGTATATGCTGTAACATAAGATTGAATATCTCCTGGGCGTTTGTTGTATCTGAGGCAAAATTCTGCACAAATTCCAGCAGGGCCGCTGTAGTGCCATAAGCCATATTGTTTACTGCCAGACCTATATTTTCTTTTTCTTCCGCTTCCAGCATAAGCTCATCTACGCTGAAACCCTCTTCGTTGGCTGTAACTGTAAATTTCATATATCAAAATCTCCGTTCTGTTTTTAAATCTGCTGTGACTGTATTTCTGCCATTCGGCGGAACTCTGTCATTTCTTCGTCCAGTTCTTTTCTGATTTCCATCAGGTCATGGTATACCAGTTTTTTGCCTGATACTGTCTGCACGCCGTTAATCCACACGCTGTCCACATTTGATGGATTAGCGCTGTAAACCAGGGCGGAATAAGGGTCGTGTATAGGGAACATATTCACTGACTGGGTTTCAATCAGCACCAGGTCGGCTTTTTTTCCTGTTTCTATGCTGCCGGTAATGTGGTCGGTTCTCAATGCCTTTGCACCTTCAATAGTAGCCATAGCCACTATTTCCTTTGCTGTGAAAGCACCGCGGTCGTGGTTGGCTGTTTTATGAGCACGGGTTACCATACCCAGCTGGGTGATAAGGTCGATTGTGTTGCCACTGGAGGCACCGTCTGTACCCAGGGAAACATTCACACCCTCCGCCATCATAGCTTTCAGCGGCATAACGCCCTTGCCTGCCTTTGTATTTGAGCCGACGCAGTGGCTTACTCTTACGCCTCTGTCTTTCATCAGGCGCACATCACTTTCTGTGGCGTGAATGCAATGAACAGCCAGCAGTCTGTCGGTCAGCAGGCCGATGGAGTCCAGAAATTCCACAGGTGTCATGTCATATTCTTTGCGGAAATAGTCCATTTCATAATCCATTTCGCTGACATGGGTGCTGATAAGCACATCGTTTTCAGCGGAAATTTCATTGGCCTCCTTCAGTGCATCGGCGCTGTTTGTGTTTGTGGCGTGAGGTGCAATGGCAGGTGTGATAAGAGGATGGGAATTTTTCCACTTGTTTATAAACCAGCGGCTGTAATCCAGACCGCCGTAAGGTTTGTCAGAGTTGCAGTGGGCAAAATCCAGAATAGTTTCTGCCAGAGTGGCGCGCATATTCATTTTTACCATAGCCTGTGTCACTTCGTCTTCGTAAAAATACATATCGAAAACCTGTGTAACACCACCCAGCATAAGTTCGCAGGCTGCATACTCACTGGACAGACGCACCAGACGAGGCGTCATAGTCTTTGATTCCAGAGGGAAAAGAAAACGGCGCAGTCTGTCAGGACAGTCATCCCCCAGCCCGCGGAAAGGAATCATTGCCAGATGAGAATGGGTGTTTACCATGCCCGGCATAAGTATACCGCCCTGACCGTCAATAACTTCATCGGCAGGAATTGTGGCATCATCTATTGCAATTATTGTGTCATTTTCAATTGTAACACTGCTGTTTTTATATTCTGTACAATCTTTGTCCATTGTGAGGACAGTCACATTTTCTATTCTTGTAATCATAAAACCAACCTCTGTTTCATTCTTTGATTACAGTATATCACAACAGCCCCTCTACTTCAAATACAACAAATGCCCTGCAGATGCAGGGCATTGATTTTTATGTATTTACTTTTTGCTGTTTTTCTGCTTTTCTGGCTTTTGTTTTTCTTATCAGTTTTATTATCAGATGGAGTATGCCGCGGATGACAGCAAAAACAAGGAACATTGCCAGAAAGCCCACCACACCGAAAACAATGTCGGCAAACTCCATGCTGCCGTTGTTACCTGCTTTCTGTCCTATTTCAATGGAAAAAGTCAGAACTATAACCAGCGTGAAAACATATATCCATGTAATAGTCATAATATGTCCGTGCTTTGCCAGCCATTTGAAAACAGGGTAAATGGCAAATATCATCAGCATGCCAATTACGCCGATTACCAGAAAATGCAGCTCTTTGTCAGTAAAATTGTACTCATAAGCGTCATTAAGACTGAGTATTTTGTTGTGGGCGGTGTATATGAGGTTTATCATATACATCAGAAACTTATTCATAGCCTTCCCCTTTTCTGCATCTAATGAAATGTTTTATTATTTTAGCAGTAACGGAGAAAAAAGTAAATAACAGTGCCTGATATTTCACAGGAATTTATATTTCTTACTTTTATTTGGTGGCAGAATAAGCTTTTTCAATGCTATCAGAATGCGGCGTCACCATTATGTGACAGAAGTGCAACAGAAACAACGCCGTCTGTCCGCATAACATCCCTTACCAATTCACCGCCGTCTTTTACATTCAATTCTATAACCATATCAAGAGTTGACTGGGTCATGTTCCTTGACTTTATTTCAAAATATTTTGTATGCTTTTTTACTTTTTCTATAATACGGCTTTCAACATCAATATCGGTAGTATTCACTACAAGAATAACAGGAGCTTTAATAACAGGAATTTTATTCAGTAATATTATAACAATTGTAATTATCGAAGACAAAATAACTGCAACTTGAGCAAGACCTGCACCACATATAATACCTGTGCTGATAGCCCAAAAAAGAAACATCAGATCCATTGGATCTTTTATTGCTGTACGGAAGCGTACTATGGATAGCGCCCCCACCATGCCAAGTGACAGAACCACACTGGACTGCATAACAAGTATGATAGCTGCTGTTATAATTGTGACACCAACCAGAGAGATATTAAAACTCTGGGAATAAAAAGTCTTTCTCGTCACACTTCTGTATATATAGAATATATATATCGCCAGTAAAGTGGCAATTATCAATGCAACCAATATAGTAGTAGCGGTTATTTCTATACCTGAATAACCCTCTACAAAAGATTTTTTAAATATATCTTTAAATGTTACCATGTCAACCTCACTACAATGTATATTTTCGGCACATATAGTATTTGGAGTATGCCGTATATTTCAGATTTTCAGGCCGGATACTTTTGTATATAAAATCGGGAATATACTCATCATATTTTACCTCCAGCAAATGCTGTCCGGCCGGCATTACCGGTCTTTTGGGAATAACATCATCCAAAAAAGACAAAACCGATTTTGATGACGATATATTCATGTCAAGGGTAACCCTTACATTGCCATTTTTATAAATGTATGGTATTCTGTCATATTCTACTATTGTTACAGGGTGCAAACCGCGAGACAACATTTCAACAGTAAATTTTTGTAAAAGAGGTGGTTGCTCCGCTATATTCGATAAAGCTCGACCTTTCATCAAAATTCTGGTCTGCTCTTCGCTAAGAGGGCAGGATGTCTTCAATGTTTTGCCATTCTGTTTGCGCTTGCATTCCAAAGTTATTCTATCCCGCGAATGGTTATATATCCTTATTCGGAATTTCTCGCGTGGGTCTGTTCCGTTTATATTTTCGTACAGACAACGGTCATAATAATCATCAAAATACAAGCTACGGATATTGTACATACCCTTATTCCCCGTATGTACATCCATCTCCATAAGATTTTTTATTCTGTTTTCAATAAGAATCAACTGCGATGCAGACACCACATACTTGAATTCATGACGATATACGGGGATTTTATTATCCAATACATTCTCTCCTTATTCTCCCATTTGTCGATAAGCTATACACCATTCAATCCTATAACTGCACCGAAAGTGTTTACGATAATCTTAAAATCCACTTTAAGGCTTCGTTCTTTTATATATTTTATGTCAAGCTCAACCCACTCTTTAAAACTAAGTTCGTTTCTGTGAGGTTGAACCTGCCAGTAGCAGGTAAGTCCGGGAGTAACCAGCAGGCGAATTTTTTCTCGTTCATTGTAACAAGCCACCTCTTCAGGCAAAGCAGGTCTAGGTCCCACAATGCTCATTTCCCCTTTAAGTACATTTAAAAACTGTGGTATCTCATCTATGCTGGTTCGCCTTAAAAACACACCCACCCTGGTTATTCTTGGGTCATGTTTAATTTTAAATACAGGGCCGTCCATCTCGTTGAGCGGAAGTAAGTCTGCCTGCTTTTCGCCAGCATCAGAATACATTGTACGGAACTTATAAAATGTAAATTCTTTTCCATCTTTTCCCACTCTTTTCTGAGTAAAAAACGGGGATGCTCCAGGGTCATCAATAACAATAATTAATGCAATCAGCAGCATAAAAGGAAACAGTATAACCAGAGCAACAGCCGATACTATCACATCAATTATTCTTTTTATAATAAGATATTTTTTCTTTTTTTCACTTTGCCGCATTGCTTTCCGTGCGGACAAAGAAATATTTTTAGAATTCAAACCACTCATTTTATATTTACTTCTATATATAATTATTTGCCCACGGCAGAAGATTGCTGACTTTTTTCATAAAACAACAGAATATATCTATTTTTTCCATAACATTATAATTTTATCATAAAATATATGTAAAGTCTATTTTTAATCTGTTAAATATCTGTAAACTACAGCGTTTTTATATGGAAATAAAACAGGTGTTTTCCTGTATCAAGGAAAAAGCACCTGTTATTTCATAATTTGTAAATATCAGTAAATAACCATACTTGGAGCCAGAACAAATCTGTACGGAACAGCGCCATGAGCAAGATACACCACTACATTGTGATAAGTAAACACAGCATACATGGTAATCAGCCCTATTGTAACTATTTTTTTCAGCCATCGGTTTTCAATCTGTTTTATTAGATATGGGGTGCACAGCATAACGAGAATCTCATAATACCAGGTAACCCTATCTAGTTGAGGCATTACATCAAAATTCACTGTAATAAGAATCAGCATGGCCAGCGTATTCAATATAAGATTATAGTTTTTGTCATGTCTGCACTTTTTATAAAAAATCCAGGCAAGTGTAAATAATATTGAATAAGCTATCGGTCTGGTCATATAAAAACGGACCGGGGACTGGAAAGGAGTCCCTATAGCGTAGTGGTATTTAGTTTTCCGCAGCAACCATTCCAAAGGTTTTTCAAGAGTATATTTGAATGACGAAATTATAATTATTGCTGTAGTAAGTACCCCAGGATGAATTCTGATATATTTTGCTGCAATCAGTCCTATCATAAGTATAGCTGAAGTATGGAAAGTGCAGGCTAAAGCCACACACCGCAGATATTTCAGAACATTTTTCATCCCTTTTTCTGTAAGGTACTTTATGCCATAAAACACCACTGCCCGTGCCATAAATTGTCGCACATAACTGAGCGATACAAAAAAACTTTCAGCACATATAAACAGAGTAATACTCATACACAAGTTATCTGACTGCTGATAAAATCCTATCCAGAACAATGATATTATAACAGCTGATGTGATAGTAAAAAGATAAACATAACCGCCACCCATGGCCTGAATAAATCTTATCAACCAATAAAAACCTATTTCACAGTTGCGTATTGCATTTACCTGTGTATAACTGAGCCCCTGTGCTACAAGGTCATAGAGATATGTATATGTATATGAATAATCTACACCCACATTATATCTCAAACCACACAAAAGAATAAAAGGTAACATAGAACAAAACAGCAACATGTATTCCACATATCTTTTAGGTATGGTTATAGTTTTATACTCCAACACATCAACTGGCATTTTTTGAAGTTCCATAATAACCGATGCAAATAAAAGTGATATTAAAAGCACTATTATATAAATATACATGAATTTTACTCCCGGTATTTACCATATATCTCATATTCAAAACATCTTAATTAATTTTAAATTTAATTTCCTTTTATGTCAACATATATATTATACCATAAATAACAATAAAAGGTCCGATGTCATACGACACCGGACCTTTTATTGTTTTATAATTTCTGAATTATTTTTCTCAGCAATGATATTAATCCATACCTGTTACAGAATAGAAACCAATACCTTCGTATTTCCAACCTGCACTTATAAGCATATCACGTTCTTCTACACTACCTGTGTAGTGATGTGCACCACTTACAGCATTAGGGTTGTACAGGCGATACTGTGGATGGTTAATTTCTGATGCAGGAGCAGAGTTAAATGCAACACCTTCGTAAACCCAGCCTGCAGAAATCAAGTTATCACGTTCTACCGTGCTTCCTGTGTAATGATGGTCGCCTACATTAGGATTATACAGGCGGTACATAGGTTCACCTTTGTGTGGTGAATGGAATGCAACACCTTCATAATGCCAGCCTGAGTTAACCAGATTTTCACGTTCAATAGTGCTACCTGTATAGAAATGTTCACCTGAATTAGGGTTGTACATCCTGTACATAGCAAATGGTTTTTCAGAAATAAGAACACCGTATTCGTCGAATTCGTATTCTTCACCATCTATTTCCACAATACCTGTGGCGAGAGTGCCGTCAGGGAATGCATAATATGTGTTGTTTCCGGTTACATAACCTTCTTTCCACATATGGTCTTTGTCGATTGTACCTACAGCATTGAACCAACCACCTGTGTATGGTTCACCGGCAAGGTAGTAGCTCCATTCGCCTGTTGTATCATCTTTGATGAACTGCCCTTCAAGCAGTTTACCATTTTTGATATTGATTGTGTAAACTCTTCTTACACCATCATCATCAACGTGTGGAATATTTGCTGCTTTGTACTGAACACCTCCAAAGTCGTATGTAAATACATACTGGCTACTTTCAGATGCTGTAGCATAGTGGCCGTTGGCATTTGTCAGATACCATGCTGCCGGATCAGAGTCAGCACCGTTCTTAACAAATTTATCTCTTGCAGGATCGCCAGCCCAGTAATAGTAACCATGACCGTTGAAGTAACCGCGCAGTGTTCTGCCGTCTTCAGCAAAGTCATAGTAAGCACCTTTGGCTTTTGCTTCAGGGTCAGGAATTACATGTGTACCGGTTGTCATCACACCTGTTTCAACATTGAAGTGATACAGGTCTTCACCGATATAGTACCAGCCGAATGTCTGGATACCGTCAACATAATGATATGTTTTTCCATCGGATTTTGTAACAAAGCCTGTATGGCCACCAATCATTTTACCATTGTCGAATTCTTTTTCGATTTCGTCCTGGATTACTGTACCATCAAGAGCTTTACCATTTTCATCGAAGCAGTAACTTGTGCCATCTACTGTGAACCAGCCACCTGTAAGAACACCGTCTTTGGAGTAGTAGTTTACACCATCATCTGTAAACATACCGGTGTATTTTGTCTGGCCAACATTGATGCCATCATCACCCATATCGTAGTAGTATCCTTCTATTTTCTGGATACCTGTCAGTTTTTCACCGTCTACATAATATGCGTAACCTGTTTCTTCGTATACCCAGCCACTCTTCAGAGCATTTACCAGAGTATATGTATCAGAGAATGTTTTGTATGTGTCACCGAAGTAACCGCCTTTTTCATTTTCGTCATCCGGGTTTACAAATGGGAACAGCTGGAATGTTTCCTGATTTGCAGGATCCTGGGCAAATGTGTACAGTGCATTTGCACGCAGGTAGATTGTGTAACTGATATCGCCGCTGTTAACCGGTGTCAGACTGTTTTTAGCATCCCATGCTGCATTTGCTTTTGGTGTCAATTTAACACCACTCATAATACACAGTGGGTTTGCTGTAGCCGGGTCAATAGCCCGTGTCTGGTCAATCCAGTTAAGAGCAAGAGTCAATTCGTTTGTAGTAGAATCAAATTCCTGTGTTTTCAGCTGGAAATATTCATTTACAATAGTAAGATCAGACAGGTCAACATCAAAGTTTTTGTCGAAATTGAACTTGATTCTTACTTCTGTAAGCACACTTACACGTTCAGCCAGCTGCATCAGGAATGTCCATGCAGAAGCACCTTCAATATCGGAGCCTGGCAGCATATATGTCAGTTCTTCCAGAACTTCCGGAATAGGAATCTGAGTCATATCAATGGCAAATGTGTAGGTTGTTTCCATTGGATGTTCAATATCAATTACTTTATAGGTGATTTCGTCTTCAGTTGTGGAGTTGGATACCTGACGGTCCCATGCAAACTGACGGTCACCTGCTGTTGCTTTGTCAAAGTCAAAGCTTGCTTCGCCCTGATTATACAGAGCAATTTCAATAGAATCTGTCACTGTTGCATCGGAAGCAAGTGCAGCTGTAACAGTAGCAATTTTTACACCAGTACCTTCTGTACCGGTAAATGTAAATCCGTCAATCACACCAGAGTTTTCTGGAGACTGCGTGAATACGATATCACTTTCGTTGATTGTAACCATTTTGTTGTTGTAGTAAGCAACCAGTGGCAGATCGACTGTCTGGCCATAAACTGCATCCATCTTGTCTCTGCCGAATGCCAGGGCATCTGGTGTCACAACATGCAGTGTGAGACTGCCGATAACTTTGCCATCAGCAACCAGCTGTACATCAACATCACCTACTCTGAGGCCTGTAAATACACCATCTTCTGTGATAGTACCCCATTTTGTATCAGATACTTTCCACTGTGCACCTTCAGGAATTTCTGCAGCACTGCCTGTAGCACTGATACCTACAGCTGTCAGCTGAACAGAAGAGTTTACTGTAAGATATTTGGAAGATGATTCAATAAGTGCATGGTCAAATTCAGTATCACTTGGAGCAGTGGAAACCATCATAAGTGATGTACTTACTGAACGCTGGAAACCATCGGAAGGCTTGTTGATCAGTGAGAGTTCATCATCACCAGGCTGTTTTGCAACAAATGTGGTAGAACCGCCGCCATCAAGGTTAACTGCTTCCACACAGCCTGCTTCCAGCATCATCTGTGCAATTTCCTTCATGCTGCCGCCGCAGGATTCAGGTTCCTGACGACCATCAACAACCAGGAGAACTACCTTACCTGTTTTTGTGATACCTACTGCAGTACGGCTTGCACGGCCGGAGTTGCTGATACCTGATGGAATCTTACCGTTCACAACAAGTCTTGCACCGAAGCCTGCAATACCTTCCCGTACCTGATCTTTGTAGATAGTGTTGTATTCTTCTGTTGTGCCGATTACAGCTTTACCGTTTTTCAGGATACCGAAGAAGCCGTTACTGTTAGGGCCGTGGTATTCCACACCGCCCATTACCAGCAGGCCACCAGGTTCGCCTGTAGTCATGTTGTAACCTGCACCGTTTGTAGCAACTGTTACGCTATAGTTTGGAATGTAGTATTCGCTTGCAGGATCGCCGTATTTAGCCTGAGCAGCATTTGCCTGGTCCATAACACGGGACATTGCCCAACCCAGAGTCGGGTCGTTTTCATTGTAGTTTGCGTAAACATTTACGTACTGGCTGTTGATATCTGCTGTAGCCAGATAGAATTTTACCTGTTTGTTGTCAGCAGTTGTAGCCATTTTGATTTCCTGTGTAATGCCAGGGGCGAGAGTAATTTTTTCTGATGAGAATACAGAGTAGCTGTCGTTTTCTGTAATTTCTACATAGTCACCTGCCAGTTTGCAGAGGTAATCAGCAAAGGCATAGCAGCTTGCTTTTCTCAGGTCAGAAATATCTGTATTCACAAATTCTCTTGTGCCTTCCAGAGTACCGATTACTTTGTTGCCTGTATATGCTTCATATACCGCATTGCGGATATCTGTACGGTCTGTTACGCCGTTAAGTCTGTTTTTCAGGAAATAATCCGCACGCTGTTCATCATTGAGAGAAGCTATGAAGTAGCTTTCAAACAGTGTATAAAGGTCGCCTGATTCATATTCTGTGCCATTGAGCTGGTGCATTACATAGAAGCCGTCAAGGTCACCCAGCATATCTGTTTCACCGAAAGAGTCGCTTTCGTTGATATTTTTAGCCAGATAATTGTCAAGGATAACCTTGATCATTTCTTCCAGTGTGCCTGTAACATTGTGTCTGTCTGCTGTGCACAGCAGGTCAACTACGTCACCGGCCCAGCCCCCAACGTCAGCATGATTAATGCTGAAATTGTTATGGTATGTAAGGTCCATAGTACCAAACATATGACCAAAGTCAACTGTATCACCGTTAAGAATTGTAAAGTTGTTTATATTTTTCAGGCTTGTAGGAACAATCATCTCTTCTGTGCTTGTAGCCATTGAGTTGATCATATCTTCCATATCCTGAACATATTCTGCAAAGGCTGTGTCTTCATAACCCGCCATAATACCCCATGAACCGGAGTTGTAACGGTCTACACCTGTACGGATGTATTTGATAACCAGGTTCAGCGGGTCTGTACCTGGATGTTCCTGTACATAGCCTGCAGCCAACTGTTCAAGCAGGAGGAGGTTTTCCATGAAAGTTGCATAGTCGTTGATTTCAGGTTTTTCCAACATAGGAATTTCTTCATATGTTGTATATTCACAACGATTGCAGGTTTCATATTCGTTCCAGCCTACTGTGCTGTATGTAGGGATTTTGGCTTCGTGAGTAACGATATCGTGACCCAGTTTTTCAACAGCTTCAGTCATTGTTTCATCGCAGTCATCGCGCTGACAGGTAAATGTTTTTACACCGTCTTCTTCACATGTTGCTTCATCGCCTTCCAGGATTTCACCTTCATCCCAGTCGTGACCAAGAGCTTCACCAACTTCAACAGTCAGTTCTTCATGTGGTTCATCACAGGCATCACATTTTACATAATGCTGTGCTGCATCTTCACAGGTTGCTTCTACAGCAACTTCATCAGATGCTTCATTCTTTTCATAAGAGTGACCTGTTTCTTTTACAGGTTCTGTTTTTGTATGACTTTCATCATTTTTACATGTAAATGTTCTTGTACCTTCTTCTGTACATGTAGGTTCATCACCTTCCAGGATTTCACCTTCATTCCAGTCATGGCCAAGTGCATCTACAGGTGTATCTGTATATGTATCACCACATACTTTGCCACCATTCACATTTGTACATGTGTGTGTTGTATAACCGTCATCTTCACAGGTTGGATCTGTTACAACAGAATCGTAATTATGGCCTGTTGCGTCAACCGGTCTTGTTTCAACTGCATTTGTTTCATTGCAGTTACGTGTACATTTGCGTGTTTCTTCGCCTTCTTCTGTACATGTAGGAGCTGTTGTTACAGTCCAGTCACCATATGTGTGGCCTTTGGCCGGAACAAGTGTATCAGTATATGTATCACCACATACTGTATCGCCGTTAACATTTGTACATGTGTGTGTTGTGTAACCGTCTTTTTCACAGGTTGGGTCAGTAACTGTTGATGTGTAGTTATGACCTCTTGCTGAAACAGCTTCTGTCTTTGTATGTTCACTATTGTTCAGACATGTAAATGTTTTTACGCCTTCTTCTGTACATGTAGGCTGTGTTGTGATTATACCAGCATTCCATCTGTGGTCTGTAGCCGGCACAATTTCTGTTGTAGTATGAGTTGCATCATTTTCACATGTCAGTGTTCTCACACCATCTGTTGTACAGGTAGCAGGTGTTGTAATAACGCCTTTGTTCCATTTATGGCCGATTGCACTGCCTTCTGCAATTACTGTGTATGTATGAGCTGCATCATTTTTACATGTGTAAACTGTGAATGCATCCTGTTCACATTTAGCCGGTGTAGTTACCGGAACATAGCTGTGGCCTTTTGCTGCAACTTCTTCTGTGTAAGAATCATCACAGTTGCTGCATGTGAATGTTTCCACGCCTGTATCCTCACATGTTGGCTGTGTTGTAATTACGCCAACATAGTTATGACCTGTAGCCGGTACCGCTGTATCTGTGTATGTATCACCACATACTGTGCCGCCGTTAACATTTGTACATGTATGGGTTGTATAACCGTCTGCTGTACATGTTGCCGGTGTAACTACTGATGTGTAGTTATGACCTTTTGCAGTTCTTTCTGTCTGTGCTTTGATAACATGACCACATTCACCGCAATGTGCGCCCGCTGTCAGACCTGTAGTTGTACATGTCGGTTCAACTGCTTCGTCTTTTACTTCTGTATGGCCTTTATTATCTTTTGTTTTAACTGTCAGGTTTTTATTCACAGTGTCACAGTTATCGCACATTACAGTCTGAAGTTCAGCCTGTGTACATGTCTGTTCCTGTACTACTGTGCCTGATGGTTTTGTTGTGTAGCTGTGGCCTTTTGCGCTGCCTTTGTCGGTTTCAACTTTAGTATGTGTTGCATCATTGTTACATACGTAAGTTGTATATCCGTTTTCTGTACATGTAGGTTCTGTATATGTACCTACATAATCATGTCCTGTTGGATTTACAGTTCTTGTTTCTGTTTCCAGTGTTTCACCGCAGTTCAGTGTACATGTACGGCTTTCTTCGCCTTCACCTTCACAGGTTGGCCGAACTGTTGTTGTCCATTCACCGTATACGTGACCTTCTGCAGGTGTTTCATCGGCAACATATGAATCACCACAGTGACATGTGTATGTTGTGTAACCGTCTTTTGTACATGTTGGGGCTGTTACTACTGCATCATAATCGTGGCCTGTTGCTCCCACTTCGTCAGCTGTGTATGTATCACCACAGTGACATGTGTATGTTGTATAACCTGCTTCTGTACATGTTGGGGCTGTTACAACTGCTTCATAATCGTGGCCTGTTGC
This sequence comes from Oscillospiraceae bacterium, assembly GCA_017473015.1. GTDB lineage: Bacteria > Bacillota > Clostridia > Oscillospirales > Ruminococcaceae > RGIG3102. Next base: position 3,683 of record JAFUNP010000003.1, on the reverse strand, counting down.
TTCCACTTCATCAGCTGTGTATGTATCACCACAGTGACATGTGTATGTTGTATAACCTGTTTCTGTACATGTTGGGGCTGTTACTACTGCATCATAATCGTGGCCTGTTGCATCAATGTCTCTTGTCTGTACAGCATTTTCTTCACCGCAACCCAGTGTACATTCGCGTGTTTCAACGCCTTTATCTGTACATGTTGGGTTTGTAGTTACTTTCCATTCGCCGTATGTATGACCTTTTGCAGTACCATCATCGTTACCAGTCTTTATATGTGTGGCGTCATTTGCACAGATATAAGTTGTGTAACCGTCTTTTGTACATGTAGGTTCTGTATATGTGCCAACATAGTCATGGCCTGTCGCAGACAGTTTAACTACTTTTCTGGAAGTACATTCAGAACACTGCATTGTTTTGCTGCCATCGATTTCACATTTTGGCGCTACTCTCAGCTCTGTAATTTCCACTGCATAGTTATGCGGAATCACGTCTGTTTCAGAGCCTTCAACCACTTCTTCAAAGTCACAGTTGTTACAGTACTGTGTTGTGAAGCCTTTTGCAGTACATGTAGGGGCTGTAACTACTGTATAGTAATCGTGACCTTTTGCAGCTACAGTATCTGCCACACGTGTGGCACCACAGTGACATGTATATGTTGTATAACCATCGGTTGTACATGTAGGAGCTGTTACTACGCTTGTTTCATTATGGCCTGTTGCAGTTATGGTTTCTGTGCTGATTTCGCCGCATCTGCTGCATTTGAATGTTTTCAGACCGTCTACTGTACATGTGGCAGCTTTTGTGTCAATCAGTTCAGGGTTATGGCCCAGAGCAGATGTATTATCAGCAATATAACTGCCATCGCAGTATTCACAGGTGTATGTTGTGTAACCGCCTGCTGTACATTTTGGGGCTGTTACTGCTGCAATATAGTTGTGCTGCAATGCAGAGCCTTCATCAGTTTCTGTGTAAGTATGACTTGGATCATTGTTACATACATAAGTTGTGAAACCATCTACTTCACATTTAGGTTTTGTAATTGTACCTACATAATCATGACCAAGAGCATCATCTGTTCTTGTTTCAAAATCATCACAGTTTTCACAGTCGTGCTGGCTTGTACCTGTTTCTTCACAGGTTGCATCTTTTGTAGAGTACCATTCGCCGTAGCTATGACCGCTGGCTGCTACTGTATCTCTGTTTTCTGTGTTGCCACAGTTATCACAGGTATATGGTGTGTAGCCGTCTGCTGTGCAGGTTGGCGGTACTGGTGTGCCAGCTGTCCAGGAGTGGCCTGTTGCTGTCACTGGGTTTGTTTCTGGTTCGCCGCAAGTATTACATGTGCGTGTTTCTTCACCTTCTGTTTCACAGCCTGGTGCTGTTGTCTGTGTCCAATCACTCCAAGCGTGACCCAGAGCAGGGATTGTTTCTGTTTCTGTTGCACCAGCTTCGCCGCAGCCCAGTGTACATGTGCGTGTCTGTTCACCTTCTGTTGTACATGTGGCTGGTGTTGTCACTGTCCATTCGCCGAAGCTATGACCCAGAGCAGGAATTTCACCGGCGCCTTCTTCTGTTGCACGTGTCTGACCGCAGCCATTTGTACATTCTTCCATGCCTGAGGACATGCCCGGAGCTGTACATGTTGGTGCCTGTTCAGGAATAGCTACCCAGTTATGGCCAAGTGCTGGAATAGTTTTGCTTGCAAGATTATCACAAACACTACACAGCAGGGACGCTACACCTGTTTTTTCACAGGTTGCCCGTCTGATTACAGTTTCCTCGTAATCATGACCTTTAGCAGCGATAATATCTGTTTTTTCTTTTACTGCACAGTCTTCATAATCACATGTGTATTTAATGTAACCATCTTCTGTACATGTTGCATCTGCTTTATCATCAGTTGCTGTCCATTTGTGGTCTGCAAGAGTTGTCAGAGCCTGTGTTTCAGTATTGCCTTCCAGACCGCAGTTACGTGTACATGTGCGTGTTTCTACGCCATATGTTGTACATGTGGATGGAGTTGTTACGCTCCAGTTACTCCAGTCATGGCCAAGAGCGTCAACTTTGTCACCTGTGTATGTGTTGCCACACACTGCAGTGCCGTCAGCTGTTTCGTTTACTCTTGTACATGTATAGGTTGTGTAACCTTCTTCTGTACATGTAGGTGGTGTAACTGTTTCTTCATATGTGTGTTCACCCGGTGCAAGGATTGCTCTTTCTTCGTATGCATCACATTCTGTACATTCGCGTTTTTCTGCGCCGTTTACAGTACATGTTGCATAAACTGTTGTAAACCATTCATCGTATGGATGTTCTGTCATTGCGATTTCTTCTGTTTCGAAGTAATCACAGGCAGCACAGTCACGTCTCTGTACACCTTTTGCTGTACATGTAGCAGGTGTAGTTACTGTCCAGTCTCCCACAGGATGAGGTATAACAGCTGTTTAATTGTCTGTATATGTGTGTGCAGGGTCATTTTTACATGTGTATGTTGTATAACCCTTTGTTGTACATGTTGGGTCTGTTACTACTGCTTCGTAGTCGTGGCCCAGTTTATTTGTGTAATTATCTTTATAAGTATCACCGCATGTTACGCCTTCTGTTCTTGTAGGCTGGTCACAAACGTATGTTGTGTAACCCTGGGCTTCACAAGTAGGTGCTGTTACTGTAGGTACATAATTATGCTCAAGCGCAGGGATAACATTTGTCTGGCTGTCACCACAGTCTCTTGCACAGTAACGAATCTGTGAACCTGCTTCACCGCAGACAGCAGTTTTTACTGTTGTCCATTCCACATTTTCATAATCGTGGCCTTTTGCTGCTGTGCTTCTTGTTTCATCAATACCACAGCCGTTTGCGCATACGCGTTTTTCAAGGCCTTTTCCTGTACATGTGGCCTCTGTTTCTGTTGTCCATTCGCCGTATGCATGGCCTGTAGAGTCTGTGTATGTATCAACATATTTATGTGATGCATCATTTGCACAGATGTGTGTTGTGTAACCCTGTTCTGTACATGTTGGTGCTGTTACTACTGCTTCGTAGGAGTGGCCTGTCCGTGGAACAACTGCTGTTGTTTCGTTGCCACAGATTTCACCATTTACTTCTCTGTCGCAGTAGAATACGTTTTCACCGGCTTTTTCACAGCCTGGTGCTGTGCTTGCATCTGTATTCAGCACAGGGTTATGACCCAGTGCATCTACATAAGAGTCAATATATGTATCATCACAGTGACATGTGTATGTTGTATAGCCTTTTTCTGTACATGTTGGGGCTGTTACTACTGATGTGTAGCTATGACCTGTTGCTTCCACTTCGTCAGCTGTGTATGTATCACCACAATGACATGTGTATGTTGTATAGCCTTTTTCTGTACATGTTGGTGCTGTTACTACTGCATCATAATCGTGGCCTGTTGCTTCCACTTCGTCATCTGTGTATTCATCACCACAAGCCGAACAGGTGTATGTTGTATAACCTGCTGCTGTACATGTTGGTGCTGTTACAACTGTTTCATAATCATGACCCAGTGCAGCCACTTCGTCAGCTGTGTATGTATCACCACAGTGACATGTGTATGTTGTGTAACCTGCTGCTGTACATGTTGGTGCTGTTACAACTGTTTCATAATCATGACCTGTTGCTTCCACTTCGTCAGTTGTGTATGTATCACCACAAACTGAAACTGTGT
>JAFUNP010000019.1 GCA_017473015.1 Oscillospiraceae bacterium | reverse complement strand
TTTCAGCTCCACACAGCAGTTATCAAAGTTATATTCGCAGGATATAAGGTGTTTCATAGGGTTTACCTCCAAAATAGTATCGTTTGGAAGTAATGTAAGCGTGGGTTATAGTGTGGTATCTTTAACTATGGGAAACTCCACATTCCCATTTGGACACGGTTTTGCTCTGTATACCCAGAGCGTCGGCTATGTTTTTCTGTGTCAGTCCTTTTTCATTGCGCAGGCTGGCTATCAGTCTGCCTGTTTTTATACAATCCATATTTTCTCTCCTGTCTGTATTTATGGATTAATTGTATATCTCCGGAGAGAAAGCCGCAATCCACGGACCGTAGACTGTGTGCAAAGGCGCTGTCAGCACACCCGGGTTAAAACCAGTCGTTCCACCCGGCATACAGTTCTTCTGTTGTTTTGTTCATATCCAGGCTGTGGTTGCGTTTGTCATTTATCAGCTTTTTCAGTGTTTCAAGCAAAGCCTGTGTCTCTGCGTCCTCTGCTTCTGCTGAAAATTCAGCCTCCAGACTGTCAAAGTATTTTTTGTCTTCTTTCCAGTCTTCACAGGGAAAGCGGACAGAGTTCAGATAATCAATACATTCCAGAATTCGTTCTTTATAAGTGTTCACAGTGTGTTTCTCCTGAATTTACCGGTTTTCGCCGAAAAGGAACTGCGCTCTGTCTGTGCCCCGGAATTTTGCCGGGAACAGAGAGTAATAATCCATTTTCAGCAGGAATTTCTTTGATTTTACAGGGCATTTTTTTGCCTGTGCCAGCGTCTGTTTATACATCTGCATCAGATGGTTTTTATACATACTTCCGTCAGCAGTGGTATCATTGATAAGATTGTACAGTTCCAGACATTTCACCAGATAGTTTTTCATTGTCAGGAAAACAAGGTCGTGCCAGCCCTGTGCTGTGAAATAATCCATTCTGTCAGACAGGAAAAGAAAAATATCCAGCAGTTTTTCAGAAAAACCGGCGGTGTTCATAATGCTGCCTTCCCTTCTGGTGTAAAAGTACAGCGGTTCGTAGCAGACGGCCACATTTTCGCACTGGGATGCGATATGATGGATAATGCCCTCGTCTTCGTTCAGCTTGCCTGTTTCAAAACGCAGTGTTTCAAAAATACTGCGATGGTACATTTTGCCCCACACCACCACATACACAACCTCCATCGGTGTGTACAGGCGCAGGAAATAGTCGCGCTGGGGGATAACCTCTGTGTTATACAGGCGCAGAGGCACGGGAATCATTTCCAGTGGTGTGGTTTCGTCGTTCTGCAGAAAACCGCACACGGACAGCTTCACATCGTTTTCTGTACACATTTTCAGCAGATTTTCCACATAGAGAGGCGAAACACAGTCATCGCTGTCCACAAAGCAGATGTACTCCCCTGTGGCGTTGTCCAGACCCATATTGCGTGGACCGGACGGGCTGTGGTCGTTTTCTTTTTCAAAATATTTTATGCGGTCATCCTTTTCGCACCACCACCGGCAGGCCTGCCGGCTGTAGTCGGTGCTGCCGTTGTTTATAAGGATGATTTCTATATCCTTGTGTGTCTGGTTTACCAGGCTGTCCATACAGCGGTCCAGATAAATGGCGGTGTTGTAAACAGGAACGATTATACTTACTTTCATAATATCTCCTTGAAACTGTTCTTTCTTGATAATTATAACATTATTTAGTATACTTGCAATAGAGGTGAATTGCTATGAGTAAATTCAGATACAGTTATGATATTGTGGTTATAACCGATAATAATAAATTATCCTGTCCGTTAGTTGATTCCCATCAGCTGATAAAGGTGGAAGCCACAGGCAACAGAATAGCGGATTTTAACACAGGTGCTGTGAAAGGCAACAGTGAATATGTGGTTTTTCTGGAGAAGGGCGCTGAAATCAGTGACGAATCCCTGCCGGCAATAGATGAGTATATACGGCGTGCCGCCGATAATGTGGCAGCTTTTGAAATGCACTGCTGGCCTGTGGCCACTGGCCGCCATTTTGACCCTGTAACCCTGGAAACCACAGCCCTGACAGCCGGTGCGGTGGTTATAAAACGCGAAGCGCTGGAAAAAGTGGGCGGTTTTGACCAGAGAATGGATGTGCTGGCATATATTGACCTGTCCTGGAGACTGCGTGCCGCCGGTTACAAGCTGCAGTATTGCCCCAAAGCCAGCGTGTACTGGGAAAAAACGGTGGATGAAAAACACCGGTATATCCGCGAAGCCTACGAAAGACTGTTCCTGGGAATCAAGTGGAAACATTATCCGCAGATGCAGCAAGAGTATATGCGGAAGCTGAAAAACCCACGCCATTTCCCTGGCGTGAGAAAAGAAATGCGGGCACTGTATATGACTCATTTCCTGGAAAAAAGAAACTTCCGCCCTGTGAAAACCGACGATTACAGCATTGCGGATTTTTCAGAGCATTTTGGTCCATGGCGTGGTGAGGTGGCTGTAAAACGGCCTGTCCACCACTACAAAGTGTCTGTGATTGTGCGCACCCACAACAGACCACAAGTGCTGAAAAGAACCCTGGAATGTCTGAGAAACCAGATTTATAGCTATCTGGAAATTATTGTGGTAGAAGACGGTCAGCCTACAGCACAGCAGATGATAGAGGAAAATTTTGCAGACCTGCCAATAAAATATTATCCTACTTATGACCATGTGGGCCGAGGCAGGGCAGGCAACATAGGCATAGAAAAAGCCACAGGCGATATGGTTTGTTTCCTGGATGATGACGATTATTTCTATCCTGACTTTGTGAATACATTCCTTCACTGGTTTGATAAGCATCCCGAAGCCGACTTGGTAATCAGCGGCGGTATGGCATACAAAACCAATATTATCTCCACCGACCCGTATGAGTTCACAGTGGAAGAAACCTATCCTATACTGTTTGACCATATCACACTGATGGATATGTGCGTAAAATGCCGCATACCTATGCCATGCGCCATGTTCCGCAGGGAAATGTATGAAAAACGGGGCGGTATGCGTGAAGATATAGGCGGTGACGAAGACTGGGCAATGTGGCTGAAATTTATGGCAAAAGGCAGCCGTATCAACCGGTACACACCGGATATTTCGCGCGCCATGAGTCTGTTCGGCTATCCTGCAGATGAGGCCGCCGCAAAGAAAAGAGAGAAAGAATACCGGGTATATGACAGAATAATGCTGTATGATGAAAATATGGTGTTTACTGTTCATGGCAGCGAGATTTCAAAATGGGAAGAATATGTACAGGCGGATATAGGTCATCTGAAAAATATCGGCGCACTGAAACAGTTTATGGCTGACCTGAAACCGCTGGGCGAAGCCGAACTGACCTACAACCCCGATGGTGAAAACACTGTAACAGCAGGGCAGATAAACAGCTATTACTATTATCTGGTGAAAAAATACGCAAATAACTGAAATAAAGATGAAAATTTACAGGCAAAAGTAAATTTTTGCCTGTAAAAGCTAAAAAAATGCAAAATAATACTTGACAAATCACCATTCTGATGGTAATATTATTAGTGCATTAGCGCTAGTAGCTCAGCTGGATAGAGTGCTTGACTACGAATCAAGAGGTCAGGGGTTCGAGTCCCTTCTAGCGCACCAAGAAACGGTTAGTCCGAAAGGACTGGCCGTTTTTATTTTTAATCAGATATTAATGGCACGGGACTCTTTCTCGTCTGCGACTCAGGCATTAAGCTGCCTTCGCTTGCATAAGTTCCACCATCGAAAAATCTGTCGCCTGCGGCTCGTATTTTTCGGGTGTCACTTACCTTCTAGCGCACCATAAAAATGGCCGGTCCATACGGACCTGCCATTTTTATTTTGTCATATAGGAAGGGCTCGGATTTGTTTTTTTATATAAAGCAAATCTGACATTATCAGAAAATTGTCAATTCAATATATACAAAAAGCCGGACTGTTTTTCAGTCCGGCTTTTATCGTTATTCTCCGGTTCCGGATATAAAATCATCAATCAGCTTAATATAGCCATCTGGATTGAACATAATGGCCAGATGTCCGCCGTCCACCTCATCAATTACCTGTGGCTGTGGCATCATATTGAACAAAGCGGTTTTGATGTCAACTGTAAAGGTTGTATCGTCCTTTGGCTCGATAATCAGAACCCTGCCTTTTAAATATTCAAAATCCTTTTTACTGTACATACCGAAATGATTTCTCAAATCCCCCAGCAGATGTGTCATATGTACAAAGTGGTCTTTGCTCATCTGCGGCTCCAGAATTTTTATCAGCTCTTTTATTGTGGCATAGGCCTTTTTGTCGCCATGCAGATGTGGTTTGAACATCAGCGGAAACATAGCCATAGCCAGCTTTAAAGGCATTTTCTGGTATTTTGCCACACGCTTTGCTTCTTTTTCTTCGTTTATCATATTCACAAGGCATTTCATGCCCTGGAAAGTCAGCTCTGTTGAGAAAGAAGCAGTGGAGGTCAGCAGCAGTCCGTTGACAACATCAGGATGCCTTTTGGCAATAATCTGCGCCAACAGGCCACCGTAGGACTGGCCCCAGTAATACACATTTTCTGCTTTTAAATATCGTATAAGTTCTGCGATAGCATCTGCGGTCCGGTTATTGTCCTTGCAGAACAGGGGATAAGGTATTGTTATAAGGGAATATCTGTCCATCAGGCTGCGCAGAAACAGGAAAAAACCGTCTGCCAGACCTGAACCGCCGGCTAAAACAACAATAGTTGCTTTAGAATTTTCTTTCTGATAATAGCGGTATTTCATCTCGTTTCCGTCAATCAGAAAAGTTTTAAAAGGGGCAACAGTATTGTAATATTCCCATTCTGCTTTTACATTCAATTCTGCCAGTGTCATAAAATAACTCACTTCTTTCTTGCCACGATTGTATAGATAAATGTGGTAACTTTTTCGCCTTTTATTATTTCGAAACCGTTGCGTTCCAGGTCACGGATGGATTTTTCCAGATAGGACACATTGCAGTCTCCTGTGTTGCTGAAATATCTGTATACAAAATTATCTACCATCACACCAAAATCTTTGAAAAAGCCTACGCCTGTGTCAGACAGGATATATAACCCACCCGGCTTCAGCACGCGCAGTGCCTCCTGCATGGCTTTATCTGTATCCGGGTAGTGATGAAAGCTCTGTGAACAGGTGACAACATCAAAAGTATTGTCAGCAAAAGGCATATTGTCTGAGCGGGCAACCACAAATTCTGTATTTGGTATATTTTTGCTCTGTGCCTGTTTTATCATTTCAGAAGATAAATCCAGCCCTGTATGCTTTGCACTGTGTGTCTGCACCAGCAGGTCAATCAGATACGCTGTGCCACAGCCCACATCCAGCAGTGTATCATATTCTTTGTCTGCCAGATAATCATAGATGTTCTTACAGCTGATTTTGCCGTATTTTGAATACAGTATGGTGTCTGTTTCATCATATGTTCTGGCCTGATTGTCAAACCATTTTTCTGACAGTTTCACAAAATCTTTTTCGTTGTTTTTCATATTGCACCTCTTGTGATAACAGGTTAGCTTCTGCTTACTATTATAATTCTGTTTTTGATTGTAGTCAATAATCAGTAAAAAAACACAGCGGTTAAGCTGTGTTTTTTGCTATATATTGATTTTTCTGTTAAGTCCGCTTTTAAGCTCAACCAGATAGTCCATGCCCTTTTCGCCCATAAACGGCAGGTGTGTTGCTGTCTGTGAACGGGAAACGAAAGGAGCGCTGATAAGTGTAAAACAGTTATCCTCCCCACAGTACCTTTCCATTTCTTCACTGCCAAGGCACCACCGGTTTTTCACTGATTTGAACAGATTGATTCTGTCTTTCTCCTTTGGATAATGCTTAATCTGCCGGTCAGCCACTTCAATGCTTTTCAGACTGTGGCTGCATATCATACCGGCCACATCAATATCCAGCTCTGTCATTGCCTGTTTAAAGCCCAGCAGAGTGTCATAATCAGCCTGCAGATATGCCTTTGGCTTTTCTCTTGTCAGACCCATTGCCATAGGACCTCCCATAGGCATAAGGCGCCTGATTTTTTCTTCCAGACGTTTTACCAGTGCAGGGTTGATTTCCTGGCCGATAACCTGTGCAATCTGCTTCAGCCATTCCAGAGTGCCTTTGTAGCCATATGGTGCACCGTAAACATAAGGGGTGCCGCATTTGTCTTTTATTATTTCGGCCGCCTGCAATGCTTCATTTCTGATAACCAGATTTACTGCTGCTTTGCCTGCAGTTTCAATATCTTCCACATTGCATTCCATACCCATTACAAAGTGGCAGTCCCAGCCAAAGGCCTCTTTCATCAGCTGCTGTATTTCCCACACATCGCTGCGCATGCGCCATGCACCCAGGGAAGCGCCAAGAATATTGAAAACCTTTTCCTTTTCATCAGTTGGCTGTACAACTTCTTTTGCCAGCATACGGTAAACAGATTTAAGACCGTAGGTGTAGTCACCGCGGAAGCCCCCTTCTTCAAAGGAAATCAGTCGGGCATTCACTTCCTCCTGCATATACCGGCACACACCGGCAATATCTGTGCCAATAACGGCAATAACGGCAGAAGCCACCACGAAAATAATTTCCGGATTATATGCGGCATCCACTTCGCGGATGGCATTTTCCAGACGGGAAACATCACCCATAATTACATCATCTTCACTGATGTGGGTGGTGTACAGTGTCCTGCCCAGTTCAATGCCGAAAGAACTGTACAGACCGCCGCCAAAATGTGTTGTGCCTGCAGGGCCGTATTCCAGAACAACTGCATTCTTTACCGGCATAAGTGACCAGATAATGGCCATTCTATCTGATGGAGCAGGGTAAAATCTACATAAACTCATCTGTGTATACCTCCGTTTTTCATCATCTGTAATTCTTTTTCTGCCATTATAAAGGCACGGACAACAAGGTCGGACACTTCAAAACCCAGAGTGTTGTATGCACCCATCATGCGCACTGTTGCAATGCCGTTTCTGCGCATTTCCACAGAATTGCCGGCACCCATATTGAAATCCGGTTTCAGAATTGGGTACAGGTACTGCATAGCACCGATGTTTGCGGCTCTTGTTATATAAGGGTCCCGTTTTTTCAGCAACTGTGCCCTGAATTCATCACTGTCTGCATCAAGGTCAGAAATCTGCAGCAGCAGCGGTGTCATGCCCAGCTTGTCTGCAAGGAACAGATGAAACTCATAGTTGCACAAGGCGGTATTGCCGCTGATATATGTCTTGCCCCGTAGCGCCTGCTGTGCGCTGGCTGTCTTTTCTTTTGCAGCGGCATACAGTTCATCAATCTCCTGTGGCATTGGCTTTTCCAGTTTTTCAAACAGCTGTTTGTAGCAGTCATAAATTCTGTCCGAGTCGCTGTAGCGTTCAAACACCACATACGGTGTGCCGAATTTTTCTTCCATTTCCTTTGCCAGGGGCAGTCCCACAGGATGCACCACAATATTGCATTTTGCCTGTGGTGCTGTTTTTATCTGCTGTGCGGAAGATTTGCCCGGTAGCATCATAGCCACAGCTGTGCCGCTTTCAGATATAAAGCGGTAGGCTTCTGATTTTGTAAAATCCCCCAGGCGCAGACCCAGCACATTTACAGTGTCTGTGATTTCCTGTTTTTCCATAATGTCAATGCTGGCGTCCATTGTGTGCTCAATGCCTGGCAGGTGGTCGTCTGTCTTGAAGTTTTCTGCATGAACAACAATCACAGGCAGACCATACTGGCGGGAATAACCCCGTGCCATGGCGTCAATATCATCGCCGATAACCTCTACCACACAGGTGGTTACCAGATACACCGCCTGCGGGTTATATTCTTCCATCAGCTCTTCAAAGGCTTCGTCCATTTTTTCCTGACAGCCGAAAGTAACATCGTGCTGGTCAAGAACAACAGACACTATTTCACAGCCGTTGGCCCTCATATTGCCGCCGGATGTGGCCATTTTTGTATAGTAAGCGCATTCGTCAGGCCCTATTACCACCATAACAGAATTGTCTATCTCTTTTATGGTCAGCATTGCACCCATCAGCGGGCAGTGATACCCCGGAAAAAGTGCATATGAAAGAGGTTTTACCTGTTTCATATTGGATACCTGACTTAAACGCTTCATTTTACTTATCATTTCATTGCCGTTTAAACCCATATTATATATCTCCATTATACTAATTGTTTATATGCTATCAGCGGTTTTTCTCTGCCGGGAACAGTAATGATGTCACAGTCCACATCGTAAACATCCTTCATCATCTGTGGGGTGATAACCTGCTGTGGTGTGCCTTCACTGTATTTTTTGCCGTTTTTGATAACTATTATATGGTCGCTGATTTCCAGAGCCTGTGTCAGGTCGTGGAGAACCATAACCACGCCTATGCCTGTTTCCCTGTTCAGCCTTTTTACCAGAGCCATTGTGTCCAGCTGGTGTGCTATATCCAGATAGGTGGTAGGCTCGTCAAGGAACAGTATTTCCGGCTGCTGTGCCAGAACAGTGGCAATCCATACTCGCTGGCGTTCACCACCGGAGATTTCAAAAATGGATTTGTCCCTGAACTGCCAGGTGCCTGTGGCCTCCATAGCCCATTTTATAATTCTTTCGTCTTCTGCGTTCAGACCGGCCAGCAGCTTCTGGTGTGGCATTCTGCCGTAGCTCACCAGCTCCTTTACCCTGAAATCAGCAGGGGCGCTGTGCACCTGTGGCAGCACGCCGATAATGCGGGCAAACTCCTTTGGCTTCATTGTCAGAATGTCTCTGTTATCCAGCATTACACTGCCTTTCTGATAGCGGATAAGGCGTGTTATGGCTTTCAACACGGTGGATTTGCCGGAGCCGTTTGGCCCGATGATGGTGGTGATACGGTCTTTGCGTATTTCCACATCCATATTTTCTACGATTACATGGTCGCCGTAGCCGATTTCCAGAGAATCAGCCACCAGATGAACCTTGATTGCGTTATTGTCAGCCTTCATTGTATTTACCTCTCTTTCTCAGCATATACAGGAAGAAAGGACCGCCGCACACAGACATAATTATCCCCACAGGGATTTCCATGCCCGGCACTATGGTGCGGCCTATGGTGTCTGCCACCAGCAAAGTCACACTGCCCATCAGCACAGATGTAGGCAGCATTACCTTATAGTCAGAGCCCACCAGCATACGGGAAATATGCGGTACCACCAGCCCTACAAAGCTTATCATACCAACCACAGATACTGTGGCAGCTGCCAGAAAGGCGGATACAGCAGACAGGGCAATTCTGGCAGCGTTTACACGCACACCCAGATTTTTTGCCATTTCGTCCCCCAGCTGCAGGGCGTTGGCATGGCGGATGCACAGCATAGCCAGGGCAATACCCAGTACAGAATAGATGATTATGGTGCGTACATGTGTCCAGGACATACCTGCCAGACTGCCGTTCATAAATGCCAGCACACCTGTCAGATTGTCGCTGTTCATCAGCTGCAGCAGGGAGTTGTATGCACCCAGTACAGAGTTGATTGCCACACCTGCAAGAATAATTCGCACAGGGCTTACACCGTCCTGCCAGGCCAGCAGATAGATAAGCACACAGGCAAAGGCCGCACCCACAAATGCAAACACAGGCAGTGCTGTGGTCATATTTGGGAAAATCAGCAGCACTGTGATGGCCGCTGTGCCTGCACCGGCTGAAACGCCGATGGAGCCCGGGTCTGCCAGAGGGTTGCGCATTACCGCCTGCAGCAGTGCCCCTGACGCTGACAGACAGGCACCTATGAGAATGGCTATAATCACACGGGGCAGGCGCAGGTTCATAACAATGGTCCTGATTACTGCCTGCTCATCTGTAAGGAGTGACCGGTCAGAAAATACGGATTTGAAAATCTGTGATACAGGAAATTTCACACTGCCTATATTCACAGCAACAAGTGACAGCACTGTTATCATCACTATCAGAAAAGTCCATAATAAACCAACGCGGAGCAGCTTTACGCTGCCCCGGTTTCTTTTAAGCTTTTTTGCCATACTTTACCCTTATTCTGCGTAAAATGTTTCTACTTCTGTTGCCAGAGTTTCCAGTGCATCTACATAGCCGATGCCATACACAGCAATGTATTCTCTGCCCAGATACATAATGTTTTCTTCAGCTACAGCTGTCATAGCGTTCCAGTATGCAGGGTTGGACTCAATAATCTGGCCCATCAGTGTTTTTGAAGCAGCGGCATCACCGGAGCCTACAATAACCAGCATTTCTGGCTGGTCAACCAGTGCAGTTTCATAGTCGATTGCAAACATTGATGCAGCGGCTGTGGAGTCAGACACATTTTCAAAGCCCAGCATATTCAGCATAGAGCCCAGTGTGCCACCGGATGTCTGGCCGTAAACCTGTGTAGGGCCGCCTGCCTGCAGAACCATGATTTTTTTACCTTCATTTGCTGCTGCCAGTGTTTCGCATTTGTCTTCAATATCTGCAAAGCTCTGTTTCAGCGCATCAGCTTTTGCCTTACTTTCTTCATCGATTGCAAATGCGTCAATCAGACACATGGATTCTTCTTTTACTGTTTCATAGGAAACGCCGTGACCTGCTGCCTGGTAGTAAACATTGATACCCAGGCTTTCCAGTGTAGCACCGTGAGAATCTTTATAAGAAGCAGCCAGGATAACCAGGTCAGGGTTCAGTGCAACCACGTCTTCAATGTTGAATTCATCGCTCATCAGGCTTTTCAGAATTGTCATATCAGGGTTGGCATCAACAATATGTTTTGTGGCTGTGGAAGATGGAATAGCTATAAGGGATGCACCCATGGCATCCAGTGTGAGAACTGGAGATGTGGATGTGCATGCGATTCTGGATGGCGCTTCATCCAGCACCAGTGGTTCATAGCCCTGTGCTGTCATGGATTCAGGGTATGTAAGAGTGAATTTTGTTGTTTCTGTTTCTGCTTCGGTATCAGGTGCGGAGCAGGCTGTGAAAAGGCTGGCTGACATTACAAGAGCCAGCATAAGTGATAAAAGTTTTTTCATAATAGTTTCTCCTGTGTATTGATTTATTCTTCCCGGCTGATAATTTTATCTGCCAGCTGATTGTAAACAGACTGCATATGTGAATCTGTAAGGAATTCAAACACTGTGCCGCCCTGATTTTCAGCTTCCTGAATTTCAGGTGAACGCGGAATATACTGCACCATTGTTGTGCCGATTTCTTCCAGCGCCTTGTTTACAATTTCAATTTCATTTTCAATGTTTTTGGCGTTGAGGATAAGACCTTTCAGCTGGGCATAGCCTCTTTTGCCAAAGTTGCGGATAGCTGCTGCAATATTGTTGGCTGCATACAGTGACATCATTTCACCGGATGAAACCACATAAACATCTTTGGCATAGCCGCCGCGGATAGGCATTGCAAAACCACCGCACACAACGTCACCCAGAACATCGTATATAACAATATCCGGTTTATATCTGCCAAAGGCGTCCAGCTCTTCCAGCTTTTCAAAGGCAGAGATAATGCCTCTGCCGGCACAGCCCACACCCGGTGTAGGACCGCCGGACTCCACACACAGCACACCGGCATAACCTTCAAATACTATGTCTTCCAGTGTCAGGTCCTCGCCTTTTGCCTTTATCTGCTCCAGAACAGTAGGAATTCTTTTGCCTTTCATCAGATTTTTTGTAGAGTCTGCATTAGGGTCGCAGCCTATCTGCATAACTTTATATCCTTTATTGGCAAGAGCAGCGGAAAGGTTTGATGTGGTGGTTGATTTACCGATACCGCCTTTGCCATAGATAGCTATTTTTCTCAATATATATCCTCCTGTTTTATATGCAAGTTAGCATACGCTAACCTCACTTTAAAATAAAATGTATCCCGCTGGATACCTTTACAGTATATCAATCCATAATGTCGCTTTCTACTCCAAAAAAATATTTTTCACTCCATACAGACACAAAGAGGATGCCTGTATCAGACATCCTCTTTTCTGCTGTTGAAGCCTCTTTTTCGGTATTGGGCAGGACTTACGCCCATCACTCTGCGGAAAGCCGCTGCAAATTTACTGCTGTTTTCATACCCCAGCTGACCGGATATATCCAGTACTGTTCGGTCGGTTTTTTCCAGCAAGGCAGCAGCCTGTGATATACGCTGGCTGCGTATATACTTTGTAACGCTCATACCATATACTGCATTGAAAATATTCTTTATATATGAAACAGATATATCAAATTTTTCTGACAGTTCCTTCAGTGTCAGTTTTTTGTCCAGATTGGCGTTTATGTATCTGCTTATTTCGTGGGCAGTGCTTGCCTGTACACCGGATATTGACACCGCTTCATTCTGCTCCACGGTGGGATTGATGCCGTCAAGAAACAACATCAGCTCCAGTATTTTCAGACTGAAATATCCTTTTTTCACCGTTTCGGGTGCTTTGTACAGTTCTGAAAATATATGCTCAATTTCCGGCATCCGACGAAGAATGTAAAAATTTTTGTTCTGCAGTCCGAATTTTTCTGCTATCTGTGCAGGCTTTACGTTTATATCCGGCAGAAATTCAGTCAGGGATGCAGGGCATTTATTCAGGTCAATCTGCACGGTGACACCGTGATAATGGCTGGTAGGAAAGCTTTCCCGGCGGTCCACACTGTGTATCAGGTGCATGGATATATCTCCCGGCGAAATATAGAAATACTCATCGCCTACATGGCACTCCAGTCTGCCTTCACGGCAGTGATTTATTTCAAATATATTGTCCAGTCCCTGCTTTGCTTTACCGTAGCTGTTGGAAATATGTATATCGTTGTAAAACAGGTTTATCCCCGGAAATACGCAGTATTTTGTCTGCCGTATATCCCCTTTTTCTGTCATCATAGATGTTCGTATGCCACCGTCAGGCAGAACTTCTTTTTTTCTGTCAGTTATAAATAAATTTTTCTTTTCATCTGTCATAAAATCACGCTTTTGCTTTTTGTTTGCAGTTAGCACACGCTAACTATATTTGGATTATAAGCCGATTATGGTTTATTTGTCAACTGATATAAACTGAAAAAGTGTTTTATCCATTGATTTTTCTGATTTGCGATTGACTAATATGGAAAACAGTGCTAAACTGATTATCAGTTAGCATTAGCTAACCAATTAAAACTACAAAGGAAACTATTATGTTACTGCTCAATAAAACTCTTATCCGTATGTCCAGAGGTTTGTGGGGCTGGATTGGTGCAATCGTAGGGTTAAAGCTGATAACCCTGGTGGGCACCGCACAGTTTGCGCAGATTATTTCCGGATTTCTGGGGAACATTGCTTCCCCGACCATGACTGCTGCTGATGCCGGCGGCGCAGTGCTGTCTGCACTGGTAACAGCCGCTGTAATGCTGACCGCAGAACTGCTGACAGGTGAAGCGGAATACCGCTGCACAGCGAAAGCAAGAGCCAGCCTGCGCGCAGATATATTTGCAAAAGCACTGGCGCTGGATGTAGGCAATATCGAAAAAATAGGCCCTGTGTCCGCCATTACAGCCAGTGTGGATGCTGTGGAATCCATGCAGGTTTACTACAGCAAATATCTGCCTGGTCTGATTTACTGCCTGATTGCACCGTTTTATCTTTATGGCAGAATCAGAGAATATTCGCCGCTGACCGCAATTATCCTGCTGGTGGTGGCTGTGGTTATTGTTCCGATAAACAATGTGTTCCGCAAAAAGATAGATGAAAAGAAAACAGAATATTGGAAAAGCCTTGAAAATCTGACAGGCTACTACCTGGAAAGTGTCCAGGGACTGACCACACTTAAGCTGTATGGTCAGGACGATGCCAGAACAGAAGTCCTCAGCGAAAAGTCCTTTGATTTTAACAACAAAGTAATGGATGTTATGGTGGTAAACTTTTCATCATTCCTGCTGACAGACGGCATGATTTATTCCACTGTGGTACTGGCAGCTATAATAGCATTCAACCAGCTGGCCAGCGGTCAGATGGACTTTGGCGGTGCTCTGATGGTACTGTTGCTGTCCCACAGCTTTTTCAGCTCACTGCGCGCCCTGATGAATGCCACACACTCTGCGCTGACAGGTGTGGCTGCCGCAGACAAGGTGGAAAAACTGCTGGAAATCGATACAACCAGACCGTACAACCCTGACATTCCTGTAGAGAAGAACACTTTTAACGGTATACGCATCGAAAATGCTGTGTACTCTTATGAAGGAAGAAGCACTGCACTGAAAGGTGTTTCCCTTGATATAGAAAAAGACAAAGTGACTGCGCTGGTAGGTCTGTCCGGCTGTGGCAAAAGTACCATTGCCGGTCTGCTGATGAGATTTTTTGACCTGAAAGAAGGTAAAATTACCATTGAAGGCAGAGATTATACATCTATAAAGCCCAACGAACTGCGAAAAAGAATTATTATGGTACCTCAGTCGGTAAGCCTGTTCAGCGGCACAGTGGCAGAAAATCTGCGTATAGCCGCGCCGGATGCCACAGATGCAGAGCTGATGGAAGCACTGGAGGATGTGCGTCTGGCTGAATGGGTAAAAGCGCAGCCTGAGGGACTGAACACCCAGGTAGGCGATGCCGGCGGTAAGCTGTCAGGCGGTCAGCGACAGAAAATAGGCATAGCAAGAGCATTGCTGTGTAAGGCCGAATACATTATTTTTGATGAATCCACATCAAGTGTTGATATAGACAGCGAAAGAGAAATATGGAACTGTATCAATGAACTGGCACAGACCAGAACGCTGATTATCATTTCCCACCGTCTGTCAACCATAGAAAATGCGGACAAAATTTATGTGCTGTCTGCCGGCGAAATAGCCGAAAGCGGTGACCACTCACAGCTGATGACCAATGGCGGCCTGTACAGTCAGCTGGTAAAAGAACAGGCACTGCTGGAAAAACAGGGAGAGGAGAGTGTTTTCAATGGCTAAAAAGTTTAAATATTCCATAGGAGAAATGACTGTAAGACTGCTGAAAATAGCTGCTCCTGTAAAAAAAGAGCTGACAATTTCAACCCTGGCCAGTATTATAGGCAACCTGTCACAGATGGGGCTGATGGGTTTTGGGGCCATGATGCTGCTCAATGCAGCCGGTTATCTGAATGGCTCTGCCCTGCTTTACGGCGGACTGATGGCACTGTGTGCAGCGCTGATTGTGGCATGCCGTTACACCGAGGGTGTGGTATCTCATGCAGGGGCATACAGTCTGCTGGCATATATGCGTGTTGACCTGTTCAATGTTATACGCAGACTGGCACCGGCCTGTCTGATGGACAGGGAAAAAGGCGATATTATGAATATCGCCGTATCTGATATTGAAACAATAGAATTCTTCTTTGCCCATACAATCGGTCCTATGTTCACCGTTGTTATCCTGCCATGCACCACACTGGCAATAGCTTTCAGGGTAAATCCTATGTTTGCATGGGTGCTGCTGCCTATTTATCTGATTATCAGCATTATCTTCCCGCTGGTTTCTGTAAAACTGGGCAGAAATGTGGGTGTTGACTACCGTGTGCATCTGGGCAAATTAAAATCACAGGTACTGGAAAGTATTTATGGGCTTAAGGATATTCAGGTTTTTGACTTTGGTCAGAAACGACTGAATATGGTGCTGGAGACAAACGATAAGGTAAACCGCGCCGCCCATGGGCTGACACTGCACAAACAGCTGGTATCCAGCGCACCGACATTTTTTGTATATCTGGCCAGAATTGCCATTATCGCTGTAGCCAGCTACCTGGCAGCACGGGGTACCACAAACCCTGCCGGTACAATCATAATTTCATTTATGGCCACAGCCTCATTCTCATCAACACAGTCACTGACAATGGTAGTATCCAGCCTGCTGGAAACCTACGCCGCTGCTGAGCGTGTATTCACACTGGAAGATACTGTGCCGGAAGTGACAAAACCTGAAAACCCCATAAAGGTGGGCAAAATAGAAAAGGTAGAGTTCAGAAATGTGGTATTCTACTATACAGATGAAGAAAAGAAAATTCTGGACGGCTTTAACCTGGAAATCAGCGGCAATGAAAAAATCGGCATCGTGGGTGAAAGCGGTATCGGTAAATCCACTATTCTCCGACTGTTGCTCCATTTCTGGAATGTCAGAAGGGGCGAAATACTTATCAATGGTGTTGATATACGCGACACCGACCCGGACGAAATGCACAGCCGTATAGCGGTGTTGGAACAGGATACCTTCCTGTTCGGGGGCACAATCGCACAGAATATTGCCATAGGTAAACCTGATGCCACAATGGAAGAAATCGTTCTGGCAGCCAAACGCGCCGGTATCCATGACTTTATTGCCACATTGCCACAGGGATATGATACAGAAATGGGCAACATGGGCAGCAGGCTGTCCGGTGGTGAAAAACAGCGAATAGGCATCGCCCGTACAATGATTACCAACCCTGATGTAATTGTAATGGACGAACCTACCAGCAGCCTGGATATTCTCCATGAGAAAGAACTGCTGAAGACACTGCGTGAAGAATGCAGCGACAAAATGGTGCTGATAGTATCACACCGCCCGTCCACACTGACAGACTGCACAGCAATTGTGCGCCTGGCAGAGGGTAAGGGCACAAAAGAATTTATAAAACCATAACCTCCTCAAATATACGAAACGGACGGACCGCGGAAAAGCGGTCCGCCTGTTTTTTTACCTGCATAAATCTTCCTTTACGGTAAATACTATTTTCATAAGCTATGAATAAAGGAGATTATATATATGCGTGCAACAGGAGTTGTGAGAAGAATAGATGACCTGGGGCGAATAGTTATCCCAAAAGAAATACGCCGCACTATGAGAATGAAGGAAGGGGACCCGCTGGAAATATTTACAGAACACAGCGGCGAAATTGTGCTGAAAAAGTATTCTATGATGGCACAACTGTCAAATTTCAGCCGGAGTTATGCCGACAGCCTGTACAAAGTCAGTGGTCTGTGCTGTGCGGTATGTGACACGGACAGTGTGGTAGCTTTTGGCGGACCGGGGCGAAAAGAGGCGCTGGGCAGCCCTATAACCGGGGAAATAGAGGAAATAATATCCTCACGAATGTCATATTTCAAACAGTTTCCCGGCGAAAAAAACATATACACACACCACGGGGCACAATCCGCAGTGGTTGGCGTGACACCGATTATATCCTCAGGGGACTGTGCCGGCGTGGTGGCACTGCTGGCTGAAGACGGTCAGACTCTGACCGAAACACAGAAAAAACTGCTGGTGCTGACAGCCACTCTGCTGGCAGGCAATCTGGAAAGCTGAAAACACAGCATCATAAAAACGAACCGGTCTGTAACTGCTCACAGGCCGGTTTTTCTGTATTTTGATTACTGTAGTGAGAATTGCAGCATCTCAGTATATTCCCAGTCAGAAAAGTATTTTTGCCGTCCTATCCCTTATTCTGTCCAGATATGGGGCAGAAGGTCGGCCAGTGTATATACGCCGGAGGACAGCATTATTTCGGTTTTAAGGTTTTCATGGCAAATCTGATACATAAACTCCCTGCATCTGCCACAAGGGGACACTATACCGGCGTCGGTGTTTACTGCTACTATCTTTTCTATCCTGTTTTCCCCGGCAGTTACCATAGCCGCAATGGCGGCATGCTCTGCGCAGAAGCCCATGCTGCAGGGTACATCTATGCACACGCCAGTGTATACATTGCCTTTGTCCGTAACCAGTGCCGCAGCCACCTGACCTGCATAGGCGGAGTCTTCCATCTGGCGGGGATTCAGGGTCTGTTGAGCTGTTTTCAGAAGTTGTGTAAATTCCATAATATGTCCTCCTCTTCCTTTTCCACTATAGTAGCACCAAAACCGCCTTTATTTCAATATATTATTGAGAATACGCCGCAAAAAGAGTATACTTTAGATATAAAATGAAAGGCAGGTAAGATTATGAACCCTACAGCAACATTCCATATGGCAAACGGCAGTCGCATAGTGATAGAACTGCTGCCTGATGCCGCACCAAATACAGTGAACAGCTTTATCAGCTGTGTGCAGAAAGGCTGCCTGGACGGCCACGCCATTCAGCGCATAGTACCGGGAAAATGGGTGGATTTCAGTTATACCGCCTTTGACCGCGAAGAATGCAAGTATCTTATACCCCGCGAAGCGGACCTGCACCCTGAGATAGAACCGCTGGATTCTCACCCGGGCTGTGTATGTATGGGCGGTTATGGCGAACAGGGCAACGCCGGTTGCGAACCGTTTTTCCCTCTGAAAGACTGCCCTGAACACAAAGGCATCTATCCGGTATTCGGCAGAGTAATTGAAGGAATGGACGAAATTTACCGTCTGGAAAAGGTAGAAACCACACCAGTTAAGACCGCTTACCCTGACTATATAGTGGATACTCCGGTACAGCCACAGATAATAGAAAAAGTGGTGCTGGAGCTTTATGGCAAAACCTATCCGGAGCCTGTAAAAATGGACCATGGCTGGATACCACGGACATGGAAATAATCTTATATAATATGACCGCCTCTATGGCGGTCTTTTTTTATTTGTATATATAACAATAGGCTTACAGGACAAAAGTTAGCAAAATCAAACAAAATACGCTGTAAAATATTGACATATCATATAAGTTAGTATATACTAA
Source organism: Oscillospiraceae bacterium (assembly GCA_017473015.1). Taxonomy (GTDB): domain Bacteria; phylum Bacillota; class Clostridia; order Oscillospirales; family Ruminococcaceae; genus RGIG3102. The sequence continues at coordinate 19,086 of JAFUNP010000019.1, read as the reverse complement.
CTTATGCAACAGTTAGAGTATACTAACTGTTTTGCAGGAAGTTATTTTCTTGTAGTAAAAAGGAGAATACAGATGAAAACACTGAAAGATATAAAGGTAGGCGGCGCAGCCACAGTGGTAAAGCTGCATGGTGACGGCCCGGTAAGACGCCGCATCATGGATATGGGCATAACCAAGAGAGTGGAAGTTTATGTGCGCAAAGTGGCACCTCTGGGTGACCCTATGGAGCTGACAGTTCGCGGCTATGAACTGACACTGCGTAAAGCTGACGCCGAAATGATAGAAGTAGAATAATTGTAAATCCAGAGGAAGAATTATGAGTATAAAAATTGCATTGGCCGGTAACCCCAACAGTGGCAAAACCTCGCTGTTCAACATTCTCACCGGCTCTAACCAGTACGTAGGCAACTGGCCGGGCGTAACTGTAGAAAAGAAAGAAGGCACACTGAAAGGTCAGAAAGATGTAATCATACAGGACCTGCCGGGTATTTACTCTCTGTCACCATACTCACCGGAGGAGGTGGTAACCAGACAGTATCTGGTAAACGAGCACCCTGACGCAATCCTGAACATCATCGACGGCACCAACATTGAAAGAAACCTGTACCTGACCACACAGCTGCTGGACCTGGGTCATCCTGTGGTTATAGCAGTAAATATGATGGACCTGGTCCGCAAAAACGGCGACAACATTGATGTGGAAAAGCTGAGCAAGGCTTTGGGCTGTCCTGTGCTGGAGATTTCCGCACTGAAAAACGAAGGCTGTATGGAAGCCGCTGAAAAAGCGGTGGAGCTGGCCAAAAACCACACCCACGGCGATGTGCCGCATGTATTCAAGGGTGGTGTGGAACACGCACTGGCACACATTGAAGAATCCATCGAAAATGTGGTGGACAACAATTACCTGCGCTGGTACGCCATCAAGCTGTTTGAACGCGACGAGGTTATCCATTCTGAACTGAATCTGCCGGAAGAAGTACTGACCCATGTGGAACAGCACATCCGTGACTGTGAGGCTGAAATGGACGATGATGCTGAAAGCATTGTGGCTGACAGCCGTTATACATATATAGGTGATGTATGCAGCCGTTCAGTGAAAAAAGCGGGTGGCAAACACGACCTGACACTTTCCGGTAAAATTGATAAAATCGTTACAAACAGAATTCTGGCACTGCCAATCTTCGCAGGTGTTATGTTCCTGATGTACGCCATCGCAATGGGTTCCTTCTCATTCTCCATCGGTACAATGGGTACTGACTGGGCAAATGATGTACTTTTCGGCGAATGGGTACCGGGACTGTTTGACAGCATTCTCACATCTCTGGGTGTAAGCGGCTGGCTGTACGGTCTGGTTATGGACGGTATTGTGGCCGGCGTTGGCGCTGTACTGGGCTTTGTACCACAGATTCTGGTGCTTTCCTTCCTGCTGTCCATTCTGGAAGATGTGGGTTATATGTCCCGTGTGGCCTTTATTATGGACAGAATTCTGAGAAAATTCGGTCTGTCCGGCAAATCCATCATTCCTATGCTGGTTGCCACAGGCTGCGGCGTACCTGGTATTCTGGCCAGCCGTACAATCGAACAGGAAAATGACAGAAAAATCACAGTAATGACCACAGGCTTTATCCCTTGCGGTGCCAAAATGCCTATCATCGGTCTGTTTGCCGGTGCGGTATTCGGCAATTCACCTCTGGTGGCAACAAGTGCATTTTTCATCGGTGTGGCCGCAGTGGTTGTGTCCGGTGTTATCCTGAAAAAATTCAAAACCTTTGCAGGCCGTCCTGCTCCATTTGTAATGGAACTGCCTGCATACCATCTGCCAAGCGCAAGAAATGTTCTGCGTTCTACATATGACAGAGGTATGGACTTTGTAAAAAGAGCAACAACAATCGTTCTGCTGTCCTCCATCGTGCTGTGGTTTTTACAGACATACGGTTTTGTGGACGGTATGTTTATGGCAGTGGAAGATTCCAACCTTTCCCTGTTGGCCGACATCGGCAGAACAATCTCATGGATTTTCTATCCTCTGGGCTGGGCCGGTGACATGGCGTGGAAAGCCACAGTTGCCACATTCACAGGTCTGATTGCCAAAGAACAGGTTGTTATGACATTCGGTACGCTGTACAACTTTGCCGGTGAGCTCAGCGAATCAGGCAATGAAATCTGGACAATGATTGCCAGCGATTTCGGCCCTGTAAGAGCATACAGCTTTATGATTTTCCAGCTGCTGTGCGCCCCTTGTTTTGCCGCTATGGGTGCTATCCGCAGAGAAATGGGCGATATGAAGTGGACTGTGGGTACAATCGCATATATGTGCGGTTTTGCTTACGCCATATCCATGATTGTATACCAGTTTGCTGGCCTGATTACAGGTGAAGCTACAGTTGGTATGTGGACAGTTGCTGCTGCCGCTGTGCTGGCACTGCTGGTATACCTCACATTCCGCAAAGGCTATCAGCCTTAAAGCAGAAAGAAATAATAAAATTAAATAAACGGAGGTCCTTTATGGGAGACTTTATAGTACTGGCTGTGCTGGGTATAGTGGTGGCACTGGCTGTACGCAGCCTGTACCGCGACCACAAAAAAGGCGGCTGTGCCGGCTGTTCACACAACTGTGGCAGCTGCGGCGCTCACTGCAACGCAAATCAGCAGTAAATACAGAAACAAAAAAGACAAGGTGATTTCACCTTGTCTTTTATTATTCATATTGATTATTCAACAGAAATCAGATAGTAGTAAACAGGCTGGTTGCCTTCCAGTGTGGTAACCTCTGCTGTTTTTGGTGCGCGTTTTCTTACTTCTTCTGCTACTGCTTCAGCTTCTTCACCGGAGATGCCTTCGCCGTAGATGATTGTGATGAAAGAAGAATCACGGTTCATCATCTGTTTTGTCAGTTTAACTGCAGCTTTTTCCACATTTTTTTCTACAAATGCCAGCTTGCCGTTTTCCATAGCCAGAATGTCGCCGCGTTTGATTTTGTGACCTTCAAAGTCGGAATTTCTGGCGGCGAATGTGATGGAACCTGTCTGAACGCCTTCTGCAGCCATGCCCATTGTAACAGCATTGTCGTTTGCAGATGCTTCAGGGTCAAAGTTCAGCATAGCTGTCATACCCTGTGGTACTGTTCTTGTAGGCAGAACAATCAGCTCTCTGTCAGCCAGTTTTGCAGCCTGTTCTGCAGCCATGATAATATTTTTGTTGTTTGGCAGAACGAAAACTGTTTTTGCAGGTACAGACTGTGCTGCACGCAGGATGTCTTCTGTGGATGGGTTCATTGTCTGACCGCCTGTAACCACAGCGTCAACACCCAGGTCACGGAACATATTTTCCAGACCTTCGCCTGCTGCTACTGCAACAAAGCCGAATTTTACATCTTCGTCAACAGCCACATATTTGAACTGTTCGTCGCTGTTTGCTTCGCTGGCCTGTTTTGCAAGGCTTTCACCTTTTGCAACCAAGTCTGCCAGAGCCTGGTTCACATTTTTGATTTTGATATGTGTCATATTGCCATGTTTCACAGCTTCTGTCAGAGCTTTGCCTGGGTTTGTTGTGTAAACATAGCATTTGATAAGGCCTTCGTCGTCTACAACAGCTACGTTTGTACCAATCATTTCCAGCAGAGCGCGGAGTTTTTCAGCGCTTGCTTTTTCGTTTTTGTGAACGATGAATTCTGTGTTGTAGCCGTTTTCAGCTGTTTTTTCCAGGTCTTTGGAGTAAACGCCTTTTGCTTCAAAAGCTTCCGGAGCAGGTTTCTTTTCTTCTGCTGCTTCAATCATGCCTTCGCCTTTGAATACTTTCAGCATACCTTCGAATACGAAGATGATACCCTGACCGCCTGCGTCAACAACGCCGGCTTTTTTCAGTACAGGCAGCAGCTCAGGTGTGTTTGCCAGAGAAACTTTTGCAGCTTCAACCACTGCAGTCCACAGAGCAACGATGTCTGTTTCGTCCATGCTTTCTGCTTTTTCACAAGCTTCACGGGCTACTGTCAGGATTGTACCTTCTGTAGGTTTCATAACTGCTTTGTATGCGGAGTCAACACCTTTTCTCAGTGCTGCTTTCAGGTCAGCAGCATCAGCAGTTGTTTTGTCTTTCAGTGCTTTGGAAAAACCACGGAACAGCAGGGAAGAAATAACACCACTGTTGCCGCGTGCGCCGCGCAGCATACAGCTGGCAGCTGTGGAAGCCACCTGGCTTACTGTGCAGTCATCGCCCATAGCCATCAGGTCTTTTTTGGCAGCGCCGATAGTCATGGACATGTTTGTACCTGTGTCACCGTCCGGTACAGGGAATACATTCAGTTCGTCAACTGTTGTTTTGTTGTTGATAATTGCGTTGGCACCGGAAATGATGGCATCACGCAGTATTTTACCAGTAATCATTTGTCACCTCAAAAAATATGAATTATTCTGTAATAATATCGTCTACTGAAACATTGATTCTTTTTACTTTAAGATTTGTAGCATTTTCCACGGCATAGGCAACTCTTTCTTTGATGTTGTCCACGATTGTGGCAATGTTTACACCATAAGTAACCTTGATGTGCAAATCGATAACCAGCTGTTCATCCTCTACGTTTACAACCACGCCTCTGTCCGGGATGTCCTTGCCGAAAATCATAGTTTTCAGACTGTCTTTTGCACCGGAAGTGCTCATGCCTGCAACGCCGTAGCAGCTTGTGATGGCATTGCCTACCAGGCTGGCGAAATAATCGTTTGTAAGGCTCACCTGGCCCATTGGATTATAAATTTTAATCATAACAAAAAGCTCCTTTTCTGCAAACTTAATGCTGTAGAATTTGCTATTTATTTTACTTTTTTAATTAAATCAAGGGCGTACAAACCCATAATAATCTTTTATATTATAACTCAAAAAATCAATTATGTATATACTTTTGTAAATTTTTTATTAAATAAAACAATAATTGGCTGTGTTTTCTCTCACAAATTTTGCATATCGCTTAAAAAATCACGACAAATAGTATTGATAACCACATCTTTGTACTTATTTACAGATGTGGCATCCCCAACGATAACAAAAATACAGACCTGTTGGCACAGGTCTGTATTTATCTCGTATCTTCCGGTACGGCCGCTGTTGCATAATATCTGCCGGCATATAATACCGTTGTGAAACGCTGCAGTTTTTATCTGACAGAAAGTTGCTGCAGGAAAGCTCAGTGCCGTGTTCTGATTATTTCTGTATGTTTATACAGCTTCTCCTCCGCTGATGCTTTCGGCAAAGGCAGTCATCATTTCTCCGAAGCGGTAATCTTTGTTATCCAGCTGCATGGCGGCTTGGGTTTTGATTATATCCATGGTGATGTCATCAATTATCGCTATTTCTTTACCACACCGTTTTTCGATAAACTCAATCTCCGGCCGGTATTCTGCCAGTATAGGTGCGGCTTTTTCATCATTCAGCAGGATTTCGCCCACAATGGTGTAGCCCAACTCTTTCAGTGCGGTGCGGATATCCTGTGGAATAGCGGTGTAATCGCCACCATCCAGCTTTACACACCAATGCATAGCAGCACGGCCGGGCCAGCTTTCCGCAACAGCATCAGTTACCAGGAGAATTTTATCCCCTGTGGAATATTTTTCAAAAGCGTTTTTTCGCGGAGTTTCGTCTCTTATCACAACGGGAGTGCCCTCCATCAGCACCATATCAGCATCTGATACAGTTTTTATTACATAGGCTGTCCTGAACCCCAGACTGCCCTGGACAAAAGCCAGCACAGCCAGCACAGCAACCATGGCCGCCAGCGGTATCAGTCTTTTTCTGTTTACTCCTCTGCTTTTTCTCATAATGTCCTCCCGGTTTTATTAATCTGATTATAGCATATACACAGGAAATTATCCATACAAAAGGAAAACCCTGCGGCGGTGCAGGGTTTTCTGGCGGAGGCGAAGAGATTTGAACTCTTGCGATAGGAAACCTACCCTACCGGATTTCGAATCCGGACTCTTAAGCCACTTGAGTACGCCTCCATGTTTACTATATAAGTATATCATTTTAATTATTTTAAATCAATACGGAGGTTTGGGTAGTTGGGCAGTTTTAATTTGACTAAAAATTAACAATGTTCGCGAAAAATGTTGCTATAGCAACAGATTATATATGTGTGCTGTGTTACAATGTAATAGCACAAACAACGCCCTGAGGGGCGATAGAGAAAGGATATACTATTATGAAAAAGATTTTAAGTCTTGCACTGGCAATGGTTATGTGCCTGTCTGTGTTCACAGCATGCGGTGGCACTGAAGCAGAACAGACTCCTGAAGTGACAGCAGCTACATATGCAATCGCCGGTATGAAAGGCCCTACAACAATGGGTATGACAAAGCTGATGAAAGACGCTGAAGCAAACAACGCTGACGAAGCTTATGAAGGCAACATCTACAATGTGACAATGTACGGCACAGCACAGGAAATCAACCCTCTGCTGATTCAGGGTCAGCTGGATATGGCAGCTGTACCTGCAAACGTAGCTGCCACACTGTACGCCAAAACAGAAGGCGCTGTACAGGTAGTAGCTGTTAACACACTGGGTGTTCTGTACATGGTACAGACAGGTGACAGCGTACAGTCTGTAGCCGACCTGAAAGGCAAAACAATTTACACAACAGGTAAAGGTACAACACCTGAATACTCCCTGCGCTTCATCCTGCAGCAGAACGGTATTGACCCTGACAACGACGTAACTATCGAATTCAAGAGCGAAGCTACAGAAGTTGGCGCACTGCTGGCCAGCGCAGAAGGCGAAGTAATCGCAATGCTGCCACAGCCATATGTAACAGCTGTTATGGCACAGAACGAAAATGTAAAAGTTTGTCTGGATATGACAGAAGAATGGTCCAAAGTATCTGACCAGAAAATGATTACAGGCGTTATGGTAGCAAGAAAAGAAGTTATCGAAGCAAACAAAGACGCTTTTGATGTATTCCTGAAAGACTATCAGGCATCTGCTGAATATGTGACAGCAAATGTGGAAGAAGCAGCTGCATGGGTTGCTGAATACGGTATTGTAGCAAAAGAACCTCTGGCCAAAAAAGCTATCCCACAGTGCAATATCACATGTGTGACAGGCGAAGAAATGAAATCTCTGGTAGAAAACTACTGCCAGGTACTCTTCGATGCCAACCCTGCTGCCGTAGGCGGTGCAATGCCTGACGACGGTTTCTACTATGTGGGTTAAAGAAAAAATCAAAAAATTATATGGCGTAATATTCTGGGTGGCCCTGTGGCAGCTGATGGCGATGAAAATCGGCAAAGAAGTGCTGCTGGCCTCCCCTGCCGCCACTTTCCGTGCGCTGACTGACCTTATGGGCCAGCCGGCGTTCTGGCATACTATAGCTTTTTCGCTGACACGCATAATGCTGGGCTTTACTCTGGCTGTGTTACGGGGCGTGGTACTGGCGGTGCTGTCTGCTGCATTCACACCGGTGAAAGACCTGCTGTCCCCCCTGTTCAGTGTGATAAAGGCTGTGCCGGTGGCCTCCTTTATCATTCTTTTACTGCTGTGGGTGCGTGGGGGCAACCTGTCCATCTGTATTTCATTCCTGATGGTGCTGCCTGTGGTATACAACAACATGCTGCAGGGACTGCTGCGGGTAGATAAAAATCTGCTGGAAATGGCGAAGGTTTTCCGACTGTCCGCGAAAAAGCAGATTCTGTACATATATCTGCCTCAGGTATTGCCTTACTTTATAGCCGCATGTACCACCTCATTGGGGTTGTGCTGGAAAAGCGGCATCGCAGCCGAGGTAATCGGTATGCCGTCCGGCTCACTGGGTAACCGGCTGTACGAAACCAAGCTGTATATGGAAACAGCCCAGATGTTTGCCTGGACTGTGGTAATAGTTTTAATCAGCTTTGTGGTGGAAAAAGGCTTTCTGTGGCTGCTGTCAAAAATAAACGACAAAATAACAAAAGGCTTTCTGTAAGGGGGAATATTATGAGAATAGAGATAAAAAACCTTTACAAAAGCTATGACGGCACACCTGTGCTGGAAAATTTCAGTCTGAATATCACAGACGAAAAGACTGTGTGCTTTATGGGCGCTTCCGGCCGGGGCAAAACTACCCTGTTTTCCATTATTATGGGGCTGATAAAGGCTGACAGCGGAGAAATAACCGGCACAGAGGGCCAAAAATTTTCCGCTGTATTCCAGGAGGACAGACTGTGTGAAGAGCTGTCTGCACTGATGAACCTGGCCATTGTGCAGGACAATCCGGACAAAGACAGACTGACAGAGCTGCTGCTGTCTGTGGGACTGGAGGAAGACGAAATCCGCCGCCCTGTAACAGAGCTGTCCGGTGGACAGAAACGCCGTGTAGCCATAATGCGCGCAATGGTAAACCGGTCTGATATAGTTCTGATGGACGAACCTTTCAAAGGACTGGACGATGCCACAAGAGCACAGGTAATAAACCGGGTGAAAGACAATCTGGACGGCAGAATGCTGCTGGTAATCACCCATGATGAAGAAGACGCCCGGCTGCTGGGCGCAGATGTGGTTTATATTTAAAAACATTGTAATGACCCACCGGACTCCGGTGGGTTTTTGTTTGAGCAAATAATATTGGCTGTGTTTTCGTTGCTGTAAAGAACCATTTTAGCCATTCCGCGTAGAGGATGGGTTTCCTGTACTATTCAGCACTTCGGGCCATATAAAATACAAATTCCCATAAAGTGCCAAACAACCATATTGCCCTGTGGCAACAGGTGGTATATAATGAAATACAATCATCAGACAGAGGTAGATATATGAATTACAGACAGGATAAATACGGAAATAATATTTCCCTGCTGGGCTTTGGCTGTATGCGCCTGCCCCGGACCGCCGGAATTATAAACAAAGCCGAAGCGGAAAAGCAGATTATGGCGGCATACAAAGCAGGGGTAAACTATTTTGACACCGCTTACATATATCCCGGAAGCGAAAGTGCTATAGGTGAAATTTTTGAAAAGAATGGCATACGAAAAGAGATAAATATAGCCACAAAACTGCCCCATTATCTTATAAAAAGCCGTGACGGCGCAGAAAAGCTGTTCAATGAGGAGCTGAAACGCTTGCGCACCGATTACATCGACTATTATCTGATGCACATGCTGGGTGATGTGGCGGCGTGGGAAAAGCTGACAGCCATGGGCATAGAAGACTGGATACAGGAGAAAAAACATTCCGGGGAAATAAGACAGATAGGCTTTTCATACCATGGCAACAGCGATATGTTCTGCCAGCTGATTGACCGGTACGACTGGGATTTCTGTCTGATACAGTACAATTACATGGACGAAAACACCCAGGCCGGCCGCAGAGGTCTGGAATATGCATACAGCAAAGGCATACCGGTGTTTATAATGGAGCCTCTGCGCGGCGGAAAGCTGGTAAACAAACTGCCGGAAGAAGCAAAGCGAATATTTGCATCCCATCCGGTACAGTACACCCCGGCACAGTGGGCATTCCGCTGGCTGTATGACCAACCCCGGGTGACCTGTGTGCTGAGCGGTATGAACAGCATGGAAATGGTGCAGGACAATATAAACACTGCATCCACAGCACAGCCGGGCCAGCTGACCGATGCAGACCAGCAGATGCTGCAGCAGGTGGTGACTGCCATAAACCGGAAAATGAAAGTGGGCTGTACAGGCTGCGGTTACTGCGTGCCCTGCCCTGCCGGTGTGGATATACCGGGATGCTTTGCGGCATATAACCGCTGCTACACCGAAAGCAGATTCTGGGGGCTGGTGGAATACGCCATGAACACCGCCCTGAGACAAAAATCTTCGGCGGCATCCAACTGTATAAACTGCGGCAAATGTGAAAAGCACTGTCCACAGGCAATTGAAATACGCAAAGAACTGAAAATTCTGGAAAAAGAAATGGAAATACCGGCATACCGCTTTGTAAGAAAAGCGGTGGAAAAATTCCATCTGTTCGGATAAACAACAACAGCCTCCCGGAAAAGGAGGCTGTTGTTGTTTTCTGTATGATACTGCAGTAAACCATCGCGGAAAAGTAATAATTTGTTGTAGAGGCGAACTGTGTTCTCACCTTCAACAGTTCCCACAGGTCGGATTTGCCTGGCACCCATATCAAACAAATATCATTTCATTGAAAATGCTCTGAACATATCAATAATCACTGTGAGTCCTTCCGCATGTCTGGCCCTTCCAGCAGATGCAATATTCTTATATCCATACTCACTCTAATCCTTATTCTGTTCCAGTTCAGCGAATTTGGCGGCCATGGTCGGATTGTTGCGTGTAAGACGCTTGATTGTCAGGTCTTCGGCCTTGTTGTTTGCCAGACGCAGGTTGTTTTCAGAGGAGAGCAAAGCCTCCTTTGTTTTCTGGAGATGGAGAATGGTTTTGTCTATTTCATCGATGGCTGTTCTGAATTTATCGCTGGCAATTCTGAAATTGCGGGAAAATTTATCCTTGAATTCATTCATGTCTGCTTCAAAATTGGTTATGTCGATATTCTGGTTTCTGATGACTTCCAGTTCACGGCGGTATTTCAGACTGTTGGCAGCAGCATTTCTCAGCAAAGTGATAATAGGGATAAAAAACTGCGGACGGATAACATACATTTTTTTATATTTATACGACACATCCACAATGCCACTGTTGTAATATTCGTTGTCGGCCTCCAGCATGGAAACCAGCACAGCATATTCACAGCCCTTTTCTTTTCTGTCTTTGTCCAGCTTTTTGAAAAAATCTTCGTTTTTGTGTTTGGTGGCAGTGGTGTCCATTTCGTTTTTCATTTCAAACATAATGGAAATAAATTCCACGCCGTCCTCGGATTTTTCCCTGTAGATATAGTCCCCTTTGCTGCCGGTTTTCACATCGTTGTCTTTTTCAAAATAAGCATTCTGAAAAGCGGTGGCGCGCAGTTTGTTGAATTCAATCTCACAGTGCTGTTCCAGACTTTCACCAATCATTTTTGTAGACTGTCTGGCTTTGAAATCCTTGTAATATGTAATTTCTTCGTCTTTTCGCCTGATTTCGTCAGCATGTCTTTCCCGGAGAGATTTTTCTTTCAGCTCCCATTCGGCACTGCTGAGTTCTATCCTGTTTTTCAGTTCCAGAATAGCGGTGTCCTTTTCCTGCACAGAGTCCTTGATACGCAGCTCTGTGGCAGATTTCGTCATTTCTATTTCATTTTTCAGACGGATTATTTCCAGCTCTTTGTCCGCCAGCAGGCGGTCCTTTTCAGAAACAGCTTTTTCTATCTCAATCTGCTTTTCCATCCGGCCGCTTTTGATTTTTGAATGCAGCTCGGCGATGATTCTGTCCTTTTCCGCCTCTGCTTTTGTCACAGCCATTTCCACGGCGATTTGCTTTTCATTACGGTAGGCTGCTTCCCTGCCGGAGATTTCTTTTTCAAACTCCTTGTCGCGCACCTGTTTCACGATGGCGGCATAGCCGGATTCGTCCACCTGGAACACCTCGCCGCATCTGGGACATCTGATTTCTTGCATATTGCTTCTCCTTTATCAGTTCTCATCTGTCATATCCGTATTGTATCATCTTATTTTAGAAAAATCAACATTAAACTTAACTTTATTTATTAAGGTTTATAGTGGTACATTTCTTAACTTTTATAATTTTTCTGTTGCTAACCTTTTCAAATGCTTAATTGTTGATATAAAAGCCGGCACCCTGCTGTTACGCAGAGTGCCGGCTATATAAACAAATACTAAGAAGGTTGAGAATTAAAATTCAGCTTTCCACAGACCATGCAGGTTGCAGAATTCGTAAGCTGCTACAGGTTTTACTGCACCTACAGGGAAAACAGCTGTAGGTTCGCCTGTGTGGTCAAGGTTTTTCAGTGCGTAGCTGCCGTCTTCGAACAGTACAGCAATAAATGCGATGTGGTGTTCTTCTGTCATTGGATGTGTTACGCCGCCAACATGCACTTTTATTTCGTTTGCGCCCAGTTCAACAGCAGGAACATGTTTTTCTTTGGCGGCATCAACTGTGTTGGCTGTCAGTACCTTCATTGGCTGACCGCAGCACATTGTTTTTGGAGCTTTGTCATCAACTACCAGATGCATTTTTTTGCAGATTTCGCAGTATTCAAATCTAAGTTCTTTCATAGTACACCTCTTGTTATTCATAATTTTATATTTTTCGGTTGGATTTATCCTTTAATGATATAATATACCATTAAGCATTAAATGTCAATAGTTTTTTCAGTATTTTTTGTAAAATTTTAAAAAAGTACAGCCGCAATGCAGCTGTACTTTGATAATTATTTCATCAATATATCTGACAGCCGGGCAAATTGTTTAAGAGACAGCTTTTCCGGGCGCACCATCACATTTTCACCTATTTCTGTCAAAGCGGCTTCTATATCCGATTTTGGCATGGATAATGTGGCAGATACGCTGTTTACAAAAGTCTTTCTTCTCTGGTTAAAAGCGGCACGGATAAGGCGGAACATATTTTTTTCGTTCTGCGGAGCAATGTCATTTTGTTTTTTGATGTCCAGGCGGATAACGCTGCTGGTTACCTTTGGAGGCGGATAAAATGAACCCGGAGACACATTGAAGCACACCTTTGGTACAGCATAATACTGCACCGCCAGGCTGATAGCACCGGTTTCTCTGCTTTTTTCCGCAGCGCACAGGCGCTGTGCAGCTTCTTTCTGCACCATAACGGTGATATTGTCCACCGGCAGGCGGTCCTCCAGCAGTTTCATAATAATGGGGCTGGTGATATAATAGGGCAGGTTTGCACATACTACCACACGCATATCCCCGAATTCTTCTTTTATCAGCCGGTTCAGGTCCACATTCAGCACATCGTCAAAAATGATTTTTATATTGTCAAATTCCGCCAGGGTTTCTTCCAGCAGTGGTTTCAGGCTGGTATCAATTTCCACAGCCACAACCTTGGCGGCATTGCTGGCCAGTTCGCTGGTGAGAACACCCACACCCACACCGATTTCAATAACACCGGTATTTTCGTCCACCTCGGCATATTCACATATACGGGGGCATACTGATGGGTTTACAATAAAGTTCTGACCGAACTTTTTCTCAAAAGTAAAACCGTAGCGCCGGCTCAGGTCTTTTATATATGATAAATTTGTAAGTGGTTTAGTCATCGTTAGGTTCAAACTTCATAAATGGTCGTGGGTAAAGGGCGATTGCAGGTTCCATTACGTATTCACCGTTCTGGCCTGCATCAATAATAGGTGTGGTGTTGATATCTTCGCAGAATTCGCTGATAACCTGTCTGCAGGCACCGCAAGGACCGCTGTCGCCAGGGCCTTCACCACCGCCTACTACAGCCAGTGCTTTAAAGGACAGACAGCCTTCAGATACCATTTTGAAAATGGCAGTTCTTTCGGCACAGTTTGTCAGGCCAAAGGATGCGTTTTCAATATTGCAGCCTGTATAAATTTTACCATCACTGCCCAGTGCAGCAGCACCTACTTTATATTTTGAATATGGTGCATAGGCTTTAAGGCGGGCCTCTTTTGCACAGCCTATAAGTTCTTTAATCATTTCTTCGGAAATAACGCCCATAATAGTTCTCCTTTAATATTATATATTATTTATATCATACCAAATACACAGTGGTTTTTCAATTTTTAATTAAATATTATTGATTATTTGTATGAATTATTTTAAAATGTAAGAAGATGAATTTGTTTATGGGAGAAAAAGCTATGAGACAGAATAAAATAAATTACTATCTGGATATTGCAGAGGCTGTTTCCGGCCGTGGTACCTGTCTGCGCAGAAACTACGGAGCAATTATAGTAAAAAACGATGAAATTATCTCCACAGGCTATGTAGGCGCGCCGCGCGGCAGAAAAAATTGCTGTGACATGGGCAAATGTGTGAGAACAGAGCTGAATATTCCACGCGGTGAAAGATACGAGGTGTGCCGCAGTGTTCACGCAGAGGCAAACGCCATTATTTCCGCATCCCGTGACAAAATGATAGGCGGCACAATGTACCTGGTGGGCAAGGAAGCCAGCGATGGTTCATATATCAAAAATTCCAACAGCTGTTCCATGTGCAAAAGAATGATAATCAATGCCGGTATCAAAACAGTGGTTATCCGTGACTCTGCCACAGAGTACCGTGTAATTGATGTGGCCAGCGAATGGATTGACAATGATGAAAGCCTGGAAGGCATTTTCAATTACTGATATATAATTAAATAAACGAAGCCCCGTGGTGCAGTGCATTACGGGGCAGCTCTTATAAACGAAAAGACAGGCATTGTCCTGATTTGCCACCGTTATCCTGTCAGCACAGTGGTCTGTATTCATCCCGAAATCCATCTGCACAGGACAGTAGGAGCTGATATTTATACATAGAACTCTGCCATATCCTCCAGTCGCAGGCAGGCCAGGCGGCGCAGGTCTGTTTTGTGACCACAGCCACAGTCTATGCAGATTACACCGTTACCGTGCCATATAGATAACGGTGTTTTATCATCGCCCGATATCAGCGATGTGGGTGTATGGCCGATTATGACAGTACAATTTTCCAGTGGCGGCGGCCGGTAGGGTGCAGGACGGCCCCACAGACGCCGGTGGCGGTCATCACCGGGATAGCCGTGTACCAGATGAAAACGCCTGCCATTCACAGTGATGTCCATAAACTCCGGCAAACCAGCCATAAAACGCAGTATTTTTCCGCGCTGAGGCAGAGTACACACATAAAGCAGCCGGCTGCGGGTTTTGCCACCGCCGTTGGACTGCCACAGCTGGCGGGCACCGAATTCCGGCACAGGCCCCAGCGTATCCAGGCACATCTGTTCATGGTTACCCAGAAGCATATGTACATTTGGTCTGGCAATAATATCTTCCAGCAGCTTTATGCTGTCAGGGCCACGGTCTATCACATCACCCAGGATATACATGGTGTCGTCAGCTGAAAAATCAACCAGCTGCAGCATTTTTATATATCTGTCATATTCACCGTGAATATCAGAAATGCAATAGGTGCTCATCCTTTCACTCCCTCTCTTTTATAAAATTTTATCATATATTACCATTGGTGGCAAACAGATAATCCAGTCAAAAGATATGTTAAAAGTTTGACAAAATGCATAAAATTGCAGGAAAATATTAGTCGTAACAGTCAATTGAAGATATGTATATCAGGGATTATAATAAAATGCATATAAAAAGGTGAAAAGGAGCGATATTATGAATACAAGAAATCTGACATGGGAAGTAAACGATATTCTGTGGGGACTCACTGATGAAAACACAGATGAAGAAGTGGTGGCAAAAGCCTTTGAACTGGTACATAAAGTGCGCTTTATGCCTACAGCTACTGTAAACAACGGCCAGCCGGAAAACAGAGTTATAGACTTTAACCTGCTGCCGGACGGAAATCTGTATTTTATGACATCAAAGGGCAAGCCTTTTTACAAACAGCTGTGTGAAAGGCCGGAAATAGTTCTCAATACAACTGTGGATATGAAATATGCGCTGAAAATCCGTGCATGGGTAAAAGATGTGACAGATGACAGATGGGTATGGGACGAATTTTTCAAACTGAATCCCGGCACTGTCAAAATGTACCGCAAAAATCCCGGTATAATGGTATTGTATAAGCTGGAAAAAGGCGAAGGAGAAATGTTTCACCTGTACGCCGAAGAAAGAATACGCCGTATGCGCTTTGCTTTTGGCGGAATGGAAAAACTGCCTATGACCTATAAAATCACAGACCGGTGCATAGGCTGTGGCGAGTGCCAGGCAAACTGTGTGGAAAAAGCTATCCACCAGGGTGATGACGGGAAATATTACATACGCTACATGGACTGCGACGATTGCGGTATCTGCTATACAAAATGCCCTCTGGCCGGTACAGCCATGACCAGCCTGCTGGAAACAAAATGATATTAACCATCCTTGATATATCGTAAATAAAATCCACGGTAACAGATGTTACCGTGGATTTTATTGTATAGATGCATATTATTTACAGCTGTCTTTTCATACATCCCACTGATGCTTTTTCATATCCACATGGGTTTCGTCGCGGAAGGTGACGCCCTCCTGTTTCAGCAGCCGATACTGTTCATCCCATCCGGGCACCAGACGACCGGCGTGGTTCACCACACGGTGACAGGGAAACTCACCGTAAAGAGAGGATATTTTCACTGCTCTGCCCACCAGTCGGGAATTTTTCTCACGGCCGATAAGGCGGGCAAGCTGGCCATAGGTGGCCACACAGCCTGCCGGTATTTCCGCCACCACGGAAAGTATTTCGTAAATAACGTCATCGGTATTTTTCGCTGCCATATTTCCACCTCTTGGGGATATTCTACAGCAGACCTGCAGCCTTTGTCAAAGCCGTCATCCAGGGCTGCATAAGCGGCCTGAAAATGTCTCTCTGCCCTTATCCCATATACAGCCATTATTTTGCACGGCTCTTTATAGACTTTTTGACAAAAATAGTGTATTATTATATATTAGATAATTATGTTCATATCTAAACAAATAAGAAACAGAAATTCCGCAGAGGGCGGTTTTCTGACAAGGAGGATTAATATATGAAACTGGGTATTGAAGTATAAGTGCCAATTTCATATAATTTATTATATCTCCTCAAAGTTTGATAAACCCGCTAAAATAAAGGGTTTGCACGGATTTTCAAAATCATGCAAATTGTTATTAACTGATATGTTTTAACGGATAGGTGGCCCCTTGATGGCCCTTGCAAAAAAGCGATTACAACTCAACCCAAGAGTCTTTTACAGCAACTTATATATTTTTAAAAATGTATAAATATGTCCTCTGCCGTATAAAAATGGCAGAGGATTTTTTTTTTTTAATATTAATCATTTTTTGAAAATTCCTGTACTTAAGTAAAAAAACTGCAGGCTATACACCTGCAGTTCAGTTACTCTCAAAGAGGGTTAAGCACTTTTATCCAATGACTCAAAGTATGCCTTGGCATCAATAACCATAGCCTTTTCAATCTTTTCAACAATACCATATACATTGATATAGATTAAGGCGGATATACTGAGAAGGCTTTTGGTTACACCAATGATTGTGTATGCCTTGCAACTGTCAGTGCTTTTGCTGTTTTCCTCGTATATAACGAATCTGTCCGGGTATTTGTAATAAAGGTTTATAATCCATTTCTCCATGTCATTCATTTGGTAAAATCTCCTGTTCTTAAATATTTTTCAAAGTCGAAAAGCTTATCCAGCATCTTATCGGCTTCTTCGCTTGCCTTTTTCACAAGCCCTGAGTATGTCCTGTCTTCCAGAGTAAATGTGCCGGCTGCAACAGTGGTTTCTTCTTCCGTTTCATCATTGCACAGACTTACATTAATAATAAACTCCTTGCAGTCAAAAGACTCTGCATAGATGTAAAACTTTTCTCCGTTTTCCAGTACAATATGTGTATGTACCAGGCGGAACCTTACACTGTTCCTGCGGTGGGAGAAGGTATACATCATTGTGTATACCTCCTCCAGAAACATTCTCTTCAGCCTGTCCAGTGATATACCTGGAGTAAGCTTCCAGCCGTTGCCAAAGGTCAGCAGCTTGAAAGGCGGGTCATTTTTACTGAAGAAAATACAGGTGCTGATGATGTTTTTCTCATCTGCCATATTTACAAGGTAATCTACCCCTGTAACGTCATATATCTCAAGAAGATTGAATTTATCATCACCTGAAAAATTCATACTGAGCGATAAAATCGATACATTGGGTCTAATCATAGCTGTTACCTCCTCTCTGTAGCATAAGCATACGGCTGCCATTCAATATACTTATTCCATATTCTGTTTCCTGTTTCAGTAACCTTTTCAAGCAGGCTATCGAAAGTTACTTTGTCACAGGTGAATATTTCTCTGCCGATAACATGGCTTTCTTTATCCGGGTGCTCTACTGTCACTGTAAGCACATAGTTATGAAAGTCCTTTGATGTGCAGGTAAACTGCATCTTGTGATTATCAGCCATCTCCCTTGCAATATGGATAAGCTTCATATTAAAGTTTTCATTGCTGTGGGTGAATATGCTCATATAGCTGTAAAGTTCACGGAAGAACAGTTCTTTAAGTTCGCCTAAATCAGTATTTGCGGTACTGATATTCCATCTGTTCCCGAAACTTGAAATATGTACAATCTGATTGAATCTGGTCATCAGTACAGCAACAGGTGTCAGTTTGTCTTCTTCAGGAAAGAGAAACAGTTTAATCCTGTCAATATCCATATGCTCAAAGCCTTTGATTTTGTAGTTGTTGAGTATTGCTGATTCAAACACCAGCATCGTCAGAAACTCATTCATATACACCCCTCCCTACACATAGAAGCAACTGCCGGCTTCATAACGGAGCTGTTCCACCATTTTGGACTGTGCATCTGTCAGGTTAAGTTCTTTCTCAAGAGTCCAGTATTCATCATAGTTTCTGGTATGCACCATCTTATGCACTCTGCTTTCAAGGAAAATCAGATTTTCCGGAGTGTCCTTGCCGCCTTTGCTCTTTGGCAAGCGGTGGTGAAGCTGTCTTTCACCGGAGCGTAAAATCATACCGGTAACATAGCACCTGCCATCCTGTACAAAGAATGCAGCCATACGGCAGGAATCGTTGTCACTGAATTCATTGCGCCGGGTTTTATCAAAGAAATAATTATCGAAGTTAAAATTCATAGTAATATACCTCCTTAATAAATATCGTCAGGACTACAAAGAGTCATCTGCAGTTCAAAAGTGAAAAGAATATCCAAAACAGTATCTTCATTAAAAAATGGCTTTTGAGAAACAACAATATTGTTTTTACCCATTACAAAGACCATTCCGAAGTCTTCGGTATTCTTAATCATGTAGTAAATTCTTTCACCGGAATCAACACCGCAATAGGCTGCAAACCGATTTTTAGTGTGGTCATCCACAAGGTAACATCTGAAACTGTCCAGATTTTTATTTCTGAAATCTGTTTCGGCTTTCTGAACAAGATACATCTGATATGCAGAAGAAATATTTCTTTTTAAATTCAGATATGCACTGTCGTATTCATTGCGCAGTGTATCAAGTTCACGCAGAAGTTTAATGTCGTTTAAAATATTCATAATTGCACCTCC
>JAFUNP010000018.1 GCA_017473015.1 Oscillospiraceae bacterium | reverse complement strand
GTATTTACAGTATTCGGTGCTATCCCAACAGTATTCTACACATCCGTAGTACGTCTTAAAGGTGGTACATACTCACAGGCAGCTCTGTTCGTTGGCGAAACATTCTCAGGTTTCTACGTAATCACTTACTTTATTTCCAACTGCTCACTTGCTATGTACGCAATTGGCTTTACATCTTACCTGATTTCTCTGGTACCTGCATGGCAGGGTAAAAACACAATCGTAACAGCAGTAATATTTACAGCATTCTACATTCTGAACCTGATGGGTACAGAAAAAATGGCTAAAATCCAGGACTACATGTTCTATGTTCTGGTTATTGCTCTGCTGATGTTCTGTGCATTCGGTCTGCCAAATGTACACTGGTCAGGTTACTTCACAAGCCCAGGCTTTGACGGCACACCTCTTATCACAAACGGTATCACAGGTCTGCTGCAGGCTTCTTCTTTCCTGACATTTGCTACAGGTGGTGCTACAATCATCGTTAACTACTCTGCTGAAGCTATCAACCCACAGAAAGACATTCCAGTTGTTATCGTTGTATCCACACTGGGTGTTGCTGCTCTGTACGCTCTGATTGCTACATGTATCGGTGGTATCCTGCCAGCTACAGAAGTTATCGCTGCTGGTAACCTGTCCGTTATTGCTAAAGCTGTTATGCCAACATGGGGCTACTACCTGTTCGTAATCGGTGGTGCTTGCTTCGCTCTTGGTACAACACTGAACGCATCCATGGGTTGGGTAACAAAACCTCTGTTCCAGGCTGTACAGGACGGCTGGCTGCCAGCTTCCTTCGGTAAACTGAACAAAGCAGGCGTTCCATCTACAATGCTGACAATCTTCTACGTAATCAACATGGCTGCTATCCTCTTTGGTCTGGATGTTGACTCTCTGGGTCAGCTGACACTGATTATCGGTAACGTACAGAACGTTATCCTTATCTGGGGTATTATGAAACTGCCAAAAATGTTCCCAGAACAGTGGGCAAAATCCCCATTCCATGTTTCCGATGGTCTGTTCAAAGGCTGTCTGACAGCTTCTATCCTGGTAACACTTGTACAGTTCTACATGAACGTTTCCGGTACAACTATGGTTATCGTTGCTATTAACGTTGCTACATTTGCAGTTGCAGCTGTATACGCAGTAATGATGAAGAAATCCGGCAAAGTTCATATGAACGTTGCTTACGAACTCGACTAATTAAAAAATTATTCGATTATTGTAAATCACTAAAAAATTGGACTCCGCAGATGCGGAGTCCTTTTTTGTGTATATTTATCTGTCACTATTGAAAAACTATCATAAAAATGCTATACTTATATCGTAAAGAAGCGCCTGAATTACAGGTGCGTTAAAAAACGAAAGGATTTGATTACAATGAAAAAAGTAGTTTACAGCGAAAAAGCTCCAGCAGCTATCGGCCCATACTCACAGGCTATCAAAACAGAAAAAACAATCTATGTTTCCGGTCAGCTCCCAGTTGACCCAGCAACAGGCAACTTCCCATCAGATGATATCAAAGACCAGGCAAAACAGTCTCTGACAAACATCAAAAACATTCTGGAATCTGAAGGCTACACAATGGCTGATGTTGTTAAAACAACAGTTCTGCTGGCTGACATCGCAGACTTCGCAGCAATGAACGAAGTATACGCAACATTCTTTGAAGGCGCATACCCAGCTCGTTCTGCTTTCCAGGTAGCAGCAGTACCAAAGGGTGCTAAACTGGAAATCGAAGCTATCGCTTACAAAGCATAATTAAATCGATTTTTCGTAAAAAAGCCGTCTTATGACGGCTTTTTTGTTTGCCAAAATATTTGACGATTGGGTGTATATATTCTATAATAAATAGAGGTATGTGACAAAACTGCCCCATCCCACAGTATATGAGGTATTTATGAAAGCAAGTATTATTTTTCCTAATCTTAATGGTGAAAAATGGCTGAAAGACTGCATAGACAGCTGTATCAACCAGAATTTTGACCAGGAGTATGAGATTATTGTTATAGAAAACGCCAGCACTGATGGCTCTATGAAAATAATAGAAGAATGTGCCACCCGTTTTGAAAATCTGCGTGTTATCGTAAATGAAGAAAACCTGGGTTTTGCACCGGCTGTAAACCAGGGCATAAGAATGAGCAACGCTGAATATGTGGTTATGTTCAACAACGATGCTTTCGCTGAACCGGACTGGCTGTCAGAGCTGGTGCGCGTGGCTGATTCTGACCCTCAGATTTTCTCTGTAGGTAGTCTGATGATACAGCATTTCAACCGTGACCTGGCCGATGATGCCGGTGACTATGTGCCGCTGTTCGGCTGGACTTGTAAACGCGGTGACGGCCTGTCCTGGAAAAGATACCAGAAACAGGAGCGTATTTTTTCTGCTTGCGGCGGTGCAGCATTGTACAGAAGAAGTATCCTTGATGAAATCGGCTATTTTGAAGAAGCTTTCTTTGCCTATGGCGAAGATGTGGACCTGGGCTGGCGTGCCAACAACCGGGGTTATAAAAATATCTTCAATCCGAAGGCCAGGTGCTATCACATTTGTTCTGCCACAACAGGCGGCAGATACAACTCCTTCAAAGCATTGAAATCCGGCCAGAACACAGCACTGCTGCTGTACAAAAACCAGCCGCCTATTATGCTTCTGCTCAATCTGCCTTTTATTCTGCTTGGTTTTCTGCCTAAATACCTGATGTATCGCCATAATGGTTTTGACAAAGAACTGATTGAAGGCACAAAAAATGCATTCAGAATGAAAGATGACATTATCAGACCAAAATTCCGTCTGAAAAATCTGCCAAACTATCTGTGGTGTGAATGGAAAATGTTCCTTGGCTGTTTCACCTATGTTGATTACAGACTGAAACGCTATCTCAAAATAAAATAGGTGATATTATGTGGAAATTTCTTTACAAAACCACCGATGCACACAGAAACCGCCCACAGGATGTGGATGGCTTTTATATGGAGCAGGTGGGCAGCAAATACTATATCTATGCACAGCTTACAGACGGCGGCAAAAAGACTGTGGTCCGCTATAACACACAGCAGGAGGCACAGACGGCAATGCAGACCATCACTGCTGCCGGCATGACAGAAATAAAAGAATAATTGCAAACAAAAAGCCGGGAACCCCGGCTTTTGTTTTTGTGATTCAACATGTTTTCTAGTAATTTATAATTTTTCCACTTCTTCAATATCCGGAATACTTGTAAATCCGCCTACGGTCTGTGTGGACAGTGCTGCAGCTTTTACTGCAAAGCGGCATATTTCTTCCAGTTCGTCCTTTGTCAGCCAGGCAGGCTTTTTGCCTGTGTTCAGCAGGCGGCTCATGGCACTGCCGCCGAAAATATCACCTGCACCGGTGGTATCCACCGCTTTTATGCCGTCTGGATTGGGTACATAGCCTTTTTCTTTTTCTGTGGCATAATAGCAACCTTTTTCACCCAGTGTCACATATACCAGCTGGGCGCCGTATTCCATTATTATCTTTCGTGCGCCTTCTTCACAGCCGCATCCCCACAGAAACTCCACTTCCTCATCGCTGATTTTTACCACATCGGCATAATCAAGCCCTGCCAGCATCGCCCTGCGTGCATCGTCAGCGCTTTCCCACAGATTCAGTCGCAGATTAGGGTCATAGCTTATCAGCTTGTTTTTGTCCCTTGCCAGCTGCAAAGCAGAAAATGTGGCATCTATGGCCGGATTGTGGGTCAGGCTCAATGTGCCGAAATGGAACACATCACAGTCCTCTATCAGCTTTCTGTCCACTTCTTCAGGCTTCAGCTGTGTGTCAGCACCGGGTTTGCGGGCAAAGGCAAACCGTCTGTCGCCTTTATCGTCCAGTGTCACAAAAGCCAGAGTGGTGAAAAAATCTTTGTCTTTTACCATGCCGGTGGTATCTATTCCGCAGTCATTCAGGGTGTTTATCAGCAGATTGCCAAAGGTATCATCACCCACTTTGCCTATCATACTGCCGCTGTGACCGTATTTTACCACCGCCGCCAGAAAATTCATCGGTGCGCCGCCGGGGTTGGCTTTCAGTGTAGGGTAGCCGTTTTCGTCCTTGGCCACAGGTGCAAAATCTATCAGCACCTCGCCCAGAGCAGTGATTTTTGCCATAATAAATACCTCCCGTGATTTATATTTTCAGTATATAGCTTGTGCGGTTCAATTTCAAGTTGAAAATAACCTGTAGGGGTGTTATCATAAAAGTATATTTTAAATCCGTAATCAAGGAGCGTTTTTATGAAAAAAGTAGGTCTTATCGGTGGTCTCAGCTGGCAGTCAACTGTTGACTACTACAGAATTATCAACGAAGAATCCAACAACCGTCTGGGCAACAAATCCACTGTGGAATCAATTATCTTTTCCACAGACCTGGAAAGAAAATACAATCTGGTTACTTCCGGCCAGCTGGATACACTGGCTCAGGAGTTTATTGAAATCGCACAGTCTCTGGAAAAAGCAGGCAGTGATGTTATCGTTATGTGTACCAACACAATGCACACTGTTTTCAATGAAATTCAGGCCAATGTGAATGTTCCTATGATTCACATTGTTGATGCTACAGGTCAGGCTATAAAGGATGCAGGTATTGACAAGGTGGCATTGTTGGGTACTACCTTTACAATGACACAGCCTTTCTACATCAAAAAGCTGAAAGATGATTTCGGCATTGATACAGTTGTGCCAAAACCTGAACAGATGGACGAAATCATGCGCGTTATTGAAGAAGAACTGACTTTCAATATCATCAAGGATTCTTCAAGAGAATACTTTGTGAATGTAATCAATGAACTGAAAGAACAGGGCGCAAAGGGTGTTATCCTTGGTTGTACCGAAATCCAGATGCTTATCAAACAGAAAGACAGCCCTGTGCCTGTTTTTGACTCCACAGAACTGCACGCACTGGCTGCCCTCAACTATGCTATGGCAGAATAAAGGAGAATATTATGGATATCAAATATCTTTCCGCCCGGGAAGTCAATGAAAAACTGGATATGAAAAGCTGCATCGGCATTATGAAAGATGTTTTTATGGCATTTGCCGATGAAAAAATAGAAAACAAACTTCGCAGTGTTCTGCCTATAGACCACGGCAAGCTGCTGGGTATTATGCCTGCAGTGCTGCCATACCGGGAAACAGCCGGTGCAAAGCTGATTACTGTTTTCCACGACAATTTCAAAATCGGACTGCCAAGCCATCAGGGTATAGTGGCTGTGTTCTCCACAGAGGACGGTCAGTTGCAGGGTATATGTGACGGCAGCGCCATCACAGCCATCCGCACAGGTGCAGTAAGCGCCCTGGCCACTGATTTTATGGCAAATAAAGACGCCCGTACAATGTGCCTTATAGGCGGCGGTGTACAGGCTGATATGCATCTGAAAGCTATCACACTGGTAAGAGATATTGACACTGTTACCATATGGTGCCCAACACTGGCAGAAAGCACTGCTTTCTGTGAAAAGCACCGGGCAGAATATCCGGCCATCACTTTTGTACCATGCGAAAACTGTGCCGATGCAGTAAAAGATGCGGATATTATCTGCACAGTAACCCCAAGCAGCACCCCTGTGCTGATGGGCGAATGGGTAAAAGAGGGGGCGCATATCAACGCCGTAGGTGCCTGTGCCGCAGCAGCCAGAGAAATCGACAGCGCCTGTGTGGTGAAAGCCAAGCTGGTGTGCGACAACTATGTTTCCTGCAAAAATGAAGCAGGAGACTACCTGTTCCCGCTGAAGGAGGGTCTGATTACAGAAGAACACATTCTGGCTGACCTTGCCCGGGTAGTCAGCGGTAAAGCTGTTATCAGAACAGATGTAAAAGACATTACAATGTTTGAATCCCAGGGTCTGGCCTGTGAAGATGTGGCCTGCGCATCCTGGCTGGTAAACCAATAATTTGAACAGTAAATATCAGATAATGAAACCATATTGAATGTTTGATTCAGGAGGATAAATTTATGAATATGATGTCAGCGGAAGAACTTTTTCAGAAATATGTAACTCTGGCAGAAGAAGATAATACGGATGCGTTTGTATATCTGCAGAAAGCAGCCGACTTATGGTATAGCAAAGCTGTAGAAGCAGTAATAGAATTATATATAACAGGTTTTACTATGGAGTGTCTTTTAAATCCTACAGTAGAGGATGCTGCAGAAGAATGGAAAGATATAGAAAAAGGAATTGCTTACGGTTTAGAGGCTGAAAAACATGGTATAGATGTATCATGGAATATGATGATAGCCTATGAGGTTATCGAAGACTACACACAGGCTATTCACTGGGCAAAAATATATGACTCCAGAGCAGACAAACCGAAAGCAGTAGCAAGACTGGAGAAAAAAGCCAGCGAAATGGCTTCAGAAGCAATGAAATACTATAAACGGAATGATTATCAGCAGGCACTTGTGTTTTTTGAAAAAGCTGCCAAGCTTGGACGTGCCAGTTCACGGTATAACTGTGCCATAATGTATGACGCTGGCAAAGGTACAGCTGCAAATAAAGAAAAATCACTTTACTGGTATGAAAAAGCTGCAGAACTGGGTAATGTCGATGCACAGTTTAAATGCGGTGTAATGTATAATAAAGGTGAAGGGGTAGCAAAGAATATTGAAAAATCTCTTTATTGGTTTGAAAAGGCTGCAGAGCAGGGAGACATTACTGCACAGTATAACTGTGGTATAATATATGACAGTAAAGACGAAAAAGAAAGCAAAGCCAAAGCTTTGCACTGGTATGAAGAAGCAGCGGAACAGGGAAATGTAAAAGCACAGTTCATCTGCGCAGCAAGGTATTATACCGGTAAAGGCACAATGGAAAACAAAGAAAAAGCTCTTTACTGGGGCGAAAAAGCTGCAGAACAAGGTAATGTTGATGCACAGTATAATTGTGGTACAATGTACAATAAAGGTGAAGGTGCACCAAAAAATTATGAAAAATCTCTCTATTGGTTCGAAAAAGCTGCAGAACAGGGAAATACCAAGGCACAAGGTGAATGTGGTGTAATGTATGCTAAAGGAGAGGGTACTGCTATTGACAAGATAAAAGCTTTGTACTGGCTCGAAAAAGTTGTTGGTACACCAAAAGAGTGGGAAAAGAGAGATACAGTAATATACGAAGGCTACGATACTAAATTAAAGGAACATATTTTCGGTAGCTATGGTACCACTGAAAAAGGAAGGATTCAAGATGAGTTTGCCATTTTTTGGGATGACTCAATAGTAAAGGGTACGCCTGTAAAGATGAAAACTGTTTTCAGATCCAACATATTTATAATCACTTTGATTGCTAAAGCATAACATCCTACTATAAAACACCCTGCAAGTTTTTTAGACTTGCAGGGTGTTTTTAATTTTTATTATAGCGTATCTGTTATTTAAACCTTTTATCAGAATGCTTTGGATGTGTCAAAAACAAAGCTTGCTTTTGCGCGGATGTCGTATGCATCAAAATACGCATCTTCCAGCGGAATCCATTCTTCAAAGAATCGTTTGGCCATTTTTTCGCTGTTGCGTTTCAAAATTCTTTCCTGCTGTGTTCTCTTTGTTACATCAAAAAACATTTTGTAATCATAATATTTTGCCAGTTCAGGATGGTGTGCATATACACCTTCCACAACATACAGCTTTTTCTTTCTCACTGTTCTGCTTGGGTAGAATTCTTTTGTGCGGCAGTTGTATTTCTGATATTTGAAAGGTTCGCCCGCGTCAATTTTTTCCAGAACTTCATCTCTGAATCTTTCCCATGCCACATTGTTGCCAGGCACAGCCAGTCTTTCAGGTGTTTTTTCTTCTTCTGTCAGGAAAAAGTCATCCATGTGGAAAATTTCACATTTGAATTCTGATGCTATCTGTTCCGCAAAAGAGCTCTTGCCTGTGGCGCTTGGACCATCAATGGCGATTATAGTGTAATCTTTGCCATTGTCACGGCTCATTACTGCATTGATAAGAGTGTGAAGGGTGCTGTTTTTCATTTAAATACCTCTTGGATTTATAATAAATTTTGAAAATTATTTCAACACAACTATTTAATAATTTTGCATATATATTATACACCTTTTTTATATAAATGTCTAATAAAAGTAAAATAACTTGACAGCTTGTTTTTAGAACTATACAATATAATTAAAGCTTAATATAGAAAAGGAAAATGCATAAATTAATTTATTCAGAAAGGATATTTCTATGAGAGTAATCAAAAGCGACGAAATCACAAAAGTAGTCAGAGAATTATGTATTGATGCCAATATTCATCTGCCACAGGACGTGTGCGGTGCCATTGACCTGGCTATCGAAGCAGAAGACTATCTGCCTGCCAGAAATACACTCCAGCTGCTGATTGACAACTACCAGATTGCAGCAAAAAATCAGGTTGCCATCTGTCAGGACACAGGTCTGGCCTGTGTATTTATTGAAATCGGCCAGGAAGTGTATGTGGAAGGCAGCATAGAAGACGCCATCAACGAAGGTGTACGCCAGGGCTATGCTGACGGCTACCTGCGCAAAAGCTGTGTGGCTGACCCTCTGCGCCGCGTGAACACAGGTGACAACACCCCTGCTATGATTTACTATGAAATCGTAAAAGGTGATGGTCTGAAAATCACAGTTGCACCAAAAGGCTTCGGCAGTGAAAATATGTCTGCCATCAAAATGCTGGTTCCAGCAGATGGCATCGAAGGCGTAAAGAAATTTGTTGTGGACACAGTGCGCAATGCAGGCCCTAACCCATGCCCGCCTATCGTGGTTGGCGTTGGCATCGGCGGTACTTTTGACAAAGCTGCCCTGATGGCAAAAAAAGCACTGCTGAAAAATGTGGACGAAACAAACCCTGACCCGTTCTATGCACAGCTGGAAAAAGACCTGCTGGAAGAAATCAATGCTCTGGGCATCGGCCCACAGGGCTTTGGCGGCAGAACAACAGCTCTGGGCGTTAATGTGCTGGCTATGCCTACCCATATTGCAGGTATGCCTTGTGCGGTAAACATCAACTGCCATGTTACAAGACACAAGTCAAAGGAGATTTAATTATGAAAAAACATATCACCACACCATTGACTGTAGAAAAAGTAAGAGAACTGCGCAGCGGTGACGAAGTGCTGCTGTCCGGCGTGATTTATACCAGCCGCGATGCCGGTCACAAAAGACTGGTGGAAGCCCACAAAAACGGCGAAAAACTGCCTGTTGACCTGAAGGATGCAACTATCTACTTTGTAGGTCCTACACCTGCAAAACCTGGCCAGGCTCTGGGCTCCTGCGGTCCTACAACCAGCTACCGCATGGATGCATATTCACCATACCTTATCAAAGAATGCGGCCTGACAGGCATGATAGGCAAAGGCAAACGCAATGACGAAGTTATCGGCGCAATGAAAGAATACGGCGCTGTTTACTTCGGTGCTATCGGCGGTGCAGGCGCACTGCTGAGCCAGTGTGTTGTTTCTTCCGAAATCGTGGCTTATGAAGACCTGGGTGCAGAGGCACTGCGCCGTCTGGAAGTAAAGGACATGCCGCTGACAGTTGTTATTGACAGCTACGGCGAAAACCTGTACCAGACAGGTATGAAAGCTTACCTCGACAGCAGAAAATAAACAAAAAATAAAGAGGCGTTTACCGCCTCTTTTTGTTTTTATCAATAGAAAAATGCCAGCTGGGACATTACCAGACCCATTGCAAACACAGCTGCAATCAGACAGCTGAAAATACCCACAATCAGCACTGCGCGCGCGTAAGAACGCTTGTTTGGGTTTTCTGCTGCAAAAGCATTGTACAGCAGGTAAATAAAACCCACCACAGGCACTGCGGAAATAATCATCATCCAGATGTAATCCACTGTGGACATTGTGTAGTCCTTTTCTTCCTCTTCTCTGTAGGATGAATAGTCCGGTGTGTATGGCTGTTCAGCTTTTTCAGCTTCAGGGTATACAGGTGCATGGTAGCTGTACCGTGACTGACCGTATTTTACCCGGTCGCTGTCTTCAGCTGCTTTCTGCTCGGCTTTTATTTCCTGCCGGATAAAATCAGAAGGTGTCACAGTATCGGCGATTGTATTTGTATCATCGGCCGCTTCTGTGGTATAATCATTTACAGGTACAGTATTGTCCTCATTCAGCCGGTTTTCCAGCTGTGTAATGGTGGATTCAATCTCCTGTACCGGTGGCTGTTCCACCTGCACCGGTGGAATCACAGGTGTGGCCATCTGTGACTGGTGGTATTTCAATATCTCTGCTCTTGGCAGGCCGCAGCCGCCGCAGAAGTTGGCTGTTTCGCTTACTGTACGTCCGCATCTTGGACAAAACATCATATCATCTCCTTTATATGCCATAGTTTAGCATATATATGTGAAAAAATAAAGTGAAAATACGGCAAAATTCTTCATAAATAAATGGAAAGTGAGATTACATCTATGCTTACAAAAACAATGCTGGCCGCAGTGGATACCGGCGAATACAACATTGATGATTCTATAAAAGAGCTGACAGCTTTGTGTGAAGCAGCGGAGCTGGAAGTGGTTTTCAGCATTGTGCAGAAAAGAGACAATCCTGAAAACAAATATTATCTGGGTGAAGGCAAGCTGGAGGAAGCAAAACAGCTGGCCGAAGCCAACGAAGTGGAGCTGTGCGTTTTTGACTGTGAACTGACAGGCAGCCAGATACGCAATATTTCCGACTATCTGGGTATAGAGGTTATCGACCGTACAATGCTTATACTGGAAATTTTCTCCCGTCGTGCCACAACCAGCGAAGGCAAGCTGCAGACTGAGCTGGCTCTGCTGAAATACCGTCTGCCGCGTCTTTCCGGTGTGGGCGTGTCCATGTCCCGTCAGGGCGGTGGCGGCGGCGGTGGTGGCGGTGCCCGTCGTGGTGGCGGTGAAACCAAACTGGAGCTGGACCGCCGCTATATCCAGGGCAGGATTGACCTTATCAAACAGAAACTGTCCCAGGTGGAAAAACGCCGTGACCTGCTGAACAGCCGGAGAAAGAAAAACGATGTGCCTATAGTGGCTCTCACAGGTTATACAAATGTGGGCAAATCCAGCCTGCTGAATACTCTGACCGGCAGTGATATTTTTGAAAAAGACATGCTGTTTGCCACGCTGGACCCCACAGCCAGAAAACTGGTGCTGCCCAGCGGACAGACGGTTATCCTGGTGGACACAGTTGGATTTGTTTCCCGTCTGCCTCATAAGCTGGTGGAGGCCTTCAAATCCACTCTGGAACAGGCAAAATATGCGGATATTATTCTTAATGTGTGCGATATTGCCAGTGATGACCGCGATATTCAGCTGCAGATTACTACCGAGGTACTGGCTCAGATTGGCTGCGAAATGGAAAATGTAATCACTGTTTACAACAAATTTGATAAAGAACACAGTGAATATATCCCGGCCGGCGGTATACTCACCAGTGCCAGAACGGGCTATGGTCTGGATAAGCTGCTGCAGGCCATTGACGACAAGCTCAGCGAAAGAATGGCTGACCTTAATCTGTTGCTGCCATACAGCCAGACAGGTCTGATAAATACCATCCGCGAGAACGGCCGTGTGGACAGCGAGGAATACACCGCTGACGGTATAGCAGTAAAAGGTAAAGTGGACAGAAAGTTTTTATATATTTTTACAAGCTATCAGCAGGATAACCGGTAAAAAATGTAGACTTTCACAAATTTTGTTTTTTTTCTTTACAAACCCCGGATATGATTATATAATGTAAATCGTATTTTGATTAAAATAAAATAAGAAAATAGCACTTTTAAGTTATTTTTTGTATTTTATGTTATGGGGGAAGAAAATAATGGACGCTATTGACAGAAAAATTCTTGAACTGCTGCAGAAAAACGGCAGAATGACAGTAAAGGAAATCACACAGACCATTTCTCTCACAGCTCCTGCTGTAAGCGAAAGAATCAAAAGACTGGAAAAAGACGGCGTTATTGAAGGCTATACAGCTATCATAAATCCACGCAAAATGGGCAGAACAGTACATGCTATTATCAATGTATCTGTTCAGCCAAGCGATACTGAAAAGCTGATTAACCTGGTAAGCAATGAACCTATGGTTGTGGAATGCCACCATGTTACAGGTGAATACAGCTATATGATTAAAGTGGATGCTTTCGAAATCAGCGACCTGGAAAAACTGATTATGAAATTCCAGAAAATGGGTGAAACCAGCACACAGATTATCCTGTCATCACCTATCGCCAGAAAAGAAATTCTGTAATCACAATACAATATACAAAAGAAAAGACGCCAGGCGGCGTCTTTTTTGTTTATATGGTTTATATTGGGTAATACAGGTTTTCGGCATTGCGGTGCAATGTGGTTATCGCACCCTACGCGGTCAGTGGTTTGACCGTTCCGTGATAGTGATATATACCAACGGGACGGGAAACCCGTCACATGCAGCAGGTTGTAAAATTTGTAGGGGACGATGCCCACATCGTCCCGTAGTGTCTGTATGAAATCCGCCCGAAAACAGACACAGCATTATAATGTTATCCAGTATCGCTGTGTCATCACATCACCGTCATATACCTCGTTTTCCAGCACACCGCCGCATTTGCGTATGGTGGCGGCAGAGCCGGTATTATTTTTATCACAGGTCACCAGCCGCTTTTCTATACCAAGCTGACGGCATATTTCCAGGGCCTGTGTCAGCATCTGTGTTGCTGCACCCTGTCGGCGTGTTGTGGGGCGTACGGAATAGCCGATATGACCGCCGTACCGCAGCAGATAATCGTTCAGCCTGTGGCGTATGTTTATCATACCCACCAGCCTGTCATTTTCATCCATGGCCAGCAGTGTTGTTGCTGTTACCCAGCCTTCCGCCACTGTTTCTTCGCTGGTGTTATTCATTGTATCGGTATACCATTCTTCGTATACATCATAATCATCCAGCATGGATGTGCCGTGGAGCTGGTCTCCATAGGCTAAAAACTCCCGTTTGTAATCCATTACCTTTTCCTTGTCCTCTCTGCGAGGCCTGACCAGTGTGATTTTCATTTGTATATCCTCCTTTTAAAGTGCCTTTTTCATTATCAGCACATTTTCACTTTCCATTGTATCTTTCCAGATATGTTTCTTATCTCTGATGGCGATATGCTCAAACCCCAGTTTTTTATATACATGAATAGCTCTTGTGTTGCTTTCCAGCACCTGCAGCTCCACTTCGCTGAACCCATATTCGTCGGCCTGTTTCAGCGCTGCGGTCAACATAGCTGTACCTACACCCATATTTCTGTATTCTTTCAGCAGACCTGTGCCCAGATAGCCGGTGGTTTCGGTTTTGTCTATAATATCACACCATCCTATACATCTGTCTGTTTCAGTATCGATTGCAAACACCCGGGGCAGTCCTTTGCCGGTTATATTTTTATAAAATTCAACAGTGCTTTCGAATGGAAACCGCTGTGTGGATGCCAGATATTTTCTTTCCCTTGCCACTGCATCAAATGTTTCCCAGTAGGAATGCAGATATTTATCCTGCGGTCTTATATAAATGATTTTATTTATGCTACCTCCCGTGTGTAAAAAAACAGGGGTATCCCTTGCGGAATACCCCATCTTTTCTGATTATTTCAGCAGTTCAAATGCACTCTTCATCAGAAATTCTGTACCGATAGCCAGTGCGTCTTCATCAATGTCAAAGCAGGAGTTGTGGTTTGCCACATGGCCAAAGCCTTTTGCTTCGTTTGCACAGCCCAGATTTACATAGAAACCAGGGAATGCGTCCAGAACAACTGCCATGTCATCACTGCCCATGCCTTTGCCTTCTGTGATTACATCCAGGCCCATGCCTCTTGCAACATCCTGTGCAATTTTTGTTGCAGCAGGGTCATTTACAACAGGAATCATCGGGTCAAACATGTAATCCATTTCTCTTTCAACGCCGTAAGATTTACATACACATTCGGAAATATTTTCCAGCCAGTCAAAGATAGGCTGTGTCAGGTCTTTGTTGAAGTAACGTACTGTACCCATGATTTTTGCTGTATCAGGAATAATGTTTGCGGCTGTACCGGCCACGATGGAACATGTAGAAAATACAACAGGGTCCTGTGCGTCAATTGCGTTTGATGGCAGGCTGGCCAGTTTCAGCACCAGTTCGCATGCAGGTTTGATAGGGTCTTTTGCTGTATGAGGCACAGAGCCATGTCCGCCCTTACCTTTGATATGGATTGTGTAGGAAATAACGCCGGAAGCAAATGGACCGCTTACGATTTTCATCTGGCCCACATTTTCAGCACAGCCTACATGAACAGAAATAGAGTGGTCAGCGCCGCCCATTTCTTTTACGAATTTGGCCAGTGTGCGGCCGCCTTTCAGGTTTTCTTCAGCTACCTGGAAGCCCAGCAGGATTTTCCCCGGGATTTCGTCTTTGATTTCCACCAGGGATTTACCGATGCCCAGCAGCATTGCAGCGTGTGCATCATGACCGCAGGAATGCATGGCGTTGTCATTTACACTGGCGTATTCTGCCCCTGTTTCTTCTTTCATAGGCAGAGCATCAATATCTTCACGGATAAGCACGGTTTTACCTGGCTTGCCGCTGTCCAGTATTCC
This sequence comes from Oscillospiraceae bacterium, assembly GCA_017473015.1. GTDB lineage: Bacteria > Bacillota > Clostridia > Oscillospirales > Ruminococcaceae > RGIG3102. Next base: position 8,020 of record JAFUNP010000018.1, on the reverse strand, counting down.
TATTACTGTGTAGTCAGGATATACATTGTATGGAATACCCATTTTTTCCAGTTCTTCACAGATGCGTTTTGATGTTTCTTTTTCCTGAGTAGAAATTTCAGGATATTTGTGGAAATGTCTTCTCATTTCTACAACGTATTCATGGTTTTTAACGGCCAGAGCCTTTAAATCTGCCATAATTCTCTCTCCTTAACAATTATATTTTTTTGCCGGTACCCCGACCATAACAGATATATTTTTATTATATTACTCGTATAGTCAAAAGTAAATGTAAAGAAAAAAATATTGGTAAAATACAAAAAAGACAGGCTTTAAAGCCTGTCTTTTTGTAATTATGCACAAAGCAAATGATTTGTAATAATAAATTACAGTTTGATAGCTGCGTTCAGAGCAACTTCCATCATTTCTACGAAACCTGTCTGTCTCTGTTCAGCTGTTGTTTCAACTTTGTTAACAATGCTATCGGAGATTGTCAGGATACATGCTGCTTTTTTGCCCAGGTAACGAGCGTTAGCAAACAGACCAAAGGATTCCATTTCTGCACACAGCAGGTCGTATGGAGCTGGTTCTCTTTCAATAGAGAAGTCAGAGTAGAAGTTGTCAGCAGAGGAAATGTAACCTTTCCAGTATTTTTTGCCCAGTTCTTCAGCTGTAGCAGCCAGAACGTCATTCAGTTCAGGAGATGGGTCCATAACATCTTCTGTGTAACCAAAAGCTTCTCTTGCGTATGTGGATTTGGAATAGGAATGTTCAACCAGAACGATATCAAACAGGTCCATTTCTGGTTTGAAAGCGCCAGCTGTACCAAATCTGATGATGTTTTCTACGCCGTAGAAGTTGTACAGTTCGTAAGAGTAGATACCGATTGATGGGATACCCATGCCGTGAGCCATGATGGACAGTTCTTTACCTTTGTATTTGCCTGTAAAGCCCAGCATGCCGCGAACTGTGTTGAAGCATTTTACATCTTCCAGGAATGTTTCTGCTACAAATTTTGCTCTGAGTGGGTCACCAGGCATAAGAACTGTTTTAGCGATGTCGCCTAATTTTGCCCGGTTGTGTGGTGTGCCTTTAAATTCTGCCATTGGAGTTTTCCGCCTTTCATTTTATAAAAATAATTTTTTTGTCAAAAAATTGATTACAGTGTGATTGCTGCATTGAGAGCAATTTCCATCATGTCCACAAATGCAGTCTGTCTTTCTTCAGGTGTGGTTTCCACCTTGTTTACAATGCTGTCAGAGATTGTCAGGATGCAGGCTGCTTTTTTGCCCAGGTGACGGGCATTTGCAAACAGACCAAAGCTTTCCATTTCTGCGCACAGCAGGTCGTATTTTACAGGCTCCCTTTTGATTGAATAATCTGAATAGAAATTGTCGGATGACTGGATAGTTCCTTTCCAGTATTTTTTACCCAGCTTTTCAGCAGCAGCCTCCATAGCTTCGTTCAGTTCAGGAGCAGGGAACTGCAGGTCCTCTGTATAGCCGAAAGCCTCTTTTGCATAGGAGGACCGGCTGTATGCGTTTTCTACTATAACCACATCGTACAGGTTCATTTCAGGCTTGAAAGCACCTGCAGAACCTATTCTGATTACATTTTCCACATCGTAGAATTTGAACAGCTCATAAGAGTAAATACCTATGGAAGGAATACCCATACCGGAGCCCATTACAGATACATCTACACCTTTGTATTTGCCTGTATAGCCCAGCATGCCGCGCACAGTATTAAAGCATTTTGCATCTTCCAGAAATGTTTCAGCAATCCATTTTGCACGCAGAGGGTCGCCCGGCATCAGCACAGTTTTTGCTATTTCGCCGCCCTTTGCGGCATTATGAGGGGTGCCGTTAAAAATTGCCATATGATTATTCCACCTTTCATGCCACATGGGCATATTATCAATATTATTTTATCATACAAATACACAAAATTAAATGCAACTACCTTACAAAAATAAATATCTTTTTTAGCAGTTTTAACATATTGTGCGCAAAAATCCAGCTAAAACGTCCTTAAAAGCTGTTTTTATAAAATAAAAGCCATGAAATGGGATGATAATAGCGTATCTTACAGATGTTTGTTTGAAGGTTTATCTGATACAAATAAAAAGGGCACCCAATGGGTGCCCTGAATTTTCATCATAACTCTATATGAATTATTTTGCGTAGTCAACTGCGCGGCTTTCGCGGATAACATTGACTTTAATCTGACCTGGGTAATCCAGCTCATTTTCAATTTTGGCCACTATATCGCGTGCCAGAATTACTATCTGGTCATCGTTTACGGCTTCAGGTTTAACCATGATTCTGACTTCACGGCCGGCCTGTACAGCGTAGCTGTTTTCAACACCTGCAAAGCTGTTGGAAATTTCCTCCAGTTTTTCCAGACGTTTGATATAGTTTTCCAGATTTTCTCTTCGTGCACCTGGGCGTGCAGCGCTGATAGCGTCGGCAGCCATTACGATAAATGCCAGAGGAGTCTGCGGTTCCACATCATTGTGATGTGCCTGGATAGCGTGAATAACCGCATTGGATTCTTTATACTTTTTAGCAACTTCCACGCCGATGGATACATGTGTACCTTCGTATTCGTGGTCCAGACCTTTGCCTATATCATGCAGCAGGCCTGCGCGTTTTGCCTGGGCCACATCCATGCCCAGCTCACCGGCGATAAGACCGGACAGGTAGCAAACCTCCAGAGAGTGCTTCAGCACATTCTGGCCGTAGCTTGTACGGTATTTCAGTCTGCCTATCAGTTTTACCAGTTCAGGATGCAGGCCGTGGATGCCGGCTTCCATAACAGCTCTTTCGCCTTCTTTTTTGATTGTCAGCTCCACATCTTTGCGGGCTTTTTCCACTGTTTCTTCAATTCTTGCAGGGTGGATACGGCCGTCAGAAATCAGTTTTTCCAATGTCTGTCTTGCCACTTCTCTGCGCACAGGGTCAAAACTGGAAATTGTGATTGCTTCCGGTGTGTCGTCAATAATCAGGTCCACACCTGTGGCTGTTTCCAAAGCCCTGATATTGCGGCCTTCACGGCCGATGATTCTGCCTTTCATTTCGTCGCTTGGCAGCGGTACTACGCTGACTACGGCGTCTGCAGAATGGTCTACTGCACAGCGTGCTATTGTCTGTGTCAGCAGGTTTCTTGCCAGTTCTTCACTGTCTTCTTTCAGCTGGTCTTCATAAGCTGTGATTTTCACTGCTTTTTCGTGTGTCAGCTGTTCGTCCAGTCGCTGCAGAATCAGTGCTTTTGCAGCTTCCTGGGAAAGTCCGGAGATTGTTTCCAGTTTTTCCAGCTGTCGCTGTTTCATCTGTTCCATTTCGTCCAGACGGGCAGTTACCAGCAGTTCTTTCTGCTTGATATCTGCTTCTCTCTTTTCCAAAGCATCAGTTTTCTTGTCCAGGTTTTCTTCCTTCTGGTTCAGGCGTCTTTCCTGGCGTGAAACTTCGCTGCGGCGTTCTTTCAGTTCTTTTTCGCCGTCGGCTTTCATTTTATAAATTTCGTCTTTGGCTTCGAGAAGGGTTTCTTTTCGTTTTTGTTCAGCTGATTTGATAGCGTCATTAACAATTCGTCTTGCTTCTTCTTCAGCACTGCCGTGCAAAGCTTCGGCAGTTTTTATTCTGTCATTAATGCCTTTTTTGTATGCAACAAAGGCAACCAGAACTGCGACAATGACTACTACCAGACAGACTGTCCATAATGGTAATGTCATACTATGTCTCCTTCAAATCGATTAAAAAACTTGGATTAAATTTTATATATGTTATAATAACATCCAGATATAACCCGGATTGCGGCCCGGCCAATGACAGACAAAATAATAACTGCCCGAAAGCAGCCCCTGCACAGCCAGCCGGTCCCTATTGCTATATTGTAATATTATTTATAATATATAATATAAATTCAACGAAAAATTATTCCAATATATATTTTAAATGCATAATGTAAACTTGTCAAGAATATATTGACAGCCAAAATAAAAAGTGGTAATATTACCCTAAAGCGATGAGACGGACACGTTCTGTATGTTACAATCTTTCAGAGAGCCTTTGGTCGCTGTGAAAAGGCAGATTTTATTACAGGATACCACCGTTGAGCGGCGTGGAGAACCGCGCCCGGGAAAGACCGTTATATCTTGCAAGAGTGGCAGATTTATCTGCAATTCGGGTGGAACCGTGGGGAATTATACACCTCATCCCGTTTGGGATGGAGGTGCTTTTTTATTTTACAGCACCAAAATTCCAAAATCTGTAAATCAATCCGTAACTTGAAAACACAGAAAGGGAAAAATTATGATTAAAGTTACACTGAAAGACGGCTCTGTAAAAGAGTTCGAAAATCCAATCAGCTATGCTGACATCGCAAAATCCATCAGCCCAAGACTGCTGGACAAAGCTACATGCGCAAGAGTGGACGGCGAAATCTGTGACCTGCGCGAAATCGCAGACAAAGATGTACATCTGGAAATTCTCACTTTTGACGACAAAGACGGCAAAAAGGCATTCTGGCACACAGCCAGCCATGTTATGGCTCAGGCTATCCTGAAATTTATTCCTGACGCAAAACTGACAATCGGCCCTGCAGTTGACAACGGTTTTTACTATGACATCGACACAGAAGCAAACATTGATGAAGAGCTGATTGCCAAACTGGAAGCTGAAATGAAAGCTATTTCCAAAGCAGGCAGCAAAATTGACCGTTTCACACTGCCTAAAGAAGAAGCACTGGCACGCTTCCCTGAAAACGAATACAAACAGGAACTCATCAACGAACTGCCTGAAGGCGAAGAAATCTCCTTCTACGAACAGGAAGGCTTTGTTGACCTGTGCGCAGGCCCTCACCTGATGAGCGTTGCACCTATCGGTGCATACAAAATCATGTCTGTTGCAGGTGCTTACTGGAGAGGCAACAGCGAAAACAAAATGCTGAAGCGCGTATACGGTACAGCTTTCCCTAAACAGAAACAGCTGGACGAATACCTGAACATGCTGGAAGAAGCAAAAAAACGCGACCACCGCAAACTGGGCAAAGAACTGCGTCTGTTTGAACTGAAAGAAGAAGGTCCTGGCTTCCCATTCTTCCTGCCAAACGGTATGATTGTTTACAACGAACTGATGGACTACTGGAGAGAACTGCATAAACGCGACGGTTATGTTGAAATCTCCACACCTATCATCCTCAACCGTCAGCTGTGGGAACGCTCCGGTCACTGGGACCACTACAAAGACAATATGTACTTTACAAAAATTGACGATGTTGACTACGCAGTAAAACCAATGAACTGCCCAGGCGGTCTGCTGTATTACAATATGGAACCACATTCATACCGTGAACTGCCAATGCGTGTAGGCGAAATTGGTCTGGTACATCGTCACGAACTGTCAGGCGCTCTCAACGGTCTTATGCGTGTTCGCTGCTTCCACCAGGACGACGCACACATCTTTATGACACAGGACCAGATAAGAGACGAAATCAAAGGCGTTGTAAGACTGTTCAATGAAGTTTACTCCAAATTCGGCCTCACATATCATGCTGAACTGTCCACAAGACCGGAAGACTCTATGGGTTCAGACGAAGACTGGGAAATCGCAACAGAAGGTCTGCGCAGCGCTCTGGAAGACATCGGTCTGGACTACATCGTAAACGAAGGCGACGGCGCATTCTACGGTCCAAAAATCGACTTCCACCTCAACGATGCTATCGGCAGAACATGGCAGTGCGGCACAATCCAGTTGGATATGCAGCTGCCTGAACGCTTTGACTGTGAATACGTTGGTGCAGACGGTGAAAAACACCGCCCTGTAATGATTCACCGCGTTGCTTACGGCTCTATCGAACGCTTTATCGGTATTCTGATTGAACACTTTGCAGGCGCATTCCCAACATGGCTGGCTCCTGTACAGGCTGTTGTAATCCCTGTTTCTGAAGCTCACAAAGACTATGCATATGAAGTGCTGAAACAGCTTAACGCTGCCGGCATCCGTGCAAAAGTTGACGACAGAAACGAAAAAATGGGTTACCGCATCCGTGAAAACCAGCTGCAGAAAGTTCCTTATATGCTGGTTGTTGGCGACAAAGAAATCGCAGATGGTGCAGTGGCAGTGCGTGCAAGAAAAGAAAACCTTGTAGGTCCGATGCCTACAGGCGAATTTGTTGATTACGTTGTAGCAGAAATCAAAGAACGCAGACTGTAATAAACATATAGTGATGAAATCAATCCCCCTGTTTTACACAGGGGGATTTCTGTCATAAATTGGATTTTTGTGTAGTATACAGCTTGTCCGGTTGATTTGATGGTTAATTTGTGGTAAAATAAATTTGTTAAAGCAATATAAACTGTTGATATTTTACAAAAAACAAAAAAATCATAATTTTTTTGAAATTTTCTACAAAAAAGTGTTGACATTTTTGTAAACGCTTGCTATAATATAAAAGCTGTCAAGGACAACAGCTTAAAAGGTGAGAGCCATTAGCTCAGTCGGCAGAGCACCTGACTTTTAATCAGGGTGTCCGGAGTTCGAGTCTCCGATGGCTCACCATAACGACCAAGTGCAAAGCTTGGTCGTTTTTATTGCGAATTTGGATTATGTGGAGTATCTTCCTTTTGATGAGAAACACAACAGGCCGCCCGGGTTGGAATACGGGCGGCTTTTTTGTTTATATAAAAACATTTCCCAAAATACAATATAAGTAAAAAGTTTTAGTTAAAAATCCGTGGTTTTGCACTTGATAAAATAATAAATTATCATAATGATTTAAACAATCAGGAAAACGCTTTTGTAAATGTGAGTTTTGAGGATTTATCTGAGTTGGAAAATGTATTTCAAGATATACATAGTATGTGTAATGTAGTTATAAATTGCGTTGATGTAGGCTACATAAAAGAAGAAGGACAGGAGAAATTTACAGACATATTAATGGAGCAAATTGCTGATATGCTGTATAAATACATATCGGGTTTATAAACTTTTAAACAGTTTCTGGAATAATAGTGTTCTCTGGTTTTCTTCGACAAAATGATAGTACATATAGAGTGTTAAACATTATTTATGAAATAGTTTTGTTTTTATTGTAATCCATATTCTTCTATCGAAATTAATTTTATATTAAATGTGTATAATATAGATATATATTTTAAACACGAGGAGAATCACTATGAAACCCAGGAGAATAACAGAGGATAATATAAATTCATTTATGCATTTTTTGATTATAGAAGAAAAAAGCGAAGAAACAGTTGAGAAATATATCAGGGATGTTAAGCGTTTCAGACATTTTGCAAATAATGAAAACATAACAAAAGAATTAGTTTCGAGATTTAAAACATTTCTAATAGAGAACAATTATTCGCCAAGAACAATAAATGCTATTTTGGCAGGTATTAACAGCTTTTTGTGCTATATGGGATGGAATAATTGTAAAGTCAAAAATATCCGATGGCAGAAGTCAGTTTATTGTTCCGAGGAAAGAGAGCTTACAAAAACAGAATATTATAAGTTGTTAAATGAAGCCAAAAAAGACAGAAAGATTTTGCTGATAATGGAAACAATATGCGGAACGGGAATACGCGTATCTGAACTTAAATATTTTACAGTTTCTGCTGTTAAATCTGGAGAAATAGTCGTAAATTGTAAAAACAAAGTAAGGAAAATATTTGTACCTGCAAAACTGCGGAAAAATTTGTTGAGATATGCTCGAGATGAAAAAATAAAAGAGGGTGCTATTTTTAAAAGCAAAAAAGGTACCCCTATAGACAGAAAATATATATGGCGGCGTATGAAAAAACTATCAAAAAAAGCAGGTGTTATTGCTTCTAAAGTATTTCCACATAATCTGCGAAAATTATTTGCACGTATGTTTTATAGCATAGAAAAAGACATTTCAAAATTGGCGGATGTATTAGGACACTCAAGTATAAATACAACAAGAATATATATAATGACAAGTGGTAAAGAACACCGTCGCCAGATGGAAAAATTAAAACTGATATTATAAAAGACGACAGAAACAACATTCTGTC
>JAFUNP010000002.1 GCA_017473015.1 Oscillospiraceae bacterium | reverse complement strand
GTACAAAGTTACCGTCAGGAATGAAAACATCACCGTTTCTGTCAACCACACAGATAAGTGCATTTACCCTCAGAATATCTTTGGATTCCATCAGTTTTTTGCCTACCAGTGCGCTGTCTGCAGGTATTTTGATTTCTACCAGTTCCACACGGCCCCGGGCAAAAGAGTCTCTTTTGAGGAAAGAAGGATACTGCAGCATTCTGAAAATCTCTCTGGCAGTTGCTTTTTCAGGATTGAGAGCAATATCAAGCCCCAGCTTCTGACGCAGGAAGTCAATCTGATGGTCATATTCAGGGTTTCTTACTCTGGCTACTGTATGTGTCACCCCCAGCATATTTGCCACTACGCAACACAGCAGGTTGATTTCATCGCTTGAAGTGGCAGCAATCAGCAGGTCGCTTTCATTTACGCCGGCTTCAGACTGTACCTCTACAGTTGCACCGTTGCCGTGAACCACAGCTACATCATAGTTTGTCTGGATAAGCTCCAATATATGTTCACTGTTGTCTATTACTACAACATCGTGGTCTTCTTCCACCAGCAGTTGTGTCAATAACTGGCCTACTTTACCGCCGCCAACAACTACTACTTTCATCGTATATCTCCTTTTAATTAAAAAATAATTATAAAATAATAATACCACTTTTATAGTATATCGTCAATTTTGTAAGGTGTAGCCTATGTAAAAAGTAAGTAAGTTTATGATGGCGGCATAACTTTACCGACTGGGATTGTAGGTATTGACATTGATTGTGAAAAATAGTATATTAATACAGTAGTTAGCAGCAGACAACCATCTGCTGTTTTATTTAAATCAAATAGTTAGCTTTGGCTAACTTATACAGGAGAAACATATGATTAACAAAAGGCTTCTCTCGTTTATGGGGGATAGTAAAAAATACATATTTTATAATGTTGCCTGCCAGTGGGTGTCACTGACAGCCAATATCTTTATGATGTTCAGTATCACCGGTTTTCTGCGGCAGCTCTATGCCGGAGATACCACCTCCCACAGTCTGGTAAAACTGGCAATGGTTGTGGTTTTATGCATATATGTAAGATATATCTGCACCGTTATCCAGAGCAGAATGAGTTATCTTTCCTCAGAAAGTGTCAAAAAATCACTGCGTGAAAAAATCTACTCCAGAATGCTGGAAATCGGTTCTTCCTATAAAGAACAGGTAAGAACCAGCGAAGTAGTACAGGTGGCAGTTGAGGGTGTGGACCAGCTGGAGGTTTACTATGGTACATATCTGCCTCAGTTTTTCTATGCAATGCTGGCACCGCTTACACTGTTTGTGGTTATTGCTGCAATAAACCTGCCTGCGGCTGTAGTGCTGCTGGTGTGTGTGCCTCTTATTCCGGTTTCAATTATTGTTGTACAGCGATGGGCCAAAAAGCTTCTCAGTAAATACTGGGGCAAATATACCGACCTGGGCGATACTTTCCTGGAAAACCTGCAGGGCATGACAACACTGAAAATTTACAACGCAGACGAAATGAAAAACCGTCAGATGAATTATCAGGCGGAAGAATTCAGAAAAATCACAATGCGCGTGCTGACAATGCAGCTGAACTCCATTACTATTATGGACCTGGTGGCTTACGGTGGTGCTGCTGTGGGCATTATAATTGCCGTTATACAGTTTATGAAAGGCAATATTGGCCTGGCAGGCTGCATGATGATTATTCTTCTTTCTGCTGATTTTTTCATACCTATGCGTCAGCTGGGCAGTTTTTTCCATATTGCAATGAACGGTATAGCTGCCAGCGACAAAATGTTCAGACTGCTGGATATGGAAATAAAATCTGATGGAGAAAACATATCTTTCCCTGAAAAGTATGATATCACAGCGGAAAATCTGCATTTTTCATATACAGACGACAGGGAAATCCTGTCAGGTGTGGATATGAATATTCCTGCCGGTGCTTTTACAGCTATAGTAGGAGAAAGCGGCTGTGGCAAATCTACAATAGCTTCCCTGATTATGGGCAGAAACAAAAATTACAGTGGCAGTCTGACAATTGGTGGCGTACCGCTGAGTGAAATAAAGGAAGAAGAAGTATTTAAAAATATTACATATATAAGCCATAACGATTACATTTTTAAAGGCACTGTACGCGACAACCTGCTGATGGCAGACAGCAGTGCCGATGATGAAAAACTGTGGTCGGTATTGGAAAAAGTAAACCTGGCTGATTTTATGAAATCTTTGGACGGCCTGGATACACAGGTAAAAGACCGTGGTGAAAACTTTTCCGGAGGTCAGTGCCAGCGTCTTGCACTGGCGAGAGCAATTCTCCATGACAGCCCTGTTTATATTTTTGACGAAGCCACCTCAAACATTGATGTGGAAAGCGAAAATATCATAATGTCACTTATTTACAAAATGGCTCAGGAAAGAACTGTTGTGCTTATTTCACATCGCCTGGCCAATGTGGTAAATGCTGATATAATCTATGCACTTGAAAAAGGTAAAGTGGCTGAAAAGGGTACTCATTCACAGCTGATTGAGAAAAATGGCGTTTATGCGGCCCTGTATAATGCCCAAAAATCACTGGAAAACTGGGGAGAGGGGGAAGAACAGAATGAAAACAAGAAGTAATTTTTCAATTATGTCCAGACTTATAAAACTGGTGAAACCCCTTACAGGTTTTATGGTACTGGCAGTTACAATGGGTGTAATCGGTAACCTCAGCGCCAGCTTTATCACTGTACTGGGAACATTCGCCGTACTGAAAGGTCTGGGATACACCGTTGCTATAGGAACAGGGATGATTTTTGTGTTACTGGTGGTATTTGCACTGGTGCGCGGTGTGTTGAGATATGCAGAACAAGCCTGCAACCATTATATAGCTTTCAAGCTGCTGGCTATAATCAGGGACCATGTTTTCCAGGCGCTGAGAAAGCTTTGTCCTGCTAAACTGGAGGGCAAGGACCGAGGCGACTTGATTTCTGTAATTACATCTGACATTGAACTGCTGGAGGTTTTCTACGCACATACAATTTCTCCGGTATTGATAGCCACTGTTTTCAGCACAGTCATGTGCCTGTTTATAGGCTCATACAGTCCGTCACTGGCATTGGTGGCACTGGCTGCTTATATCACAATCGGTGCTGTTCTTCCTGTGATTACATCGGGGCTCAGTGGTGATACCGGCATGAAATTCCGCGGACAGTCAGGTGCCCTCAGCGGCTTTGTACTGGATTCGCTCCG
>JAFUNP010000001.1 GCA_017473015.1 Oscillospiraceae bacterium | reverse complement strand
TACTTCCGATGCAGATAGCCTATTACACAGGACTTCGTATCGGAGAAGCGTGTGCATTGACTTGGCAGGACATCAACCTTGACGGACAGTACCTCACAGTGCGACGCAGTATGCGATACAACGGGCAAAGGCACAAGACAGAGATAGGTGCTACCAAACGCAAGAAAGTCCGTACCGTGGACTTCTGCGACACTCTGGCAGACATTCTCAGAAAGGCAAAGACGGAACAGCACAAGAACCGCTTCAAGTATGGCGAACTCTACCACCTCAACTACTACAAAGAGGTCAAAGAGAAAGACCGTACTTACTATGAAGTCTACAGCCTGCCGAGAACGGATGAAGTGCCAGACGGATACAAGGAAATATCCTTTGTCTGCCTGAGACCTGACGGAGCATACGAGTCACCGAGCACAGTTGGTGTTATGACAAGGTCGGCAAAAAAGAAACTGGAAGGATTTGAGGATTTCCATTTTCATATGCTGAGACACACATTCACAAGCAATCTGCTCTCCAACGGTGCAGCACCAAAGGATGTGCAGGAACTGCTCGGACACTCTGATGTAAGTACCACAATGAACATCTACGCTCACTCTAAGAGGGAAGCGAAACGAACTTCCGCAAGACTGCTTGATAAGGTGGTCGGGGAAGCCTAAACAAAAAGTTTCCCTTGTTTCTGCTCATAAGGGCAAAAACAAGGGAAAATGCATAAGGTAAGAACAGTAAAATGCCGATTGTCCTTGAAAATACAAGGGTTTCGGAGGATTAAATAGATAAATAAGAATTTGACGGAGAGAAACGCTGTGAACAAAATAAGATTTGTAGGAAACAGGGACACCAATTATGTATTCCATATGCTTTCCGTATCTAGATGCGGGTATGATAATTCTTATGGTGACTACTATGCACATATCTATCCGCAAGAAGATTTAGCTGTTCTAAAAAAATATGAAAAACTGATTACAGTTTGCGGTGGGGAGCATTGTGGCGCACTTTACGGAATTTTAGTATGTGAAGCCGCATCAGCAAAACTATCTGCCAAAGATTATTACACCGAATTGCTGCGCCAGGCCACCGATAACAGTATCTCTAATGATTTGCTTGAACACAGCCAAGCTATCTGCCGGATTGCTGAAGTCATGATAAGGCACTATGATTACTTCATCGAAAATGTCTGGAATATAGAGAAAGAAAAAATTGCTACATATATCCCTGCTGTACAACAACTGTTTGATGATAGTGGCTTTACGGAGAAGGCTGAAAAAGCAGTTGGAATCAAATTGCATCATGACTATTTCATAGCTACACTGGTTACATCCATAGAAAACGGAGCAGAAGCGATTGATATAACAGACGAGCAGGATGTGTTTGGCATCGAAAGAACCCCGATAGATGCCTTTTATTTTATTGCACATGAGTTTATCATATACTTACTATTCGACGCACTCAAAGAGGAGAACGCATTCAAGGAACTTAATACATGGAGCATCACAGAAGGACTTGCTGAATATTATCTCAAACAGATTTTAGGAGACATTCGTTTTTTTGATGCTCAGAAAAACTGGGTTGCGTTTTTCGAAGAAACTAATCAACTTAATCAATTGGATGCAGTAGAGTTATATAGACAAGCTCTCAATGCATTGCGGTGACATAATCAAATAAACAAATTCCAATTTATCATACAGATTACTTAAATATATATAAACAGGGAGTATTCATTAAAAAAATGAGTACTCCCTGTTAACTTGAAAATTTTTACTTAAGACTTTATTGACTTTATGGCTTTTTATACTATGCTTCAGTCACTGATAATTTCTTTCGCTGACAGGCACTCTGAAATAATGCTGTTGATTTCAGCTTTTGTTTCTTCGTCAACTGTCAGGCTTCTTTGGTTTGTGTTGTCGTTGAAAGTGCCGCAGTCAGAGTGATAATAGTATGTTTCTCCGTTTATCACCAGTTCAATATTGTTTAAACAATCAGCTGTGCCCTCTGTATTCCATTCGCCGTTTGCCAGAATATCAGAAATTGTTAATCCGTCATTTTCTGAAAGCAGATGACCTTTGCCGGTAAAAGCATTTGTAGCTGAATACTTAATTTCAAAAAGTATGCATGGCTGGCTGCCCACAAAATCCGGCGGCAGGCTGCATAGAGATTCTTGGTGGCTGTCCTCACAATCTCCGTCACAGAAGCGTATCCAGCCTTCAGGGTTATCCATTGGTATGTCATAATGATGTTCGTCCACTCGCTGATACTCATATCCCGTGCCAAAATTGGACTGATTGTCCTTTTGGGGCAGGGAGTATTCATCGGTGGTATACTTTATTTCACCGTCCATTACACCACAGCGCCGCAGTGTTATTGTCTGGTCTGTGTTGTAGTACAGCTTTCCGTTTATCATCACAGCCTGAGGTTGTATTTCTCTGCCTTCAGGTATTTCTTCAATTGTTTTACTGCCACATCCAGACAGCAGTGCGGCTATAACAAATGCTGTCAGTAGTAAACCTACTATCTTTTTCATATATCTCACCTTATTTTACATATTAAAGTTTACATATCCGTCAGTGTATTCCACATAGCCAGGGTCTATAGCGCACACATAATAAGCACCGTAGGTTTTCAGTATGCCTTTGTCCGTTTCCCAGGTATATTCCGGCAATTCCACATAGAATTTGTAGAACGGCAGCGCATAGCCTGCTCTGTAATCTGCCGGAGGATAGTATGGCGGTGCTTTATACACCAGCTCGATTTTTTCCACCACTGTGTCTTCAGCCAGCGGCTCCGGCCGGCTGGACAGATATTCTCCGTTGTACAGCATACCCAGCGCCTGCTGCCAGCTGATTGCCGGCAGGCTTTCTGTGGCGGTGTAGCAGCTTTCCGGGGTGTACTGGAAATGGATATTTTCACCTTTGTCGTTGTGGCTCATCCACAAATCATCCAGCTTCCACACCAGCGTTGCACCGGCAGAGTTATTGAACACATCTCTGGCATAGTCGCCTGTTATGGTGTGAACATAGTGTGGGAAAAAGTGCTGTTCACCGTAAATGTTGTAAGTGTCATACACATAGCTTTCTGTGTTTTCTCCCAGCAGCCGGGTGTAATTTTCCATGGCGTACTGCCCGAGTAACTCATCAGTTACAGGCACAGCATCATAGAGATACAGGTCGATTTCACTGAGGGCGTGGCTTATATACACCAGACCGCCGGTCATATCCACTTTCACTGTGTAAAGCTGTGCAGTTTCTGTCGGCTTTTCAGCGGTGTCTGTTTCTATTGTGCGATTTATCACCTTTCTGTCGCCGTCGTCGACTATTTCCACCCACTGATATTCAGTATAGTTTATATCCTCTTCGGTCATACCTGTTATATCAAGTATGTGTCGGAATTCAGCACGTATATCTTCATAGTCCATTGGTGAAAACTCATACAGCGGCAGAGAGTCAAAAACAATATCTTCACCAAACAGATTATTGGTGCTCAGACGGGAAATATCATAAAGCTGATACCCTTCAAAACCGTATCCTTCACCGCTTTCAGTGTTGAACTGAACTTTGTCCATTTTTCCGTTGTGAGCAACTGTATCAGCGCTGTCCTCCGGCATTATGGCATCATTTATGGTGTACACACGGCTTTTGGTCTGTGCCGGAGCAGCGTCATATTGTTTTTCTTTATCGGCAACAACAGTTTCCTGCTGTGGTACGGTTTCGTTTGCGGAATTATCTGTTTTTATAAAGTAATTCTGCAGGAAATAAGCACCCATAACTGCGGACAGTATCATCACCCCAAAGCCTGCAGCAATGCGCAGGTTTCGCTTTTTGGAGAATGGTACAGTGTTTTTTGCCGTAGAAGGTAAATTTTTAGCCTGTGCGGCAGTATCTTTCAGCAGCTGCACAGTCTGCTGTTTGAATTCATCGGTAAGAGTTATTCTGTCCAGTTCTTTTTTATAATCATCTTTAAACATCACAGCTCCTCCTTTATCATTTTTTTCAGCGCTTTGCGGCCACGGCGCAGCCAGGACAGCACGGTGTTCTGCTTGGCGCCCATGACGGTACAGATTTCATTCACCGGCATATCCTCATAATAGAAAAGATATATGGCGGTGCGCTGGTTAGGGGGAAGGGTACGTATGTAATTCAAAAGAGGGTATTGGTCAGGAATATTGTATTCCGGGGAGGTGAATTCCTGGTCCTGTATGGAAAACACTCTGCTGTGCCAGCTGCTTTTCAGGTGGTCTTTGCACAGATTTATGCACACTCGTATCAGCCAGGCTTTTTCATGCTCCCGGCTTTCAAAGTTTATATTCTTTTCTATCAGTTTCACAAAGGTCTGTTGTACTATATCCTGTGCATCAGCGGTGTTTTTCACATAATGCATACAGATGCGGTACAGACTGTCAGAATAGGTATACACTATTCTTTCAAAATATTTTTCCATACTGCCACCCCTCTGCATTGTATACGATTATAATATGTAAAATATTGCAGTTGTTTTTATAATTATATCTCCATAAAAAAGAAAGCACAATATCCGTAGATACTGTGCCTGTTTTTATAAAATTATTACCACTTTGTTTTGGTTTCCACCACTTTGCCGGCAATGTACACATCGTTCAGTTCTTCGCCTGTCAGTACCTTGGCTTCATATTCCGGGTTGAACGGCTGTAGGATAATAGTGTTGCCTTTTTTTACAAAGCGTTTCAGAGTGCCTTCGTTATCGCCGTATACAATAACACCCAGGTCACCGTCATTCAGAGTGTTCTGTTTGTGCACCAGGGCAAGGTCGCCGTCTTTTATGCGTGGCTCCATACTGTCACCCTTTACAATCAGGTAGAAATATTCTTCCGGATTACGCACATTGGCATATTCCACACCATAGTCATCGTTGTATGCCAGCGCATTGTAACCGGCCTTTACAGTACCGATGATAGGTATAGCAAAATCGCCGCTGGCCACGGCTACTGCGTTTTCCACCAATTTGTCAACACCCAGCAGAAAGTCCACGCTTACTCTGAAAAATTCAGCTATGCGGCGCAGTGTGTCACTGTCCGGTGTGCTTTTGCCTGTTTCCCATTTGCCCACAGCCTGTTGCGTAACCTGCAGCTCTTTTGCCAACTGGCTCTGGCTTATTTTTTTCTCCTTGCGGAGTAATTTAATCTGTTGGCTGAACAAAATCTTCACCACTTTCAGTTGTAATTCTGATTATATTATACAACAGATATTACAATTTGTAAACAACTAAAAGTAGTAAAAACAGCAATTTTTTGTGAAAAAAATGTTGACAACAACTGAAAGTTGTAGTATTATGTAATCAAAGGATACAACCTGCAGTTGTAAATGGTTGTAAAAGGTGAATGATATGACAATACAGAACAAAATTACTATATACAATTTCGCAACAGTTATTTTCGCAGTTCTCACAGTAGCCAGCCTGGGTTCTTTCGGCAGCGTTCCTGTATACACAGTTTTTGTAAACACTATGCTTTTCGGTCTGCTGACAAAAAACTGCTATGATAAAGAAAATCACCTGCGCCGCAAACTGAAAATGCGCAGACACAGAAAACCACAGCTGTCTGTTTACAAACAGCAGCCTGCACGCCGTGCGGCATAGTGGTATTATTATGCCCGTAAAGGTTTTACCTTTATAAATATTCCTACATATTAACAAACAGACAGGCTCATTTTCCCGAATGAGCCTGTTTGTTTTTGTCCACAATATTAGCAGGTGATTTTTGCCTTTGTTATTACTGTAAAAGGGATGAAAGGGATTATGGGTAAAGGGTTGTTGTCAAAAAACTATATACTGGTGGTCATGTCGGCCACTCTCTTTTACATTGCGTCCTTTATGCTGAATTCAGTCAGTGGCCGCTACACATTGCAGTTGGGGGCAAACAAATCCATGGCCGGGATTATTACCTGTGCTTTTACATTGTCCTCGTTTTTCACCCGACCGCTATGGGGATGGATATGCGACAGAAAAAGCCGAAAAACTATATTTATGTCCGGGGCGGCACTGTGTTTTGCTTCTTCGGTATTACTGATTTTTACGGGGCAGATATGGCTGCTGTTTGCCGCGCGTATAATTTTCGGGGCAGGGTATTCTGCAATCACCACAGCAGGCGGCACTATGGTGTGTGATGTAGTGCCGGAAAGTATGTTGAACAAGGCCATTGCCTGTTATGGTGTGACAAATGTGCTCAGCCAGGCGCTGGCTCCTGCGGCAGCTCTGTGGCTGTACCGGTATGGTTTTTGGTTTATGGCGGTGGCACTGGCTGCAATCACCCTGGTGGTTATCATCACAGGCCGGTTTATAAAATACAATGAAAAAGATTATGTAAACCCGGGACAGAAATTCAGAATTTATGAAAAATCTGCTCTGCCGGCGGCTTATACCATAATATTTTTTGCTATGGGTACAGCCTCGGTCTATTCTTTTGTACCACTTATGGCCCAGGAAAGAGACATCAGTCACATAGGTCTGTTTTTTACTGTTTCTGCCGTCGGTCTTCTGATAAGCCGTGTCTTTAACGCTTCGTTCTGCAAAAAAGCAGGGGAGAAAAAGGTGTTTTATACCGGGGCAGTGATGTTCTCTGTGGGATTTGCCATATTGGCGTTTTCATACAGCACACTGATGATGCTGGCAGCCGCTGCTGTTTATGGCGTGGGTGCCGGGTTTGTGCATCCGGTTGCAAACACCCGGGCGGTAAAAAATTGCGACCCTGCTGACCGCGGCCTGGCAACAGGCACATTTATGATGAGCCAGGACCTGGGCATGACCATAGGTGCTGTGGTCTGGGGACTTATCAGTGAAAACATTGGTTTTACCGCTGTTTATATTACTGTGGCAGCACTTGGTGTGACGATGATGTATGTATTTCATAAATTTCTATGTGGTTTATTGGAATAATCACAAAAATGCAAAAAAAATATTGTTTTAATATGCTGAATTATGTTATCATTAATTAAATATCCAACGGAGGTTTTAATTATGAATTTCAGAGAATTAGCAGAAAAAACTGAAAGCTATATTATTGAAAAAAGAAGATTTTTCCACGCATGTCCTGAACTTTCCATGCAGGAAAAAGAAACAACAAAAGCCATCATCGCTGAACTGGAAGCAATGGGCCTGGAAGTAAAAACTTTTGACGGCTACTACGGCTGTATGGCAGATATTGTTGGCGGCCAGCCTGGCAAAACAGTAGCACTGCGCGCTGATATTGACGCTCTGCCAATCAAAGAAGAAACAGGTCTGCCTTTCGCATCCAAAAACGAAGGCTGCATGCACGCCTGCGGTCATGACTGCCATATCTCCATGCTGCTGGGCGCCGCAAAAATGCTGACAGAAGTTAAAGACCAGCTGAAAGGTACAGTTCGTCTTATTTTCCAGCCATCTGAAGAATCCGGCGCATACGACGGTGCAGCAGCACTTATCGACCAGGGTGTTCTGGACGGCGTTGACGCTATCTATGGCGCACATATCTGGAATGTTCTGGAAGCTCCATACATCAACATTGAAAGCGGCAACAGAATGGCTTCCACAGCTGAATTCCATGTTGAAATCGAAGGTCTGTCCACACACGGTTCTTCCCCGGAAGCAGGTATTGACGCTATCGTTGTAATGAGCGCTATCATTATGAACCTGCAGACATTCGTTTCCAGAAACAACAGCCCTCTCAACCCACTGGTTGTATCAGTAGGTAAAGTAGAAGCAGGCAGCCGCTGGAATGTTATCGCCGGTAAAGCAAAATTTGAAGGCACAGTAAGAACATTCTCACCAGAACTGCTGGAAGAAGCACCAAAAGCTATTGCAAGAATCGTTGAAAACACAGCTGCAGCTTATGGTGCAACAGCTAAACTTTCCAAATTTGAATGGCTGGTTATTCCTGTAATCAATGCTGACGAAAAACTGGTAAAAATCGGTCAGGAAGCAGTTAAGAAAATGTACGGCGAAGAAACTCTCAAGCCTATGATTACACAGATGGGCGGCGAAGACTTCTCCTACTACATGGCAAAAGTTCCTGGCGTATTTGCTTTCATCGGCAGCCACAATCCGGAAACAGGCAAAATTTACTCCAACCACCACGAAAAATATGATGTGGACGAAGATGTTCTCAAACGCGGTGCAGCAACTTATGCACAGTTTGCATACGACTTCCTCGCTGAATAATTAATTTATGAAACTGAATGATGAAATAATCCGATATACAATAATAAGCTTGGTGTGCTGTTTAATTGCGGTGCTGATGCCAATTTTAAACTTTTCTGTCCGCACAAAGTATATAATTGTGTATTGTCTTATTGGTATAATCGCTTTCAATTGCAGTTATGTTATTTACATAATCAAATATAAAAAGTGAGTTGTAAATTAAATATCAAGAATTTCAAGGCTGTAGAAATACAGCCTTGAAAATTTTTGAAAATTTTTAATTTTTTTGTAACCTTTTTACTACTTTTTACGAATTAATATATGAGAGGTAAAATTTTCAGGAAAGGAGGTAAAGTATGAAGAGTTTTCTGATACTTACTTTATGTACAACTATCAATTTTATCTGTTTCTGGTTACAAGGTTATAAATATGAATTTTTGATTTATATGGTACTGGTAATTATAGGCTGTGCTGTTTTGTCAAGCTTAGAAAAAATAAATACCACTTTAAAGCAAATACAAAATGAAAATAATAGCACTATAAATAAAAACAATAATACATGATATTTTAGTTTTTACTGTGAAATAGCAAACAGGAGGGCGTTAGATTAACCAACGCCCTTTTACTTATGTGACAGATATTCAAAAAAATTTACAGATATGCTATAATAGTATAAAAGCGAGGTGTTTGTTATGGCTGTGACCATTGAAATACATAAACCAAACCTGCACCAGACACTTACAGTGCAGGATATTGCAAAAATGAAAAACCTTACCTATGGTGTTTCTGATTCCAACTACCGTCTGGAATGGTGGAAAACAGGTGCCTATACCATATTGTTTGACAGAAACTGCATCGGCCGCGGCTTTGATGTGTCTTTTGATACTGACAAGGTAATACTGTCTCTGCCTCTGCCAACCACAAATTATGACATCAGGCTGTTTTATACCCTTGTGGCTGAAATCTGTAATGCAAACGGGATTTCCGGCTTTTTCAGGGATGAAGAATATGTACCTGTGGAAAGAGCATGGGATTTTGTTGAAGGTGATATAAATATATGTCAGCAGTCAAAACAGTCGCTGTGGGAAAGAATAAATGAAGGCAAAGACCACCGGCTGTATATTTTCGGTGCGCTTAATCCTGTAGCACTGGGCAGGGAAGAGGTAAGAGAAATATGCCGGGGTCCCGACGGGCTGGATTTCCTGCTGGACCGACTGCAGCAGAAAGATGCCTTTTATGCCGGTGCCCATTATTACAAGCGCAGTGACGAAAGTATTTACGGAATTTACGCAGTAAACGAAAAAACTGTGACGATTTTCCCGGAAAGAGCAAAATCACCTTTTGTGCAGCTGGAAAATGTGGATTATTATGTTATTCTGCCGGACAATCACGCCGTGCCTTTTGATGCATTTATCCGCAATGTAAAAGCCGTGGAAAGATACGACCGGGAGCATATTGTAATCAGCCTTGCAGAGGAAGATATATTTTTCCTGACAGACAATTTCACTGTGGACCACCTGACAAAAATGCCGCAGAAAGGCAGATATATGGGCACTGTTATCGACAGCGGTTATAACCATATGCGAAAAATCAGGAATATGTCCCTTGAAACAGAGGAACTGTCTGCATTCAATCACCTGGCGGTGTTTATCCGCTGGAGCCGGGAAAAAGGTCTGCTGAAAGAACCTTATGCCTCTGCGGTTACAGAAATGGTGGCAGCGGGCAATGACCTGCGAAAGTTTATGAACGAATCTCCATTGTTCAAAGGGCAGATAAGACCAAAGTATTTCACAGAAAAGGGCGAAGAATTTGTAAGAGGCTTTTATCATTTCAACTCCGGTACAGGCTATCCTTCCTGTGTGGATAAATTCAGCGAAAAGACAATGGGTAAAAAGCTGTATAACTGCCGGGAATACAAAGATGAGGCGTATCTCTTTATGAAATATGATGAGGATTACTACACCGGCCTGTCCGCATATATTGAAAAAGAGTGGAAAAAGTTCAATAAGAGCAAGAAGAAATAGGGAGAATCAGTAAAGAATGGATTATATCGAAGAATATGTTGAAAAAGTAAAAAAGACACATACATATTATATTTTGGCCCGAACAACGGTTTCTCTGTGTTATGCATGTATACTTGTGCTGAATATATACGGTATAATCAATAATACGGTTTCTATAGCAGCGGCGGCAGTGGTTACAGTGCCGGCTGTGGCGTTTGCGCATTATTACGAAAGTCTTTTCAGATGCCCGGTATGTAAAGGAAAATTCAAAGGTTTAGGGGTTAAAAAGGATATGTTCGGTATATTGCCAAAGCATTGTCCTCACTGTGGACTACCTATTGATAAAGACAAGCCGGATTATGAGGTGTGATTTATAAATTTTAAAATGGAGTTGTAAATGAAAACTTTTTGGATTTTTATTCTTTGTATTGCGATATATGTTATATCCATTATATTCGGACTTTATATGTTTACAGATATATTAATTTTTATAATAATAGGCTGTGGAATAATTTCCAGCCTGGAAAAAATATATCAGTTATTAAAAGACAATAAACAGTAACAGCAAAAAAAGGGCGTTGGATTAACCAACGCCCCTTTTATTATGGAGATTTTATAATGTTATAAAGTCTGTATTATTTAGCTGCTTTATCCCGGTTGATTTTTGCCTGTGCGGCGGCCAGTCTTGCGATTGGCACACGGTATGGTGAGCAGGATACATAGTTCAGACCAGCGGACTGGAAGAACTGGATAGAAGCAGGGTCACCGCCGTGTTCACCACAAACGCCCAGTTTGATGTCCGGTCTGCCTTCTTTTGCCCAGTGAGCAGCCATTTTGATAAGTTTACCAACGCCAGCCTGGTCAAGTTTTGTTGTTGGGTCAGCTTCGAAAATTCTGTTTTTGAAGTAGTCGTCCAGAATCTGGGAAGCGTCGTCACGGGACAGGCCGTATGTAGTCTGTGTCAGGTCGTTTGTACCAAAGCTGAAGAATTCAGCGTGTTTGGAAATTTCGTCTGTCATCAGGGCAGCACGAGGAATTTCAACCATTGCACCTACTCTGTAACGCAGGTCCATGCCCTGTTCTGCAAATACTTTTGCAGCTTCGTCATCAACAATGCCTTTTACAAAGTTCAGCTCTGCAGCGTCACAAACCAGTGGAATCATGATTTCTGGTTCTACATGGATGCCTTCGCGTGCTACGTTGATAGCAGCCTGCATAACGGCTCTTGTCTGCATTCTTGCAATTTCTGGGTAGGAGATAGCCAGACGGCAGCCACGGTGGCCCAGCATTGGGTTAGTTTCCTGCAGACGTCTTACAGCTACTTTCAGGTCTGTGAAGGACATACCCATTTCGTAAGCTGTGATGGATGTTTCGTCATCGCCGTGTGGCAGGAATTCGTGCAGAGGTGTGTCCAGGAAACGGATTGTAACAGGCAGGCCTGCCATTTCTCTGTACATACCTTCAAAGTCTCTCTGCTGCATTGGCAGGATTTTGTCCAGGGCAGCTACACGTTCCTGTGTGGATTTTGCCAGAATCATCTGACGCATTGCCAGAATTCTGTCTTTTTCAAAGAACATGTGTTCTGTACGGCACAGACCGATACCTTCAGCACCGAACAGTCTTGCCTGACGGGCATCTTTTGGATTGTCAGCGTTTGTTCTAACTTTCAGTGAGCGAACTTCGTCAGCCCATTTCATAAATGTAGCAAAGTCACCGGACAGTGTTGCGTCAACTGTTGGAATCATTTCTACATATACTTTACCTGTAGCACCGTCAATGGAGATGTAGTCACCTTCATTTACTCTCAGGTCACCGAAGTAGCAAACTTTGTTGTCGTTGTCTACTCTCAGTGTGTGACAGCCGGATACACAGCATCTGCCCATACCACGAGCTACAACAGCTGCGTGGGATGTCATACCGCCGCGTGCTGTCAGTACGCCTTTTGCGATTGCCATACCTTCGATGTCTTCAGGGCTTGTTTCTGTACGAACGAGGATAACTGGTTCGTTACGTTTGCTTGCAGCTTCTTTTGCATCTTCAGCGTTGAAGTATACGCGGCCGCATGCAGCACCAGGGGATGCTGGCAGACCGTGTGCAACTTCTTTTGCATTTTTCAGTGATGTTGGTTCAAACTGTGGATGCAGCAGGCTGTCCAGCTGGTTTGGTTCCACTTTCATCAGTGCTTCTTCGATTGTGCACAGTTCCTGTTTTACCATGTCAACTGCGATTTTGATAGCAGCCTGAGCTGTACGTTTACCGTTTCTTGTCTGCAGCATATACAGTTTGCCTTTTTCGATTGTGAACTCAAGGTCCTGCATATCCTGGTTGTGTTTTTCCAGTGTATCAGCAATTTTCAGAATCTGTTCGTATGCTTTTGGCATTACTTCTGCCAGCTGGTCGATTGTCTGTGGTGTTCTGATACCTGCTACAACATCTTCGCCCTGTGCATTCATCAGGAATTCGCCGTACAGTTTGTTTTCACCTGTGGATGGGTTACGTGTAAATGCAACACCTGTACCACAGTCATCACCCATGTTACCGAATACCATGGACTGTACTGTAACAGCTGTACCCCATGAAGATGGAATATCGTTCATGCGTCTGTAGTAGATAGCACGAGGATTGTTCCATGAGGAGAATACAGCTTTTACTGCTGCCAGCAGCTGTGTGCGGCTGTCTGCAGGGAATTCTGTACCTACTTCGCGTGCGTAGATAGCTTTGAAATCAGCTACTGCCTTCTGCAGGTCTTCTACGGACAGCTGGTGGTCATACTGAATGCCTCTTGCTTCTTTGATAGCATCCAGAGCGTGGTCAAAGTAATCCTTTGGAATGCCCATTACAACATCAGAGAACATCTGAATAAAACGACGGTAAGCGTCAAAAGCAAATCTTGGGTTGTTTGTCAGATTTGCCAGGCCCTCAACAACCTCGTCGTTAAGACCCAGGTTCAGAACTGTATCCATCATACCAGGCATTGATGCTCTGGCACCGCTTCTTACAGAACAAAGCAGTGGATTTGTAGGGTCACCGAATTTTTTGCCAGTGATATTTTCCAGTTTTTCCAGATATCCAAAAATCTGTTCCTGGATTTCTGGCGAAATTGCTTCGCCGGATTTGTAGTAGTCAGTACAGGCTTCAGTTGTGATTGTGAAGCCCTGTGGAACAGGCATGTCCAGGCTGGTCATTTCTGCCAGGTTTGCACCCTTACCACCCAGCAGTTCGCGCATGGAGCCTTTGCCCTCACTGAAAAGATAAACATATTTGTGTGCCATAATTGCCTCCAGATAAAATTATAAAGTTGTTGAGGGATATTTGCTGATTTTATTATATCAAACATAAACACCAAAAAACAATACAACAATTGTACAAAAATAAGAAAAAATCGTACATATTGAAAAAATCAGACACTCTGACGGAATATCCAAAAAATAATGGTTGAAAATATACAAAATGCACAATAAAAATAATATTTATTGTATACTAAAAAGATGGACGATTAACTGTTTTCAGTAAAAAAGACATTTTTATTGACGATTTGCACATTTATATCTTTTATTTTTTCGTCAAAATGACGAAAAAATAAATAACTTGTTATGAATTTGACAATTGTTAGTATACAGATGTATTTACTGTATGGAAAAACAGCGATTAGCGTTGTACAATATGTAAAAAATATCGTTATGATGATATCACTTGTAAAGTTAATGTTTTTGTGCAAAATGACTAAAAGTTTTTGTTTTTCAACTTGGTTTTATGTATAATTACAAAAATCAAAATGAATTATTGACTTTTTTTGTAGGTTGATTATAATAAATGACAACAGCAATGATGATAAATCAGTAGCAGGCAAGGCCGGCATTCAGAGAGTCTCCGGGCGGTGAAATGGAGATATGTTTGGCAGCGTGTGAATTCCTTATCTAGCTGACCGGTGAAATCTTATGATGTGTAGCCGGCTCCGGGTCGCCCGTTACAGCGAAGGGTATTAATCCGCTCACCTGCGGCCGATACCTGCCAAGGTCAGTATCGTGAGATACTGGCGAATAGAGGTGGTAACACGGGATTATTTCATCTCGTCCTCTGATTATTAAATCAGGGGACGGGATTTTTTGTTTTTATCCGTTCTCTGAAATCAAAAAATACCAAAAGAGAGGGAAAAACAAATGAAAAAACTTTTAGCATTAGTATTGGCAATGACAATGGCACTTTCACTGGCAGCATGTGGCGGCAGTGAAGAAACAACAACTGACGAAGGCACTGAAAAAGTGAAAATCGGTATTCTGCAGCAGCTGGAACACGCCTCACTGGACGAAGCCAGAGAAGGTTTTGTACAGGCACTGGCTGACAACGGTTATGTTGACGGCGAAAATATGGTGCTGGATTATCAGAACGCACAGAGCGACCAGTCCAACCTGCAGACAATGGCAGACCGTCTGGTAAATAATGAAAACGACCTTATACTTGCTATTGCCACAGGTGCGGCACAGACTCTGGCTGCCAAAACACAGGATATTCCTGTTCTTATTACAGCAGTTACAGACCCTGTTGATGCAGGCGTGGTAAACAGCATGGAAAACCCAGGTACAAACGTTTCCGGCACTTCTGACGCTTCTCCTATGAAAGAACAGCTGGAACTTCTGCTGAAACTGAAAGAAAATATCACAACAGTTGGCCTTCTTTATACATCCAGCGAAGACAACTCCGTTCTGCAGATAAACCAGGTAAAAGCAATCCTGGACGAAATGCAGGTGGCTTATGTAGAACAGACAGTTACAAACTCCAACGATGTACAGCAGGCAGTTCAGTCACTGGTTACAAAATGTGACGGTATCTATATCCCTACAGACAATGTTCTGGCATCTTCTATGGCACTGGTGGCCGACATCACATGGCCTGCGGGCGTTCCTGTAGTTACAGGTGCTGAAAGCATGGTAACTGACGGTGGTCTGGCTACACTTGGTCTTTCCTACTATAATCTGGGCTATCAGACAGGCGAAATGGCAGTGAGAGTGCTCAATGGTGAAGATATCTCCACAATGCCTGTTGAAACACAGAATGAATATAATTATGTAGTAAACAACGATGCAGTTAAAGCTATGACAGGCATCACAATTCCACGGGAACTGGAACAGTACGTTCAGTAAAATAATTTAACAGGTATAAACACATGAAAAAAGTATTGGCGTTGATATTGGCAATGGTTATGGCAGTTTCTCTCACCGCCTGCGGCGCAGGCGGCAGAGATGATGAGGGCAAGGTGAAAATAGGTATCCTGCAGCGGCTGGAGCATACTTCCCTGGACCAGGCCAGAAAAGGTTTTGTGCAGGCACTGGCAGACAATGGGTATGTGGACGGTGAAAATATGGTTCTGGATTACCAGAATGCCCAGAATGACCCGTCCAATCTTCAGACAATGGCAGACAGGCTTATAAATAATGAAAACGATATTATCCTTGCCATAGCAACGGGAGCGGCACAGACACTGGCGGCCAGACCTCATGAAATGCCGGTACTTATTACAGCGGTTACAGACCCGGTGGATGCAGGCGTTATTGACAGTATGGATTCTCCGGGTTCACCAATATCCGGTACATCAGATGTTTCACCTGTAAAAGAACAGCTGGAGCTTATACTGAAACTGAAAAATGATGTGGAAACCATAGGTCTGCTGTATACATCCGGCGAAGACAACTCTGTATTGCAGATAAAACAGGCCAAGGAAATAATGGATGGAATGGGCATGGCCTATGTTGAACAGACAGTTACAAACACAAATGATGTTCAGCAGGCTGTACAGTCCCTGGTAACAAAATGTGACGCTATCTATATCCCTACAGATAATGTACTGGCGGCATCAATGGCGCTGGTGGCCGACATTGCCTGGCCTGCAAACATCCCTGTTGTGACAGGCTCTGTAAATATGGTTATGGATGGCGGTCTGGCTACACTTGGCCTTTCTTATTACAATCTGGGCTACCAGACAGGTGAAATGGCAGTGAGAATTCTCGCTGGCGAAGATATTTCCACAATGCCTGTAGGCACACAGAGTGAATATACTTATGTAATAAACGGTGATGCTGTTGATGCAATGACAGGCATCACAATACCACGGGAACTGGAGCAGTATATCCAGCGTGGGGAATAATTGGGTTGGCATTTTTTAAGGGTCAATCGGCAGCTCGTGATTTTAAAGTGTATTTATAGAGAGAGGGAAAAGCTGCTGTAAAGTTGAGAAAATTGTGCAAAATGCATAAAAAATCTTGATATTGGCCCTTAAATTATGTATATTACCAAAAATACAAATTAAATATTGACATTTTTAAAGTGATTAATATAATTGAAAATAACAGCAATGACGATAAACCAGTAAGTAACAAGGCGGTCATTCAGAGAGTTCCCGGATGCTGAAAAGGGAATATGACAGCAGTTGCCGAATACATTATCCAGCTGACCGGTGAAGATTTTACAGATTGTGTAGCCGGCTCCGGGGTCGCCCGTTACAGCGAAAGGTATTAACTTGCTCACCGCAAGCGATACCTGCCAAGGTCAGTATCGTGAGGTACTGGCGAATAGAGGTGGTATCACGGGATTATTCAATCTCGTCCTCTGACTATTAATCAGAGGACGGGATTTTTTTATTGTCTTTGAATTGTGCACACCGGCGGATATCCACCCGAAGACAAAAACCACAGTTCCTCTGAAAAGGCAAAACACAAAAAACAGAAAGAGGAAAAAAACAATGAAAAAACTTTTGGCATTAGTACTGGCACTCACAATGGCACTGTCGATGACAGCATGCGGCGGCGAAGAAACAACAACAGAAGAAACCACAGAAAAAGTGAAAATCGGTATCCTGCAGCAGCTGGAGCATGTTGCACTTGACCAGTCCAGGGAAGGCTTTGTACAGGCACTGAAAGACAACGGCCTGGTTGACGGCGAAAATCTTGTACTTGACATTCAGAACGCACAGAGCGACCAGTCCAATCTGCAGACAATGTCTGACAGACTTATAAATGAAGGCAATGACCTTATTCTTGCCATTGCTACAGGCGCAGCACAGACACTGGCTGGCAAAACAACAGAAATTCCTATCCTTATCACAGCGGTTACAGACCCGGTTGATGCAGGTCTTGTAAACAGCATGGAAAACCCTGGCACAAATGTTTCCGGCACTTCCGATGCTTCCCCTATGGCAGAACAGATTGACCTGATGCTGCAGCTTTGTCCTGATGTTAAGACAGTTGGTCTTCTTTACACATCCAGCGAAGACAACTCTGTATTGCAGATAAATCAGATGAAAGAAATCCTGGCCGGTAAAAATCTGGAAACTGTTGAACAGACAGTTACAAACTCCAACGATGTACAGCAGGCCACACAGTCACTGGTAACAAAATGTGACGCTATCTACATTCCTACAGATAATGTTCTGGCAGCTTCTATGGCACTGGTTGGCAGCGTAGCAAATGAAGCAAAAGTTCCTGTTATCTGTGGCGAAGCAGGTATGGTTGAATCCGGCGGTTTTGCTACAATCGGTATCGACTACTACAATCTGGGCTACCAGACAGGCGAAATGGCAGTAAAAGTGCTGAACGGTGAAGATGTTTCCACAATGCCTGTTGAAACACAGAAAGATTTCGCATACACAATCAACGGCGAAGTTGCACAGATTCTTGGTGTTACAATTCCGGAAGAATTACAGGAATTTGTTATCACTCCTGCAGCTTAAACCATATATTATTACAAAATTTGTCCGAAATATTTATGTTATAGAGAATTAAAGAGAGAAGACGAATTATTTAGAAATTAGGAGTAAATCAGAAAGATGTTGAACATTATTACAGGCGCAGTATCCCTTGGTTTGTTGTGGTCAGTAATGGCCCTTGGAGTATACCTTACATTCCGAGTACTGGATTACGCAGATATGACTGTTGACGGAAGTATAGTGACAGGTGCTGCTATAGCAGCCAAGCTGCTGGTAAGCGGTGTGAATCCTGTCCTCGCCACAATGGCGGCTTTCTTCGGCGGTATGGCAGCCGGCGTTGTAACCGGTCTGCTTCATACAAAGCTGAAAATACCGGCTATACTTTCCGGTATTCTGTCACAGATAGGCCTGTATTCCATCAACATCAAAATCATGGGCAAGCCTAACACCACGCTTCTCAAGGTTGAAACTATATTTTCAATGTTTACACAGTCCAAACAGGCTGTTCTTATCTGCGGCGGCATTACAGCTGTAGCATTTGTGGTACTGTTATACATGTTCCTGTCCACATCTATGGGCAGCGCACTGCGTGCCACAGGCAATAATGAAAAAATGGCAAATGCAATGGGCATAAACATTGACAGTATGAAAATACTGGGTCTGGCACTGGGAAACGGTCTGGTTGCTTTTTCCGGCGCGCTCATTGCACAGAGTCAGGGCTATGCCGATATGGGTATGGGCCAGGGTTCCATCGTTATAGGTCTTGCCAGTGTTATCATAGGTGAAGTTCTTTACCACCGCACAAGCATGCTGGGCAAGCTCAGCGCCGTGCTGATAGGTGCTGTTACATACAGAATTATCATTGCACTGGTTATTGATATGGGCATGGACCCGCTGGACCTGAAACTGTTCACGGCTATTACAGTTACAGTGGCTCTCTCAATGCCAAGAATTAAAAATTATCTGTTTGCAAAGCTGAACACACTGAAAAAACATACAAATGCAAACCGCAGTATAAAAGTTTTGGAAAAGGAAGGTAAAAGAGTATGACACCGGCACTGGTGGTAAAAAATGTGGAAAAAACATTTAATCCCGGCACAATCACAGAAAACCATGTGCTGAAAGGTCTTAATCTCGTACTGGAAGAAGGGGATTATGTAACAGTTATCGGCGGTAACGGCGCAGGTAAATCCACTATGCTCAACGCCATAGCAGGCGTATTCCCTGTAGACGAAGGTGAAATTCATATCGGTGACAAAAATGTGACTAATCTGCCGGAGCACAAGCGAGCTGTCCATCTGGGCAGAGTGTTCCAGGACCCTATGGTGGGTACTGCAGCCGCTATGACTATCGCTGAAAATCTGGCACTTGCATTGCATCGCGGTGAAAAACGCGGTCTGTCAAAGGCTATTTCTGAAAAAGAAAAGGAATTTTTCCGTACTCAGCTCAAACAGCTGGACCTGGACCTGGAAAACAGACTGGACGATACAATCGGTCTTCTGTCCGGCGGTCAGCGTCAGGCAATTACACTGCTGATGGCTACTATCAAAAAACCTGACCTGCTTCTGCTGGACGAACACACAGCCGCTCTGGACCCAAAAACAGCGGAAAAGGTTCTGCAGCTCACTGATAATATAGTAAAAGAAAATAATCTTACTACTATAATGATTACTCACAATATGCGTGACGCCATCAAGCACGGCAACCGCCTGATTATGATGAATGATGGTCATGTGGTTTACGATGTGAAGGGGGAGGAAAAGCAGAAACTGACAGTGGAAGCACTGCTGGAAAAATTTACTCACTCCTACCGGCAGACAGCATTTTCAGACAGAATGATTCTGGGTTGAGGCTGTTAATAATAGTATATATAATATATAGGCCCGGTTTAACCGGGCTTGTATTTTTATTCTGCCTTTTTGAAAAAAAGTGTTGACAAAACCGCTTTTCGGTGGTATCATATAATGCGTAGCTTAAGGATACGGAGAGGTGTCCGAGTGGTTTAAGGAGCTAGTCTTGAAAACTAGTGATACGCAAGTACCGTGGGTTCGAATCCCACCCTCTCCGCCATATCTTTTGAGCCGCATTTTTTATCTGAATAGTTAGTTATTAACTTCGTCTGGAGATTTACTCAAGTTGGCCGAAGAGGCGCCCCTGCTAAGGGCGTAGGGCGGGTAACCGTCGCGAGGGTTCAAATCCCTCAATCTCCGCCAAGAAAATGCCCATCGCAATAGCGGTGGGCATTTTTCTTTTTGAAAATTATGAGGGATTTGAACCCGGGGGAGGGCAGATGATAAAAAAGCCGGGGAAAGGGTTCAAATCAGGCCCTGAAAAACAATCGGCGCACTCGGCGGCAGGCTTAAGCCAGCCTTGATTGCTTGTTGTTTTCCCTTCCTCCGCTTCCCTTATTCTGCCACCGGCAGCGGTCAGCTCCGTCACCCAATCTCCGCCAAGAAAGAAACCTCGTAAACGCGCTATTTTAGCCTGTTTACGAGGTTTTTTCGTTTGTATCGGTTTTAGAAATAACCCACAAAATAACCCACTTATGATTTTAAGAGGATTTTTTGTTCAACAATTTGGTAAAGATATTGTTTAATTCTTCTGCAACTTTCTGATTTTCCCTTGTAAAACAGCAAAAAATTCTTGACATTTCCATATTTATGATATAATTATAATGTTAAGGTAATATATTGCTATGATGGACCGAGTATTTGTATCCCTCAGTTTACAGAGAGCCGCAGTCGGTGGAAAGCGGTAGCTGAAATATAAAGAAAAACAGTCTGGAGCATGCGGAAGAAAGCATTTTGTTATTAGACCCGCACGTTACGCTACGATACAGCGATGAAAGAGGGCTGCGCTGCAGCCAATTTGGGTGGTCCCGCGGAAGCTGTCTTTCGTCCCATAGGGGATAAAGACGGCTTTTTATTGTTTTATGGGTACTTCCCGGTGCCCACAGTATTTTAATGAATCGGAAAGGGGATTCAGATGGATATAAAGACATTGTCCAGATTGCAGAAACTGAACCAGCTCAATCTGACTGAAACAGAAGAAAAAGAACTGATGGACTTTTTTGCAAAAGCAGAAAAAGATGCAGAAATCCTGGCAACAGTTGACACAGAAAATGTGGAAAGAATGGTATATGTAATGCCAATGACAAACATTATCCGTGAAGATATTGCCAAAAAACTTTACACCCGTGACCAGCTGCAGGAACAGGCTCCTGAAGCTATGGATGGTTACTGGCAGGTACCTCGTACTGTAGAATAAGAGAAGGGAGATAAACTTGTGAAAATGTATGTTGCTGAAACTGAAAAATCAGTAAAAAACATTGTTGTGGATGATATGATTCTCACAACAGATATGCCTACATCAGCTGGCTCCAGAATGCTGGATGGTTATATGAGCCTTTTTGAAGCACAGGCAGTGACAAAACTGAAAGAAGCAGGCTACACAGTGTATGCAAAGGCAAACACAGGCGAATTCAACCTGGACCTGCTGGGTGAAACATCATATTACGGCGCTGTTGAAGCAGACGGCAAACTGACAACTGCCGCAGCACAGGCTGTAAAAACAGGCGAAACCATGGCTGCTGTAACTCTGGAAGTAAACGGCAGCGGCGCAAGAGCAGCAGCTCTTTCCGGCCTTGTTTATGTAAAACCAACCTACGGCACAGTGTCCCGTTTCGGTACAATTCCTGCTGTATGCTCCGGTGAAACAGTGTCTGTCACAGCCGCTGACGCCGCTACAGCAAAAGAAGTGCTGTGGGCAATCAAAGGTCACGACGACAAAGACGGCACATCTCTCCCACAGGAAAAATGTGTTGCTGATGAAGTAAAAGAAATCAAAAAAGTTGCAATCGCAAAATCTCTGGCAGCCGGCGAAGACGCTGCAAAGCTGGAAGCAGTAAAAGCAAAACTGACAGCACAGGGTGTGGAAGTGGTTGAAATCGATGCAGGTGAACTGCTGCTGGCAAAACCGGCATGGAACATACTGATGAGCGCAGAACTGTGCAACAACGTTTCCAAATATGACGGCGTTAAATACGGCTACCGCACACCAAACTACACAGACCTGGACCAGCTGTATACAAACAGCCGTACAGAAGCTTTCGGCTATCTGACAAAATCCACAGTGCTGTTCGGCTCTGAAACACTGTCAGAAGCAAACTACTACAAAGTATATGACAAAGCACAGAGAATCCGCCGTGTTATCAGCGAATATCTGATGAAAACATTCGGTGAATTTGATGCTGTTCTGGGCCTTGTATCTTCAAAATCAGAATATACACTGGCACAGGCACAGGAAAACAAATATATCGCCTATGATGAAAGTCTTTACATCGCACCTGCAATGATTACAGGTATCCCTGTTGTTGTAACGGGCGGTGTACAGCTGATGGGCGCACCACTGACAGAAGCCGCACTGCTGGCTCTGGCAGAAACACTGTAAGGAGGTAAGTGAATATGAAATACGAAACAGTCATCGGTCTGGAAGTTCATGTTGAGCTTGCCACCAAATCAAAAATTTTCTGCTCCTGCTCTGCTGAATTCGGCGCAGAACAGAACGACCATGTGTGCCCTGCATGTTCCGGTATGCCAGGCATGCTGCCTATCGTAAACAAACGCGTTGTTGACCTGGGTATGACAGCCGGTATGATGCTGAACTGTGATATCAACCGCGTGACAACTTTTGACAAAAAGAGCTACTACTACCCAGACCTTCCAAACGCATATCAGACTACACAGTGGTTCAGTCCTATATGTGTAAACGGCCGCGTGGATATAGAAACCTCCAAAGGTCCTAAATCCATCAGAATCAAACAGATTCACATGGAAGAAGACGCAGGCAAACTGGTACACGACGACTGGACAGATACAACTCTGGTTGACTTCAACAGAACATCTGTTCCTCTTATCGAAATCGTTTCCCAGCCTGATATTTCCTCTGCGGAAGAAGCAATCGCTTATCTGGAAAGACTGCGCGACCTGTTGCGCTTTGCAAAAGTTTCTGACTGCCGTTGGGAACAGGGCTCCATGCGCTGTGACGTAAACCTGTCCATTCGTCCTGAAGGCAGCGACGTGCTGGGTGTAAGAACAGAAATGAAGAATATGAACTCACTTTCTGCCATTACAAGAGCAATCAAATACGAAATTGCCCGCCACACACGCGCTCTGGAAACAGGCTGTGAAGAACTGGTACAGGAAACACGCCGCTGGGATGATAACGAAGGCAAAAGCTATGCCATGAGAAACAAAGAAACAGCCGGTGACTACCGCTACTTCCCAGACCCTAACATCATGCCTGTTGTTATCGATGATGAATGGCTCGACCGCATTGAAAAATCTCTGCCTGAGCTGCCTGAAGTAAAAAGAGCCAGATACATTGATGAAATGGGCCTGTCTGAATACGATGCAGACATTCTGGCATCCAGCCGTGCCCTGTGTGATGTATTTGAAGATGCGCTGGCAGTATGCGGCAATGCAAAAGAAACTGCAAACTGGATTATCACAGAATGTATGCAGGTTCTGAACAAAAAGAAAATGACAGCAGATATGCTGGCTATCAGCGGCACATCTTTGGGTCAGCTTATCAAGCTGGTTATGGAAGACAAAGTAAGCCGTCCTAATGCAAAACGCATTCTGGCTGCAATGTTTGAAAATGACATTCCTGATGTGGAAGCTTATGCAAAACAGTCCGGCTTTATCGTTTCCAATGACACATCATTTATCGAAAATATCGTAAAAGAGGTTATCGCAGCCGACCCTAAATCTGTTGCAGACTTCAAAGGCGGTAAAGAAAAAGCACTGATGGCTCTGTTTGGCAAATGTATGAAACAGCTGAAAGGCAATGCAAACCCACAGGTTCTCCGCGAAATCCTGATTGCTGAAATCAATAAAATCTAAAACATAAGCATAAATATTTTATTTCAAATAATACCTCTGGTTTTGCCAGGGGTATTTTTATATGTGCATCGGTTGACATCCGTGTGTATTTGCATGCATAAAAAATACATTTATGCATAAAAATTGTATAAAACACACCAATAATCCATGCATTGATTTAAAAATATACAATTTTATTGCAAAAATATAATAAAAGGTCTTGAGTTTTATGACTTATGGGAGTATAATGAGACAGTAATCTTTAGAGAGGAGACAAAATATGAAAACATACGTTTTTGACCACTATTATGTTTATGAAGAGCTGACACAGCTGCTGAAAGAACTTGCAGCAGACTATCCTCAGCTTATCAAATTATCATCTATCTGCACAACACCGGAAAACCGTGAAGTATGGGCATGTGAAATCACAAACTTTGCCACAGGCGATGTTCTGACAAAACCTGCATACTATGTTGACGGCAACCATCACGCCGGTGAAGTGACAGGCTCTATGGCTGCCACACACCTGATTGTTACTCTGGTACAGAAATACGGCACAGATGCCAACATCACAAAACTGCTGGATGAAAATGCAGTTTATGTTATCCCAAGAATCACACCGGACGGTGCTGAAACTTATCTCACCTCCAGCGAAAAACTGCGCAGTGTAAACAGACCATATCCTTTTGAAAAACCAGCTCCTGGCCTTCATGCCAAAGACATGGACGGCGACGGTGTTATCCGCATGATGCGTATTGCCACACCAAACGGCGTTTGGAAAGAACACGAAAAAGACCCACGAGTTATGGTAAAACGCGCTCCTTCCGAATTCGGCGGTACATATTACAACATCTATCCGGAAGGTTATATCGAAGATTTTGACGGTGTAAACATCTACCCTGCAGAAGTTAAATGGGGTCTGGACTTCAACAGAAACTATCCTCTGGGCTGGTTCCCTGAAAACCGCCAGCCTGGTGCAGGCAAATATCCTCTGTCAAATCCTGAAAACAAAGCAGTTGCTGACTTTGTTCTGGCTCACCCAAATATCTGCAGTGCTGTTACATACCACACATCCGGTGGCTGCTACATCTACCCACCTGGAACAATGCCTGAAAAGAACGCTGACCCTCGCGACATGAGAATGTTCCGTGAAATCGGCGCAATGGCTACAGAAGAAACAGGCTATGGCTGCTTCAATATTTTTGATGCATTCCTGACAGACACTGTAAACTATTCTTCCGGCGCATTTGACGACTGGATGTACTCCACACAGGGCATTCCTACATACACAGCAGAACTGTGGGACCTGCAGACACGCGCAGGTGTGCCTGATGTTTACCCACGCACAGAACCAAAGACTGACAAACAGCTGTCTGAAGATATGCTGCGGATTCTGAAATGGATTGATGAAAATGTTCCAATGCTGAAATCCGGTAAACCTATCAAAGACTGGACAGAATTTGACCATCCACAGCTGGGCAAAGTGGAAATCGGTGGTTTTGACTTCAAATACACATGGCAGAACTGTCCTCCAGGCTATCTGGAACAGGAAGTTGAAAAGAATACAAACTTCTGTCTGCGCATGGCGATGACCTGCCCTAAACTGGTTATTGACTGTCTCACAGCCGAAAAGGTAGGCGAAGGTGTATACAAAGTAACTGCAAAAGTTTCCAACACAGGCTATCTGCCTACATTTGTTACAAACGAAGCAAAACGTCTGAAAGTTGACAAAGAACTGACAGTGAAACTGGATGTTGACGGCCAGCTGGTAACAGGCAAAGCTGTTGATACACTGGGCCATCTGGAAGGCTTCTCCGGCGTAAAGAGCTCTTATTCATGGGACAATATCACCACACGCCGGCACGACCCATTCACAAAAGTTGTTACATGGGTTGTGAAAGCTGCAGCAGGAACAGAACTGACAGTTACAGTTTCCGGTCCTAAAGCCGGTGTTGCAAAAGCAACTGTTGTGCTGTAATTTTATGGCGATAAAAACTGAATAAATAAAACCGGGATGATTTCATCCCGGTTTTTTTATGTGTTTATTTCTTTTATCATATATTCTGCAAATTCCATCAGATTACATTCGGAAAAATCTGCGGTTATATTTTCAGTGTATTGTTTATATGCCGTTTTTATCAGTTTCTCATATTGCGGCAGGTTTTTTATACCCCACAGACCGCCGTCTGCCTTTGACAGTACGGCTTTTTCTTTTTTGTATGCCAGCACCCTGCACAGATTAAGAGTGAGATAGACAGGGTTGTCTGCTATTTCCTCCACACAATTCTCAATGTCAAATATTATGCTGTCCATATAGTCACTGTCGGGAACAGGGGAGAATACCTCTGTTTTGTCCTTACCCCACAGTGTGATGCCTGTATGATTTATCACTGTGAAATGGGCGGCCAGGTCGCGGTCCGTGCCCTGCAGTAGGCGTATGTGGCCGATGGTATCATTCAGGTATTTTTCCCCGTGTGCGGCAGAATAATGCAGACAATATGGGGTAGGGTACACAAACTTCCTGCAATGTATTGCCAGCACCACGCTCATTTCCAGTCCCTTTGCAGGGGCATGTTTTTCGTGTTTCAGCAATATATGTATCAGCCGGTATTTCTCCATTTCATCAGGCTCTTTTTCCACCACAGCAATAAAATCAATATCACTGACAGCAGGATTAAAACAGCCAAAAACAAGGGAACCATGAAGGTATATGCCTACAAGGTTATCCCCCAGCACAGAATAAAAGTCATCTGTAATATATTTCAACAGTTTTTCAGCATTCTTATCCATATTAATCCAGTCCGTATTTTATTATCAGCCTGTCCAGCTTTTTCATAATCGGTTTTGCCAGTATCATCATAAATACTGCTGTCGATACTGCGGCGGTCAGGTTTACCGGCAATCCTGCCAGTAATGTGGCGGAAAGGCTTGTCCTGCCCGGCATAGTGTATGCAAAAATACCGCTTAAGTCCAGCACAGGTCCGGTGACCAGCATATATTCCACAAAGCCGAAAGCAGCCAGTGCGGCAGGTTTTTTCCAATTGTCTCGGCGGTAAAATACAAATCCTGCCAGCATTCCTGCTATTCCAAAAGCCAGCATCTGCCATACCGTCCATGGTCCCTGACCAAACATAAAGTTGGACACCAGCATTGTGACAGCTCCCCGCATAAATCCGGCCTGAGGTCCCAGCGATGCACCGGTGATTATTATTATGGCGGCCACCGGTTTTACTCCCGGTACAGCGGCAAATACAGCTCTGCCTGCTATGGCTAAAGCACACAGCACTGCTAT
Organism: Oscillospiraceae bacterium; assembly: GCA_017473015.1. Classification (GTDB taxonomy): domain Bacteria; phylum Bacillota; class Clostridia; order Oscillospirales; family Ruminococcaceae; genus RGIG3102. The sequence continues at coordinate 6,834 of JAFUNP010000001.1, read as the reverse complement.
TACCGACAGCTTCAGTGAGTTGGGTTGTGATGCTTCAAATGATGCAAACACGCTGCCCAACGCCATCAGGCAGAATATAAAGGCTGCCAGGTAGTAGCCACGGTTGCCGAATACACGGGGGAAAAATACCGTCAGCGGTATACACCCTGCAATACACAGCCATTTTATATATTTTTTCATTTCAGGTTTTCCTTACATAAATTGATAATATCCCGGGTGTTTACGGTATTTTCCATGATACCCTTTGTCATTCTGGCACCAGCGGTAGTATAGAAATTGTTTTTTGCAAAAAATATCTGGGGAATATCTGCGCTTACTATGCTGCCGTTGAAAAACATACCCACTATATCTGTGTGTTCACTGCAGAACTCTATATCATGGCTTACCATTATTATGGTTTTGCCCTGACTGCACAGATTTTTCAGTATTTCCGCCAGATGCAGTTTGAACAGCGCGTCCATACCTTTTGTCACCTCATCCAGCAGTAATATATCTGCGCCGGACAACAGTACTTTTGCCAGTGCCACACACTGTTGCTGACCTGCGGAAATATCATATGGATGGCTGTTTAAAATATGACCTATTCTACAGGTCTCTATTGCGGTTTTTATCAGTGCTTTATCGCCGGTCATTTCCTCCAGCTCCTCCATCACAGTTTCGCCGCTGAACAGGAGAGTGGCTTCCTGCGGCAGAAAAGCCGCTTTGCCGGACAATTTGATTTTACCTCTGTATGGTCGGCCTATACCACACAATACCTTCATCAGTGTGCTTTTGCCACTGCCATTGGCACCGATAATGGCATAAAAGCTGCCCTCCGGCACTAAAATATTCATATCTTTCAGGATATCAGGCGTATCTTTTTCATATCTGAACCACACATCTTTTGCGGTTACAGCATAATCTTTACTGTTCCCGGATGTTGTTTTTCTGTATTCCAGGTTGGTAAAATTATTTCTTTTAATATATTCATTCAGCCATCTGCGGCCTTTTTTGATAGAAACAGGGGCATCGCCTTTTTCATCCATGCCATAAAACACCTGCATAGGTGTAGGCAGATATTTCAGCATGCTGCTGTCAATCAGGCGTATGTCATCAAATATATTTTCCGGTCTGTTTACCGCCAGTATTCTGCCGTTTTCCATAAATACAATTCTGTCAGCCTGGCTGAATACATTTTCTGTGCGGTGTTCTGTCATTATCACAGTGGTGCCTAGCTCGCTGTTTATTCTGTATACAGCATTGAGAAATTCCGTTGCAGCTATAGGGTCCAGCTGGCTTGTAGGCTCGTCCAGTATCAGTACCTGCGGCTGCATCACCATAATGCAAGCCAGGTTCAAAAGCTGCTTCTGACCGCCGGACAGAGTGTTCACATCCCGGTCAAACCATTTGTCTATACCGAAAAAGTTGGCTGTTTCTGCCACCCTGCGGTGCATTTCATTCTGCTCTATACCCAGGTTTTCCAGACCAAAGGCCAATTCGTGCCACACCTTGTCAGTGACTATCTGCTGCTGTGGGTTCTGCAGAACATAGCCTATTTTTTCGCTCTGTTCTCTTTCGCTCATTTCAGCCAGAGATTCGCCGTCAAACAGTATCTGACCGTTTCTCTGGCCGTGGGGAGTCATCACCGGCTTGAAATGGCTCAGCAGAGTGGTTTTACCGCCGCCGCTTCTCCCGCATATCAGCACAAATTCACCTGGCTGTACAGTCAGGTTTATATTGTCCAGAGCCTTTTCAGCTCTTTTAGGATAGGTAAAATTCAGATTTTTGATTTCAAATATCGCCATTGTATTTCCTCAATAACAGTTGTTATCACCGGCAGTGACAGCAGTGAAATATAGCATATCATACCGATGATTTCGGCCACTCCGCCATCCGGAAGAACTATCCGTGGTATAATCTGTGCCCCGGTGGCGGCTGTAAAACAGCCTGCTGCAGTTGCGGCTGACAGTGCCGCAATAACAGCCATCAGCGCAACATCACTGCGGCGTATTCTGTAGCGTGCATACTGTGTTTTTGCCCCTGTGCCGAATCCACGGTTTTTCATCGAAACAGAAAGATTGACTGCGTGTTCAAAAGCGTAGGCTGTGGCCACATTCAGTGCCCTGAAAGCGCCACCGGTTTTGTCTTTGTTTATGACGGTGGACTGAACCCGGCTGATTTCCGCCAGCTTTGTCTGGAAAAAAGGAACCAGACTGATAACCATAGACAGCATGGCACACAGGTTGGGCAGCCTGCCGCCCATGATATATATGAATTTGTCGTTTGTGATTATTTTACCCAGGCAGGAAAACCAGTTTATGCAGCTGACAAGTATGCCTGCCATCACAAGACCGTATACCAGCGCCTGCAGCGTGTAGTTACGGCCGAAATATGTGAACAGCATAGTTTCACCTTTTGTGTTGAACAGCGGGTTTGCCAGTGCGATTGCCGCCGCAAACATAAATGTGAACTTCAGGCTTGCCAGTGTCTCTTTCCTGGTCAGTACCATACATGCGCCAAAGGAAAGGAGCACATTTACCGCCACATATGCCGGATGCATAAAAACCATGCTGAAAACAATAACCGGTATAAAAAAAGCAATTGCCGTGAAGGGGTTAATTGTAAAAAAAGTAAGCATTTTATCTCCATATATTACAGATTGCTGTTGAATTTCAGTATACCATGTAACAATTTATTTAACAAGTAATATAATAATGTGTATAGGATAATCGATGAATAAATATTATTAAATGTATTGTACACACAAAAGCAAGCTTTGCATATCACACAATATAAATATATGAATAATTATTTGTATATTTAGCATAAAAATAAATAAAAAGCAACGAAAATACATATTAAGATGGAAAAATATAAGCGAAACGCACATATAAACATACCGGATAGCCATGCGGTCTGTGATATTGCACAAAGTGTAATTATATTTATAAAAATACATTGACAATGCATAAAAATAAGCGTACAATACAGCCATACAAACAAAACACAAAATACTTTGTTATAGAGAGAGGAATATATTATGAAAAAAATAATTGCATTGGCACTTGCTATGATTATGGCGCTTTCGTTTACTGCATGCGGCGGCGAAGAAGAGACAGTGGAAAAATCCACAATTGACAAAATATTGGAACAGGGCTATATCACAGTTGCTATTTCACCGGACTTTGCTCCGTCTGAATTCAAAGACCCGGCTACTGGCGAGGTAATGGGCACAGATGTGGAATTTGCGAAATATGTAGCACAGTATATCAGCGAAAAATACGGTAAGCCTGTTGAACTGAAAATCGAAGAAATGGATTTTAAATCCTGTCAGGCTGCTGTTTCCACAGGTGCTGTTCATTTCTCACTTAACGGTTATGCCGCTACAGATGAAAGACGCCAGAACTATATCTGTGCAGGTCCATACGCCATTCTTTCACAGGATGATGCGTCATTCCATGGCGCTCTGGTGAAAAAAGGCCTGGAAATTAAAACTCCTGAAGACTTCAAAGGTCTGAAAATTGCATGCCAGCAGGCGTCTCTGCAGTATAATCTGGCTATGGCTCAGCTGCCGCTTGATGAAATGGAAGAAATTGAATTTATCACAAACCTCAGCATGGGTGCAATGATGGTTACAACAGACAAAGTTGATGCTGTTATCATGACCAGCGGTTCCGCACGGCCATTTATCGCACAGGACGACACTCTGGAGCTGGCTGAATTCCATTTTGAATATGAATCCGAAGGCACTTATGCCCTGGTAAATATAAATGAAACAGAACTTGGTGAACTGGTAAACGAAGCTCTGCGGGCAGCAAACGAAGCTCTGGATTACGATGCACTCCACCAGGAAATGACAGACAAAGCTCTTTCTATGGGCGTGAAGGTGAACTGATACTCCATATAACAGCACATAATGCTGCTGACCGGTGAAAAAATATGGTATTGTATGAATATAAATTCCGGTATATACATTCAAAGTGAATATATACAACAAAACGGTGGATATTTGTCGGATTTCTCACCGTTTTTTGTATCTGTAGAAAAGACTTATTCCAAAAAAATCAGGAAAATTGTACATAATTTGCACATAATTGATTAACTTTGTTTAAAATATTTGTAACTGTATACAAATATCGCGAAATTGATAAATATACATTGACAACGAATAAAAATAAGTGTACAATACATTCATACCAATTAAGCCCTATATTAATGGGATTAATTAATATATAATAAACTCTAATTCAGGAGAGAAGGATAATAATTATGAAAAAATTACTTGCACTTGTTCTTGCTGGCGTAATGGCACTGTCCATGGTTGCATGCGGCGGCAGCGAAGAAGAAACACCAAAATCTACAATCGATGAAATCCTTGAAAAAGGTTACATCACAGTTGCAATCTCACCAGACTTTGCACCATCCGAATTCAAAGACCCATCTACAGGCGAAGTTATGGGTACTGACGTTGAATACGCAAAATACGTTGCAAACTACATCAGCGAAAAATACGGCAAAACAGTTGAACTGAAAATCGAAGAAATGGATTTCAAATCCTGTCAGGCTGCTGTTGCTGCAGGCGCTGTTGATTTCTCTGTGAACGGCTATGCTGCTACAGAAGAAAGAATGCAGAACTACATCTGTGCCGGTCCTTACGCAGTAATTTCTGCTGAAGAAGATACATACCATGGCGCTCTGGTTAAAAAAGGTCTGAAACTTGAAACAGCTGAAGACTTCAAAGGTCTGAAAATTGGTGCACAGCAGGCTTCCCTGCAGTACAATCTGGCTGTAGAACAGCTGCCACTGGACGAAATGGAAGAAATCGAACTGGTTACTAACCTGAATATGGGTGCTATGATGGTAGCTACAGACAAAATCGATGCTCTTATCACAGACTCTGGCGCTGGCGAACTGCTTATCACAAACAACGCTGACCTGGAAATGGCTGCTTTCAAATTCGAATATGAATCAGAAGGCAACGTTGCTCTGGTTAACATCGACGAAACAGAACTGGGCGACCTGATTACAGAAGCTCTCACACAGTCCAACACAGATATCGACTATGACACAATCCGTCAGGAAATGGTTGATAAAGCTGTTGCAATGGGCGTAGAAGTTAACTGATTTCTAAATTAATAAAACAATGATTATCAGCCGGTGGGCCTATCCTGCCGGCTGGTTATATGAAAAGGGGGATAAAACTTGTCTTTAGGAAAAATATTTTCTAATGTAATCATGCTTATGACAAAGTATCACCGGACACTTATCAAAGGTATGATTATGACAGTTCAGCTGTCATGTATTACAGTATTCTTCGGTCTGATTTTCGGTACACTTATTGCTTTTATGAAAATGAGCAATTTCAAAATCTGGAAAATCAAACCTCTTAACCTTCTCGCTACTATATATGTTGAAGTACTCCGTGGTACTCCGCTGCTGCTGCAGCTCTACTTCTTCTATTTCCTTATGCCTAAGCTGATTCCTGCTCTGGGCGACAAAAAAATCAGCATCACAGTGGCCCTGATTGTAAACTCTGCCGCTTACGTTGCTGAAATCGTTCGTTCCGGTATTGCAGCTGTTGACCCTGGTCAGGCTGAAGCTGCACGATGTCTGGGTCTGAACCGGAGACAGACAATGCAGAAAATCATCATCCCACAGGCTGTTAAAAACATTCTGCCTGCTATGGGTAACGAACTGGTAATGATGCTGAAAGAAACATCACTGGCTTCCACCTTCTTTATCGGTGAAATTATGACACAGTGTAATGTTATCGGCGGTGCCACATTCCTGCAGATTGAAACTCTGATTATCTCAGGTATTATGTATCTTGTACTCACCACAGTGGTTTCCAAACTGGTGGGCATGTACGAAAGGAGATTGGCTGTAAGTGATTAAGGTAGAAAATTTACATAAATCATTCGGTGACCTTGAAGTTCTCAAAGGTGTAAGCGAACATATCAAAAAAGGTGAAGTTGTTTCTGTTATCGGCGCATCAGGCTCCGGTAAAAGTACATTTCTCCGCTGTCTGAATATGCTGGAAGAACCTGAAGAAGGCTCTATCATTTTTGAAGGTGTGGATATTACAAAAGAAAAGGTAAATATCGACCAGCACCGTCAGAAAATGGGTATGATTTTCCAGCACTTCAATGTTTTCCCACATATGACTGTTATCGAAAACATCACAATGGCTCCTATGCTTATCAAAAAGAAAAGCAAGGAAGAAGCTGAAGCTCAGGCTATGCAGCTGCTGGAAATGGTAGGCCTGGCTGACAAACGCGATGAATACCCTCGCCGTCTGTCCGGCGGTCAGAAACAGCGTCTGGCTATCGTTCGCGCTCTGGCTATGGAACCTGATGTAATGCTGTTTGACGAACCAACATCCGCCCTGGACCCTGAAATGGTTGGCGAAGTACTGCAGGTTATCAAACAGCTGGTAAAAAGCGGTATGACAGCTGTTATCGTTACACACGAAATGGGCTTTGCAAAAGAAGTTTCTGACAGAGTTCTGTTTATGGATGGCGGCGTAATCGCTGAATCCGGCACACCGGAAGAAATTTTCGGCAATGCACAGAACCCAAGAACAAGAGAATTTCTGTCCAAAGTTCTGTATTAATCAAAAAAAATACCCCGTTGCTTTCGGGCGGTGTTCGTAAAACAGTTATAATCAAAAAAGTCTGAAAACGATATGTTTTCAGGGGGACGGCGTGACTTCGATCACGCCGTTTCCTTTTGCATCAGTTCATTCAGAGGGATAAACCCTATTCCGTCATACTTGATGTGGATGTTCTGTCTGCGCTTGCCGCTGGACTTGTCCGGTGCGTCCACATAGATTGCCTGTACAAGCTCTCTGAGGGC
>JAFUNP010000017.1 GCA_017473015.1 Oscillospiraceae bacterium | reverse complement strand
GATATGCTGCTGAATATCGGCAATGCCATTTCCAATATGGTCCCAAGTAAAATATTTGATTATTTTGCCACAGGCAAACCTATTGTGAATGTGCAAAAGATAGACAATGCCCCTGATGTGGAATATTTTGAAAAATATCCTCTGCAGATTACTCTGCCGGAATATTCCGGAGAAATGCAGTCACAACAACTGTATGAATTTATAAAGACAAGCAAAGGCAAACATCTGGATTTTGCACAGGTGAAAGACCTTTACTATACAGCCACACCTGAATATGTGGCATCTATAATTGAAAATGCCTTAAAATAGGAGATACAATGGAAAATTATGAAGTTGTTATCAGGTCAGAAACCAAATGGTATGACCTGAATCTGAAAGAAGTTCTTAAATATAAAGACCTGATAAAGCTGTTTGTACAGAGAAACTTCGCTCTTATCTACAAACAGACTGTTCTGGGGCCATTGTGGCTGGTGCTGAACCCTTTGGTTACCAGTGTGGTTTTCACTGTGGTTTTCGGCCAGTTTGCCGGCCTCAGTACCAACGGAATGCCACAGTTCCTGTTCTATATGTCCGGTAACACTATCTGGATGCTGTTTTCATCCTCTGTTTCCGGCACATCGAACACATTTTTAAACAATGCCCATATTTTTGGTAAGGTTTACTTTCCACGCCTTACTGTACCGGTAAGCCAGATGATTACCAGCGTAATCAACTTCCTTATCCAGTTTGCAATGCTGCTGGTGGTTTATGCTTACTTTGTTATCACAGGTGCGGAAGGTGTCACACTTTCGCCATATTTCCTGCTGCTGCCCGTTATTATCGCCCAGGCAGCCCTGTTCGGTACAGCTGTAGGTATTATAATCTCCAGCGTTACTATCAAATACCGCGACCTTGCTGTGGCTGCCGGCCTTATTCTTCAGATGTGGATGTATCTCACACCTATTGTTTATACTCTGGAAACTGTGGACGGCGTTCTGCGCACACTGCTGCTGTTAAATCCTATGACAGCATTGGTAAACAATTTCCGTTTCTGTCTGGCAGGCAACGGCCAGCTGCTGGCGGGCTGGTGGATTTATTCACTGGTGTTCACACTGGTAACAGCTTTCGGCGGCGTTGTACTTTACAACAAGATGGAAAAGAATTTTGTGGATTCAATTTAAAGAGGTATATAGATGAAACCTATTATCGAGGTTAAAAATTTAAAGAAAAGATACAGACTGGGTGTTATCGGTACAGGCAGTCTGGCACAGGACCTGAAAAGCTACTGGGCACGCCTGCGCAATAAAGAGGACCCTAACACTATGATTGGCCAGGAAAACCGCAAAGTGGGCGATAGCTTTATGGCGCTGAACGGTGTAAGCTTCACTGTGAACAAAGGTGAAACCATCGGTGTTATCGGCTCCAACGGTGCAGGCAAGTCCACATTGCTGAAACTGATTACCCGTGTTACAGGTCCTACAGAGGGTGAAATCGTTCTCCGTGGCCGTATAGCTTCCATGCTGGAGGTAGGTACAGGTTTCAACGGTGAAATGACCGGCCGTGAAAATATTTATATGAACGGCGCAATCCTGGGTATGACAAAGGCTGAAATCGACTCTAAGCTGGACGATATCATTGCTTTCAGTGAATGTGCAGACTTTATTGATACTCCGGTTAAAAGATATTCCAGCGGTATGTATGTGAAACTGGCCTTTGCAGTTGCTGCCCACCTGGACAGTGAAATTATGATTATGGACGAAGTTCTGGCAGTAGGCGATGCCAAATTCCAGAAAAAATGTCTGGACAAAATGCTGGATGCCGCTACAAATGATGGCAAAACTATTCTGTATGTAAGCCATAATATGGCCACAGTAAAACAGCTGTGCTCCCGTTGTATTATCCTGAATGAAGGTAAAATCATATTTGACGGCGATGTTGACAAAGCCATTGAAATTTATCTGGGTGCTATCGGCAGTGATACAATCTTCGGCGACCTGTCAGACACTCCTCGTTTTGACGGTATGAAGCCAAGAGTAAAGCTGATGAGCTATCAGATTATGAACAAGGATTTTTCTGTTTTTGAAAACAGTGAGCCTGTAAAAATGCGCTTTAAAGTAAAAGCAGAAGAAACTGTGGAAAACGCGATGCTGCGAATGATTATCAAATCCAGTGAGCTTGTACCGGTGGGGGCAATTACATCGGCTAAAAACATAAATGTTGTTGCAGGTCAGGAATATACATACGACGTGGAAATGGACCTGTCATCACTTGCACCGGGCAAATACATAGGTTCATTTACAGTGTTTACAGTAAATGACAAAATTGTAGAAGAGTATGACTCTATTACCGATATATTCTTCTTTGAAATAGAAGAAACAATAAATGAAGATGCCCCATGGCATTCACGCTGGCTGGGACATAATAAATTCCCGGATATGAGAATAGAAAGAAGACAGGGATAAAATTGTATGTTTTCAAAAGCAAAAAATATTGATAGGTCTAAATTACTTGCGATCAATTTTCGAAAATTATTAATATATATTGTTTTATTTATATATGGATGTATAGTTTCATATGTAATAGTTAAACGAAGTACTCTTGCGTATCGGTGGATGCCTTTAGATCAGTTTTATATGTCACTGAGAGTAGAATGGCTGGATATGTTTATAAATGAGGTTAAATCAACTGGTGTTTATTCTGGGTTACACAGATTATATGACCATAATGCCACAGTATACCTTTATCTATCTCATTTAGGTGCTATCCTAGGCTTTGATGCTCTCCATACATTCTTCTATACCCAATTGGTAGCTGTTTTTGCTTGTGTAGCTTTTTACCCTGTTATATTTTACAGGCTGTCAAATAACATCTACATTTCTTTGTTGAGTGTTGTGTTTTTTGAAATATATAAACCATACACTATGTTTTTACAAAATGATAGTTATTGGATTTGTGGATGGATAACATTTATAAGTATGCCTATTCTTTATTTCCTTATCAAAGGTAGATGGAATACTTTTAACTGGTTGTGGGTTGTGTTTTTAGGAGCTATTGCTTCGATGAGTAATGTTTTTCGATCTTCATCTGGACTGGCTGTTATTGTGAGTTTAATTTTGATAATTTTATTGAAATTGATTATTCCGGCAATAAAAACCGGAGAAAAAGATGTATTAGTTTCAGGAATTATCGGAGTTGTAACAGTACTTTTGCTTCAAAATTTATTCACAGGATTTGTCCCGAGTATCTATCAAGAAATAACAGAACAACCAGAATCATTACCAATAAAAGGTCCTTGGCATACATTATATATTGGTCTAGGCTGGGAGGAGAATCCGCTAGGAATAAAGTATCAGGACAGATATGGTTATGCAAATAGGGAACACTTGTTATATGATGTCAGCGAGGGATACTTTGTAGGGATAGAAAGTCCAGAGTATATAAATGAAATGAAAAATGTTTATATGGATACAATTTTCTCTGACTTTAAATTTTTTGTTGGCTCGTACATCAGAAAAGTTTTGAAGTCTTTAGAGACGATATTCGAATTTTCCTTAATTAATTATGAAATGTGGAAAAGCACAATGATGTATCCTTTAAAATATACATACTATTTCAGCTTTATTTTACCGATTGCTATGATTTACTTCATAAGAAATAAATTGAGAGAAAATAAGCATCAATTTATTCTGAGTTTATTTACATTGGCAGGTCTGTTTATAATTAATTTTGGGTTTGGAATGCTTCCGGGAATAATAGCGTATCCGATTGTAAGAGAATACCTTTATGGTGCTATTGCCGCATGCGATATGATAATTCTGACGGAATATATAGTGTTTTTAAATATTATAGTTCAACTTATAGAAAATGTCTTCAAAAAGAAAAATACAGTTGTTTATGAAACTGTAAAAAATTGAACAAAAGAAAATCCCCTGCGGTAATCCGCAGGGGCATTTTTTATGCTGTTATCTGTTCAGAAGTGTTCTCTATAAATATACTATCGTAATCATAGTTCATATAGAACTGTCTCATATCTTCAAAATGCTGTTTGTAGTTTTCCTTTGTCAGCAGACCGGTATCATTGCGCATCCATTTCATCATCCGTATGTTGATTGCTTCGCTGTGATGGATAACATCTTTATAGAAATCCAGATTGCAGATAAGCTCATAGTTGTCAAAGAATGAAAAAACTTTGATGTTAGGATATTCCAGCATCAGTTCTGTAGCATATTCTGCCGCATCAATGTTTCTTATCAGAGCACCGTTGCGCAGTTCTCTGTCAAAGTAGAGGATACTGTAAGGTGTGTAGTAGTAGTAAAACTCAATATTCGGATTGTTTTTAGCCACTTCCACCAGATTCTGCATTGTGTTGCCGTATACTCTTTCTCTGAATTCTTCGTCAAACACCTTTGTTTCTGTGGCTATTTCAGGTCTTGTGTAAGTTTTCAGAGTGGCCTCTTTGGAGAATGTAACCTGATTATACCATGAACAGTAATCATCAAATGTTGGTGTCTTACCGTAGTCCTCTGTAAACTCCAGTACATTGAACATAATGGTTTCAAACAGCACCTCTTTATCCAGCACATATTTTATATCATCGAAAATAATATCATTGTACAGGTATGTAGGATAGCTGTTTTTATCATAAGCCATATAATCTTTTTCTTCGTTTACACCTGCAAAGTCCAGTCCGCGCAGCACCAGTTTCAGGTTTTCATTTTTCTCTGCGGCTTTTTCTACTTTCTGACCGATTTCGCAGAAAGATGCGCCGGAGTATGGCACTTTGATGCTGTTTACACCGAAAAGTCCGTCCAGGTCACTGCTGCGGAAGTTTTCGGTCATAGATGTACCGATAATCATTGCATCATAGTCAAAGTTTTTGATAATGCCGTCGTTTACATATCTCTGGCTGTCAAAATGTATGTAATATTCCAGGTCTTCCACCGGTTTGTGATAGTGGAAGAACGGGTCGATTTTTATTATAGGTATTGCCACAAGACTGAACAGCAGCATTGTGAAAATAAATGTAATAGCAATGAATTTTTTGGAATTCATATTCTCTCCTAAAAGTTAAAGTAAAGGAATGTGCTGATGCCGGACAGTGAAATTACTGAATAGGCAATCAGGAATGCTGTGATAATGCAGTACAGCAGTGTGGGTCTGAATGTTTCCAGCTTTTCATTTGTGTTTTTGAAGAAAATGCTGGCAACAAATGAGAATATCAGCAGACCGATAACAAAATAAAGCACAAAGCTGTCTGTGATGTTATTTTCCAGAATTACGAAATGGTTAAATGCTGTGATTTCCGGCAGGTCAATTGACTGCAACAGTCCATCTGTCACCGGACCTCTCACACCGCTAAACAGCCTGGAGAAAAATTCTTTAGCCTGTGTCAGGCTTTCAGCACGGAAAATAACCCATGTCAGGTTTACAAATGTAAATGTAATAAGCCAGTTGATGATTCTCGGTATTCTGTCAAATACTTTTTTGAATATTCTTGTGAACACATTGAACAGACCATGGAGTATACCCCATACGATAAATGTCCAGTTTGCTCCGTGCCATATACCGCTGACAAAGAATACTATAAATACATTTATGTATGTTCTCACTTTACCTCTGCGGCTGCCGCCCAGCGGGATGTATACGTATTTTGTGAAAAATCTTGTCAGTGTCAGATGCCACCTGTCCCAGAATTCCAGTATTGTTGTGGCGCGGTATGGTGAATTGAAGTTCATAGGCAGGTCTATGTTGAACATACAGCCGATACCTGTGGCCATGTCACAATAGCCTGAAAAATCAAAGTACAGCTGCAGTGTGTAGCTGAGCATTACAATAAATGCATTTGTTGCATCAAGGCTTGCAATATCTGCAAAGCCATAATTTACTATTCTGCCCAGTGTGTCAGCTATCAGTACTTTCTTTGCCAGACCAAAGCTGAAAGCCATCATGCCTTTTGCAAAGTTATCAGCATTCATCTTTTTCTTTGTCTTGTCTGCAAACTGCGGTACAACCTCGCTGTGCAGTACGATAGGTCCTGCCACCAGCTGCGGGAAGAATGTTACAAACAGGGAATAGTCAAATATATCATAAACAGGCACTGTTTTCTGATAACTGTCTATTACGTATGACAGCTGCTGGAAGGTAAAGAAGCTGATACCCAGCGGCAACACCAGATTTTTCAGTGCAATATCTGTACCGCATACAATGTTGATGTTTGAAACAAAGAAGTCATAGTATTTGAATATAAACAGTATGCCTATATTGAATACTATACCTGTCACCATTGACAGCTTTCTTACTACCTCTTTACTGCTTTTCAGCATCAGGTAAGACAGACAGTAGTTCAGCAGTATGCTTGCCCCCATAATTATCAGATACCACGGATTGAAATATCCGTAAAACCACAAAGACATAATTATGAGGAATATTTTTGCCAGTGAATACTG
>JAFUNP010000016.1 GCA_017473015.1 Oscillospiraceae bacterium | reverse complement strand
TCAGGGAAATGTGCGACGAATGCCACAAACGCGGTATCAGTGTAATTCTGGACGGTGTATTCAGTCATACCGGCAGCGACAGTATCTACTTCAACAGAGAAGGCAGATACGGCAACGGCGGCGCCTACAACGACCCGAAAAGCCCTTACCGCCCATGGTATGATTTCAGCCGAAATTACGAGCACGGCTACCGCAGCTGGTGGGGCTTCCCTACCCTGCCTGATGTGGATGAGCTGAACAAAGATTATCTCAACTACATCTGCGGTCCCAACGGCGTAATCGCCTACTGGCTTAAAAACGGAGCAGACGGTTTCCGTCTGGACGTGGCCGACGAGCTGCCTGATGAATTTATTGAAGCAGTGAGAAAAGCCGTGAAAAAATGCGGCAAAAACAAACTGCTTATCGGCGAAGTATGGGAAGATGCAGTAACAAAAATCAGTTACGATAAAAGAAGAACATATCTTCTGGGTAAAGGCCTGGACAGCACAATGAACTATCCGTTCAGAACTGCTACACTGGACTTTATCAAAAACGGCAACGGCGAAAAATTCTGCGAAAATATTTTCAGTATATATGAAAATTATCCTAAAGAAGCGCTGGACAACGCATGGAATATGCTGTCCACCCATGATACTCCTCGTGCTATAACCTACCTGAAGGGTATAAATCCTGAGGGCAGTGACAGAATATGGCAGTCAAAGCAGAAGGTAGAGGGTGATGACTACAAACAGGCCAGCAAACAGGTAGTGTGTGCATACGCGCTGCTGTTTGGTCTGCCGGGTATTCCATGCATCTATTACGGTGACGAAATAGGTATGCAGGGCTACCGTGACCCGTTCAACCGTGGCTATTACAAATGGTGGGACCAGGATGAATACATTCTGAAAAACATCCGCTGGCTGTCCAAGTTCAGAAAGAGCCATCGCGAATACCGTGAAGGTGGAATTCACTTTGTATACTCCAGCTGGAACACAGTGGCGTTCGTGAGGTATGACCACGGAAACGAAGTTCTGACAGCAGTTAACAGAGGTGACAAGCCTGAAACATTTATCTATAAAGACAAAGAGTTTATGGTAGCTGCTCAGAACTACATCATCTCTGTAATTTAACAAAAGCAAAAGAGAATGGAATCAAATCCATTCTCTTTTTTGTTTATTTCCATGTTTATTTTCATTCTATAAACTTAATCTTTTTTATTTGGTAAAGTAATATAACTTTACAGATAAACGTAATTTCAGATTTGTATTTTCTATTAATTTTTCCACAAGAAATTCAACAAAATTACATATCAGTTGATTGTGGTGTCTGTTGGTCCGTTTGCGTGTACAATGTTTGTTATCGTACGCCATGTGTTACAGCCGCACACGCCGTCAACTGCCAGCCCATAGTCTCCCTGGAAGTTTCTCACTGCTGTGTGAGTGGCGTTTCCGAAAATACCATCCAGACCGGCAGTGGCATAGCCAAGAGTGTTAAGGCAGTCCTGAAGTATAAGCACATAAGCGCCGCGTGAGCCACGGAACACAGTATTGTAACCGGAAGAGGTTGTGCATGCACCCTGGCCGTACCTGCGGTCAAAATGTACCCATGTGGGGGTAAGGTTCCGGGGTTCCACATAACCCCACACACCCAACTGACTGGCTATATTTCTTATTCTTGCTCTCTGGTTGTTTGTAAGACGCTGACCCACGTCAAAAGATACACCAGCATAATGCTGGCTGGTTACGCCGTGTCCGCCTTCCCAAATTCTTTTGAAGGCATATCCCACCGGAATAGGACCGCCATAAGTCTGGCGTGTGGCGTTCCATGCTTCCATGGCCTGCCTGGTTGTCCACAGTGTAGGACTGCCAGATGAACCGCGGAACTCACGGACGCGCATGGTGTTGTTCCACACATACGGCATTGGGTCGTTTTCTTCTCTCCAGAATGTTTCCAGCGTGTTATTACTGGTATTGTAAACTATTATTTTTGCCATTTTATCACCTGCTGTATTTATTGTCTGATAATCAGACTTACAGTGATTATATTCATTTGCAGCTTCATCTGTTACAGACAGTTTGACTGCTCAGTATATTTCAGCATTATCGTTAAATTATTAACAGGAATTGATAAATTTTTGACAAATATTTGTGACCTATTACAAAAATTCAATATTTCCTTGAATTAACATATATTTTTGTATATAATATATAATAAAAAGGAGAAATCACTATGAACGGTTTAGGCAAAAAAACAGTTGAAGATATCAATGTTACCGGCAAAACCTGTCTGGTAAGATGTGACTTCAACGTACCTGTAAAAGATGGTGTTATCACAGACGACAAAAGAATCAGAGAAGCTCTGAAAACTATCAGATACCTGAAAGACAACGGCGCTAAAGTTATCCTGTGCTCCCACATGGGCAGACCAAAAGGCGAATTCAACATGAAATTCTCTCTGGCTCCTGTACAGGCAAGACTGGAAGAACTGCTGGGTTGCTCTGTAGCAATGGCAACAGATGTTATCGGTGAAGATGCAAAAGCTAAAGCTGCTGCACTGAAAGATGGCGAAGTTATGCTGCTGGAAAACCTGCGTTTCCACAAAGAAGAAGAAAAAAATGTACCTGAATTTGCAAAAGAACTGGCTTCTATGGCTGAAATTTATGTAAACGATGCTTTCGGTACAGCTCACCGTGCACACGCTTCCACAGCAGGCGTTGCTGACTATCTGCCAGCAGTATGCGGTTACCTGATTCAGAAAGAAATCGAAATCATGGGCACAGCTCTGGAAAACCCAAAACGCCCATTCGTTGCTATCCTGGGCGGCGCTAAAGTTTCTGACAAAATCGGTGTTATCGAAAACCTGATTGACAAAGTGGACACACTGGTTATCGGCGGCGGTATGGCTTACACATTCTTCAAAGCAAAAGGCTACGAAGTAGGTAAATCCATCTGCGAAGATGACAAAGTTGAACTGGCCAAAGAACTGATGGCCAAAGCTGAAGCAAAAGGCGTAAACTTCCTGCTGCCTGTTGACACAGTAGTTGGCGATGATTTCAGAGAAGACTGCAACTTCAAAACAGTTGACAGCACAGAAATCCCAGCTGAATGGCAGGGTCTGGACATCGGCGAAAAATCAAGAGAACTGTTTGACGAAGCTATCAGAAACGCAGGTACAGTTGTATGGAATGGTCCTATGGGCGTATTTGAAATGCCTGAATTTGCAAAAGGCACAAAAGCTGTAGCTAAATCTGTAGCAGACAGCGGTGCTATCTCCATCATCGGCGGCGGCGACAGTGCTGCAGCTGTTGAACAGCTGGGCTATGCTGAAAAAATGACACATATCTCCACAGGTGGCGGTGCATCTCTGGAATTCCTGGAAGGTCTGGTACTGCCAGGTATCGCAGCACTCAACGACAAATAATTAAAAAACAATACACAAGGCGGCGGTAAAGCCGCTTTGTTGTATTAAAGGAGTTTTACAATGAACAAAAACCTGAGAAAAGTTGTTATCGCAGGCAACTGGAAAATGAACAAAACAGCCACAGAAACAAAAGCACTGCTGGCTGAAATGAAAGAAAAACTGCCACAAACAGATGCTACAATTCTGCTGTGTGTTCCTGCTATCAATATCGGTACAGCTATGGAATCTGTTAAAGGCACAGCCATAAACATCGGCGCACAGAACTGTCACTGGGCAAAAAACGGCGCTTTCACTGCTGAAATTAGTGCAGATATGCTGAACGATTTCGGCGTAAAATACGCTATTATCGGCCACAGTGAAAGAAGACAGTATTTCGGCGAAACAGATGAAACAGTAAACAAACGCGCAAAAGCCTGTCTGGAAAGCGGTATCTCCCCTATTATCTGTGTAGGTGAAAATCTGGACGAAAGAGAAAAAGACATCACAAAAGATGTTATCAGAGTTCAGATTGAAAAAGGTCTGGCAGATTTTACTGCAGAAGATATGAAAAACAGTATCATCGCTTATGAACCTGTATGGGCTATCGGCACAGGCAAAACAGCTACTGCACAGCAGGCTGAAGAAGTGTGTGCATATATCAGAGAACTGCTGGCTGGTCTGTTTGGCAATGAAACAGCACAGGCTGTTACAATCCAGTACGGCGGCTCTATGAATGCAAAAAATGCTGCTGAACTGCTGGCTATGGAAAATATCGATGGCGGTCTTATCGGCGGTGCTTCCCTGAAAGCTGAAGATTTTGCCACTATCGTATCCTGTGCAAATTAAGAGAGGTAATTTATATGAAAAGACCTTTGGTTTTATGTATCCTTGACGGCTACGCATTTACAGACACTGTTACAGGTAATGCTGTAAAAGCTGCCAATACACCAAACCTGGATAAAATTTTTGCAGAATATCCACTGACTCAGCTGGGTGCCAGCGGCCTGGACGTAGGTCTGCCTGACGGCCAGATGGGCAACAGTGAAGTTGGCCATACAAATATGGGGGCCGGCAGAATTGTTTACCAGGAACTGACAAGAATCACAAAATCCATAAAAGACGGCGATTTCTTTGAAAACGAGGTACTGAAAAACAGCATTATGAACGCTGTAAACAATGGCAAAGCTGTACACATTTACGGTCTGATGTCCAACGGCGGCGTTCACAGCCATATTGACCACTGCTTTGCCCTGCTGGATATGTGCAAAAATCTGGGTGCAGACAAAGTATTTGTTCATCCGTTTATGGATGGCCGTGACGTGGCACCTACCAGCGGCGTGGAATTTATCGCGCAGCTGCAGGACTATATGGCACAGATTGGCACAGGTAAAATCGGCACAGTAAGCGGTCGTTTCTACGCTATGGACCGTGATAACCGCTGGGAAAGAATTGAAAAAGCATACGATGCAATGGTTCTGGGCAAAGCAGATGTATACGCTGACCCTGTGGCACATCTGAAAGAGTGCTATGCGAACGATGTGACAGATGAATTTACAGTGCCATTTATAGTAAATACAGACGGTATCATCAACGAAGGCGACAGCGTTATCTTCTTTGACTTCCGCCCTGACAGAGCAAGAGAAATCACCAGATGTCTGGTAGATCCTGCTTTTGACGGTTTTGTAAGAGAAAAAGAAAATCTGAACCTGAACTATGTGTGCTTTACACAGTATGATGCCACAATGCCAAATGTGGAAGTGGCTTTCAAACCACAAAGCCTGGCAAACACATTCGGCGAATATATTGCAAGCAAAGAATACACACAGCTGAGAATTGCTGAAACAGAAAAATATGCCCACGTTACTTTCTTCTTCAACGGCGGCGTGGAAGCACCATACGATTACGAAGACAGAGTTCTGGTGCCTTCACCAAAAGTTGCAACATATGACATGCAGCCTGAAATGAGCGCAAGAGAAGTAACAGACAGACTGATTGAAAAAATCGATACAGGCAAATACGATGTTATCATTCTCAACTATGCAAACTGTGATATGGTTGGACACACAGGCGTGTTTGATGCAGCTGTGACAGCTGTGGAAACTGTTGACGAATGTGTAGGCAGAGTATATGAAAAGGTTATGGCTGAAAACGGCGTGCTGCTGCTGACAGCTGACCATGGCAACGCTGACAAAATGTGTGATGAATGCGGCGATGTATTCACAGCACATACCACAAACCCTGTGCCATTCTGCGTGGTAAACTATCCATGTTCACTGCGAGATGACGGTGTTCTGGCAGATATTGCACCAACAATGCTGCAGATTATGGGCGAAAAACAGCCACAGGAAATGGACGGCAAAACACTGATTAAATTTGCCTGCCACAACTGCTAAAAATATAATTAATGCATAAATTAAGACGACAGATTTCTCTCTGTCGTCTTTTTTACATTTATTCAGTTATATCAGTAGTTATTGCCTGCGCCAGCACCTTTAAGAATTTTGATTGCAGAAGATGTGCCCAGTCTGTCTGCGCCCAGGGCGATGAATTTTTCCATATCTTCACGTGTGCGGATACCGCCGGCTGCTTTAATTTTGCATTTGCCTTCGCAGTATTTTGCAAACAGTTCAATATCGTGGAATGTGGCACCTGCTGTGGAGAAGCCTGTGCTGGTTTTGATATAATCAGCGCCTGCATCTGTTACACAGTGACACAGAGCGATTTTTTCTTCATCTGTCAGCAGACAGGTTTCAATGATAACTTTCAGAATTTTGTCACCTACTGTCTGTTTAATCTGTCTGATTTCTTCTGTGATATATTCCCAGTCACCGTCTTTTGCACGGGAGATATTGATAACCATATCCACTTCCTGTGCACCTTTTTCGATGGCGTCTTTTGCTTCAAAAACTTTTGCAGCTGTGGTCATTGCACCCAGAGGGAAACCGATAACAGTACACACAGGAATTTTATCTCCCAAAATACCTTTGGCGTATTCAATATAGCCAGGGTTGATACAGATAGATGCGGTATTGTTTTCCATAGCTTCTTCACAGATGCGTCTGATATCTTCTTTTTTAGCATCAGCTTTCAGCAGTGTGTGGTCTACTCTTGCCAGAATTTCCTGATTTGTCATAATTAGCCTCCGTATATTGTATTCAACTTATTTTACCATAAATAAGCAGCATTGTCACTTGCTTAATGCACTTATTGTACGGGCAAGGTTTTCCATAGTTTTTTCCAGATTTGCATGGGCATTTGCTGCCGCCTGCTCCATAGACTGAGGTGTATGGTTGGTGGAGAAAACAGCAGTAAGTCCCTGTTCATATGCCGGTTCAAAACCATCCGTCATATTGCCTACCACTGCAATAACCGGCACACCTGCAGGCTGTGATGCACGTGCAATGCCCACCACTGCTTTACCTGACAGACTCTGGCTGTCTATCCTGCCCTCTCCTGTTATAACCAGGTCAGCATCTTTGATTTCTTCACTGAAATTTATCTCTTCCAGAATAAGATTTACACCCGGTTTCAGACTGCCGCCAAGAAATGCACATACACCAAATCCCATACCGCCGGCTGCACCTGCACCTCTGTGATTGCTGTAATCTGCATCCAGAATATCTGCAGAAACTGCCGCTATATGCTGCAGATTGGCATCCAGTTGCTGCACCATAGCCTCATCAGCACCTTTCTGCGGTGAAAAAATGTAAGCCGCGCCGTTTTTGCCGTACAGAGGGTTGTCTATATCGCACATTGCCAGTATTTCTACCCCATTCAGTAGTTTTTTGCACTCTGTAATGTCAAAATACTTTACAGTGTCCAATGTACCGCCTGTGGGGATAAAATCGTTATTTTTATCATCATAAAACTTTACTCCCAGTGCTGCAGCCATACCGGCGCCAGCATCATTGGTGGAAGAACCGCCAAGGCCAATAATAATCTTTGCAGCGCCGTTTTCCACTGCATGACGAATCATCTGACCCGCACCGTAAGTGGTGGTCAGGGACGGATTTTCCCTGTCCTTTGCCTGGGGCAGAGAGGCGCACATAGCCATTTCCATTACAGCAGTTTTTCCCTTGCGGGCATAATAGACCGGAATATCTTCCATAAAGGCATTTTTAACTGTAAGGTTTATTTTTTCATAGCCGTCCATCTGCAGAAAACAGTCTGTTGTGCCTTCTCCGCCGTCTGCCAACGGAAGTGAAATCACAGCACAAGACGGAAAATACTTTTTCAGCACTTTTTCACCTATGGAGCAGAACTGCCCTGCTGTAACTGTACCTTTGAAGGAATCGGGAATAAGAATAATTTTTTTCATAATATCTCCTTAATAATATAATCCGGCAAACATCATCATAAGAGAAACGCCAGCAAACAGCAAAAGCCAGTTAAATTCCTGTGAACCTTTTATTGTTTCTTTTATTCCGTGCGCAAATGAAAAGACAAATATAAAAGGCCATACAAACCAACTGTTCATTGAGAAAATAGATAAAAATTGCAGCATACTATCACTCCCATGCTATTCTTTTATTATATTGTAACAGAAAAACATCCGCCTGAAAACAGGCGGATTGATTTGTTTACATTTTTAATGACTGTCAGATGCCAAAACATTTCATAATATCGTCCTCTGTGCCCAGCACTAACAGAGTCTGGTCAGAATCAAAGACAGTATCAGCTTTTATGGTTATATTCAGGTTTCCATTTTCACGGATTGCCAGAATATTCACATGATGATTTTTGCGTACATTCACCTGTATAATGGTTTTTCCCACCCATTCTGACGGTACTGAAACCTCCATAATCACATGACCTTCTCCCAGATTTATATAGTCAAATATTTTTTCAGAGCTGTAGGTAATGGCCGTCCATATGCCCAGCTGTTTTTCGGGATAGACCACATGGTCCGCCCCGTTTCTCAGCAGGAATTTTTCATGTACCTCACGGGTGGCGCGGGAAACAACCAGATTCGCCCCCAGTTCTTTCAGAAGCGAGGTTGTCTCCAGCGATGATTGAAAGTTATCACCTATGGCCACAATGCACACATCATAATTTTTTACCCCAAGAGAAATGAGAAATTCTTCATTTGTGCTGTCACCTATAAGTGCGTTTGTGACAAATGGCAACACCGCCTGTATTCTATCCTCACACTGGTCCACAGCCATAACCTCGTGTCCCAGTTCGTCCAGCTTCTGTGCAATGTGGCGGCCAAAACGGCCCATACCTATCAATAATACTGTTTTCATAACAATCTCCTTTGCTATCCCACTGTGATTTTTTCCAGAGGGTATTTTGCGCTGCCATTGTGTACACTTTTTACAGTGGCAAATATAATGGTCAGACCGCCCACGCGGCCGAAGTACATAAGGCATATCAGCACCAGTCGCGATATTGTTGACAGTCCCGGAGTGATACCCAGAGTAAGCCCCACAGTACCTACTGCTGAAGCTGTTTCAAACAGACAGGTCATCATAGGCAGTTTCTCCGCTATACTGATTATTACTGCCCCGGATACACACAGCACCACATACATTGTCATAACCGTGGCGGCGTTTCTGATGGCATCTTCCCCTATTCGCCTGCCGTAATAAGCAGGGTTGCCCGTGCGACGGAAAACCGCAATAGCCGTGGCCAGCAACACTGCCAGAGTGGTGGTTTTCATGCCGCCAGCCGTGGAACCGGGACTGCCGCCCACCAGCATAAGAAAAACATTTATCATTATACCAGCCTCAGTGAACTGAGTCATATCAACAGTATTGAAACCTGCTGTCCTGGTGGTTACAGACCGGAAAAGTGATGCCCACAGCTTTTCAGCCAAAGTCATGCCGTTCCAGACCGGCAGTGAAAATTCAAAAAAATAAAAATAAAGGGCAGGAATAAAAATCAACAGCGCAGATGTGGTCAGCACCACCTTTGTCTGCATGCGATAGCGTTTGACGCGAAAACCATGCCGGGCAAAATCTGCCCACATTGCAAAACCTATACCGCCGATGATGATAAGCCGCATCACTGTCAGATTTACAACATCGTTACCGGTGTAATCTGTCAGCGAAGAAAAATGTCCTTTAACTCCCATCAGATCAAAACCCGCATTACAGAAAGCGGATATGGCATGAAAAACAGAATACCATATACCTTTTACCAGTCCGTACTCCGGTATGAATACAAACGAGAATGCAATAGCACCCATAAGCTCAAAAAACAGGCTGCATTTCAGTATAAAACCTGTCATTCTCACAATACCGCCAACCTGTTGCGCAGAAATAGCATCCTGCATGGTCCGGCGCTGCCGCAGGCCTATCTTTCGGCCGGATACCATTGCTATAGCCACGGCCATGGTCACCACACCCATACCGCCAATCTGTATAAGGGATATAATCACCAGATGTCCAAAAGGAGACCAGTAGGTGGCGGTATCCTGAACAATAAGCCCGGTGACACAGGATGCGCTGGTGGAGGTAAAAAGTGCATCAATAAAAGGTGTCCATTTTCCCTGCCGTGAGGAAAAAGGCAGCATAAGCAGAGCTGTACCTGTCAGTATCAGGGCTGCAAAGCCGGCAATAATCACCTGAAATGATGTCCAATGCTTTCTGGATTTTGAAATACTCATAATATCTCCGTTTAAATACAATAAATGAATTAATAATATTATATATCAGTATGGTCAGTTATTATATTTCCATTTTGCAATAAATGTGTGAAAACAGCAAAAAAAATAAAAGCAGGTTTTCCTGCTTTTATTTTTCTAAGTTATAATTACTGTTTTTCGTATTTGTCCTTTGCCTTGAACATCATATTCAGCAGGATTACATTGATAAACATAATCACAGCGCATACCAGCCATGCAGGTTTATATGTGCCCATTGCGTCAAATGCAGCTGCCATAACTGTAGGACCGAGAGCGCCGCCAAGAGATGAGCCCATTGATACATAACCGAAAATATTTGCGTAATCGCGTTTACCGAAAATATCCTGTACAATAACCGTAAATGCTACAGTGGCAAAAGAACCGCCAAAGCCAAAAATTGCAGGGCCTATGTACATAAGCATCCCCATTTCTTTTGTGGCCAGGAAATAAACAGCCAGACAAACTGTATAGATAATCAGTGACAGGTTACCTGCTTTGCGGCTGCCCATGGAGTCAAACCGCTGCCCCATAATCAGCTTACCTATAGCAAGACCGGCAGTAAGAACAGAGGCAATACCGGCTGCCACTGAGTATTCAAAGCCCAGGTCAGTAGCATAAGCAACTGTATGCTGCATTACACAGTTACAGATTGCATAAATTGAAACTACTATAGGCATCCACAGGAAAAACATAGGGGACCTTACTGCTTCAGCTGCCATCATACCTGTTTCTTCGTATGTAACCTTGCCTTCAGTGGAGTTTTTATTGGCACCGTATGGTTCCAGTCCCATATCAGCAGGTGTTTCTTTTACCAGAAAGAGTACAGCAGGAACCAGCACAACAGCAATCATACCGCCCAGAATAACATAAGTCTGTCTCCAGCCCACAGAGGTAACCAGAGAGCCGATAACAGGGTTCATAATCACACCGCCTACACCGCTGCCGGTGGAGGCAAGCGCCATTGCCAGACCGCGTTTTTCATCAAACCATTTTGCCAGCAGGGTACCCACACCTACATTGGCTGTAGCCAGCAGAGCAAAACCGGAAATAAATGAAAATACATAGAACACATATATATTAGGTGATATACCCATACCTGCGTAACACAGCGCAAAGACAATTGAGCTGATAAACATAACTTTTTTTACTGTAAATCTTTTGTACAGCTTACCGATTACAGTAGCCATAAGCATACCGGCTATGGAGTTAAAGGTAGTGCCCAGTGAAAACTGGCTGCGGCTGATGCCCAGGTCCTCACTTACCGGCTTTACCATCATGCCTGCGGCACTGGAAAAAATACATGCTACAAACCACATAATGAGAAAGCCTACAAAAACTATAACCCATCCATAGTGAAAGCCTTTTTTATTTGAAGTCTTGATTTCAGACATTTTAACTTCCTTTCCTCTCTTATTGAAATATTTTATTCTAACTTAAATATTCTATCACTTATGTGTGTTTTTCTCAATATATAAATGTTTTTCATATAAACAAAAAATCCGGGGGTTACAGCCCGGATTTTTGGTTATTTATGATGAAAACCCACATGGTGAATAACCGGTGTTTCTCGCATAACATCATCAAAAATTATGTCATCCACGGAAATTCCCATAATATAATCTGCATCAGTTGCTGATGGAATACCTACAGAATAATAGCCCATTTCATTCAGGGTAAAGGAATATTTGCTCCAGTCTATATATTCAGGAAAAACGAAATCTGCCGGTGCCCGTGAATAAATTTTATCCGGGGTTATTTCACCTTTTCTGTATTTTTCCAGCACTTCATCTGCCATTGTTTCGTACATAAGGCGTCTTGCAGCACCGCCCGGCATCACAGCATCTTCCATAGCCTGGATAAGCTCCTGTCTTTTTTCGTCGGTGATTGTATAAATCTGCTCAGGCGCCCAGCCCTGATTGGCAAGAGATTTAAGGGTAAATTCGTCCATTGCTTTCCCTATAAGCTCACCTTTTACCCATTCCCTTACCTGTCGTTGAGTCAATCCCTGCAGATAAAGACCGATTACAGTGTTGTATCTGGTTTTGTCATAATCTCCTGTAAGCTGTGCATCATTGAAAATGATTTTGTTGGCGTATTCCAAAAAATAATATGCTTCTTCGTGGTCAGCTTCAAATAATTTATCGTCATTCCAAACATGACAGTTATCCACCGAAATAATCTGAGAAGTGCCGTTTTTATAATAAATGCTAACCTTTACGCCTGAAACAATGTTTTCCTGCCTGATTTCATTGGTACGGCATCGCAGTTCCACATCTTCCAGCCGGTCAAAAAACCGCGGAATATCTGTAACCTCTACACGCCGGTCATCGTTGCTGCGGGTAAGGTAAACTTTTTCAACATACCATACTCTTATATCATCAAAGGGTTCGTGGTCAAAAAATACATATTTGTAACCAAGAAAAACTGAAACAATCACAATCAATACAATTAAAGGTTTTACGAATTTTTTCAATGACAGTACCCCTTTCTTGCTTTAATTATACCATTTACAGTATCAAAATAAACAATAATATGTGAACAATGATGTTTTATGACAGAAAAGTCACAAAAAAAACAAGGCATAAAGCCTTGTTCCTTTACAGTATTTAATTACAGCACATGGTGTACATGTTCCAGAGATGTGGCCAGAATGTCTCTCACATGGTCATCATCCAGAGAATAGTAAACTGTACGGCCTTCTTTGCGCTGTTTGATAATGCGCGCCAGACGCAGGCTTTTCAGCTGGTGTGAGACGGAAGAAATAGACATGTCCACACAGGATGCAATATCTGTTACACACAGTTCCCTGCCCTGTAAAGTAAGAATAATCTGCAGTCTGGTGCTGTCTCCCATTATTTTAAAAAAGTCCGACAATGCACCTATGGCATTGTAGTCTGGCATTTCTTCCCTTATTTTTTCCACATCAATTTTATCTGTCATCTCTGTCACCTTTTTATGTTTATATAATAATTTAACCATTAAAAACAACATTTGTCAATCTTCACAATTTGAACAACTGTTCATATTTGCTCAAATATTCAAATATACTGTTATAAAAAACGACACGCAATTTATACAATACAATAAATCCTTTTTATTCTGTCGTTTTTTGTTGACATATTATATTGTTATGATATAATAAAATTAAACACTTGAACAACTGTTCAAATATACAAATATGTTTTATTCATGGAGGATACACAAATGAAAAAAGTTTACAAAATTGATGTTGACTGTGCAAACTGCGCAAGAAAAATGGAAATCGCCGCCAACGAAACAGAAGGCGTAAAAAAAGCAGTAGTTAACTTTATGACTTTGAAAATGGAAGTTGAATTTGAAGAAGGCGTTGACCCAAAAGCAGTTATGCCTGTAGTGCTGGAAAACTGCAAAAAAGTAGAAGACGAATGTGAAATTTTCTTCTGATAGTATAAATTTGTTAAGAGGTGAGGATATATGAGTAAGAAGCAGAAAAAAATGCTGAAAAGAATACTTATCTCCTCTGCGCTGATGATTGTTCTTGGTTTTCTGCCTCTTGAAGGAATACTGAAGTTTGCGCTGTACATGGTACCATATTACATAATCGGTCATGACATACTGCGAAAAGCTTTTCTGGGCGTAAAAAACAAACAGATGTTTGATGAAAGCTTTCTGATGGCTGTAGCCACGGTAGGCGCGATTATACTGGGAGAATACACCGAAGGTGTAGCTGTTATGCTGTTTTTCCAGATAGGTGAATGGTTCCAGAGCTATGCTGTAGGCAAAAGCCGCCGCAATATAAGCCAGCTGATGGACATCCGCCCTGATTATGCCAATATCGAAGATGAAAGCGGCAATCTGGAACAGGTAGACCCTGACGAGGTGGCCATAGGCACTGTGATAGTGGTGCAACCCGGTGAAAAAGTGCCGATAGACGGTGTGGTTACAGAAGGTACATCAACACTGAATACCAGCGCACTGACAGGCGAAAGCCTGCCACGCGATGTGGAAGAGGGCGATGAAATAATCAGTGGCTGTATCAATATGACAGGTCTACTGCGAATCAGAACTACAAAAGAATTCGGCGAATCAACAGTTTCCAAAATACTGGATATGGTTGAAAATGCCAGCAGCAGAAAATCCCGCAGTGAAAACTTTATATCAAAATTCGCCCATTATTACACACCTATAGTATGTTATTCCGCACTGGCACTGGCGTTTATACCGCCTGTGGTGCTGATGGTGTTGGGCCGCCCTGCAATGTGGGGCACATGGATATACAGAGCTTTGACATTCCTGGTTATTTCCTGTCCTTGCGCCCTGGTTATCAGCATACCGCTCAGCTTTTTTGCAGGTATCGGCGGTGCAAGTAATGCCGGCGTACTGGTGAAAGGCTCCAACTATCTGGAGGCTCTTGCTTATACAAAATATGTGGTATTTGACAAAACCGGCACCATGACACAGGGTGTATTTGAAGTAGCAGGTATTCATCACCGGCAGATGGAAGAAGAAAAACTGCTGGAATATGCCGCACACGCGGAAAGCTATTCTTCCCATCCTATTTCCAAAAGCATACAGAAGGCTTACGGTGCTTTGGTAGACATGAACAGGGTGAGCGATGTACAGGAAATAGGCGGCCATGGCATAGTGGCAAAAGTTGACGGTATGGAAGTGCTGGCCGGCAACGGAAAACTGATGGATAAGTATGGCATAGAGTACATACCATGCGAAGAAGCAGGTACTGTAGTGCATATAGCTGTAGGTGGTAAATTTGCAGGTCACATATTGATTTCTGACCTGATTAAACCTACTGCAAAGCAGGCTATAAGTGACCTTAAGAAAATCGGCATAAAGAAAACTGTTATGCTGACCGGTGATGCCAGAACAGTGGCTGAAAATGTAGCCAGAGAGCTGAATATCGACCGGGTACACAGTGAACTGCTGCCTGGCGACAAAGTGGACAAAGTGGAAGAACTGCTGTCTGCCAAAGGCGAAAAGGAAAACCTGGTATTTGTTGGTGACGGCATCAACGATGCACCTGTTCTCTCCCGTGCTGATATCGGTATCGCCATGGGTGCCATGGGCAGTGATGCTGCTATCGAAGCAGCCGATGTGGTGCTGATGGACGATGACCCGATGAAGATAGCAAAAGCCATCAAAATTGCTAAAAAATGCGTGGGTATTGTATACCAGAACATTTACTTTGCAATCGGTGTAAAGGTGCTGTGTCTCATTTTGGGCGCAGTGGGTATCGCCAATATGTGGCTGGCAATATTCTCTGATGTAGGTGTAATGGTTATTGCTGTACTGAATGCAATAAGAGCACTGAACGTAAAAAATTTGTAATAACAAAATAAAACCACCTGAAAAGGTGGTTTTATTTTGTTAAAATATATTATTTTTCAACATAGGCGATGCCTACTGTGTCCGGTCCGAAGTGGGTACCGATAACGCTGCCTATTTCGGAATGGATGTATTCAAAATCCATACCTTTGGAAACAAGGAAGTTTTCCAGCCGGCGCACGCCTTCGCGGCAGTCGGAATGGGTGAGAATTACAGGCAGTTTGTCATTTATATGACTTTCTGACATCATTTTATATATTTTTTCAAAAGCCCCTGCCCTGCCGCGTGCTGTGGCCACAGGTGTAAATCTGCCATCACAGATTGCCACCAGATTTTTCAGACTCAGACTGTTATGCCCAGAAAGTTCTTCAGTCTGTACTCTGCCGCCACGGTTGAGGAAACGCATAGATTCAACAACTGAAACGGATTTAACCTTTGGTACAAGCTCATTTATCTTTCTTACAATTTCCTTTGCACTGTAGCCGTGGTCACGCAGCCGGCACGCAGTGCGCACCAGCGCCTCCAGGCCGTGGGAAAGATTGTAGGAATCCACAATATGGATATGTTCATAATCACACATTGACCGGGCAATTCTGGCAGCCTGCAGTGTGCCGGAGGAGCGGGAGGAAATACCTATATACACAACCTCGTTCCCCTGCTGTTTGTGCTTGTTGAACACGGTGAAAAATTCATCGGGTGAAGGTTGGCTGGTCACAGGCTCTATAGCGCCGCTGCGCAGCCTGGAAAAGAACAGCTTTTTCAATACACCGCCAAAGCCATCTTTATATGTTTTGCCATTGAATGTGACCGTCAGTGGAACTACATCAACATCCAGCATAAGGCTTATTTCTTTTCGCATATCACAGGTGGAATCTGTGACTATAACTGTATTGATAATATCACCTCTTATATCATTATTTTTTTACTTATTTCCAGACACAAGAATACTATAAAACGACCTTTTTGTCAAACTGCGCAAAAAGCAGAGCTGTGTGCCCTGCTTTTATAATGTGTCCTATTTTACAATATATGCAACAGCAACAGCACCGGGGCCTACATGAGTACCAATTACGCTGCCTACTTCACCATATATCCAGTCGTAATTTACACCCTTTTCCATCAGATACGCTTCAAACAGATGCATATTTTCTTCCGGAACTGTGTGAGTAAGCATCACTGGCTTTGAGGTATCAATGTCAGCATCTTTTACAATGCTGCACATTTTTTCGAAAGCGCCTTTCTGACCGCGCGCTGTTCCCAGTGAAAGCACTGCGCCGTCAGCAATAGTAATCAGCGGTTTTACCCCCAGGGCACCACCTATGGCGCCGGCTGTTTTGGAAACACGGCCGCCGCGTACAAGATATTTCAGAGTATCTACATACGCATACAGCCTCATTTTTGGCACCAATGCCGTAAGCTCTGCGGCGATTTCACCGGCAGATGCACCGGCGTCACGCATATCACAGGCGATACGGAGCAGCAGCTCAATACCTGCTGTGGCACTGAGTGAGTCCACAATATAAATATCATCATAGCCGCACATGCCTTTGGCAATCTGCGCAGACTGTACAGTGCCGCTGAGCACTGATGAAATACCTATATATACCACCTGGTTTCCCTGCTGTTTGTGTTTTTCAAACAATGTGAGAAAATCCTCCGGTGACGGCTGACTGGTAGTAGGGTTTTCCTTGCTTTCGGCCAGCATTTTGAAAAAATCTCTTTTGGTTATATCCACACCATCGCGATAGCTTTTATCAGAGAAATTTACGGACAGAGAAACGGCTTCCACATCCAGCTGTGCCAGCTGTTCTCTGGTAAGGTCGCAGGTGGAGTCTGTAATAATTACTGTTTTCATAATATTCCCTTCTTATATCATAAATTCAACATAAATTATTTTGAACATCGAAGTATCGCTATTATAATAACATATTGTGATAGATTTGTAAAATGTTTTTATATTCGAAGAATTTTTTTATTCAGACATAAACTCTGCCAACGGCAGCAGCCTGTAATCAAACCTTCCGCTGACCGGGTCCAAAGCAGTGTAATCAGCCAGCACAACCTGGTCTGTGGTGTACAGCACCGCAAAACCTATTTTGCCTTTAGCGGCTTTTTCACTGCTGTTGTCAAATACATTTACCCTGCCCTGGCGCAACGCTGTGGTAATAACCTTAAAGTTTGCATCCGGCACATGTGTAAAACCAAACAGCCTTCCGGTGTTATCGGTGATTATTCTGTCCTTTACCAGCACATCTCTCAACGAAGCCTTGTCCACATTCAGCACCCGTGTGCAGTATTCATACAGCAGCTGAGCATATTTTTCCAGAGATGAGCTTTTAACTCCTGTATCAAAGACAAAACAGCCGAATTTGTAGAAGAAATCAAAAGCAGACATACCGGTGCTGTTGAGGATAAAGGGAACTGTAAAGGGAAATTTGCCGCTGTTCAGCAAGCGTTCCACTGCATCTTCACACTTTTTCAACTCCAGCAGGTCATCATAACCTATAGTATCACAGCTGACTACCTGGTACGGGGCGTAATCCCAGCTTTTGTAGTTATATTTTTCTTTTTCTTTTTCCAGAGTTGAACCTTTAAGCAGTTTAAGAAAGCCCAGCTGGATAACATTGGCCTTTATTTCATAAGCCTGATTGAATGACTGCGCAAAGCTTTCAAAGTTTTCATAAGGCAGACCGGCTATGAGGTCAATGTGCAGATGAATATTGCCGCCGGAAACAATCTCTTTCAGATTATGTACCAGTTTAGGCATATCGGTACGGCGGTTTACAGCTTTTAAAGTTTCCACATTAAAGCTCTGCAGCCCTGCCTCAAACTGGAACAGGCCGGCAGGCACCGTTTTCAGATAATCCAGAGTTGACTGTGTGAACAGGTCTGTTTCCACTTCACAGTGGAAAATCACATCCCGAGGAATGGTGCCCTTCGCTCTTTCTTCAGTGATAAAGCGGAATATTTCGAGGGCGCGTTTATCGTTACAGTTGAATGTTCTGTCCACGAATTTAACGGTCTTTGTGCCGGAGTTTGCCAGAAGAAGAATATTTCTCTTGCTTTCTGCCATATCGAAAAAACGCACCGTTTCGTTGCGGCCAGACAGGCAGAAACCACAGCTGAAAGGACAGCCGCGGCTGGTTTCCAGATATACTATTCTGCCTTCCAGGGCATCCAGATATTCTTCTGTATAAGGATTTATATATTCACAGCATGGACCGGTGAGAATTGTTTTTGGTGGCGCTGTGAAATCATTTTCCAGCAGGTCCATAAAAGGCGTTTCTCCCTCTCCTTTTATCACCCAATCCACATAATCTTTTTTCAGCAGGGCATCGGCATCATAACTTGCTTCCGGGCCACCCAGAAATATTTTTATATCCGGATTTATCAGCTTTAGCGTTTTGGCTACCTTATGTACATAGTCCACATTCCAGATATATGTGGACAGCCCAACAGCATCAGGCTTTTCCCTGTTTACTATAGCCACAATGTCTTCCACATGGTTGTTTATGGTGCTTTCCACCACCTTTACATCGTGATGGGTGTTTATTTTTTTGCCGGCGGCCAGAAGATACCACACCGCCAGTGATGAATGTATATATTTACTGTTTATACTGCAAAGAACTACCTTCATAAATTTTCTCCGTATGTATTTGTTAATAACTATTTTACCATATAATCAGAAAAATAAAAACAACAAAAACCGCATACCCGAAGGTATGCGGTAATGTATTCATATGATTGTGAATTATTCAGCGTCTACTGCTGCCATATGTTTGATGAGTTCCAGAACTTTGCAGGAGTAACCCATTTCGTTATCATACCAGGAAACCAGTTTTACAAACTGTTCGTTCAGCATGATACCAGCTTTAGCATCGAATACGGAAGTGTGTGTTTCACCGTAGAAGTCGGAAGAAACAACTGCTTCGTCACAGTAGCCGAGGATGCCTTTCATTGGACCTTCGGAAGCTGCTTTAACTGCTGCGCAGATTTCTTCGTATGTTGTAGGTTTTGCCAGTCTAACTGTCAGGTCAACAACAGAAACGTCCAGTGTAGGAACACGGAAAGCCATACCTGTCAGTTTGCCTTTCAGTTCTGGGATAACCAGAGCACATGCTTTAGCTGCACCTGTGGAAGATGGAATGATATTGCCTGCTGCTGCACGGCCGCCTCTCCAGTCTTTTGCAGATGGGCCGTCAACTGTTTTCTGTGTAGCTGTTGTAGCGTGAACAGTTGTCATCAGACCTTCAACGATACCGAATTCGTCGTTGATAACTTTTGCCAGAGGAGCCAGACAGTTTGTTGTGCAGGAAGCGTTGGAAACAACTGTCATATCTTTTGTGTATTTTTCCTGGTTAACGCCAACAACGAATGTAGGTGTTTCTTTGTCTTTTGCAGGAGCGGAAATAACAACTTTTTTAGCGCCTGCTTTCAGGTGAGCCTGGCATTTTTCTGTAGTTGTGAATACGCCTGTGGATTCTACTACATATTCTGCACCAACTTCGCCCCATGGAATTTCTTCTGGGTTTTTGAATGCGAAGAATGGAACATCTCTGCCGTTAACCACCAGTGTGCCTTCTTTGGAAGAAACTTCACCGTTGAAACGACCATGGATTGTGTCGTATTTAGTCATGTAAGCTGCGTAGTCAGGTGCGATAAATGGATCGTTTACACCAACGATTTCGTACAGGTCTGGGTTAGCCATTGCTGCTCTGAAAACCAGACGGCCGATACGACCGAAACCGTTGATACCAATTTTAATTGCCATAATAAATTACCTCCAATATGTTATACCTTTGTATGGTTTTTGCTTGTTAAAAATTTAACTTTTCGTACACATTATATAGCATTGACGAAAAATTGTCAATCTTTTTTCATGTAATAATAGTGCATGTTTTTGTACTATTATTACAGAGCATAAGCTTTTCACATACATATTTATATTATCACATTTATTATGGACAGTAAAGAGTAAAAATTGCAGCAGTTTTGCATAATCGGCGTTGTTTCCAATATAATAACCTTTACTTTGTAGGTTTTTTATTGTAAACTTAGTATGTAATTATATTTTTGGACGAATTTTGTCGGAAGAAAGTGTGGTTTGATGAGTACAAACAAAACTATGCCTTGCATTACTCTCAGCAGGGATTTTGATATTATAGATATTGACCCCCGGATTTCATTATTATATCCAGAACTCTGTGACAAAGATTATATACGCAGTCTGTTCAGTGGGGTCAGGGCTGAGGAGCTGTCTGCACTCAGGCTGATTAATACTGCGCTTGTAAGCAGGCCGGATATAAGGCTGGCAGCAGTGGCAGAAGACGATATTATCAGATGCTATATCATGACTGCAGACACATCCTCCAATTCAAAACAACAGGACCTTATCAGCTATCAGATGCGTGAGCCGATTTCCAGCATATTTGCATTGCTGCCTATCATTACAGACAATATCAACAATGATAATTCTGATAAAGCCATAATGTATCTGGACAGCATTTATTCAAAGTCTTACAAACTGCTGAGAAATGTGACCAATATGTCTGTTACTGCCAAGATACTGAATGGGGATTCTTTCAAAACCACTGTTGTTGACCTGTCAGCACTGATGGAAAGCCTTATAACCAGTATTTCCACAATTGAAAAGAATGTAAAAATACATCATGAAATAGAAGAAAACATAATTGTAAATGCCAATCTCAGTCTGCTGACCAATGGCATACTCAATCTTTTTGCCAACAGTTTTGATTACAAACAGGATGCCGATGTGGAAATCAGGCTGAAACTGGCCATAAAAGGAAAGAAAGCGGTGTTTACCTACTCTGACAACAGCAAAGGTATAAAAGAGCAGTTTCTGCCCATGGTATTCAATCCTTATTTTTCAAAGGACCCGTATGATGACGGCCAGGCCGACCCTTCACTGGGACTGGGATTGTTTATCGCAAAAGCAGGCTTCACTCATGCAGGTGCCAGTCTGCTGTTGACCAGTAAATTCGGTGAAGGAGTTAAGTATTCAGCCTCTTTCCCTGTGTGTCCTGACGGCGACAGCGTACTGAGAAGCAGTGCAACAGATTTTCTGCTGAACAGATACAGTGAAATATTTGTACAGCTGTGTGACAGCTGCAAGCTGCCTTCACTGAAATAAACCAAAAGGTAAAAAAGCTCCCTGACGGGAGCTTTTCTTTTATTTAGGTGCTTTATAAACGATTTTCTGGGATGATTTTTTCCTGCCGTCACCCTTGTAAACGGATTTGGCTGTTTCTTCCGGTCGTGTAACTACTGCAGTGCGTTCTTCTGTGTAAACCGGAGTCTGCACCGTATTCTTCACCTGTGCAGGCTGTGCGTGCTCTGTCTGGCGACGGTTATCCTTGATGGCGCGGTAGTTTTCCTCCCGCTGTTTTTCCCTTTCATCTTTACGGGCAAAAAGCATATCTATAGCCGCTTTGTCTATGTTGCCTGATGGCATATATTCAAAGGCATCTGCTTCAGCTTCTGTTTCCATTTCAGGCTCCGGCTGCGGACGGACTGGCTTTTTCGGTCTGTATTCTTTTACCGGCTGTTCTTCCCGGGCATCCTGAGATGTAACCCTTTCCGGTGTTATAAAGAAAGCTATAAACAGGGAGTAAATACCCAGAACAACAAAGCCCGCGTTATACAGCTGCTGAGGGAAAGTGGAATAATCTGTGACAAAATTGCCTATAACAGCTGCCAGTGAGCCTGTACCGGCTATCACAAAATTGAGCTGTGCAAAAATGTACAGCAGCATTTTTGTACCTTTGTCAGAGGCAATGGCATTTTTGAACAGTGCAGTGAAAAACATCAGTGATGTGACACCGGCCAGTGTTCTCATCATAAATTCTGTATCCTGTACAGTTTTGATTTCATAAACCATGGCGTTAAGGCACACACCAACACACATCAGCAGTATCAGCACCATAGGGACGCGTTCGCTTTTTTTACCGCGCAGCTGGTGAACACCAAGTATGATAAGCCCGATGCCCCCCATCACCTCCATCATATGGTAACCTATAAAGCCCCCATATCTGAAACAGTTTACAGAACTGATAATACCACCGGCTATGAATAAAAAGCCTGCTGCATAACCGAAAATTCCCACAGGAATTTTCTTCATTTTTTTACCGTGATATTCACCGGCAAACATAATCACACCACAACAAACCGACATAACGCAGATAACCAGCATCATAAGCGGAGCTGTAACTATGGCATTGCCGGTGAGGAAGCCTGTGGCAGTGTCGGTAAGGGCAATAATTTCGTACAGACGGCCGGCAAAAAACAACAGTGCCACGCCTGCAAGCAATACATTCAGAATAACTGTCATAATATCTCAAAATCTCCTTATGGTATATTTTTTACCTGATTGCAATAAAATTTAATAATATACAAATCTGTAGATAAAATAATACTATATTATTTTAATACAAACACAGGAAAAATACAACAGTTTAAACAAATGTGACCGTTTGTTTAGCGAAAAGGAGTTTTATGAAAAATTTTGCAGCAGTATTTATTTTTTTACTTTTTATAAATGTGATTACACCTGTGGCCTACTGCAGGATATACTCACAGTTTGACGGGGGAATGGAAACAGCACCAGCGACCTCCCCTGCACCCGACCGGCAGCAAAGCACCGATATAATCACACTGTTTGACAAGTCCACCGGCGGATTGATACAGCTGTCGTTGACTGACTATCTGGTAGGAGCAGCCGCCTGTGAAATGCCGGCCAGTTATGAGGCTGAGGCCATAAAGGCTCAGATGATAGCAATACATTCCTATTATGATTACTGTCAGGAGCATCCGGAATACATAGAAAACGGTTATATAACAGTGGAAGAAGCAAGTATGAAAGGCTATGCCAGCCCCTCCCGACTGCAGCAGTACTGGGGAATAAATTACTATGATTATTACAATAAATTTCTGCGATGTGCAAATGAAGTGAGCAATATGATACTTACCTACCGGGAGCAGCCTGCCCTGACCACATATTATGCTGTTTCCTGTGGCAAAACCCAAAGCAGCAAAGAGCAATGGGGACAGGAACTGCCTTATCTGACAGTGGTTGACAGCTCTTTTGACGGAGTAAGCGATGATTACCTGCAGATGAACAGCTTTACTGTAAACGAAATGTACGCAGTGCTGAAATCATCATTCCCCTTTCTGGAAATAAGCGAGGAAACACCGGAACAATGGTTTGGAGATATAATATATTCTGAAAGCGGATACGCGAAATTTGTGCCGGTGGGCATAGACAATATTCCTGGAGACCAGTTCCGCGATGCTCTGCATCTGCCCTCCTCCTGTGTGATTGTTTTCTTTGAGGATGGTATGTTCTCTGTTGCCACCAAAGGCTATGGTCATGGTGTGGGCATGAGCCAGTTCGGAGCAAACCAGCTGTCACAGCAGGGTAAAAAATATAATGAAATACTCTCTCACTACTACCCCGGCACCACATTGACAACAAAATCATGATTTTAACCAAAAAGGCAGATTTTATTCTGCTTTTTTGTGTTTGTCCACAATTTTTATAAGGTCTGTATACAATTTTTACCTGTTGTGTTATAATAAACACATTGAAAATATTATCGTAAAGGAGATATATTATGAATTTCAAAGAACCTGCTCTGCGGATTAAAGACAAACTGATTGATTTCAGACGCGATTTCCATTCTCATCCTGAAGTTTCTTTCTGTGAAGAAAGAACAAGTGGCGTTATCAGAAAATTTCTGGAGGAGAATGGCATTGAAATCCAGGAAGTTGGCGCCGGCTACTCTGTAGTAGGTGTTATCCGCGGTGGTCATCCGGGTAAAACATTTGCAATGCGTGCAGATATTGATGCACTGCCAATGCCTGAACTGAATGATGTACCATACAAATCAACAGTTGAAAATGTGATGCATGCCTGCGGCCATGATGCACACACTGCTGCTCTGATGGGCGTAGCACTGCTTATCAACGAAGTAAAAGACCAGATGCACGGCAATGTAAAACTGCTGTTCCAGGCTGCTGAAGAAAAAATTCCTGGCGGCGCAAAGGAACTGGTGGAAAAAGGCGCACTGGAAAACCCATATGTTGACGCCGTAATGGGCTTCCATGTAGGCAATGCACTGCCTGTTGGCAAAGTTGCATTCGGCGCAGGCCCTGGTGCAGCTGCATGTGATACATACAAATTCAAAATCATAGGCAAAGGCGGTCACGGTGCTTACCCACACGCTAC
This sequence comes from Oscillospiraceae bacterium, assembly GCA_017473015.1. GTDB lineage: Bacteria > Bacillota > Clostridia > Oscillospirales > Ruminococcaceae > RGIG3102. Next base: position 83,789 of record JAFUNP010000016.1, on the reverse strand, counting down.
TGTTGACCCTGTGGTTATTTCAGCATACTTTATTACCAGCCTGCAGTCCATCGTTTCCAGAAATGTGGAACCTGTACAGGGCGCAGTAATCACAATCGGCGCTATCCACGGCGGCACAAAAGAAAACATCATCGCTGATGAAGTTGAAATGCTGGCCACAATCCGCTCCCTGGATGAAGGCGTGCGCGCACTGCTGCACAAACGTATTCAGGAAATCTGCAAAGGCACAGAGCTGACATACGGCTGTAAAGTTGAATGGGAACTGGAAATGGGCTACCCTGTTCTTCTGAATGACGGCGATTTCATCAACAAATACGCTGTTCCAAGCTGTGCAAAAATTGTAGGCGAAGAAAACATAGTTGAAGTGAAAAAATCCGGCATGGGCGGCGAAGACTTTGCATACTTCCTGCAGCAGAGACCTGGCTGCTTCGGCTCTCTGGGTTCAGGCAATGCGGAAAAGGGTATTGTTCACGGCGGTCATACATCCATGTTTGACATTGACGAAGATGCTATCTGGAGAGGTGCTGCATGTCTGGCACAGACTGCATGGGACTATCTGGAAGAAAACAAATAATGATATAAAAATTAAAAGCGGTGTGAAAACACCGCTTTTTTATATCATTTTTTTCGTCTGTATTGTATAACAGCAATTACAATCATCTGCAGAATTACTATGCCTGTAATCCATACAAAAACCCGGCCGATGTATTCAAATTCTCCCAGAGGTGTCTGTGATATACCATAAATACGGGAAATCTGTGGCATAAAGACAAGGGCAATAATATCCTGCACCACTGACATAAAGAAATACAGGGCGATATTTACCGACGGATATTTTGCCGCAAACATCACGGCTATTCCCACCACAGCCGTTATACGCAGACTTAACCATATAATGTCCGGCACTCCTTTTGCCAGCATAGGTATAATAACCATGGCCGTAACAAAAGTAATGAAATGACAGATTGCAGTCGGTATAATATTATCAAGAAGAAAATTTTTGTTTTTCATAAGCAATTGTAAAAAGTTATATAAAAAGCCGCTTTACAGCGGCTTTAAATTTTGTTGTCAGCCGGTGTAAACATCCGGGTCTACTGTCAATGTCAGCTGGTTTGGCAGATACTGGGAAGAAATAACTCTGTTTTTGTATGCCATAGGAGTTTCTCCTGTCACCTTTTTGAAAGCCTTACACAGGTAGTTGTCACCGGAAAAACCGGTCTGCAGAGCGATGGTATTCAGCGGCAGCGATGTCTGTGTCAGCAATTGTTTTACAGCATCTATGCGCACAGATGTGAGATATTTGCCTGGAGTGGTGCCGGTGTGTTTGAAAAATTCACGCACCAGATGACTTTTGGAAATCTGCAGGGTCTGTGCAAGCTCTTCCACGCCGTAAACATTGGCATAGTTCTCTTTGATAAGGCGCACAGCATCGACAATAATCTGGCTGGCAATAACAGCTTTTTTATCGCCGTTGGAAAGAGTATTGAGTATTTCAAAGCTGATATTGGTTATATACAGTTCACTGAGAGATGTGTAGCTCTGCACTATCTGCATAATCTGCTGAGGCAGGAATGGAGCAAAAATACCGCTGGTAACAAAGCCTGTCCCTACTTCTTTAGCATATTTGTCCGCAATTATTCCATTTATATTGAAACCCATGATTTCGGCATTTGTATCAGGGTACAGCACAATATCACCACCGCAGCACAGGATTTCTTCTTTTTTCACCTGCAATGCAGTTCCGCGGCTGTCTGCGGTACAGCTGCCGCTTACAACCAGGAAAAGATTTATGCCGCTGTGGTTAAATTCTATTTTTTCATTGCCTTTCTGATGAACAACGCTGCCCGTATAGCAGTATTTTTTAATATCAAAACTCATTTTTTCCCCACATAATTCCCATATGATAAAATAAGGCTATATAAATTTAGTATATAACAAAGAGCTAAAAATATCAATATTTTACTATAGATTTTGTTAATTTAATTTGGATATTATGCTGATTTTTGTGCAAATTCCTGACAAAATCAGCCAGACATACAAAATCATAAAATGCACAATTTGATAAAACTTCTTTTTTGTGGTAAAATTTCCGTGGTGATGAAAATGCATTATGTTTATATGGTAAAGTGTGCAGACGGCACGCTGTATACAGGGTGGACTACAGATATAGAAAAAAGAATACAGACTCACAATGCAAAAAAAGGAGCCAAGTATACCAAAAGCCGAACTCCTGTGGAGCTGTTTTACCACGAAGAATACGAAACAAAAAGCCAGGCACTGAAACGCGAAGCCGCAATAAAAAAGCTGACACGAAAACAGAAGCTGGAACTGAAAAACGGATAAAACCGATAACCTGTATGGTTATCGGTTTTATATTTTACAGTATTACACAGATAAGGCCCTGACAGCCTTCATTTACCACTCTTTCTATGGTTTCCACCAGTTTACCGCGGGCTTCCGGAGGAACATTCAACAGTTTGGCGTTAAGGCCCTGATTTACCAGTTCCTGCAATGAATTGCCCAGCAGATTGCTCTGCCATATTTCCAAGGGATTGTTTTCAAAGTTTTTCATCATTGACAGTACCATATCCTCACCGCTGGACTCATTGCCTATAATGGGAGAAACGGTGGTAGTTATATCGGCTTTCAGGATATGCAGACTGGGGGCGGACGCAGTCAGTCTGATGCCATAGCGTGAGCCCTGTTTCACCATTTCCGGTTCTTCCAGGCGGAGTTTGTCAGTGGATGGCATCACTATGCCGTAACCGGTAGCCTCTACCTGCTGCAGTGCCGGGGCCAGCTTGTCATATTCACTTTTGGCGTATACCAGCTGTTGCATAAGCTGCATAAGCGCCCAGTCGTCCTTTACATCTGTGCCGGTGATGGACTGCAGTGTATCGTAGTACAAATCTTTGTCCACAGTCATATTCAGCTGTACACAGCCGGTGCCGTAATCCACAGCCATGCACTCAGCGTCTGTTATATACTCTGCAGCCGCAAGCTGTTTTACCGCTGTGTCAATACAGCTGATTTTTTCTGCCGGTGCAAATATTTCTCTTATTGACTGCATAATCCGCGCTTTTGGAGCGAAATCCTGCCGCTGCATGGCCAGCCAGCGTGGGAATTTAATCCTGATTTCTTTTATGGGGAAACTGGTGAGTGCCACAGCCAGTATTTCTTCTATTTTCTTTCCGTCCAGCTGTGTGCAGTCTGCCACAATCACAGGCACGGTGTGGCGTTTGGTTATCCGCGCAGCTGCGTTTTTTGCCCGCTCAGAGTCAGGTTCGGCACTGTTCAGCACCACCACAAAGGGTTTATCCAGTTTTTTCAGCTGAGTTATCACAGTGTTTTCAGCCTGTATATAGCTTTCTCTGGGAATATCACAGACAGTGCCGTCACAGGTTACCACAACACCTATGGTGGAATGGTCAGTGATAACCTTCTGGGTACCAATCCGGGCCGCTTTTTCAAAAGGTATCGGCTGTCTGTGCCACGGGGTTTTTACCATGCGGGGCCTGCCATCTTCGGTATCCCCCTGGGCACCGGGTACCATATAACCTACACAGTCCACCAGGCGGACTCTCAGGTTATGATTACCATCCAGCAATATATCTGCACCCTGCCGTGGTATAAAAGCCGGCTGCGTGGTCATAACAGTGCGTCCCGCGGCCGACTGTGGCAGCTCATCGGTGGCGCGTACACGCTGCCGTGCATCAGATATATTTGGCAGTACCAGTGTTTCCATGAATTTTTTTATAAAGGTGCTTTTTCCGCTGCGTACAGGTCCTACAACACCTATGTAAATATCGCCGCCTGTGCGTTTTTCTATATTTCCGTAAATATCTGTCATAGTATGTCACCTCACTGTCCGAAAGAAGGAATAAACAGCATCCTGTCATCTCCCAATATTTTGCTTTCTATGGCGTTTTCGTCCATGATAAGCTGTACATCGGTTTTATAGGTTTTGGCTATATCAAACAGCTTTTCTCCCTTTCTGCCGTAATACAGAACCAGCCGGTCTGTTACCGTATCAGCCGTTTTTTCAGTATTTTCTTCAAACAGACTCACTGTATCCACTGTTCTTCGGCAGATGACAAATCCCGTTATAAGCAGGTCTGCTTTCACTTTCAGCACATCACTTGTCATCTGTGCAGTGCATTCCCCTGCCTGGACTGTGATGAAGTATTCGTTGTCTTCTGATATGGCATCACCGGTGTTTATAACGATGCTTTCTGTTTTTGTAAAGCATTCATATTCTTCCCGGCTGTTTTTCACTATGGCACTGAAAAGTATTTTTGATTTCAGCACTGTGACATCGTTGTCAGTGGTAATTACCGGTGATGTGGCCTGTGCAAAACAATGCACAACTTCATAACCGCTGCCTATCATATCTTCCACTGTAACAGCAGCATTGCGTGAAACAGCCACCACATTGGCATCGCACACAACAGGCTGTGTCTGGGAAGTATACCGGTATCTGCGTGAAAATACATCTGTAACAGCCATCATATTCTGTTTACGGAACACTTTTACATCCCGCTGAGCGGTGACCATACATCTGATTTTCCGGTTATCCGCATCACCTGTAACAGTTATCCCCATCACAGACAGGTCCGCATAAGCCACACAGCTTTCATCCGTGCCTGGAACATCGGCCATCTGATTGCAGGGAAATGTTTTCACCATGCGGTGTATCTCTGTGGAATCCTCCACAGTGTAGAGTATTTCTGCCTCAATCTCACTTTTCACATTTACTTTGTCCCGGTACAGCCGGGTGCTGATTTTGCCAGGATGGGCGGAAATATGCAGTATTCTGTCAGGTGCGCCGCCAAAGGATATTTCATCTTCTACAGAAAACCGGCGTATTCCCCGGCCGCACAGACTGAAGTAATCCACCTCTTCGTTTTCTGTACAGGCGGTAGTGCTGTCCACAGCAGTGGCTGTCTGCTGCCGCAGCCGTGCATAACCTCTGACTGTAAACCGGTATACGCCTCGGCTTTCGATTCGTGTAGAATTCACCGCACGGGTGTTTATGTACTGGCACTCACCGTCAATGGTTATGAAATAAGGCCGCTGTACCCCTTCAGACAGTTCAAACTGCTTCTGAAAGGGTATTTTTTTTGATACAGATGTAAGGCGCGAAGGGGCTGATGACTGGTAATAAATTTCTGTGCGGAAAAAGCCTTCGATAATCAGTCGGCTGCCATTTATATATTTGCCTGTGATAGTATGCTGTGCTGTGCTGCGGATAATCTTGAACACCGGCAGGTCATAATCCGCCAGCAGTATTTCCTGTTCCAGCGGCATTTCAAACCCTGTATCCAGAAAAGGTGCGGTGGTATTCAATATATCCCGTAATATCTGATTTGACATATTCTGTCTCCTTTCTGTCCTGTGTGCATTCTCTTGTAAAATAATATTCACACAGAAACAGCAATATGACCGTCAGGACAGACAGAAAAAAACCGGGATGCAGTTCGCATCCCGGTTTATTGCGTTTTTACCTTGTCTGTATGATACAGATGTATTATTCAGATTTTAAAAATATACTTCAGAATCCCCTTCAGCATTTTAGGGCTTTTAACTACTACAACCTTCACAACAATCGCCTCCTGCCATATAATACGCAGGAGATTGAAGATGTGTGATTATTTTTTCAGACCTTCACGGATGAGTTTGATTTCGTTGTAGTTTTTCTGCATCTGTTCCTGTGTACCTGCCAGCAGGTTGTCACAGTATTTGGTTACAGATGTGCGCAGCTGTGCAGCCTGCTGCTGTGCTTCGGATGTGATTGTCCTGGCTTTTGCTTCAGCCTGGCGTACAATTTCTTCACGGTTCAGCAGTGTGCGGGCGCGCTCTTCAGCTGTTTTTACCATATCTTCGGCTTCTTTTTTTGCCTTTGACAAAATCTGTGTGCGGTCCTGCACAATGGCTTTTGCCTGGAGGATTTCCCGGGGCATATTCCGTCTGATATCGTCAATAATATCCCTGGCGGCGTCAACATCCACCATGCGTTTGCCGCCGGAAAGCGGTACGCTCATGCCTTCTTCCAGGATTTCTTCCAGGTTTTCAAGCAAAGTTTCCAATGATACTGCCATTTATATTCTCCTTGTTTTTATTTATTTGGGTTTTATTCTTTCCAGAATATCGTCCTTGATTTCAGGCAGGACAAATTCTGTAATGTCGCCGTCAAACGCAGCAATCTGGCGAACAATAGTAGATGACAGGTACATATATTTCTGGTTTGTCATCATAAACATTGTTTCCAGGTCAGGATTGAGAATTTTATTTGTCAAAGCCTGCTGGAATTCATATTCAAAGTCGGTTACAGCGCGCAGACCTTTGATAAGGGTGTGAGCGTTTTTCATTTTTGCATAGTCAGCAACCAGACCTGTGTAGCTGTCTACCTCCAGGTTTGGGATATGGCCTGTAACGCGTTTTATCATTTCCACTCTTTCTTCTGTGGTAAATGTAGGTGTTTTGGTTGGGTTTACCAGCACAACAGCAATTACTTTGTCAAAAAGTTTGCTGGAGCGCTCAAGAATATCTACATGACCTTTTGTAACAGGGTCAAAACTGCCCGGACAGATTGCTATTTTCATTCTTCATTCTCCTTGATGAATTTTGTAACCAGAACTTTACCGTATTTGTACTGTTTTTTCTGTACCAGCCCCGGAATTTCTTTTTTCAGAGACCAGCCCAGTTCACTTTCTGCCATTATTATACCACCGGGCGCAGTAATTTGGTAGACCTTTTCCATAATTTCATCCAGAATTCCCATATTGTATGGAGGGTCCAGAAAAATCAGATCAAACTCATCCTTTGTGGTGCGCAGAAAATCCTGGGCAGACATATTTACCACTCTGGCCTTGTCAAAAAGGGAGCAGGCTTTAACATTTCTTATCACTATATTTACAGCATCGCGGTTGCTGTCCACAAATACACCCTGCCCTGCGCCTCGGGACAGACATTCTATACCCATCTGACCGCTGCCGGCAAACAAGTCCAGAACTCTGGCACCGGGAACAGCAAACTGTATGGAAGAAAAAATACCTTCCTTTACACGGTCAATTGTAGGGCGTGTGGAAAGGCCGTCCAGACTTTCCAGTTTAGTGCCGCGTGCTGTACCGCTGATTACTCTCATTGTATAAAATTCCCCTCCTCGTCATAGTGGAAATATTCGTATATATTTCTGGCATCTTTATAGGTGATGCCCTCGGCTTCTATCAGTTCGCCCATTTCGGCAGCCTTGATATTGGCCACTGTTTTAAATTTTCTCATCAGATTTTCAGCCTTTTTAGGACCAATGCCCGGCACTTTGGTCAATGTGACCGCATAGGATTTGCTTTTCCGGGTGCGTCGCTGATATTCAATGGAAAATCTGTGGACTTCGTCCTGAATTTCGGTCACAAATTTGAAAATACCTTTGTGCATGGCTATAGCTATTTCGCCATCTTTGCCCACCATAGCTCTGGTGCGATGTTTGGAGTCCTTCACCATGCCAAATACCGGCACATCTTCAAATGCAGTGCCTGCCAGCACCTCCAAAACGCTGGATAACTGGCCTTTGCCGCCATCAAGGAAGATAACATCCGGTTTGATACCAAACTGGCCGGGAGCGCCTTTTTCGAACTCTGCCACACGGCGTGACAGCGTTTCCTGCATGGAGCCATAGTCGTCTGTACCGGCAATTGTTTTCATTTTAAAGGTGCGGTAGCCGCTTTTTTTCGGTTTGCCGTCTTCAAATACTATCATACCGGCAACACTTGTGCCGTCGCCCCAGTTGGAAATATCGTAACTTTCAATAGTATGCGGAGGATGTGGCAGTCCCAGCATATTTGCCAGCTCGTCCAAAAAACGGAGGCTTTTGTCCAGACGGCCGGTTTCGCGGGCCAGTCTTTCCACTGCGTTGGTGTAAGCCATTTTGATGATTTTCAGGTTTTCACCTTTATGCACCATGGCCACATTCACCTTTGTTTTGCTCTTTTTCTGAATGTACTCCACTATGTCCTCGTCCAGAGGCATGGCATCCAGCATAACATTTTTGGGTGGTGTTTCAGTGGAGTAGAACTGTACCAGAAATTCATCACGCACATCGTCGGTGTTTTCTTCGCCGAAGAAAACATGCTCTTTTTTGTCCATAAGCCTGCCGCCACGGAAGCGCAGAACGCTGACACAGCAGTTTTTGCCGCCACCTGTAAGGGCGATAAAATCATGACTCTGCAGGTTGTCATTGACCACATTCTGACCGGCAGACAGCTTCTGTATGGCAGTAATCTGGTCACGGATAAGGGCTGCTTTTTCAAACTCCAGGTTTTCGGCAGCCGCTTCCATGTTTTCCTGGAGAACATCTATAATTTTTTCTGTGTCCTGTTTTATAAATTTTACGGCACTGTCTATAATTTCATTGTAGTCAGCCTGGCTTATTCGGCCTGTACACACACCCATACATTTTTTTATGTGGTAATTCAGGCAGGGTCTTTCCTTGCCAAAATCGCGGGGAAATACGCGGTTACAGGTAGGCAGACGGAATATCTGCTGGGCTGTGGCCACCATTTCCCTTACGGCAAAGCTGGACATATATGGTCCCAGGTATTTACTGTCATCCAGAACCTGAAATTCTGCGGTAATGCGCGGAAAAGGCTCTTTGGAGATTTTGATAAAATTATAGCCTTTGTCGTCCTTCAGAAGGATGTTGTATTTAGGGCTGTACTGTTTAATCTGACTGCATTCCAGGGTCAGGGCTTCAAACTCAGAGTTTGTGACAATCACATCAAATGAGAATGCATTCTCCACCATTTTCTGCACCTTTGGCAAATGGTCAGCATTTTCCTTGAAATACTGGCTTACCCTGTTACGCAGTTTCTTTGCCTTGCCTATATATATGATGGTGTCATCTTTATCACGGATAATGTAAACACCGGGCAGCATAGGCAAGGTTTTGGCTTTCTCATAAAGCTCTGCCTTTGTCATAAATATCCCCCTTTCCCTGTAATATAAATATTATATCATAAATATGTGATATAAATCTGTATTTTATATAAATAAAGACAAAAAAACCGCCGGGCTGATAAACAGTCGGCGGTTTAAAATTTTTAATTAGTCAGCAAAACCTGAGTTAACCAGTTTTACGAGTGCTTCTACTGCAGCTTCTTCATCCTGACCGTCAGCAATAACTCTGATTGTTGTACCGCCAACGATACCCAGTGACAGAACGCCCAGAAGGCTCTTTGCGTTTACTCTTCTTTCTTCTTTTTCTACCCAGATAGAAGATTTGAATTCATTAGCTTTCTGGATAAAGAAAGTAGCTGGACGAGCGTGTAAACCTACCTGATTTTCAACTGTAACATCTTTGTAAAACATTATATAATCTCCTCATATATAAAATGATTTATATTTTTTCGATACGAATCTATTTTATAACAATATCTAAAAATAGTCAACAAACTTACGGCAAATTATCTATTATAACCATTAAGAAGTGAAAAGTTATTAACATTTTTTGTGTATTTTGCTACTTATTTTTCAACATCCTGGTTTTCCGGGAACATTTTTGCATATAAGTCCGGCCTTTTTTGTTTGGTGCGGTTGATTGAGTCCTGTCTGCGGTACTCTTTTATGTTTTTTTCGTGGCCTGACAAAAGTACATCAGGCACTGTTCTGCCGTGCCATTCATAGGGGCGTGTGTACTGTGCGTGCTCCAGCAAACCGTTGAAATGGCTTTCTTCGGTAAAACCTTCTTCGCTTTTCAGTACGCCCGGCAGCATGCGGCACACAGCATCTGTAATAACCAGAGCAGGCAGTTCACCGCCTGTGAGGACATAGTCACCGATAGACACTTCCATATCGGCTATTTCCTCTATTATTCTTTCGTCTATACCTTCGTAATGACCGCATACAATAGTTATACTTTCCTTCTGAGCCAGTTCCCTGGCCAGCTGCTGGTCGAATACTCGGCCGGCTGCTGTGGTGAAAATAACAAAAGGTTTTGTACCGCTTTCCTCAGCGATAACCCTGCAGCAGTCGTAAACAGGCTGTGCCTGCATAACCATTCCATGACCGCCGCCATAAGGAGTATCGTCTACATTTCTGTGTTTATTCAGAGTGTAGTCACGGATATTATATGTTTTTATTTCTACTTTACCGCTGTTTCTGGCGCGGCCGATAATGCTGGTGCTTATAACAGCTTCGCACATATCGGGAAATAATGTGGCAATATTAATCCTCACTGAACATACCCTCTATCACTTTAACTTTAATAATCTTTGCGTCAATATCTGTACCCATCAGGAACTCATCAACTGCCGGGAACATATATTCCTTGCCGTCATTGCCCTGAATATAATAAATATCGCTGGCACCCAGGAATTTTACATCGGTCACAGTGCCGATTTCTTCCCCCGTATCACCGTTTACCACCTTGCAGCCGATAAGGTCTGCCACAAAGTATGTGCCCTCTTCCAGCTCAATTTCGTCGCGGTCCAGATACAGCACCTTGCCCACCAGATTTCTGGCCAGCTCAGTATTGTCTATACCTTCAAACTGAATAAGCACAGTATTTTTATGTGCTCTTACGCTGGTAGCTGTAAGACGCTGAAAGTGCATTTTGTTCTTTTTGATATAGAATGTATCAAATTCTTCAAGAAACTGGGGATAGTCTGCCCATGGGTAAACTTTTACCTCACCGCGGATACCATGGATAGATATGATTTCGCCTGTTTCGATATAATTCATACTGACCTCTCAAAAGATTAGCAGAAACAAAATATAGGTTTTACCGCATGGTTGTGATAAAGCCTATACCCTGCCCTTACGCTAAAGACGGGCGCCTTCGTGTGAAAGCACCCGATAATTTTTAGTCTATTTCCACAACTACCTTTTCACCGGAGCGGTTAGCAGCGGCTCTGATAACTGTGCGGATAGCTTTTGCAATTCTACCCTGTTTGCCGATAATTCTGCCCATGTCGTCAGGAGCAACAGTCAGATGGTATACTACTACACCTTCTATATTTTTTTCATCTGCTACAACCTTTACAGCATCTTTATCTTCCACAAGGCCTCTCGCAATATTAACTAATAACTGCTCCATTACAAGCCTCCGATATTAGATAATGTTGTTTTTCTTCAGAAGAACTTTAACTGTATCTGTTGGCTGAGCGCCTGTAGCAATCCATTTTTTTGCTTTTTCAGCATCGATAGAAACTACTGCTGGTTCTTTTGTTGGGTCGTAGTAACCGATTTCTTCGATAAATCTACCATCTCTTGGGAAACGGGAATCAGCAACAACTACACGATAGAAAGGAGCTTTTTTTGCGCCCATACGACGAAGTCTAATTTTTACAGCCATCTTTTTTACCTCCATAAGAATTGTTTATATTGAAACGCTGTGCGTTTTAATATACTGAACTGTATTGATGTGTGATTAAAATAATTTTTCTGTTTTTTTATCTGCCCTTCAGCATTCTGTTGAATGCTTTTGGATTTTTGCTGAACTGTCGCATCATTTTCTGCATCTGTTCAAACTGACGCAACAATCTGTTTACGTCCTGTACCTGAGTGCCGGAACCCCGTGCTATTCTTCTTTTTCTTTTGGCGTCGATGATGGAAGGTTTTTCCCTTTCCTTCTTTGTCATAGAGTAGATAATAGCCTCGATTTTTTTCATCTCTTTTTCAGCCCGTTCTTCATCGTCGTCGCTGATAGAGCCTGCACCAGGCATCATAGAAAGCATGGATGAAATGCCACCCATTTTCTTTACCTGATGGAACTGTTCGAGCATGTCGTTCATGTCGAATTTGTTCCGCATCATTTTTTTGGCGGTTTCTTCGGCGGCTTTCTGGTCCTGAACATCCCGTGCTTTTTCAATCAGTGTCAGCACGTCACCCATGCCCAGAATTCTGCTGGCCATACGGTCCGGATGGAATGTTTCCAGGTCGTCCAGCTTTTCGCCTGTACCCACGAACTTAATCGGTTTGCCTGTAACAGCTTTTACGCTGAGTGCTGAACCGCCGCGGGTGTCGCCGTCCATTTTTGTCACGATAACGCCGTCAAGACCGATAGTTTCGTTGAACTGTTTTGCAACGTTTACAGCGTCCTGACCTGCCATAGCATCGATTACCAGAAGTGTCTCTGTAACCGGTACTGTAGCTTTTATATCTGTCAGCTCCTGCATCAGCTGCTGGTCGATGTGAAGTCGACCGGCGGTGTCCAGGATGAGGATATCGTTACCATAGTCTTTTGCGTGGTTGTAAGCATTTTTTGCTACCACTACAGGGTCTGTTTTACCCATCTGGAAAACAGGAACACCTGCCTGCTGTGCCACAATTTCCAGCTGTTCAATAGCTGCAGGACGGTAAATGTCCAGTGCGGCTACCAGTGGTCTGTGGCCCTGTTTGAGATAAAGTTTTGCAAGCTTTGCAGTATGTGTGGTTTTACCGGCACCCTGCAGACCGCACATCATAATGATTGTAGGGCCGTGGTTTGCAAATTTAACACGGGAGTTTTCACTGCCCATAAGAGCTGTCAGCTCTTCGTTAACAATTTTGATTACCTGCTGGGCCGGTGTAAGGCTTTCCATAACCTCTGCTCCCATTGCACGGGCGCTGACTGTTTTGATAAAGTCTTTGGCTACCAGCATGTTTACATCAGCTTCCAGCAGCGCTATACGCACTTCGCGCATGGCCAGCTTGATGTCATCTTCTGTAAGTCTGCCCTTGCCTCTCAGTTTTTTAAAGGCGTTGGACAGTTTCTGAGTCAATGATTCAAATGCCATAGTACACCTTCCTAATTGTTTGACAAGTCATCACAGATTTGCATAATCTTACCGGTGGCTTTTGTGATTTCGTCACTTGTGGAGTAAGATGAGATATTGTAGAAGGAAATATTCTGTGCCAATGCTCTTATCTGTTCCACACCTTCGATAAGGTCGCGGTATTTGGCAGCAAATCCAATCTGACCTTCCAGCTGTGTCAGGATGCCTTCACCTCTTTTGATGGCATCACGCACGCCCTGGCGGGTGATATTGAAGTTGTCTGCGATTTCAGAAAGGGACAGGTCCATGTTAAAGTACTGCTGCATCATATCTCTCTGTTTTTCTGTCAGCACTTCGCCATAAAAATCCAGCAGATATGACATTTCAAGGTTCTTTGACATTGTTTTTCTCCCTTCCGTAAAGTTGTTGCGCTTTACAACGCTATTTATTTTAGCACTTAATGAGTGTAAAGTCAAGTACTTCCGTGCAAAAAATGCATAAAAAAGTAATATATTTTTTATGTAAGTGAAACAAATAAAAAACATTAAAAAAAGCAAGGCATGAAACCTTGCTTTTTATTGATTAACAATCAGTTATTTGCAGAATCTTTCCACATAGTTATCAATGCAGTGTGCGATAATTTCTCTTGCTATATCTGCACCCTGTACTTCATTAACCACTGTGTCTTTGCCTTCCAGGTTTTTGTAAACTGTGAAGAAATGTCTCATTTCTTCAAAAATATGTGGAGGCAGTTCAGAAATATCCTTGTATGAGTTGTAAGTAGGGTCGCTGAATGGGATAGCAATGATTTTTTCATCGCCTTCGCCGTTGTCCAGCATGGAGATAACGCCGATAGGATATACTCTTACAAGACTCATAGGTCTGATAGTTTCACTGCACAGCACCAGAACATCCAGAGGGTCTTTATCATCGCCGTATGTGCGAGGAATCAGGCCGTAGTTTGCAGGATAATGTGTAGATGTATGCAGAATTCTGTCCAGAATGATATGGCCTGTTTCCTTATCCAGTTCATATTTATTTTTGGAACCTTTTTCAATTTCAATAACTGCAATAAAATCATCAGGTGTGATTCTCTTAGGGTTAATATCGTGCCAGATATTTGACATAATCCGTTCTCCTTTTTATTATTCATTATACTTTAATAATAACATATTAAAAATTAAAATCAATGAAAAGAAAAAAGTTATTTATTTAACATATTTATCATTATCTCTTTCTGACAGATATTTCAATATTTCTGCCTGGCGGGCAATAATTGCATCCAGTTTGTAATGCATATCCTCTATTATGATTTCACTTTTCAGATTTATTTTGTAGTCACCCTCACTGCGTTTGCGGTCTTTGGCCTCCTGTCGGTTCTGGCTCATCATAATCAAGGGGGCCTGCAGAGCCGACACACAGGAAAGAATAAGGTTCAGCAGAATAAATGGGTACGGGTCAAAGGGCTGGCGCAGCAGCCATATATTCCCTGATATCCATAGAGCAAGAAAAACTATAAAAATAATCACAAAGGCCCATGAACCGGCAAAACCAGCCAGTGCGTCAGCAGCTTTCTGGCCGAATGTGGACCGTTCATCTTCATATATATTATATAAAGTGCTTTCTTCCAGCAGTCTGTGTATGAAATGTTCATCATCTATTTCTTCATCAGTAATTCTGATTATCTTTTTTGCCAGCTGTTGCTTTTCCTTTTTAGTCATGATATAATCCTTTTCGTTGTGTTATACACATATTATAGGATAATTTTTGAAAATTATTTCAAAAAATGCTTGACTTTAATGTCGACCTGTGGTATTATAATCAAGCAATCGAAATTAGCGCTTGTAGCTCAGGTGGATAGAGCAACTGCCTTCTAAGCAGTGGGTCAGGGGTTCGAGTCCCTTCAAGCGCGCCAAGTATGGTGGATGTAGCTTAGTTGGTTAAAGCGCCAGTTTGTGGCACTGGAGACCGTGGGTTCGAATCCCATCTTCCACCCCATAAAAAGCACCTGAAAAGGTGCTTTTTTTCATAATGGACTATCGCCAAGTGGTAAGGCAACGGACTTTGACTCCGTCATCCCGCAGGTTCGAATCCCGCTAGTCCAACCAAAATAACCATTATCGCTTTTGCGGTGATGGTTATTTTTATTAAACGGGATTCGAACCTGAGAAGGTTTCAGCGTATAAAAAACAGTGTGGCACACTGTTTTTAGCTGAAATGGGGCAGCGTAGCTGCAGTAATGGTTTTGCCGCAGGCAAAAACGCGAGCTTGTCCTGCGAGCGTAGTGGAGAGCGGCAGCGATGGCCAGACAGTATTTCGAACGCAGTGAGAAAGACGGCGAATCCCGCTAGTCCAACCAAAAAGGTCAGTTTCACTTTTGTGGAACTGACCTTTTTAATTTATTCAAAGCTATAGACAAAAAAATATTTTATATATAAAATTCCGACACTATTTCTTTTCACATATATATCAAACATTGATGATATGATACAATCAGCAATGAGGTGATTATATGAAAAAAAGCTATAAAGGTTTTATTTTATGGATTGTACTGTTTATGGCAGGCTTCTTCCCTATTATGCTTATCAAAACCAATGCAGGACTTCTTACCAGAATAACAATGAATTATACCAGTATGATGCTGGCTTTTCTTGCTTACATCATATATAAATATGATAGAATTTATTGGTATAATGGCGTAGATTTCGAAGAAGCGGCTGAAGCCGGCAGAGAACGCCGCGATGCATACACTGTGGCTCACTTGAAAAAATTCATAAAGTTTGCTGGGTTCTATGCCCTGTTTTCCTTTATTATGCACCTTGCAGGAAAAGGTATATGGATTGACTCAATTGTTTTCACTCTCGGACTTATTTGCACTGCTGTATCAACAATCAGAATCAAACTATAAAGCTGTACAACAATGTACAGCTTTTATTTTATAAGCCTGTTCCCTGCCCTAAAATTTTCACACAAAAACAGCCTGCCGGAAAACCGACAGGCTGTTGGTCTGAGTGACCCGTTTCGTTGTATATTGCACAACTTTGTTTTTATATGTGTTTTTGCCTATTATTTGGTATAATATGATACATTAATATATATATTGGCAGACAAAAAATAGATTGTTCGTGCACGATTCGTGTACAGAAAAACGCCCGGCAGGATCTCTCCCGCCAGGCGTTATTTTTATTCCATCCGGCCTTCAATAGCTGCTTCCACCACAGCTTTGCTGTAGCCTTTAGCCAGATACTCTGCCAGCAGTTTATCCAGTTCTTCCTGCAGCTCGGCACGGTGCCGCTGCTTATATTCAGAATCGCTGTTCCTGTACTCGCTCAATTTTTTCGCAATCTTTCTGATTGCACGGTCAGTTTTGATTATATTCTTCTGCCGTGTTTTTATCTGGCTGCTTATGCTCTTTTCAGTCAGTCCGGCCAGGTTCAGTGCTGTCATTACTTTCTGCAGGTTTTCTTTATCATCCTCCTGCCAGTATACCACAGCATTTTCTGCAAACAGCTTTTTCAGACTCTGTGTGATTTCAGTCTTAGTGTAGCCTCTCTTCACCATATCATCTATGATGTATTTCGCTGTTTCCTTATCACCGTCGTACAGTGCCTGATACAGCAGACTGATATAAGATGCTTTCTTCTCACCGCCGAACACCTTGAAAATCAGCTTGGTGCCTTCGTATTCCACTTTGGTATCCATGAAAGATGCACCTCCGTTTATCATACCTTTCAGTGCATTGGAAATGTTTCTTGTCGGCACACCTGTCAGCTGGCCTGTAGCAACAGCCAGATTGTACAGTGCCTTGGCCGGGTCTTTTTCAAAGTTTTTCATACCTCTCAGCGCACTTGCCATATCATTGATACTTGAATAGAAGAAGTGCCCTGCATCGTAACCGTCAATAAGCATATTGGCTACATCATCAGCCAGAGGGATAATGCCCACATAGGATTCCAGTAATCCGGATGCCATCTTCTTTGTCAGGTCTTTTGCACCTGTTATCTTTTCTTCTTCCTTTTTCGGTAGTGCTGCTTTAACCAGAGTGCATATCAGCACATATCCTGCATTCATCATCAGCACACCGGCATTGCATCTGGCCACCTCTTTTTTCGCAGCTTCCACTGCTTTGATATGAGCATCTGTCGGCTCTTTGGCTGCGCGGTCCTTGTACATATAATACTTGGTCAGACTCTCTGCAAGTCTGGACAGCTGCTTTGTCTGTACAGAGCTGAACATCGCAAACGAACTTATAACCTCGTTTCTGTTCCTCTGCAATGCAGACTTTTCACTGGCATCATAGTTCGGCTGTGTCAGTCGGGCAACCTTTTCCAGCAGTTCAGCTGCAGCTTTATAGTTTTCCTCTGTGCCTACCTTCGCACCCTGTGTCAGTTCCACCTCTACTCTGCAGGCATTCCACAATTTACCCATTGTAAACTTATCCGCCCAGTCCAGTTGTTCGCCGAATCTTTTTGCAAAGCCATCCACCTTGTCCATCAGACTCTCACTCAACAGATAACCTTTGTCGTAATCCCTTACCACAGCATAGTCTGAATACTCCGTCATGCTGTCGTAATCGTTGGCCATAGCCGCACCCCTAGTCATTGCTTCACCGGACAGATACTGATATGCCATCAGATAGCCGGTAGGCTGTGAGATTATTTCCTTCAAGTTTGCGCCCAGCGCAGCTGATGCAAAGTGACTCTTTACCTTGTTTACCACAGGAGACGAATCACCTCGGCCTCTGCTCTGTACATCCTGCATCAATGTGGAATGGAAATTGTGGAAACCGCCCACACTGTTTGTACCCTTCTGTACAGGTTTCCAGATTTTGTTCAGCTTTTCGCGCAGGTTCTGCTCACCATATTTGGTGCCGTCACTGTCAATTGTTATGTTGGCATTCAGCACCCTGTCAAAGTTCTGCAGAGGCTTTGTCAGTCCGGCATACATTGCCACCTTGCCGCAGTGGTTATCCAGCAGGTCATTGATATCAAAAATTTCAATACCCTTTTCACTGTGCTTTACTGTTGCCTTGTTAAAGCTTAAATTATAAACGCTGGCCACGTCCCGCACCATCCGGCGCACGTCTGAAAACGCCACTGCAATCTGGTCACCGGCACGTTTGATAGGAATATAGTTTTTGCTTTGGCTTACATTTGTAAATCCCAGAATATCCATGTCCGCTGCCATCTTCACATCTCTGGCATTTTCATTGAATATCTTTCTTGCAATTCTTGCAAACTCTTTATCTTCCTTTTTCAACCGCTTTCCCAATTCTTTTATTGCCCGCTGCACATCAGTCAGTGCCTGTATTTCAGATACATTACCCTTTTTATCCCTGATATGCAGACCGCTGCCCACCTTTGTACTTGTCAGTGTGGCCTGTGCCTCTTCACGGTGCATTGTCAGGTACATTGTAATCGCCTGGCCAACTGACATTTCTTTACCCAGGAATGTTATCTTTTCCTTTTCCAGCCTCTTGCGGTAATCCTTATGGTCTTTCAGGAATTCATCTCTGGCTTTCAGCATATCGATTCGCAGCTTGTTGGCTTTGGTCACACCGGCTGTCATATCATCATGCAGCTTTGTCAGCACACCATCTTCATGGAAACCTTCCAGCGCCCGGTATACCACCCTCGATTCCACCACATTGAACAGCCCGTCTGTCAGCACCTTGTTTGTCAGGTAATTGAAAAACTTCGTTTTCACATCACTGCGGCCATATTTATCCAGAATAGCGTATTCCTTTTTGGCCAGCTCTCTGGTGTTCTGTCTGCGGCCGTCAATCCTTACCGTATCAAATTCCCAATACAGTTTTTTTACCGCCTTCATTACACTGTTCAGTGCTTCCAGTTCCCGCAGGTCCAGTGGATTTTCATTGTACTCACCGCTGTCTGTGGTCATGTTACCCGCCACGTAGCTTATCCGGTCACCTACTACCTTTTCATAGTAATCTCCCAGCACATCCTTTGTGTAGAATTTACTTACTACAGTCATTATCTTCCTGGCGCTTGCTTTGCGGATGTCACTGCGCCATTTGATTTTGCCCAGCTCCTTGATATATTCATCCAATACTGGATGCTTCAGGTAGCTCACATCCCTGCCGCCTTTGTACCAGGTCTTAAACTGCGTGGCAATGTCCAGTATTTCATTTACCAGCTTGTTGCTCTTTACTTCGTTAATCAGCTGACCTTCAAAGTAATCAGCCATCTGGCTCTTATATAGCAGCTCTCTGTTCAGCTTTCTCTTTTCGGCTTTCAGACTTGCAATTTTCGCATTGGACAGCTTCAGCTTGTTTCTGTTCACCCTTAGCTTTGTCTGCATCTGCTTAAGCTCTGTTTCGCCCTGTGTGGATGGCATATCAAAGTATGCATCGTATATCTGCCAGGTTATTGTCTCGGCCACATCTTCCTCATAGCCTTCATATGGGTTTACCACCACGTTTACCTTGTCATATACCTCAGCTATCTTTTCCAACTGCTGCGCTGGATGAGTAATATCATCAGTAAACAACCCCGGATACATTTCATTCAGTTCCAGATACACCTTGTCCACGTGTTCGCCTTTTTTACTCAGTGGCAATTTACCGAAATATTTTTTATGGAACTCTCCGTAATTCCCAACACTTGTCAGGTCAGCCTTATACTTGTCATCCAGATAAAATTTTGTGCCTCTTATAACATCTCGTACTTCCAGGTATTCTCCACCGTACTCAGTGCTTACCACAGAGGCACTTTCCACCATTTCCCTTGCCACACTGCGTATTTTATTCACAGCTGTGTCAAAGTTGAAATCCGGATTGCCGAACCCCTCCTGCATATAGTCCAGCGCCACCGCCAGCTTGTCCGCCAGTTCAGTCACTTTCATATTTGCAGAGTATTCACCTATCAGCTTTTTGCTCAGTTCTTTCACAGCCTGGTCAGAAACAGTATAACCGCTGTCCTCTTCCCAGCTTTTGCTGAAACGAGTATCGATGTCGCCTATAATATTATTAAACGGCACCCCTTTAATGTTGACTTTGTTGCCACGGTATGATATGCTACCTATAGAACCGGTAAGGGCCATAAGCTGGGCATTATAGAAGCCCAGACATTGAAACAACCTGCCAGTTCTTTTTTTATTGTCGTGAATGTACAAAACATCACTATTACGTAAAAACTGTTCAGGGTTGTATTCTTTGGTATATGCACTGTTTACTTTTTGCATATCATCAACATAGAGTCCATTTTCCACCGGTTTTAAATCCAATACAGCCAATACTGGCAAACCATTTTCAGCCTTAACATCAGAGTAAATCACTACTCTGGTGTTTATTTTTTTGCTTTCTACCGCTCTGCTTTTCAATATCAGAATAGGCTCATCCAGTATATCCGGGATTTTTGAAATAATATCAATGGTCATTTCCGGATGTTCTTTCAGAATAGTGTTGATTTTATCACCATTCATATAGATGCTTTGTTCCATAGCACCAAGCCCCTGCAAAACATCACCGGTTTCTCCCAGTATAAATACAGTCTTATCCTTACTTCCATCTGCCTGCCATTTTTTCAGGTCATCAGCAAATGTTTCACTTTTGCTGAAACGGATGTCCTCCACACTGTTTACTTTTTCCAGCCTGTCTGCTTCATCCCCCGCTTTGTATTCGATAACCGGCACACCCTGCGCTTCCAGCTGTGCTCTGATGTCCGCATCCATATCATCCGGTACCACCGCTGCCGCCACTTCATCAAATCCCACAGCCCTCTGTGGTTTTGCTTCAAAGTAATATGTCGGGAATTTTTCAGCCCGTTTATACAGGTCTTTAATCATCCGTATTTCTTTATTTGTGATATGGATGTCCTCGCCTTTGAATACCTTCCGGATAGCGTTTACTGTTCTGCTTGTCTTGGCAGCCTTTATAATTGCTTCCTCCACCGCACTGCTGAAATAGTAATTATCGTTATTGTTTATCTCACATATCGCAGTTACCACACTGTCTATCTGTTCACCCAGCCGCTCACTTTCTACCTTCAGCTCTTCACCATCCACTTTTTTCAGCGCTTTTGACCGCTTTTTGACACTTTCCACACTGTCAAACTCTTTTGTTGTTACAGCCTGCAGTGTCTGCGGTGTTAGATAATCTACGCCTTCACCTACAGCTTTCTGTTTATTCAGTGCTTTTACCAGGTTTTCCAGCGTGTATTCATCATGCAACTGGTTAAATGTTCTGTCTCTGCCATACTTATCAAATCTGTCTTTGCCATTATAAATACCTGCTTTCCCCAGAACACCGTCCAGCTTAGGCAGTATCCACCGCTTCACATCAGTTCTGTCCACCGCCTGGCTCATGGCAATTTCTGTAGCATTTTTATCAAACACACTGTTATCTGCACCATAGTTTTCATAGTAGTCCCAGGCATTTCGTATAAACTGTTCAGCTCTTGCCGGTGTTATTTTATCTGCTCTCTTCCGGAACAATGCACTCTTGCCAAAATGGTCATTTCTGCCCCAGTATGCAGCCATCACATCTTTCAGCTGCTGCATATCATCTGCTGAAATCTCAACGCCCTCTGATGTTTCAAAACCCACAATCAGACTTGCCAGTTTCTGCTCGCCTACCTTTTCGATATATGCGGCCAGCGCATCATTGCCAAATCGGTCAAATTCTCTCGCCTTATAAACCGGCTTCACATCAATATTTTTGTCTGCAATATATGCAGCTTTCACCTCAGGTACTCCGGCCAGCTTATCAGCTATTTCTTCTTCAGACATTTGTGTTGTCCGTTCTACACCATATCTGCCCAGAATACTATATGTCTGAAACGCACCGTCAAATATCTTGCTGGACATGTCAGCAATATAATTGTTGAACATTCTCCGTTTTTCATAATTTACTTCGCGTTCTACCAGTGGAGCTGTTGGAGTATAGGCATCTGCAGAATACACCTTGTTTCTCCTATCTCTCTGCGGGTCAATAGTATCCTTGTTAAACAGGAAAGATATGCTGCCAAAATTGGAATGTTCTGTACCCCGCTTTACCACTGCAATAGACGGACTGGCCATACCACCCAGCTCCAGCACTTTCTTAACCTTTTCATCTGTCAGGTTATGCACAGCTATCAGGTTCTTTGTCTCTTCTACCGGCTCACTCATACTGAAACGGATATCTCTTATATCTTCATCCGGCAGCAACAGGTGTGTCATCTCATTATGAGTTTTCAATACAGCATCAAAATCTTTAAAAGCAGGAGAATATTTTTTAATCAGATTACTGCAAAAATTACTGTTATTTCCATAGTGAGTACTAAATATCCAGCCGCTGAAATAAGCAGCTATTTCTTCATCGTACTCATCTTCTGTATATTCCGCCGCCTTAAGCATACTTATCATTTCTATCCCTGGACGGCTTTCTTTGTCAAAACTGTTGTTGACAGTATTGACATAAGCAGAAACTCGTACATCATTTTTTTTGATTAAGCTATGTACAGCCTCATGCAGTGCAGCATTTTTCCCCTTAGTTGAAAGGTTGGCTCCTATAAGCACAAATCCCTCTACTGTGGTTCCCGCATCATCATCTTTGCTTATACTTGTTTCTTTTGAGTCTTTACCAATAGCTTCGCCTATATAAAAATCAGACTCTATACCTATCTTTTTCAGCCATCGCCGCGCAACTCTGGAATTGATATTTGTTTCTTCTCTCAGGGCAGGTTTATAGATATATTCTGTATTATTTATTTCTTTTCTTCTTTCAAAGCCTCGTTCGCCGCTTTTGCTAAATCTCTCCAGTCCTTGTTCTTTTTGTTCGCTACCAGCTGTGCGAATATTATGCTTTCCTTGTCCAGCATCGGAAATTCCTTCAACCGTTCCTGCATTTCTTTTTCTGTCAGTTGCTTCATAGCCTGTCTCCTTTGTCTTACTGCCCTCATTATATGAATTTTCAGAATTCTTTGCAATACCTGCTCTCAGTGTTCCCTGCAGCGCTGTCCTGATTTCTTCCAGCCTGTTGGTCTGTACTTCCATTCCCACAGCTTTTTTCAGTGTATTGATAATGTCACTGATAAAATCAATCATATGCTGCACAAAACCCTTTGGCTGGTCGGTCATTATATCCACAATACTCTGCAGATCATATTCACTGCCCAGAAAATCTGCCACCACCTCTTCCAGCATATCATCATATTTGATACTGCCTTCCTGCAGACCGTACAATTTCGCCTGTCTGGCTACTTCACCTGTCAGCAAATTGTTTTCCTGCATGTAGCCCAGCACCTTTTTGCCCATGTCATAAAACTCTTTCGGGCTTGTCTGTCTCAATCGGTGTGTCAGCTCATGCACTGCTATAAAGTCCAGGCTCTTTTCACTGTCTGCAGACAGAACAAACTCGCCCTTGTTAGGATTGTATCTGCCGTTCACTCCTTTACCCAGGCTGTCAGCCACAGTAATTTTCACACCGAACCGCTTACCCACCTTGTCCAGATTGGCCGCTGTTCTGCTGTCGATATTCACACTGCCTTTGTAGTCGTAGCCCGGCGTTTTATTCCTTGCCATAGTCTTGCTGTCGTACGCCTTACGGCTGAATCTTCGGTCATTTACACCGCTCTGATATGCAGCATAGGCGCTGGCCCTGTCCAGACCGCCACGGTTTACCACCGCATTCATGCCCAGGTCAGCAGTACCTGCAATATAATAGTTTTCAAAATCCTGGGCAGCTGCCGTCAGTCTTTCACCGGTCATATCTTTTACAGCATTCATAAACGCCTTCTGACCGCTTTCACCATAGCGTTTTACACTTTCCACTGCTTCAGTTGTGCTCCGCTCTTCTGCAGTCTGCTGTGCAGGTGCATCAAAGGTCACCGGCTGCGCATTGCCTCTTGCAATCTGTACCGCCCGGCTTTTCACAGCACGGCGTTTTTCGCTCATTGTGGCATTTTCAGGAATTGCAATACCGGTTTCACCTGTAAACATCTGTCGGGCAAACTCGTCATTTATGATGGCTTCCGCCTCATTATTTGTCAGCCGACCGCCGCTGAAAACTTTCTGCAGACTGTTTATTACCATACTGTCACCGTCTGTTCCGGTGGCCTGATTATACAGCCGGCTTATATTCAGTCTCTGCTGTTCTGCTTCTTCTCGGCCGAATTCCATTTCATTGGCAGCTACCTGTCTGTACACATCCGCATTGCTCAGACTGCCTTTGCTTTCCAGCTTCGCTCTGTTTTTCTGTGCCAGCATAAATGCCACACTGTCGCCTCTGGTGTCCTCTGCTGCTTCCATCAGTGCATTTACAGTATCTGCATCATTATACTGCTGTCCCAGTCTGCTGGCTCTGTAATAGTTGGCACCGCTGCCCATGCCGCCCAGCACGCCGCCGCTGAGAGCACCGCCTGCAAATGCAACGGCACTGTTTACAGCGTATATCTGGAACAATGCCTGTTTTGCGGCTTCTTCTTCGCTCAGTCCCTGTTCCATCAGCTGATTTTTCAGTGTACTGAAATCCGATTTTTCACCCATCAGTGCAGAGTCCCATACATTACTTATGATATTTTCAGCTATTTCTTCTCGGCCTTCACCGTAAGCAGCTTTGAATATATGCTTAAGAGTTCCCTCTGTCAGCAGCTGTGAAGCATCATCTCCCATACCAAACAGGCGGCTGTTAGGGAATTTATCTTCAATTTCTTTTGAAATCACACCCATACCTGTAGCACCGGCAAGGGCTCTCGCATTGCCAACACCTTTACGGCTGTAGTCATACAGTGCATCAGCAGCACCCTGCAGCCCCATAAAAGTAGTTGCGCCACCACCCAGAGGCATCGTAATCAGCTGGTTCCCCATAGACAGAGCCGCATTCCACAGAAACTGCTCCAGTCCGCTTTTACCTTCTGTAATACCCTCAGCTGCAGCTTCGCTCAGTCTGCTGCCCGCAAAAGCAGGGCTGTTGTAGTCAATCGGTGTGTCTTCGCCTGTCACCCGGTTTGCCAGAGTCTGCCCCAGACCTTCTATATAGCCCATCGGTTTATACAGTCCGGCCATAGTTGCCGCTGCCAGGCCCAGTGCATTATGTTCCTTTGCAAACTCTTTCATTTTACCGGCTTCAGCTTCTGCCACTCTGCTGTTCAGCAGGCTTTCAATGCTGTCCAGATACTTTTCCGCACCGTTGTAGTCCTTGCCGGCCACAAACTGTGTCACGGTATTTCTTTCTTCATCGGTCATATAATCCAGCTGTTTATAGGGATTGTTTATCCCCATATTCGCAGTCTGTCTGTAGTTGGGATTTACAATATAATTCAGTCGGTCTCTTTTTTTGTTTTCCTGTTTTGAAACAGTGGCAGGCACATACAGTTTATCCGTTTTCTGCTGTGTCTGCCGCTTTGCATTGTTCACCACAGCCTGCGCAGGTGTGGTTTTTGCCAGTCTGTCCCTGTGGTTTTTCTTCAATTGTTCAATTCTTGCCAGGTTTTCCTGTTTCTTTTTCTGCTCAAATGTAGTAGCCATCGCTATCTCCTTTTATGCTTTAAGGCTGTGGAGTTTTCCACAGCCTTTTTTGTTATAGACCTAATACACTGCCACCATTTCTCAGCTCTTCAAGTCTTGTAAGTCTCTCAATATAATCCATGAAAGCATCCTGCTGCGCACTCGTCATATTTCCGTCCATGTTGTTTGCGCCCCAGTCCAGAATTTCCTCATAGCTCATACCCTCCGGCATACTGTAGCTGTTTGTCACCTCAACCTGTCTTGCCTGATTGTTTGCATCCTGCAGCGCCAGGTTATAATTCCTGTCAGCGTTGTATCTGTCGTATGCCATGCTGTCCAGACTGGTCAGCAGGTTTGCCAGGTTGGCATCCGCCTCATAATTACCCATCCAGCGCTGATATGCAGCATCCTGCAGCTGAGGAATCATATCATTGAGAGCATTGTTCCAGCTGTTCTGTGCCTGCTGTGCTGCTGTCACCGCATAGCTTGACGGCAGGCCGCCTGTCATACTGGCCACATCCCCCAGAGTGTCCTGTCTTGCCAGGTCTCCCTGGATGCCATAGCTTTTCGCATACTGCTGATACATCGGGTCACTCATATAGTCATAGCTGAAAGGCTGCCTGTTCATCATCCTGTTCAGCACTTCCTGCAGCTGCGCTTCATACGGACTTACATATCCCGGATAAGCGGAATATCCGCCGCCACCGCTGTAGCCGTAGGATGTACCGCCACCGCCATCGCTGCCTGTTGGCGAAGGAGTAAAACCTAATGTACTGTTACCCGGATAAGAGACTCTACCTTCACCCATCCATTCATAAGTTGGAAGTCCCCACGAATGATTACCGCTTGCCATGTTATTGTAGTTCAGCGCATTGCCTGCCGGCTGATTTTTTGTCGTCTCTTTCACAATATTATTTGTTTCTCTGCCTGGCTGGAGAAAATTGTTTATTGTGTTAACAGCCGCTGTCGGTGTTGTCACCGTCTTCGGTGTCCGGTTTTTAGTTTCCTTTATCGCGTTTGTTATAGGCTGGAAAAAGTCATTTACTTTCTCCCACCATTTCTTTTCTGCCATATCCTTTACCTCTATACCGGTATATCTACCCACTCTGTGTCATAGTCATCATCGCTTTTCTTTACCAGCACCTGTCCAGCTGTTCCGCCGGTCGGCACTCCCACACCGTCTTTGCCGTTTTTGCCGTCAGCACCATTTTTCCCTGGCTCACCTTTCAGCGCGCCCAGGGCATACAGGTCCTGCAGGCTTACACCGCTTTCGCTGTTTACATCAGCCATGTCTATGTTGTTCAGAGCATGATTCAGGGTAGTTACCATATTGTTTATAAATTTCACCACAGTTTTCAGATTCTCTTCCGGCGTTTTGTTCCGGTCTATCTTCAGCTGCAGCATCTGTTCTGCCATAATCAGACTCCCTTCGCAATTACTTCCCTTGTCAGGGACTTAATTCTGCTATATCCTCTGCCTTCTATGCGGAAACTGCATATTCCGCATCTTTCCGGCATCAGAGGCACGCGGATTATTTTTCTCTGGTTGTACATACCGTTATACACCAGCTGCCAGCCCTTACGATCGTAATTCACCAGTATTCTCACTTCGCTGTCCGGCTCACAGTCCCGGTCTATGTACAGTCTCATATAGCCTTTTTTATGTACTGCGTTTTCTTCTGTTTCCCGGAATTCCCGGTACCAGTCAAACCTTTCTTTCTCTTCCCGGTGATTACAGCTGTACACCTTTTTGTCGCTGCCGTCTATGTAGCACAGATGTCCCTGATGATAGGTAAAATCAATTGCATCAATCTCACCCTCTTTTATCCACAGCCCTTTTGCCACATCAAATATCATCAGTTCTTTTTTACCGTCGCTGTCCTCCAGGCAGATATAATACTTTTCGCTGTCTGCTCCAGCCACTGCATCCACATACTTAGTAGTACCCAGCACATCAGATATACTTTCCGGAATATTTCCGGTGAAAGCCATCACACCGTTTACAGCCTTATAAAAAATAGTGTCCTGTATATTGCAAATGCTTCTTTCACAGCCTTTCTGCACTCCTGGTGCAATGCTGGTCACAATGGAAAAGCTGGACGGCTTTGTGCCCATCAGCTTGTGTATACAGTTTTCCTTGAAAAATACTATCTGCGAAGTATATGCGGCCACACCTGTGAATTCTCCCTGGCTGCCCACATCCACAGAATAGCTGTCCGAGGACACCCCGCTGAACACATTGAAATTGTACGGATCACCCAGCTTGCTGGCGTATATGGTGTTGCCCTTGCAACCCCACAGCCTGTTGTTGTACTCAGTGATAAAATCCATATCCGGCACACTTCGTTTAAAGGTCACTTCCGCAGTCTCTTCTCCGGCTGTAAAGGTACTGTCGTTAAAATTCAGCACCTTGCCATCCACACTTTTTATCACCACAGACCTGTTGTTCCCCTTATTTACTGTGCAGCCGGTTATCTCTATGGCATCTCCGTCTTTAAAAGCAAAATCATCACCTGTTACAGTGATGCTGTTTTCCGTAAATGTGGCACCGGTCGCCTTGTATTCACATTCCAGTGCTGTCAGTTTGCCGTCGGAAATATCAAAACACATTTTATCGGGAAAGATAATTATCCTGTCCGTAATGGCTGTAATCTGCTTTTCTGTCCGGCTTACACTGCCTTTTTTCTCACCGTCAAAATAAAAGTCTGTGCCGTCTATGTATGCCAGCTTTCCGTTGTAAGAATATACAGCCTGCGGATTTTCCATCCCTTCCAGTATCACTTTTTTCGCCCTGCGGGGAGTCAGTGCCGGATAGTCATCCAGGCTTATATTCTTACTGTCGGCCAGCTGGCCGTCATTGGCATAGCTGCCACGGTTTATCCCGCCGAACTGCACCGTTTTCACTGTTGTGTTTCTCGGCGCTGATTGTAAAATCGGTAACTGCATATCATCACCACCAGTTTTTAAAATGTGTATGAGCAGGATTGCTCTTTCTCATACTTTTCACTGCCATATTGTACATGGTATTGAACATTGTCATGCTGTTGTTATAGCTTTCAATGTCGCTGTTCATGTAATCGATCATACTGAACAGATAATGGTCGTATACGTCGCTATGTGGCAGCTTGGCCAGCAGTTCCGTTTCTTTATCCGTTTCCCAGTCCAGTATTTTTATCTGGTGCGCCGGAATATCCAGCGCATCAGTCTGCAGCATACCTTCCACTTTGTTTATCCACTCTGTTTTCTGCTCGCTTGTATAGGGATTAGGTTTCAGCCTGTCCACCCTTTCAATCACTTCTTCCAGAGTACATTCCAGTCTCACTGCCATATTGTCTCCTACTGTCCGGCCACCCAGTGACCGTCTATGTATACTTTGATTTCCGCATATACTGTGTTCACGATTTCCTGCAGCTTTTCTATTGTAATCACACTCTGCAGATGGTCTGGCACCAGCTCATACAGCTTACCGCTTACATAGGCCAGTCTTTCCCGGCCTGTGCCACCTACCAGCTGGTCAGCCAGGCGGCACAGTGCGCCAATGGTCTTTCTGGTCTGTTCACTGTGCAGAAACTCTTTCAGCTCAGCTGCCAGAAATTCCGCTGTTTCCTTTGGCTGTTCCAGTGCCTTTTTGATTTCTTTTCGGTAGTAATACACCACACCGCCCAGTACAATCACCATAGCCGCTGCCACAGCAATCATCAGAATTCTTTTATCTGTCATATCGATTCACCTTTTCATCGCGTAGGGGACGATGCCCTCATCGTCCCGCTATATCGTTAAAAATCATGTTTTGCAATAATACCCTGCTCAAATTCTTTCTTTTTCTTCTCTGCAGACTGGTACTCCTCATATGCTGTTCTCAGTTCTCCGTTGAAAAATTTGTGGTCAGGGTCCAGCTTTTCCAGACCGTGTTCCAGCCAGAAGATATATCTGCCTGTGGCGTGCTCCATTTCCTGCTGCAGCCTGCGGTATTCTATCTCCTGCTTTTCCTTGGCTTCACGGTCTTTCTTTGCTTTGTCTATCTGTATTTTCAGGTACCGTACCAGAATCGCCCCTGTTGCCGCTGCCGGCTTCAGGTTATCCAGCACGGTTATAAGAAACTCTTCCATACTCACCTCTTTACAGCAATAAATCAAATAATTCCCTTACCGGCAAAAGCCAGTTGATTATCTTTGTCAGTACGCCTGCCATATCACGCACCCCCGAAAATAATATCCAAGATTTTTTCAATCAGGCATTTCTTTTCCGGCTGTGGCTGTTTTGCCTCTGCCAGCTGTTCCTGCAGACTGATGATTGTTTCTTTCATCACACCGTTTTCTTTTTCCAGCGCCGCAGCTTTCTCCGCGTAGGGGCGGGCGTCCTCGACCGCCCGTTCCAGTTCGGCAATTTTATTTTTCAGCTGCTGGATATAGAAATCGTCATGTTCCATCTGGCTGCGGGCAATCTCAGCTGTCTCCTGTGCAACTTTCAGCTTATCTTTCAGCTGGTGCATGTCCTGAATATAACCGTCAAGGGTTTCAAAAAGACCATCAGTTTCTGCCTTGTGGTTTGCTTCCATCTGTGCTATCCGCTCTTTCAGTTCTGCGCAGTCTTTGCAAGGGATATTTGTGTCCTTTGCACTTTCTTCTTCCGGCGGCTGTGGATTGTATACCTCATACGGCACGCCCAGGGCATTGCAGTCCACCATGATGTAGCACTGGTCTCCTTTGCTCATTTCTCCTGTAATGATAAAGCCGTCAGCGGCTTCACAGGCAATCCCCAGCCCTTCTATTTTTGTTTTCAGCTTGTTCAGGTCACCGGCACTGGCATAGCCTATCTTCATTCTGCACAGGCCGTCCGCCAGCGGTTTCATCGGTTCCACGGCCACTTCTTCCAGGTAGCCCGTCAGCAGAATATTCTTATCCAGATTACCGCCTGTATAGCCAAAATCTGCGCCATTGTCACTGCCGTACTGCCAGATGTCGCACTGCTTGTCCGGTTTTGAATAACCGGGACGGGCATACCAGATTTTGTAATCAGGATGGTTTGCAAAGAAAGCATCTGTATAGAATCTGTCCCAGTAGTCCTTGTTCAGATATACACCGGCAGTATAGCCACGCTGTTTTACTCTTTCGCAGAAAGCCTCTGTCACCGCCTGCACCAGCTGCGGTGTGGTTTCAAGGCCAAACTGCTGCTTTATATAGTTCGCAGAGAAATACTCCCAGTCAAAGAATATTGCCAGCTCCGGCGGATTGCCGTACTTTTCGCACAGGTCACAGATAAAGTCTGCTTCTTCCACTGCTTCCTGTGCATTCTTTGCATAGCTGGCAGCATAATAGCTGTTTTTTAAACCGGCCGCCTTAATATCCGGTGCAAAGACTTTCAGCTTTGCATCTTCGGTATAGCTGCCGATGGAGGCGCGGGCAATCACAAACTGTGCCTTGCCCCCTGCCGCCAGCTCTTTTACAACTGTATCTGTCTGATGTCTGCTTACATCAGAGCCGTAAATATATGTCATAGCCTTCTCCTTTATTCTGTCACTTCTGTTGCTGTCAGTGTGCCGTCGTCTGCTACAGTTATTCTGTATCTTGTGCCGTTAGGGCTGTTCAGTTCAACACCGCCAGCAAACCAGGCATTACCGTCCCAGTCAAGTGTATAGGCATTTGATTGTTTAGTATAATTACCATTGCCTACTATATGAGCGTATTTATTAGATATATCTTCAACATTATATTTAACTTGTACATGTTGACTTTAACCTGAAGCTATTGTGCCAGAACCCTCTGCATGAGAAGCATAGCCTGAAGCTATTGTGCCAGCACCCTCTGCATGAGAATCTTCACCTGAAGCTTTATTTGTGACGCTATTAAATACTTCTGCTCCTTCTTTAGCAGTCACTTCAACACCATCAATAATAAATACTCTTCCTGTAGTTTTTCGACCAGCTATTGAATTTTCAATCACTTTATTCTGAACTGGATTTATAGATGTAGTCGAAAGATATGTGTCTACAACAACAGGAGTATAATCAGTAATTTCAGATATTGTATGCGTATGTCCTGTGCTGGAAGCAACCTTTGAAACATAATCTTTTGTAGCAAATGTATCAGGAATATATTCTTTAGGGACTTGATGGACAGTAGTAACCATACCACTAACTGAAATAGTAGCGTCTTCTGTCTGGTTATGACCAATTACAGTCTGTTCTCCTGTAACTACAACAAAAAATGGTTCACCCGTATCAATATCTCCGCCTACTAAAGAAAGATTTCCTAAGTAAATCAGGTTATTATAATTCATCGCAGTGCATTCATAATTTGTTCCGTTAAAAGCAACAGTATATACATTGCCTTCTATTAATGGCAAAGACGCATCAAGTTCCACACTATTATTAGCAGCAACAGTAACTATTGAAATTAATGTTTTAACACTTGATTCGGTATAATACATATTTTCTATGTATTTTGAGTCAATGTATGCAAGTGTTTTACCCTTGATAGAAACTGGTATATCTCCGGTGGAACCATCGGTATTCAATACCATATTGGTCACACCACCTGTCTGACTAACATATTCAGGAAAAACAGCTATAATAACAAACGGCTCGCCTGTGCTTTCACCGCCTGTCAGTAAGCCAATGTTCCCCACCGCTGCCGCCACATCAGTAGTTCCATCGCCGTACGCATGTGCAGTGCATTTGTAGTCCGTGCCATTCCAGTTGACAGTGTATTCTTCACCAACCGTCAGTGAAAATTCAACGCCTGTAATCGTTCCTTCACCTTCTATCATACTGACAATAGTTTCAGGCAAAATATACCCTTCTGTTTCACCAAACGGCCTGTCCTTCAAGTCATTCCAGCTTTGTGCACCGCCGCCACCTTTGCCTGCAGCTCTCCGCAGTAAAAAATCTTTCAGCATACTATCCACCTACCTTTGCCCATTCGCCTGTGGTATTCACCACATACACATCACCTGTGTCTATTACCAGTGCACTGCTGCCGCACCGGCATACTGGCAGGCTTGCCACATCGGCATTAGTATCACAGATATAATCCTGCACATACCCTCCCTGTGTATGTGAATACTCTTTGTCTATAAGTTTATATGCCATATCTTTATCCTTTCTTTATTGCTTTCTCCTTAAATCGTTGTTATTTCGGATATTGTAAAATAGTTCTGATAAGAATATCCCACCTGTACATACAGGTAATATACCCCTGTCATATCGGACACATCTATTGTATAAACTCCCGGTCCCGTTACTTCCTGGCCACCGTTCGCCAGAATATCTGTATGCCCCTGATAGCTTGTATATATCTGGTCAAATATTGAAATATAGCAGTGGTAGTTTGTCTAACCGCCTATATTGCCGCCAGTCTTCTTATAGAATCACTTTCTATCATTGTTCTTTTCCTTTCTGCTATCAATAGCATACATAATGCACCAGCTTACCACCGCTGCTATTGTGATAACCACGGAATGTAAACCCGGTTTCAGTAAATTCAATATAGCCGAAGATATCTTCTGCTTCTCGTGCTCTCTCTTCACCCACAACAGTGCCATACCACAGCTTATAAGTATCAGGACTGGCCTGGTCATACAAAATTACGGTATGCCCTGTAGTTGCACTGTCATACATATATGTAGCCATTACAACAGTGGGCTTAAGCCCTACATCTATAGTTACTACATTATTTTCACCTGCGCTGTTTGACAGACTGGTGAATGTGCCGTTTGCACCTGTACTTGTTTTTGCAGTACCTTCAATGCCCAGTATTGTTTTACCTTCTATAATCTTATCGGCGGTCAGTCCTATCAGTTCGGCCACCTCTGCAAAAGTACCGTACAAAGAACTGCCGGTGTCAACTCTGCCGGCCTGCGGCACAGAAAAATGTATCAGCTGCTCGTCGTTTTTTATGCTCTTGTACACAGCATGGAGTTTTTCCCCTCTGATGTCCGGCAGCGTACCATTTCTCAATTTTTCATCTCCGCTGTAAAAACATACACCCGCCGTTACATCCGCAGCGACGGCAGTAGCAAGTGCTAGTGCCTTTTTACTTAATCCACCGCCGCCCAGTCTAAAAAAACAGTTGTACCTGTCCTCCACAAATTCTGCGAAAAAGAAAACCGGAGTATGTGTTTTGAATACAACCTCTCCGCTGATGTTTTCACTCAGCTGATTGTAAGGATATGCCGGATAGCCGTTAATGGTCATTGTATCTCCCGGCTGCCAGTCTGCCACCGGATTCAGCTTTGCATTGCTGCCTGTACCGATTAGTTTATGCACCGTACCGTTCACCTCATGGTCATAAACACTTATGCCGTTGTCAGCCTCTTTCGCCTTATCCACCACACCGTCACCGTCAGTGTCATACACAGCTTTGCTCATATCGCCGCTGCCCTTGCCGTCCCGGCCTTTCAGGTTTGGTGTATCAAAGCTGCCATCCTTATCTGTGATTCTCAGTATGTATTCACTGGCAGTGTTTTTCACTACCTCCACATCCATACTGGTCAGCTTTTTGGCTTCCTCTATCAGCCCTTCCATCTCCAGCAGAGTTTCCTGGCGTTTTTCTTCGTTGGCCTGTCGCTGTGCTTCATTTTCCCGGCGCCGCTGCTCTGCCTGCTTTCTGTCAGCTTCGGCCGCTTCCCTTTCACCCTCAGCTGTTTCAAACTCATCATTTTTCACAGCCATATAGCTTATCAGTGCCTGCAGTGCCGGAAATTCATCCTCAAGACTGGCATCTGAATCATTGGCAGCATCTGGTGTCACTGTATAGGAAAACCTGGCCGATGTCAGCTTTTTGCCGGCTTTGTCATACACCTCCACAGTGGCTGTCACCATTCCCACATTCAGCACTGCGCTGGTATGCGGATGTATGGTCACTTCCCCCATGTCGTAGTCGGTTACTGCAATACGGCCATCACCCACTGCATCAGCCACAATGGTGTCATTACCCCTGCGGTAAGTGACTGTAATAATATCGGTGTCTGTCAGCTTGTACGGTGTAATACCGTCTTTCAGGCGCACTACAAATCGGTTGGCAGTGTCATTCTGCACCACATTGCCGATTATCTTGTTTTCCTCGCCTTTCAGCTGCAGACTGAAATCAAAAATTTTCATTTCTTTCTCCTAACATCAAAGGCGGAGTGCCTGCACCCCGCCTTTAAATCAGATAAATTCATTACGTTTGCTTTCAAATTCAGCTGTCAGACCGCTGATCATCAGCAGTGTTGCCTCGTCCTGGTCTACAGAGTTTCTGATTACTTCAGCAAACTTTTTCTTAACCTTCACAGTTTTACCGCGCTGAATCTGAATCGGTACGCCGTTTACAGCTACAAACAGATCGCTTTCACCCTTTTTCAGCGGCAGTCTGATTTCCACCAGCTCATCGCCGTCATCCGGTACTGCCTCTGCTTTTTCTGCAGTCTGCTGTGCTGCCTGCTGTGCCTGTGCCATAATCTCACCGGCTTTTGCCACAGCGTTGTTCACGATTTCCTCTGCGGACATCTGTGCTTTTTTCAGAATTTCTTCTACCATTGCGTTCACATCCGGCATTGCATTTTCTGCTACCGGATTTTCGCCTTCTTTGTTGGCGGTTTTATTCTGTTGTCCAGCCATATTTCAAAATCTCCTTTTAAAATGTCAGGCAGTGAATGACAGCTACACCGCCTTGTATTATCAGTTAGCGCCTGAATCGAATGTAGAACAGGTTTCAATTCTTACCATGTAAGGTTCCACCAGTCTCACTGCAGTTTTCACAGCTTTCCAGCCCACTGTTGCTCTCTGGTTCAGAGGGTCTGCTGTACCGCCGCTGCCCAGCTGTTTTACAATGTGCTGCAGACCACCGCCTTCAACACCTGTTGTGCCGTATGCATTGTCGCCCAGCACCAGTGTGGAGTAAACATCCTTGCCGGATGATGTAGCTGCAGGGAAGATTTTGGCTTCTGTTGTGGATACAAATCTTACACCGGCAATTTTACCGATTTCACCTTCAAACAGTCTTGTGGAGCCTGCATACATGTTTGCATACATCCATTCGTCATCGTTCATGATGTCGTATTCTGTGTCAGGGTGAATGATAGCCACATAGTCGCCGTCAATTGTTTCAGCGTTCTGTGCTTTCAGGAAGCGCACAGCTCTCTTGATGGCAGCCACTGTCAGTTTGTGGTCCACTGTCAGCGCTTCACGGCTTGTTACCTCACCGTTTGCATACTGTACGTTTGTACCGCCGTTGATAACTTCTCTTGTGATTGTGTCCAGAGTTCTGCCGGACTGGGAGCCCAGCAGTTTTGTAGCCTGTACCAGGTTGTTGTCGATAGCTGTCAGAATCAGCATATCAGACAGTGTGATATAATCGCCGAACTGGTCTACAGTTGCTTCGATTTTTGTTACGCTCAGCTTTCTGCCGTCAGGTGTTACGCCTTCCACCAGTGGAGTTGTTGCCTTTGGCAGACTGTCATATTTTCTGAATTCGATTGTTTTACCGCCATTCTTTGGAATGTCGTGTTTCTGTGCAAACTGGTCATGTACCAGCTTTGGCTCCGCTGTATCAATCAGATACTTGGAGTAGAATGTTTTCATTTCAGGAGAAAGGTCCTGACCTTCGCCTGTCTGAGTTGTTACGTTTGTATTCAGATTACCGGCAAAAAGCTGCAGGTTCATCTCAAATGTGTTAATTTTAAATTTTCTTTCCATAGTGTCCTCTCTTTTGCGAAAGGAAAACTATTTCAGTGTGATAATTTCCCCTCGCGCTGCTCTGCGGGCAAGCTCCCGCCTCTGTTCTTTTGTCATATCGGCAGGGTTTACTTTACCTGTCACGATACCGCTCTGAGCAGATGCACCATTTTCAGAAGGTCTCATACCGTTGGCACGCACACTTGCGGCCACCGCCTGCTGGGCTGCCGTCGCAGCACCTGCTTTAATATCTTCCATATGCAGCACTTCGTAGGCCAGTTTCACAGGGATACCTCTCTGCAGCAGCGCCACAAACTCAGGGTTTGCACTTTCTGCCGCCAGGTCAAAGCCCGGATACACCTGTTTCACTTCTTCTGCATCACTGAGCCACTGCTGATATGTGGCCCGCGCCCGCTGCTGTCGCTGCTGGTTTTCCATAATTCTGCGGAAATTGGCGTTTTCAGCTTCCAGCCTCTGTTTGGTCATAAACTGCTCCACAGTCAGTCCCTGGCTGTCGGCCATAGCCTCCCAGATAGCAGAGTCGCTCTGTACTGCTTTCATCAGGCCGGCAACATCTGTAGTGCCGTATCTTGAATTCAGCATGTCAATCAGAGGAGTCACATCATTTTTGTACTGTTCCAGCTGTTTTGTTTCCCTGAATCGTCTGTCAATGATGTTCTGTGTTTCTTTGGTGTACAAATCCTTGTATTCACCGCGGATAAGTTCTCTGAATTTTGCTTCTCGCTCTTTCGGATCAACTGTGTTCTGTCCGTCTGTGGTGCGGACCTGCTGGCCTGTAGCCGCATTACCTGTCAGGTTGCCTGCGCCTGCATTGTTCCGGTTTCCCTCGGCTGCTGCACCTGTACCGCCGGCAGAGCCACCGCTCCCCTCGCTGAACAGCTGCAGATTAAAAATAAATCTGTTCATCTCATGCCCTTTCGCAAGTGTCAATAGTTGTTTATCTATGCTTTAATTTTACATTGTACCTCTGTTCCTTTTTTCCCGACCTTTTCCCATTATTTTCCCGCATACAAAAAACAGAGACTGTGAAAGCCTCTGCTTTTATCTGCTCTTATGGTTCAGGTATCGGCTCGCCGTTTTCGTCCAGCCTGTGCTCTGACATATACATATACTGCCGGTTCTGCTGTGCCAGCAGCTTCAGTCCTCTGCCGATCACCTTCAGCACCATCCTCTCCTGTGAGTCCTGGCTGCACCGGCATCTGATCACCACATTGCCCTCTTTCACCCAGCCGGATAACTTATCAGGTCCGATGTTTTCAATCAGTGTGTACACCAGGATACTGGCAGCACTGCACACAATATCCTTGCCCGGTTCGTCATATCCTGCATGACCTGTCATCACCAGTGTGAATTGCTTTTCGTTTTCCCCCAGGGCAACCATTATCATCCTTCTACTCTCCGCTGTGCTCTTTTCACCATCTGCCGTGCGTAAGGTGTATTGGCATTGGTCACAGCCCCTGCTATACCGTTATCCGCCGGGATGCTGCCCCCCTGTTCTGTGCTATCCTGTTTTCCCGGCCGCGGCTGTACTGGCATCTGTACATTTCCCTGTACCGCTGCCTGCATCTGCATGGCCATAAGCTGCTGCTGCATAAACTGCCGGTAATTCTGCTGTATCTTTTCTTTTACTTTGTCCTTGCCTTCAAACTCCATCAGCTCTATGGCAGGCAGTGCCTGTACAGCCATCCGCGGATTAAAGAAACCGGCGCCGTACAGCTCCTTTGCCAGCTCATTCTGTGTCAGTGTGGAGAACGGGGATTTTCTCTGAGCAGATACCTTGATATCAAATATCGGTTTGCGGCCGCCCTGACTGCCATCCGGCAGCACCATCTGCTGCATCTTCAGCTTTGCATTGGAATACTGGATAAACCTGTACATGCCGTTAGGTCCTTCAATGCGGAAATTGCGGCTTACATCATAAAACTGTCTTATCAGTTCAATCACCAACTCAATTACCTTTGTATACTGTCTGTAGCTTGCATTGATAAAATCACGGCTCAGTTTGTTGCCTGCTTCCTGCAAAGCTGAAATAGCCGCTGCTGCAGTTACACCGCCGCTGGATGAACCCTGGTTCACATCTCTGTTGCCGCTGGTCTCCTTCAGCTCGTCCACCTTGTACTGCACATAGCCCAGTATCTGCAGGTCAATCTGGCTGGTTTCTATTTTCTTCACATACCGGTCAATGTCGTTTCCGTTTACAGTTACAATTTCTTTTGACAGGTCTGCAAACTCATCCATATCCACTGTGCCGTCACCTCTGGCAAAATACCTTGTCTTGGCATTTCTCATCGTGTTCTCCAGCACCAGCTGGTCCAGTTTGTCTATGTACATCTGCGGACTTCTCATAATGTCCACATAACCGAAGCCTGTCGGTGTTCCCTCTTCCGGATACAGCACATCAAACACCACCGGATACAGCCCATGGTCATACCAGCCTCTTTCAGCCATTGATATATCGTTTTCTGTGGCATACACCAGCTCATCACCTACAATTTTTGCAAAGTGAAGCACAGTCTTTGTGCCGGCAGCCTTTTTGTAATACCAGTCCACCACCAGTGTCTTGTCTGATGTATCCACATCATCATCCAGCACATACCTGGCCACTTCCACAGCCTTGCCCATATCCCTGTCTTTCAGCTGTGGGTACCGCTGCTGCGCCACATCATTGTCAATCAGCTTTACTATAAACAGGTTTTTGCTTTCCTGAATATCACTGATGCCGTGCTCCCAGAACACATTCAGCACATCCAGCTTTTTCAGCTGAATATCGCCCAGGCCGTTTTCTGCTTTGCTGTCCCAGAACACACCTGTGACACTTACACCGTTTTTCAACTTGTACCATGCAGCGTTGGAGTATGTATCCTCAAAATGATTTCGCTCCAGGATAACAGGTACCACCTCGCTCAGAGTATCGGCATCTACCTGGTCAAAAGGTTCTCTCGGCAGTATTGCCGGCATAGGTATATTGTCCATGATGTCCGCGTGCTTGTTTGCAATACTGTTGAACAGCCAGGCACTTGTCGGCTCCGGTCTCTGTTCATTCTTTTTGTCACCCTGATTGTACATGCCTCTCATTTCATCCCAGTGGCGGCTTTTGTACCACTGTTCGTTGGAAACAATTCGTCTCTCCAGGCTTGCTTTATCATCCTTGTATTTCTGCAGTGTGGCCAGCGCCTTTGCCACCTCTTCCTCACCTATAGGCAGTTTTATTTCCTCTGTCTGTGCAGTCTTTCTTATATCCACCGCTGCCTGACCTGCCCCGCTCATATTCACAGGCATATTATTCAGCGCATTAGCCAGCGCATCCGCCTGCATAAAAACCATATCTTCTTTGATGCCCATTGTAGCCTCCTAAATAAAATAATATCGTTTGTTCTGTACCCTCTGGTTCAGAGGATCTTCTCCCAGGTCAATCTTCTTCAGAATATTTTCCCTCGGTGGCAGAGGATTTTCCATACACACATATCTGCACTCATCATAGATATGGTCCTCTGTCTTTGTGTTTATGTCTTCCACATCGGTCTCGTCATAGACCAGTGTGGGTATCGTCCTTATGAAGTGCTTACAGGTTGAAAAGATATACAGCATCGGTCTTTCTTCCTCGTCAAAAGCAAACCTGTAATGCATCTGCATCTTGCCGGCTATCCTTGTATGGTCCCCCTTGTCAAAGAACACGCCCTCTTTCGCCATCATATCAGCTATGCTTTCGCCGCCATTTTCTGCGAATATGGCCGGGTCAGCTATACCGAATATTTTTCTGCCCTTTATATTCTCATCGGTGGTTTCTATCTCCCTGATTTTCTTGGCCACCTCCTGGGCAGTCCACTTTACCCCTACATCCGGCTCACCTGTACAGCCGTACAATTCTCTTATACGGTACATCCTGCCGGAATAGTCTATCCGGTACCACCCTACACTGAAAGGCTTGGAATAACCCCAGTCAAAACCTCTGTATATCTTCCAGCCGGCAGGTATCCTGAACGGAGATATAACGTGAGTCCTTGTCCTGTCCTCATAGTGTTTCGGATCATTCACCCATTCAGTAAACACCTGCCCGGAGAATGAATCCCAGTCTCCGTACAGCAGGGCATTTCTTTCAGCCTCCGGCATTATAGCCAGCCTTGCTATGTAATGCGGGTCATTTTCCAGCAGCTTCGGATTATCAAATACTGTTGACGGTATAAATATCCTGCTGGTTTTTACCTTAATTTTGCTGCCGTCTGGCTTTGTTACCGTCTCCCTGGTGTATATCGTTGTGTTGGGCACTGCCCGGGACACAAATCTTTCCTTTACCCAGCCGTGTCCTACACCGCCGGGGTTGGCAGTAGCCCTCATATACACCCTGGTACCCGGTCCTGTAGGTCTGTTTCTGCTTCGCAGGTATTCGTACTGTGTCATTGTAAACTGTGTCAGCTCGTCAAACCCCACAAAATCATATGGTTTACCCTGATAGTTGTATTTGTCCTTCTCATGCAGCATATATCCGAAAAATATCTTTGCTCCGCTGGGAAACAGCCACACTTTTTTACTCTCATTGTATCTGGCCTTCGGGTAGGCCGCCTTGTACAGCTCCATGCTTCGGCTTATCAATGCTTCCAGCTGAGGATATGTCTGCCTGAACACAATCCCTCTGTAGCTTTTTATATCTACCTGTCTGAGAGCTTCTGCCAGCATGGCATCACTTTTGCCGCCTCCGGCAGCACCGCCATACAGCGCCTCATCCTCCCAGCGCTCCATAAATGCCCTTTGTCTGGGCTGTGGTGTCCATATAACATTACTCATCTTCGCCACCTTCAGCCACTGTTTCCCGGTCATCTTCATCCGGTGGTGGCTCCAGTACCGCTGCTATTTCAATTACACCGCTGCCGCCTTCTTCGTCATCACCGTTTGTTACCGACAGAATGTCCTTGATATTTTTCATCGTGCTGCTCAGTTCCTGCAGTCCCTTGCGGTCTATCACTCTGCTGTTGACTTCTTTTATCTTCTGGCTGCGTTTGGTTGTTCGCTTGGTACCTTTTTTCAATTTTTCATCTTTCACAGTGCTGGTGGTCTCCATCAGCACATATTTATCCAGCTGTTCCATGGCCAGCTCCACCTTGTCAATCAGCTTGTCTGTCAGCCTGCTCAGGCGCTCCAGCTGGGTCAACCGCTTCTCCACCTGTGCATCCTTTGACTTCTGCCGCATTTTTGCCGCAGTTTTGTTTTGCTGCACCTGTCGCTTACCAACCCAGTCCTCTTTCTTCGCCCTTTTGGATAAAGTGCTTAAAGACAAATTATACTTATTAGCCAGTTCCCTCTGGGAGATACCGCTGCAGATATATTCATTTCGTATTTTTACCCAGTCAATACTGCCCATCGGTACCTCCTTTTTTATACCCCGGAAAATTCATCTGATATGAATGGTAAATTTGTCTTCTGCAGGCACGATTATCAGGTCTGTGTTTGCCGCTGCCACAAATTCTTCTTTGCTTATTTCTACAGCCTTTGTTTCCAGTCTTTTCAGCAGTACTGTTATCACCAGCTGCCGCCGGTCTGCTTTGGCCTGTTCCACCTTCAGTTTTTCTTCAGCTTCCACCCTTTTTTCAGTTTCTCTCTTCAGTCTGAATTCCTCTTCGCTCAGTTTGTTTGTTTTCTTTTCCACAGTATCTCTCCTTTTGGTTTAATTCTATCATCTGTAAAGCCCTGAATTTTCCCATCTTTTTCCCACTACAGCCGGTTATACAGCCTCACAGCTCTTTCCTCTGCTCTCTCCAGCAGCCTGTATACTGTTGTCTTGCTCATTCCCATATCTACAGCAGCCTTTTCCGCCCACCGGTATTCTCTGTTGAAGTACCTTTTTACCACTTCCTTCTCTTCCTCCGGCAGGCTGGCTATCACAGCTTCAACCTTTTCCACCGTAGCCAGGTTATATTTTACCTTTTCCTGCAGACCCCGGCTTGCATTGCTTATCCTGGCGCTGGCCGTCAGAAACTCACACCGCTGCCTGTACTCTGTTCGGATGTCTTCAATAGTCTTCATTCCATACCCCCTGTAAATAGAAAAAGACAGCAGCCCGGAAAACCCGAACCGCTGCCTGTATTATTTTGTTTTGAAAAAGCTGTGCAGCCTTTCCTCTGCTTCATCCCTTGTCAGGAACACCCTGTCTCCCCACTCATCCAGCACTCTCTGCAGATTGCTGTAGGTCAGCTTTGTTTCTTTTATCCACTGATGGTACTGCAGGTTCGCTCTGCTGAGCGTGGAAACTATCATAAATATTTTTGTGCCCATCGGACAGGGCAGAACTATGTAGTTTTCCGGATGTTCTTCTATCATCCTTTTCTGCAGCCTGATATCCAGCCTGTCTGCCAGCTCTTTTATCAGAAACGCCTGGCATTCCATATTTTTACCCAGCACACAGCCTTCACACTCATCCACACTCTTGGCGTTCACACACCGTCTGGATATATCAATCAGGGCTTGTGTTGTTATCATCAAATCTTTAGCCATCGCCGTCACCTCATTCCCACCAGAATAATGTATATGGTTGAAACGCCTTGCTATCTTTACAGGTTATTGCCCGTATCTGGCTGGGCGAAATGTTGTTTTGGTTTACAAATAAAGCCAAATCCTGAGAGTATTCAAACGATTTACTTTTTAATTTCATTGTCTGCACCACCTATCATTCCTTGTGCAAGTTCTCCGCATTGTATATGTCTATTTT
Source organism: Oscillospiraceae bacterium (assembly GCA_017473015.1). Classification (GTDB taxonomy): domain Bacteria; phylum Bacillota; class Clostridia; order Oscillospirales; family Ruminococcaceae; genus RGIG3102. Next base: position 41,219 of record JAFUNP010000016.1, on the reverse strand, counting down.
CGTCACTGTCAATTTGGCAACGGTCATAAAACGGACACCAGCAACACTTTCCTTTGTTTGCAGTATCATTGCACCTGATAATCGCTTGTGAAAATTCGTATAAATCATCATATATAATTTTCATCAGTTACACCTACCTTTTCTTTTACAAATTTGTGTCATCAAAGAAACTGCCGTTTTTTACCAGTTCAGGATAAAGTTTATCTAAAGCGAAATTTAGCCATCTTTTAATACGCCATTCCTCTGGCTGTGGCTTGGTTCTCATCATATGTTCAGGCATTTGTATCATAAGTTCGTTAATAAACTCTTTGATTGCTTCGGTTGCTGTTGTATTTACAGTATCTTTCCACGCATCTCTTTCGTTTGATATACAGAAAATATCATCTTTCAGCCTATCAATCTCAGACTGTTGCCTGTTTATAAGGTCAAGGGCATCTGTTGTCAATCTTAATGTGCAATCGTTCAGACTTTCTAACCCGTCATCATATACACAGTGAGTACAATTATCTGTTGAACAACATTCCAAAGCCTTTATAATTTTTTTATCCGTCATGCGCAATCCTCCTGATATCGATTAACAGGTTATTGATAGCAGTTTCTCTTTTGTCCGGTGGCATATACTGCATATTTTCAACAGCCACCGACCATCTCGTTATTACTTTTTCCAGCTGCACACCCTTTTCGATATAACTTTCGCTGTCCAGCAGGTGCTGTACCCCCTGTACAAGACCGCTGTATTTTTCCTGGGCATCATAATACCTGTCATAGCCTGTGTCACGATAGTTCCGCTGCGCCTCTTCATGCTTTCTTTGATATTTATCCTGCATTTTTCGCAGTTCAGCTTTTATGTATTTATTCATCCCGGTCACCTCTCCATCGCCAGTGCCTCATACCACATTTCCAGCACGGTGTATTCTCCTTTAGCGGATAGTCACTGTAGCAACAAGTCTCACACTCTTTTAATACTTCCAGGTCACTTATCGCTTCCTCCAGCTTATCCGCCAGCATACCTGCCAGCTGAACCCGGCAGTCGTCTTTACCGGCCATTATGCAGTCTTTACAGTCTGTTGTTCTGTCGGCGCATTTTCTGGCCGCCTGTATAAGTTCTGCTGTATTCATAAATCTTTATCATCCTTTGCCACATGGCACAGACCGGCTATAAAAAAGCCAATCCGTGCACCAATCATCAGTTTAATCATTGTTGTCACCTTATAATTTTTCCTGTGCGCCTGTTCCAGGCTGTTATGGCTTCTTCTCGTGTTTTATATACTGCAGCAACCGCCCGGCACTCTTTGCATTCGACAGTATGCCAGATATCATACTTCTGATATTTTCCTTCACCACCGCAAAACGGACAGGGTCTTAGTTCGCTTGTTTTCATAATCTGCCCTCCAGTCTGGCCAGCTTCTGGTTTATCACCAGATTCAGGTCATCATCAGGAATGTTGTACATCAGCTGAAGCTGCTTCAGGCAGATGGTCACATCCGCCATCTCTTCCAGCAGGTGCGTTCTGGCACCGCTGCCGCGTATCTGTTTGCTTATTTCCTTTGCCAGCTCCGCACATTCTTCCATGCATACTACACTCTGCAGTGTAATTCCGTTTTTCAGAATAGCTTTTGACAAAATATGTTCAGAAATATCAATCATTCTTCCTGACATCTGAATCTTTCCTCCCATTCTTTGCGAGAGCAGTCCTCACAGACCATATAGCCCATACCAACATCGTTATGTATCTGTACACTTACAAACCCTTCACTTTGCCGCACTCTGCACAGGCTACCACATATTCCATATCACTCGAATACATACTGGCCCCTTTCGGCAGCTTGTATTCTTCGTATTCGTGTTTTTTCCAATTCCATTTACGAGCCATACCTACACCCCCAGAATAATTTCCAGCAGTATGCAGATTATTGCCGCTGCTCCTATCAGTTTTTTCATAGTTCACCTACTGCACATCTTTCTTGTAACCGGGTATATCGCTCATTTTATATTCAGGTTTCCACACCATAACGATTTTCTTTAAATCCTGGTCCACAAAACCTATGCCGCCATCATAAGTACACAGATTTAACCTGAACAATATACAGAGTTTTTCAATTCTTTTTTGCAGTTTATATGCTCTCTGCTGAGCTTTCAGTAATTCCATTATTTTACCTCCTGCAGAAAACCTACCTGTTTGTAGATTTTCTTCACACCTTCAGCTGCCAGCAGAACATTGTCATCGTTGCCGAAGAATTCTTCACCATAGATTCTGTTCTGCTCTTCACAAAAAGCCAGCACCACTACGCTCGCAGGACAAGCTCGCGTTTTTCTTCGCGTAGGGGACGATGCCCTCATCGTCCCGCTCAGAAAACCATTCAGGCAGCTACGCTGCATTTCATTCTGCTTTTTTTCGCTTTTAACAAAATTCTGAACAATATTGTAAATGGCCAGCACCGCAAAATGTCTGGCATATTCAACGGCCTCTGCGCCGCCTGCCACATAGCCTTCACGCTTGCCCTGCTCATAAGCTATACGCGGATTTCCGCTTAATTTTCGTGCCATGTTTCTTCCTCCGCCTGCTCCATCAGTTTGATTTCTTCCCATACATACGGTGCCTTATGTACGATAACCGGCACCGCTGCCACCAGACACATAAAAACTATGTACGCCAGCACACAGCCAATCATATTTACAAACAGCTTTGCCACTGCCTGCACCAGCAGGGAGAGAAAATTAATAAATCCTATCATGTTGTTACTCCGTTCTGCTCCGTTTTACTCTGCTGTATATGGCTCAAACTCTATACCGGCATCTTTCATGCGCCATTCCAGCACAGTCATATAGTTTGCCATCATATCCCGCTGACTTTTCAGTACGGCTCTGCCTTCTTCTGAACGGTAATTGGTTTTGCCTTGGTCTGCAGCTTCGATAAATCCAATCAGCCTTTCGTGTCTGATTTTCACCTGCAGCCATTCAGCTTTCAGTCTGTCTCTCCAGTCATCAGACAGCATAAGATTTACAGTATCTTTCAGTTCCATAGTTTTTACTCCTTTTTCAGTTTTTCTTCGGCCTGATACACTCCCACCATCAGCTTTGCTATGCTGTGGCCGGTGTCAGTCAGTTCAGGGTTTGTATTGAACAGACCTTTGCGGTTCATCACCAGCACTTCCTGTTTTGTCACCATTCGCAGATTTTCCAGACACACATTCAGCCTGTTGCCGTCGCGAAATATAATGTTGTGACCTTTGGGTATCGGCCCGTATGCCTGTTCCCATATCACTCGGTGCTTCATCTGGTACTTATTCGGCTCTGCCACCTTTATCAGCACATACCCGTCTTTTGCATCTATGCGCTCACTGCCTACCGGCTTATGGTTTGCAGGTATATGCCCTTTCTGAAACCAGCCTTTTTCACTGCCTGGATATCTGATACCCTTTTGTCCTTTATTCACCGGCACATGGCCTTTTTGAAATGATGTGGCTGTTGGCGGTGCACCTTTTTTACGAATAAAATCTTCAAATTTCAGACCGCTTTCCAGTTTGTGCTTGTATTTATAGCTGGCTATAGCAGTTTCTGTGATATTTGTACCGAATTTCCGGTTGACCGCTGCCGCCAGGTCTTTGTTTTTCACACCTTTTACATTGGCGGCTATAAACCGATGCATTTCCGGTGTATATACTGTTCTGGCCATCAGCACTCACCCCGGCCTATTCCCAGCACCGGTATGGCGCCATTGTCACTTATGCCGTACTCATCCAGATGTTTTCTGGCATTCAGCATCAGAGTGCCATTTTCTATGATTTTGCCGCCCAGTTCGCTGACTGCTTTGCTGCGCCGTATCTCCCGCTTCAGAGCGTCACCCTCCAGGTCTCCGTTCGTCAGCCTTTCCAGCTGTTCAAACAGCAGCTCGTTCAGGTCCGTCAGTGTTGTTTTTGTCTTTGTCATAACTGTGCCTCCCTTTCCAGCAGCTGGGGGTTATCGTGGATATTGCCCACTACCCGGAATTCTCTGCAGTTTATCAGGTCCAGTGTGTCTGCAACGCCGTTTTCAGCGTCAACAAGGAAAAAGCCGCTGCCATGTTCATCATTTCGATACTGTACATAGGCATAGCATACATCTACACCTGCTTCTTCCTGGTCATCAGCAAACTCCCGGCGGAGAATATCTCCCTCGTAAATCCCCACACCGTTTTTATCTTCAACTCCGGTATATTGACCGATTGTTTCAGGCACTATTGCATACGCTGCATTTTCATTGTTTTCGTCTACGATATGAAGGGTACCCCACATTCTTGTTAAATAACCCTGCTTCCATTCGTCTTTGATGTAGCAGCGTTTGGCTCTGAATAATATTTCTCGCATTTTTACCTCCGTTTTGATTTTTTATTTTCTGGGCAGATGATTCCTGCCCTTTGAAAACCTTTGCATACTGCCGTCTATATGCTCATTTATGGCTGTCTGCTGGCGCTGTTCCTCACGGATGCGCGCTCTGTAGGCTGTGTATTCAGCATATTTTTCACAGTTCCCGTGGCATTTATAATGCCTGTCCGGGCATTTGTAGCAGGGAGCGTTCATATAATCTCCCTCTGCACCCGCTGCCCATAGGACAGGTTCTCGCCGGTGCGCTTGTTGTATGCTTCCAGCCTTCTTACTGCCGCTGCCAGGCTGTCAGTCTTATGCTTGCGGCGGACGGACCTTTCTTCCAGCGCCTTTTTCGCCCTTTCTTTTATTCTGGAACTTTCCCTGTGCATATCCTTGCGCAGCCTTTTACATTCCGGGCAGAACTTTGATGTAGGTCCACCCACAAATACACTGCCGCACACAGTGCACATCATTTCAGTTTTCAATATAATCACCCTCCGCTGTCACTTATTACTTTCAATCTCCGGTACAGGTAATACCCCTTTGTATACGGAGTCTGTCGCACATCCAGGTCATTGAACTGGCAGTGTGGGAACAGCTTCAGCAGTTCCAGCTTGGCTGCACCTTTATCCTCTGCCAGCTTTTTTATAAATGCCCTGGTCAGCTTGCGGCTTTTCAGGGTTTTTGTCTTTTTTTCTTCCGGTTTTGTCAGTTTGCCGAATCTGAGGTATTTTCCGTGACCGCAGATATACAGTGCCATACCGGTGAATCCGTAATCATCGGCCTGAAGGCGACGCGCTTGTGTTCTGCCGTATCTTTTTACGATATATCCCGGATTTTTTCTTTTTCTGTCTCGCTCTGAACGGGAACACCACAGCTCCTCCAGACCATCTCTGTCAGAAATATTAATGACGATATGATGGTGGCAGTTCCTTCCGTTATGCTTTGTGGTATAAATCGCCTTTACCTCTGTGTCTTTATACTTTCGCTGAACACTTCGCAGATAGTTGTATATAATCTTTTTTGCCTCTGCCTCATCAGCTGGCTTATTCCGCTGTGTGTATGTAAGATGGAGCCATGTGTCAGCTTCCGTAAAATTGGCATTGATTATTCTGACGCAGTTCTGCTGTCTGTATTTCTCGTTCAGTCTCTGCTGTGCCGGTCTGCTTACTTTCTCCGCCTTTTGCTTACCGGAAGAATGAGTAGGCCAGGTTTCATACAGCTGCACTTCCAGCTGACTGCCTGACTGTATGAGTTTTGCATTATATTCTTTTTTGCTATCGAAACAACTGCTGTTCTGTTCTATAACATCCAGCAGACTGTCTCTTTCCCTCTCGTACAGCCTTCTGCCCTGCATATTTACCTCTCCTACATACTGTGGTTTTATTGAACCGGGGGGCGTTCCTCACATATCGTTCGTCACGCCCTTATTTCTTTTTCCGCGCCTTATAATATAAACGCGCGTATTTATTAGGAATTGCCCCGTTTTCAATACTGATTACAAGGACCCGAAGCGCCGTACAGGCGCAAGGGTCGTGCCGGTTTGCCGCAGGTGATGCTGTAGCAGAACCTGTGTGCAAAAGCCGAGTTCAGTTATCGAGGCAAGGCAATAAAAAACTATCACCCTGCACAAAATTATAAAAATCTCTTATACCAAAGCCGTCAGCACTTTTTGGCGCTGGCGGCTGTTTTTTTATTCTCTATTGGTTTTAATTACTGCAATCACTGCAATTATTTCTATGGTTTCCGGATGGCGTACCTGCACCCAGTTGCCGCCACTGTATTCAAAAATATACTTTCTGAACATTTTGTAATAGCTTTCCTTTATCCAGCATTTGTGCTTTTCGCCTTCCAGACAGATGGCTGTATATCCCACCTCTTTCAGACGCAGCTTTGTAGGCTCCACTGGCGGCCAGGAAAAATCATCCTGGAAATACTTGATTAAATCCACCTGCTCCAGTCTGGACAGGTCAATCATACACTCTCTGACAGACATCCTTTTTACCATTACACCATCAGAGAAATACACCTCTTCTTCTACCTGGTCATAATCGTAGCTCCACCCTATAGGTGCTTTCACGATTTCTGCCTGAATTTTTGCGTTCATAGCTTACCTCCGTATTTATGTATAATTACGGCCAAACTCTTCAATAAACTGCTCCACAGTCCACCCCTGTTCAGCCATTATTTTTCTCTGGAACTCTTCCTTCAGACTGTCTGATACCAGCCTGTTTCTGTGTACAGCACCTTTACCCTCTCTGTGGCAGCTGTGCCGGCACAGGTCCACCACCGCACCGTATCTTTCACTTTTCATACGGTAGGCACCGCCAAATACATGATGCCTTTCCAGTGGCTCTGCCTGTCCGTTCCTGCCGCACAGGTGGCATTTTCTCGGCACTCTGTACGCCCTTGATTTCTTTGACATTTTATTTCTCCTGTAAAGCCTCCCTTGTGTAAAGGGAGGTGTCAGCGAAGCTGACGGAGGGATTGCCCTCTTCTTTCTTCTTTCTCTCTGTAGCTCTGGCTGCTCTTTCTTTCCGCAGCCTTTCCCGTTCGGCTTTGCGCCTGTTGGCCTTTATGCTGCACTGGCTGCCGCCGGGTACCTTTATGGCGTATATACATTTCAGACAGCAGTGATGACACACATATTTGTTTGCACTGTTCACCCTTTTGGGACATTCGGTGGTCACGGCCATTTCCTCTTTGCACCTGCCGCATATCCTGTATTTTCTGCCTATAAGCACATCATAATGCAGGCTTCTATAATCCACCTTAGCCATAATTCACCTCATAAATAATCAGCGTTTCTTCCGGCAAATTTCATCCGCAGGAAAAACGGATTTACTGTTTTGGGCTGCTTTGCCCAGGCAAACCACCTCTTTTTCGGTGGCAGTGGTTCATCCAGCAGCACTTCGCCTATTCTGACGGTGCCGTCATCGGTCCTGGCTATGGTCTCCAATTCTTCTGTGTCATCCTCTGCCACAAGGTAGGCCACATCCATACCCACAAATTCAAAAAGTATATATCTGTACATATAGCTCCCTCATTTCTTTTTGCAGCCGCCCGGTTAAAAAACAAAGTAAATTGAATTGTCCCCTGCCGGAGGACTATAGCTGTGCTGTGCACTGCGCTTACAGGCGTTCGGCAGCCTGTCCGCACCGCCCCTGCCACAGAGCGTTCCAGGCAGCTGTAAAAAGAAACGATATATATAAAAGAGCTTTTGTCTGTCTATGCACCCTGCCGTGTGTCGGCACTTTAACGAAATACGGATAATTTTCGGGAGTAAACCCTCATGGCACTTTGCGGCTTTTCTACGAACAGGGCAGCCGCCGCCCTGTGGTTGTAACCGGAGACAGTATACGGTCGCTCTCACCGTACTTATCCCCTGCTTTTCATACATAGACAGACAGAAACTCTTTTCTCTCATCCTCTTCTGTCCGGTGTGACGATAATATGTAAATAACCCAGTTCACGGAGTACTTTTTATGAACACAAAACAGCTTTTTCTGTGTCTGTAGCTGCCACAGACTTCCACTACGCTCCCAAGGACAGAGTCGCGTTTTTCGCTGCGCGAAAACCATTCAGGAAGCTTCGCTTCACACCGGACAGAAAAGGACAAGCCTTTTCTGTTTAAGAAGAAATTATATATGAGTTGGAAGTATTCAGTTTTATTTATTCCCATAAAGGATACAGGCAAAAATCACCAACGCCAGTACGCTTATGGCCACGCCCAGGATAATCCCTGCGCCTAACAATGCTGTCTCTTTCATCTGCAACTTTCCCTTTCCTTTGTCTGGCTCCCTCTGATGAGGGAACTGGCACGGCCACTGCCGTGACTGAAGGAGAGAGCTTTCATCTGCACAGCACCCCGTTGTTGATGGCTTCCCGCCAGTTTCTTGCCACACGGTCAGACAGTCCGTGCATTTTACCATCCAGGCTGTCGTTTCTTATCAGAAAAAATGTACCCACTATAGCCGGGAAATTTTTGTTTTCCGGCAGACCAATCAGATGCCCTTCTTCATTGCACACTATGTCTATTCCCATCATCAGTCTGGCTGTCTGGATATATCCATCCACCACAGCCTGCATATCTTCCAGAGTGTTGGGAATTTCTGCCACATAAGCCGGACCATCTGCCGGCACAATTACTGTTCTCAGCATTTCCATTACTCCTCCACCTCACATTCGTATGGTGTGCGCAGCTGCTCAATCTCCTGCCATACCATCCATATAATCAGACCGGCAAACGGCACGAATATTTCACCGCCGATGGCTCTGGCAAAACCTCTGCAGGCCGCAGCATATCTGAACGCCGCAGGTGTAATCGCCAGGGAAAATGCTGTCATTATCAGCAGATAAATGTATTTCTTTTTCATTATGTACTCCTTCCTCTGTATCCCCATCGTAGGGGCGATTCACGAATCGCCCGCTACCTTTGAGGTGACAATATGAGGTTTTCAGGTTTTCACCCTGTATCGACGGCGGGAAATTTACCGGTAGGAGTCACCGCTGCACGCATCTCACAGACACACCTGCGCGCAGAAAAACCGCCGTCCATACAGAGCGACAACGCTCTGTAGTTATGTAAGGTATATTATATTTTCTGCAGCATTTTTACCTTTGTCTGCAGCTTCTTTATGTCCCAGCCATATATTTCGAACAGGTCTTCCACCGGAACAATTTTTCTTTGTGGTCCGTTATACACAGATCTCCCCTGGTTCCGTGCCCACTGGTGTGCATATCTGACCACCTTGCACGCCGTGCTGTCACATACCTGAAAAATCTCTTTTATATCTGTGGAGGTAACAGCCATTTTGGTACACCATAAATTGTAAAGTGTTAAACTGTCTGCCTGTAAATACGGTAATATTATTTCCTTTGCAGCCTTGCCCATACTGTTTTCCCCCTTTCTGTTTAAAATATTTTCAGCATCGCTATAAATGTACCCACCTGTATTGCCAGCAGCACCAGCTGTATCGCCAGCCTCTGCCCTGCTTTCTTCAGGTACTCTGCGGTTTCTTCTGATGTTATTCTGGCATCATCCAGAATGCCTTCACACACTTTTGTTTGCGCCTCTACATCCTCCAGCAGTTTGTACGCTGTCTGCACATTCCGGGCACTGCGCTCTCTGGTCTTTTCAGCTTCTTCCAGAATAGCCACAGCATCTTCCCGGCCTGCCTGTCTTTTGTCATATTCGTCCAGCATAAACAGCGCCAGGTTCAGCGCTTCTTTGCGCTCTTCGGTGATTCTCACCGTTTCGCTTGTATTCGCCGCAGCCATCTCCTGCAGCTTTTCAATTACTTTTGATTTGTCCATATTGCCTCTCGTATTTGTAAAAATTTTGTGTAAATAATTGACTCAACTTAACTCTGCCTGCTACCATTAATTAACATTGTATGAAAGGAGGTATCACCTTGAACATTGACCCAAACATTGTTATGGCTATAATTGCTTTGGTTTCTGTAATTACTCCATCCATTACAACCTGGCAGAACAACAATTTCCGGCTTAAGCTGAAAGAACTGGATAACCGCCAAAAAGAACTCGAAAAAGACAAATGGTATAAACGAGAAATATTTGAAAATTATGCATGTTCTCTCAGTAAGACTATCCTTAATCAGAATGCTGAAAATTTATCTGAGCTCGGTAAGTACTATGCACTTTCTTTCCTGTATGCACCGGAAAGTTTAAAAGCAAAAATGTCAGACTGTCAGGTTCTTATGAAAAACTGGGATTTTGCAAAAGCCAAGCCTATTGTTGATGAAATAATTACAGATATTTCAGCATTAATACGGTCACAGTATAAATAATCCCCCACATAACCGAATACACCATATACGGCCGGCTCTCATCTGGCCGTATCTTTTTGTTTATCAGGTTTGCAGCAAGAATTACTATCCATACAAATATGACTATTTTCACCATGCCACCTCATAAATTCGCATTAATGCGAGTTTTCGTTTAAAAAAACAGCTACAGCCTGTGCCGGAGTCAGATTAAGCACCTCAACAGTGCTATGCATCTGACCTACAGAAAAAGTGAGGCAGCCCTTTTCTTTTTTACGATAATATGTGCTCGGATTAATACCAATCGCCTTGGAAAATTCTTCAATAGTCATACCTTTTTCACCAATCGTACTTTCAAGCAATTTTACATCAACTGTCATTGTTCTCTCCTCTCTCGCATTATCGCAAGTTGTTTACATCTGTATAATAGCATTATTGCGAGTTATTGTCAACAGTTTTTTCGCGGTTTTGCAATATTTTTCTATTTATTGTTGCAATTTTGCGATAATAATGATATATTAATTGCAGAGGTGATAAAATGACTACCGGAGAACGAATTAAAATACGAAGAAAAGAATTAGGCTTATCTGCCGAAGAAATAGCTAAAAAACTTGACCGCTCCCCCGCCACAATATACAGATACGAAAAAGGGGATATTGAAAAAGTTCCAGGCGATATTCTGGAACCTCTTGCAGAAATACTCGAAACTACTCCTGCTTATCTTATGGGTTGGGAAAAACCAAATATAACAGATGTTTTTTCTTCTGTTGGCGGAATGAAAAAAATTAATAATGCCATTCCTGTCCCTACCGGCAAGCGTATACCTATTATCGGCTCTATCGCCTGCGGCACTCCTATCCTGGCACAGGAAAATATCGAAGGCTACCTGTCCATCAACCCTGATGATGGCGCTGACTTCTGCCTGGTATGCAAAGGCGACAGCATGCTGCCCCGCTGCCAGAACGGCGACCTGGTTCTCATCCGCAAACAGCCTACAGTGGAAAACGGCGAAATCGCCGCTGTCCGCATAGGTGATGAAGCCACACTGAAAAAGGTCTACCGCCCCTCACCCGACCAGCTTATGCTGATTGCAGAAAATTCCGACTTTCCACCCATCATCCTCACCAAAGAGGAAATTAACACTGTATCAATCGAAGGCAAAGCCATCGGCTTTGTAAGAATGTTTTAGATATGACAATAATAGTTTTCATAGCAATAATCATATTCTTATATTTAGTAAACAAAAACAATTATTTAGAAAGTCAAATTAGTTCTTTAACATCGTCAAGAGACTCTTTGTCGGAAAAACTCTCCAACGCCCGCTCTACTTTAAAAGAACTCTCAACTGGAGTTCCTTATTATGAAACTGATTACATTAATAATTTTTATAGCCGTGATTTGAGCGAAGATATTGAGTTATTGTTTTCTCTAAAGGAAAAAGAATTCAATAATTTTATAACTGAAAAAGAACAAACTTATCCTTGGCTTTCAGAGTTTTATGCTGATTATTTATATGCATATGACATGCACATTGCCCAATATTTAAACACAAAAAGCCGACCGGCACACAGGGCCGCTCAAGATGTTCGGCGTATTGCCAAAGAAAAACGAGAACTTATTACTCAAAACAAAATGTTGGAACACCAGCTGACAGTTTATGAAGATTTATTCCCATGGCTATTAGATTTTAAAGAGCTGTCTATCGAGGACGCTGCGAAATATGCCGGCCTTGTTTCTGACACAAACAACGAATACTCCATCCTTAAGAACTGGTTGTCTCCGGAAGAATATCAGAATCTTTCCACAAAAGAAAAATACCAGCTCGCTCTCGACAGATATATCCACAAACCTAAATCCAAATGGCAGGTCGGTATCGATTATGAACGATACATTGGATATTTGTATGAACAAAAAGGTTACCGCGTTAAGTATAATGGTGCTTTGTCCGGACTTGAAGACATGGGGCGTGACCTGATTGCTACGTCCGGGAAATATATAATTGTTATTCAGTGCAAACGCTGGGCACAAGAAAAAACAATTCACGAAAAGCACATTTTTCAGTTGTTCGGTTCTATGGTGCTTGCTGAAATAGAAAACCCTGGTAAGATAGTCAGAGGATTGTTTGTTACTACAACCAAACTCTCTGATACAGCAATACAGTGCGCCAAGCATTTAGGTATTGAAATTGTACAGAACAAACCAATGGCGGATTATCCGATGATTAAATGCAATATCGCAAAAGACGGAGAGAAAATATACCATCTCCCCTTTGACCAGCAATATGACAGAATTATGCTTAATTCTAAAGATGGCGATTTCTATTGCAAAACAATAGCTGAAGCCGAAGATAAAGGATTCCGCCGTGCATGGAAATGGCATGGTACTAATTAAATAAAAAATGCCCCTCGGTGCGCCAACACCGAAGGGCTGAATATAGAAGTCTACACAAATGATTGTATAATACCCCTACACAACACAAGTATTATACCTCATTTGTGCAGGCTGTGTCAAACACACCCTTAAACAAATGGAGGTATTTTTTATGCCAATTTACAAACAAAAAGAACGTAATAAAGATGGCCTTTACAAATATAAAGTCCGCATCAACTACACCGATGCATACGGCAAATATAAACAGATGACTCGTACCACCTACGGCCTTGCCGAAGCCAAAGCCCTTGAGCTGCAGCTGCTTTCACAGCTTTCCTCAAAGGAAGTTGACTCATCTATTACTTTGCAGAAACTTTACGATGAATACACCCGGAACACGAAATATGATATCCGCCAGTCAAGCATCGAAACCCGCAAAACCATTTTCGACCATCACATACTTCCCTACCTGGGTAAAGTCAAACTTTCAAACCTGAATGTAAAAATACTCACTGAGTGGAAAAACGAAATAAACGAAAAAAATCTGGCCTTGCGCACACGAAAGAATATATATGCCAACCTGCGCGCCTGTCTTAACTATGCGGTAAAAATGGAATACCTTTCAACAAGTCCCCTGACTAAAGTGGACAACTTCAGGGATGCTTACCACCAGGATAAAAATGTTGATTTTTATACACCGGAAGAATTTCTGAAATTCAAAGCAGCAGCTTTGGCTACAGCTGAAAAGAACGACTATTTCGATTATTATGTTTTCTTTTGTATTGCCTACTATACCGGTGCCCGTAAAGGCGAAATACACGCTCTCCGCTGGAACTGCATCAAAAACAATCAGCTGTCCATTTCAAAGTCTATCACACAGAAACTTAAGGAAGACACCGAAACACCTCCTAAAAACAAAAGCAGTATCCGCACTATGCGGATTCCGCTGCCTCTGACAAACATACTCAACGAGCACAAGAAACGCCAGCAAAAGGCAATTCCATCGTGGACAAGCAACGGTTTTATATGTGGTTACTACCGATGTCTGCGCGACAGTAACATTGAACTGGAAAATCAAAGATATGCACAGGCAGCAGGCATCAAAAAAATCCGCATTCACGATTTCCGTCACAGTCACGCCAGTCTCCTTATCAACAACAACATCAATCCTCTGGATGTTGCTCACCGCCTCGGCCATTCAAATGTTTCCCAGACTCTTAAAACCTACAGCCATCTCTTTCCGAAAGAAACAGAAAAAGCAATCGCTGTGCTTAATAAAATCGTGTAAAAAACTGAAAATTCGTGTACAATTCGTGTACAGTGCAATCAAACAGCAAAAAAGTCCGCTAAAATAGCGGACTTTGTCACTTTTGGTCTGAGTGACCCGACTTGAACGGGCGACCTCTACCACCCCAAGGTAGCACGCTACCAGCTGCGCCACACCCAGACATTACCAATATATAATACACCAAGAAAATAGAATTTTCAAGTGCATTTTGCGATAAAAAACACTCCCGGAAACCGGGAGTGTTTGATAGGTTTAAATAAATGATTATTTACCCTGCTTTGCTTTGAGCTTTTTAACTTTGTTGTCGGAAGCAATAGCGAATACAACCAGACCAACCAGTGTAGCAACGTAAGGGATAGCCTGTACGAACTGTACCGGAATAGCCAGGGACTGCATAACGTTACCCATAGCATCAAAGAAACCAAACAGGAACGCAGCGATTGCTGTACCAACAGGTGAAGCATTACCAAGGTTCATAGCGGACATACCGATAAAGCCTTTACCAGCTGTCATACCACGGGAGAAGAACTGAACATAAGACATGGACAGTGAAACGCCGCCGAAGCCACAGAACAGACCGGACAGAGCCATAGCCTGATACTGAACTTTCTTAACATTAACACCAACAGATTCAGCAGCATTTGGGTTTTCACCAACAGCTCTGATTCTCAGACCTGTAGCTGTTTTGAAGATAATGAAGTAAACAACAGCTACACAAATCCATGCGAAGTATGTCATAAGGTTCTGACCGGAGAAGATTTCACCCAGAACAGGAATATCTTTGAGGCCTGGAATGTTAATAAATGGCATTGAGCAGGAGTCCAGAGAAGAGGAAATACCTTTTTCACCAGCTGCCATGTACAGAATAAATACTGTACCGCCAGTTGCCATTGTGTTGATAGCAAGACCTGCCAGATATGCGTCAGCACGGAGACCAACAGCCATATAGGCCAGGAACATGCAGATAGCAATACCTGCCAGTGTGCCAACGATAAAGCCAGCAATAATACCAACAGTAGTTGCTTTTGAAACCAGAGCCGGGTCAGCCTGTGCAGCAGAAACGCCACCCAGAACTGCCTTTTTGGCAAAAGCAGAAGCAATAACAGCAAACAGAGAAGCTGTCAGCATAGAACCTTCAAGAGCTAGGTTCATGATACCACATCTTCTTGCCATCAGACCACCAAGGGCTGCAAAAAGAATAGGTGTTGTAATACGCAGAACAGAAGCTGCAAAAGCAGGTGTAAGCAATAAATCAAAAATCTGTGAAAGTAATGACATTATTTAGCTGCCTCCTTTGCTTCAAGTTGTTTCTTAGCGTTGTTAACGATGAGTTTATGTTTGTATTTAGCCAGGAACATTTCAGCTGCAACAAACAGAATGATAAGACCCTGTACAACGTCAACGAATTCGATTGGAACATCGGAAACACGGTTCATAACGTCAGCACCTGTTCTCATGTAAGCGAGCAGGAATGCTGCAACAGGAACCAGCAGAGGGTTGTTCTTAGCAAGAACACCTACCAGAACGCCGTCGAAACCAAAACCAGGCTGTGTACCGAACCAGATAAATCTGTCGTAACGGCCAAGGATTTCAACTGCGCCACCCAGACCGGCAATACCGCCACCAATAAGCTGTGTGGACAGAGCAACAGACAGAACAGAGATACCGGAGTATTTAGCAAAGTTCTGGTTGGCGCCTACCATACGGATTTCATAGCCCCATTTTGTTCTGTAGATAAAGAAGTAAGCCAGAACTGCAAGAACAAGACCAATGATGATACCGGCGTGGAGACGGAGGCCAGGGATAAGCTTAGGAAGCTTAATCTGGGCAGGGATTGGGAAAGAAGCCTGCTGACCGCTGGCTACATCACGGAAGTGGTAGTAGAACAGGTAGTCAGAGATTTTCAGGATAACGTAGTTCATCATAATGGATGAAACAACTTCGTTTGCTCTGAATTTTACTTTCAGAACAGCTGGAACGATAGATACTGTAACACCAGCTACGATAGCAATAACCATAACTGTCAGCATCAGTGGCAGACCAGCCCAGTTTTCGTGTGTAACAGCAAACCATGTACAGAGGTTGGCACCGATGAGGAAAGCACCTTCACCAATCATGGAGAACTGGTTTGCCTGATAAAGGATACAGATAGCAACACCTGTAAACATAAGCGGAGTCATAACTTCGATAATGTTACTGATACGGGATGCTCTCTGGAAAGGACCTGTCATGAAAGCTACGATAGCTTCTGCAGGAGATTCGGAAACGAATGAAATAACAACAAGTGCAAGACCCAAAGCAAGGAGAACCGCAACAACTGTTTTGAATATTTCAAAACGTCTTTCTATTTGTTTACTAGTCATATGCCACCCTCGCAATCTCTTCTGGAGTCTGAGTTTTTACACCCAGCATGTATTCGCCCAGAATCATATCTGTGATTACGGAAGCATCAGGCAGATATGCGGCGATTTTACCTTCATTCATAACGATAAGGCTGTCAGAAAGTTCCAGAACTTCGTTAAGGTCAGCAGAAATCAGCAGAACAGCTGTGCCTTCGTCACGGAGCTCAACAAGACGTTTACGGATAAATTCTGTAGCACCAACGTCGATACCACGTGTAGGCTGGTTGGCAATAACCAGTGCAGGTTTGTTGGAGAATTCACGGGCAACAACAACTTTCTGAACGTTACCGCCGGAAAGCATTTTTACCTGGTCATCTCTGTCGTCACATTTAATAAGGAATTCTTTGATGAGGTCGTCTGTCATTTCATTGATTTTCTTGTCATCAAAGAGGAGGCCCTTGTTGTATTCTTTTTTGTAGTATCTGTCAGACAGAATGTTGTCTTTTACACTACTTACAAGAGCTGCACCGTATGTATTACGGTCTTCGGAAACATGGGATACCCCCAGTTCACGAATTTCGCGGATTTTCTTACCTTTCAGGTCAACACCGTTTACGGAGATTGAACCCTGCTGGTAGCTCAGCAGACCTGTAATAGCTTCAGAAATCTGAGACTGACCGTTACCTTCAACACCGGCCATACCAAGAATTTCACCTTTACGCACGGAGAAGCTGATGTCGTTAACGATTGGTTTACCAGTGTCTGCAACAATTCTCAGGTCACGAACTTTGAGAACTGTTTCCTGTGGTTTTGCAGGAGTTTTTTCAACTTTGAGAACAACGTCACGACCAACCATCATTCTGGAAATGTCAGCTTCAGTAACATCAGCAATGTTAGCTTTACCAACGGATTTACCCAGACGGAGAATAGTGATTCTGTCGCAAAGTTCTTTGATTTCATGCAGCTTATGGCTAATGAAAACAATAGTATGACCCTGTTCCTTCAGATGTTTGAGCTCAACGAACAGTTCAGCAGTTTCCTGTGGTGTCAGAACAGCTGTAGGTTCGTCGAGAATAAGGATTTCAGCACCACGAACAAGAGCTTTTACGATTTCAACCTTCTGTTTGAAACCAACAGGCAGGTCTTCAACTTTTGCTCTTGCATCAACTTTAAGGTTGTATTTGTTACAGGCTTCTTCTGTAAGTCTTACAGCTTCCTCAAAGTCGAACATGCCGCCTTTTTTAGGTTCCATGCCCAGTACAACGTTTTCAGCAACAGTCAGAGATGGTACCAGCATAAAGTGCTGATGAACCATACCTACACCATTAGCGATAGCGTCCAGTGGACCATTGAACCTAACTTCCTTACCTTTCAGTACGATTCTGCCTTCTTCGAAAGGCTCGATACCGAAGAGGATTTTCATCAATGTAGATTTGCCGGCGCCGTTTTCACCCATAAGCGCATGAATTTCGCCTTTATTAATGGAGAAAGTAACATCTTTGTTAGCAACAAAGCCGTTTGGGTAAACTTTTGTTATCTTATCCATAAGCAAAATTTCTTCTGGCATATTCCTCACCTCACTAAGTATTAAAATTCATATATATTGTACTAAAAAATTAACAAAAAGTAAATAAAAATTTACAATTTATATAAAAAATAGGCAATACTCATAGAGTATTGCCCGTTTTTTCGTTATTTTAATTACAATCTGTTGTTATAGACAGGATTGAAATTATTTTGCTGATTCAACGATAGCGTTCAGTGTAGCAGCATCCATGCCGTAAGCTGTGGAAACTGTGATTTCACCATTAGCCAGTTTTTCTTTGATTGCATTGAATTCAGCCTGATCTTCAGCAGAAACCAGTTTCAGGTAGTTTTCGTTTTCAGCGATACCTGCACAGTCTTCAGCCATACCGAACCACATGCACTGTTCCCAAGTGTATGTACCATCGATCATGGATTTGATGATTGTAGCCAGGGAAGCGCCAACATCTTTCAGAGAAGAAGTAACGATGGAGTTAGCCAGTTCTGGTTTGTCAGCTTTGAACACTTCGTACTGGTCGGAGTCAACACCGATACCCAGTTTGCCAGCTTCCTGAGCAGCTTCCAGGTAACCGTTACCAGCGGAACCAGCAACAGCATGCAGAACATCTGCGCCTTTGTTCAGAGCAACAACGCCCAGGTCTTTACCTTTACCAGCGTCTGTGTAAGAACCGATGTAAGAAACGTCAACTACGATGTCTGGGTTAACGTACTGAGCACCTTCAATGTAACCAACGAGGAAGTCGTGGATAACTGGAGCTTCCATACCGCCTACGAAACCGATAACGCCTGTTTCAGAAATCAGAGCAGCCAGTGCGCCAGCCAGGAAGTCAGATTCGTTAGCTTTGTAAGCGATCATCTGAACATTCTGGATGTTTTCAACCAGGTCTGTTGGTTCGTCGTATACAAGGAATGTTGTGTCTGGGTATGTTTCAGCATTTTCTCTCAGCCAAGCTGTAGCCATGCCGTAGCCCAGGTTGTTACAGATAACTACATCGTAGTCCTGTGCAGCTTCTTCCAGAGTGATGTTAACTTTGGAGTTGTCTGTGCCGTATTCCGTTACTTTGTAGTCGATGAGACCTTCATCAGCCAGAGCTTTCAGACCAGCATCTGCAGAGTCGTTGAATGATTTGTCACCCAGGTTTGTACATACCAGGTTAACAGTCATTTTAGCTTCGCCTTCTGCTTCACCTTCTGTTTCACCGCCGCCGCAAGCAACCATAGAGAATGCCATTACGCCAGCGAGAACCAGTGCAAGTAATTTTTTCATTGGATAAATCCTCCTGTAAAATTCGTTTGTGGGACTGTTTGTCCCATTTCATTACAAATTATATATCAATACAAAAATTTTTGCAACTATAATTTTTAACAACTTAGACAAAAAATCATACAATTATGAGCATTTTTTATAATATTGTGCAAAAAATTTATGGATTTTTTACATATAAAAATATAACAAAATTATTACAATTTTAATTATTGCCAAATAATCAATTTATGATAAAATTATAAATATCTACAGAAGGAGTGAAACCGATATGAATGATGCATTATATAATCTGGGCTACAGTATAGCATGGGTTATTCCGGTAGCTATCGCACTGTTCTGCATAAACAAAATAAGAAAGAACCATGCTGAAATCAAACGACTGGAAAAAGAAACAAAAAACAGAAACAAAAAATAAAGAAGGACTTTACCGCAAGGCAAAGTCCTTTTTAATTTTTATCTAATCTTTATCAGAAATAATCAGCAACAGGCTGCCTTTTTCCACAGAAATTTCCACTGTTTCCCCGATAAACTCATTGCTTACACCGATAGGGTAAAAATTGTTAAGAGTATAGTTGTCCAAAGGATACTTTGCGCCTTTTATGGACACCCCCTCTGCCCTGTCTCCCAATGAGAACAGTGAGAAGAATTTATCCCCCATATCCGGCAATGAAATGCTGCCATTTTCAATAACCATAATCTGGCTGTAGGCAGTTATAGCAGTGGCATTTACCCTGTTGCGTGCAAGATAAAGGAGTGTCTGTATATTTGCTATGGTGTGTTCAAACCTTCTGCCGCCGATGACACCCCGCAGCAGAACATCAGTAAAACCATGCTCCACAGCATAACGGGCTACATAATAGGTATCTGTATCATCCTTTACCACCGGCAGCACGGTGATGTCCGCACCGGCATTTTCCGGCTGCGGGGATGAGTCGAAATCGCCCACTATCATATCCGGCTTTATACCGTGGGCTACAGCGTTCTGCCAGCCTCGGTCAGCGCATATGACAAAATCTGTGTCTCTGATATAATTTTCCAGAGGAAAATCAATCTCCACAGCACCTATAATTACACATCGCTTCATTTTAAAGTTCCCAGTCTTTGATATTTTTTTGTCTTTCATACAGCGCACAGTAGCTTTCATAGCGGCTGTGCGCTATTTTTTCTTCTGCAAGCGCAGCTTTCACTGCACAGCCTATTTCATTAGTGTGTGAGCAGTCGTTAAACCTGCAGCCGCCTATATATTCCTCAAATTCTATAAAAGCGTATTGCAGGTCAGTTTTGGAAATAAAGTTGTCATAATCCAGCTCAACAGATGAAAATCCCGGTGTATCCGCAACCATACAGTTATCCATATCAAATATTTCAACCTGGCGTGTAGTATGTTTGCCACGTCCCAGTTTTTTGCTTATCCGGCCTGTTTCCAGCTGTAAATCCGGAAAAAGCTTATTCAGCAGTGTTGATTTGCCGACACCGCTGTTGCCTGAAAAGGCACACAGTCTGCCGTCCATAAGCTGTTTCAGCTGTGCCAGCTGCTCTTCATCGTTTTCGCCTGTACAGAAAACAGGGTAGCCTGCCTTGGTGTAAGTTTCCATCACTTGCTGTGCCTCAGCTACATCTGATTTGGTCACAACAATTGCCACATCCACATTTTTGTGCCGTGCTATGGCACACATTTTGTCTATAACCAGATAATTCGGAACTGGCTCCACAGTGGAAACCACCAGAATCATCAGGTCCAGGTTTGCAAAAGGCGGACGGATAAATTTGTTTTTTCTTTCGTGGATTTTTGAAACAACCGGTGTGCTGCCGTCATTTTCAATGTCCACTATATCTCCTGCAACAGGAGAAAGGGAAAGGTTGCGAAACTTTCCCTTTGCTTTACATTCTATAATTTCTTCACCTGATTTAACGTAGTAAAAACCGCCTACGCTTTTCAGTATAATGTTGTTCTCCCTCATAAATTCACCTGTTATGCTGCAGGCTCTGCTGGAGTTTCAGGTGTCACCGGTGTTTCAGGCACTGGTTCAGGAGCAGGTGTCGGTGAGTACCGCAGGCCACAGTTAGGGCAGGTGCCGCTGTCAGTGCCGTTGCCATGATAATGTTCCGGTTCCGGGGTAGGTGCCGGAGCATACTGCAGGCCGCAGTTAGGGCATATGCCGCTGTCAGTACCGTTGCCGTGGTAATGTTCAGGTTCCGGTGTCGGTGTAGGTGTTGGTGTTGGAGTAGGTGTTGGATGAACTGTGTGCCATGGGTCACCACATACAGGACAGCGTGGATGGCCGTCATCCATATGGTCGGTAGCCTGGCAGATAGAGCAATATGTGCCCTGTGAAATCACCAGGTCCACTGAGCCGCCAACCACCAGCTCTGTGCCTGCAACAGGGTTCTGGTCGAGTACAGTTCCGGCAGGTGTCCAGTCAGGGCGGTAAGTATAGGAGCCTACACGCAGGTCATTGTTCGCCAGAACTTTTTTGGCTTCTTCCAGTGTGGTAAGACCTATAACATTAGGAACATTTGTCTTTTTCTTGGATGCATCGCCGTCGCCGCGGGAAATGTAAAGTGTAACAGTGCTGCCACTGGTCACAATAGTGCCCCGGGATGGTTCTGTTTTAACCACATAGCCCATGCCGATATTTTTATCACTTACTGTCTGGATGTCAACATTTACTTCCATATCAGCCAGAATTGTTTCAGCGTCATTTCTGGAATAGTTTGTCAGGTCAGGCAGCTGGGACTGCAGAGCACCTTTGCTTACTTTCAGTTTTACAGTGCCGTTTTCCTTGATGGTTTTAGGTGGTTTTGGCACCTGTGAGAATACAACACCCTCGGCATATTCTGTGGAATGTGCATACTCAATATCAAAATTCAGTGAAGAACCGGAGGCTTTGGCTTCCCGTTCAGTCATGCCTACAAAGTTGGGCAGGTCCACATCTTTATAAGTGGTCAGCAGAGGGTTGCCGCTGAGCTTGAAGATGAAGAAAATTGCAATAAGGCAACTGACTGCAAAGGCAGCGGAAATACCTGCCATAACAGGAAGTGTGAGGCCAAATTTCTTCTTCACTTTTGTTTTCTTCTGTTGTACTTTTTTATTTGTTTCTTTTTTCACTGTAACCGCCTGTGTTTTTTCTGCTTCCAGACCATAAGGGAAAATTATGGCCGGATTTGTTCTGAACGCATACAAATCCTGATACATTTCTGCAGCAGTCTGGTATCTGTCGTTGGCGTTCTTTTCGATAGCTTTCATCACTATCTGTTCCAGTCCCTGTGGGATTGTATCTACGATTTCACTTGGCTTGCGCGCTGTGTCCTGCACCTGTTTCATGGCAACGGAAACCGCTGTATCTGAAACAAATGGCAGAGTGCCGGTGAGCATTTCATACATCATAATACCTATGCTGTAAATGTCACTGCGGCCGTCGCTGGCTTTGCCGCGCACCTGTTCAGGGCTGATGTAATGTACAGAGCCTATGGCTTTGTCTGTGACTGTTTTCTGATTTGCGGTAGACAGGCGGGCAATGCCAAAGTCCATTATTTTCAGTGTGCCGTCTCGCAGCAGCATAATGTTCTGCGGTTTGAGGTCACGGTGGATAATGCCGTTGTCATGTGCATGGCCAATGGCAGACAGTATAGTTCCTGTAAACTGTACTGTTTCCTGCCATGTGAGAACCTTGCGGTTGTCAATATATTCTTTCAGTGTGATACCGTCAATATATTCAACAACGATGTATTTTTCGTTGTCATTGATATTCACATCCACCACTTTGATGATATTGGGGTTATCCAGCAGAGATATGGCCTTGCTTTCATTTTTGAAGCGGCGCACCAGTTCTTCATTTTCAAAAAATTCCTGTTTCAGAAACTTGATAGCCACTGTATTGCCGGTGGCAGTGTCAATGGCTTTGTAAACATTTGACATACCGCCGACACCGATAAGAGATATAACATCATATCGGTTATCAACCATTTTGCCTATATAACTATTGTCCATTATATCTTACCTTTCCGTCAGTATTCCAGCACTACTGCTGTAATGTTGTCGCTTGCATTGTTTTCAAGAGCTTTGTCAATAAGCTGCTTTGGTATATTGTAAAAGTCCTCACCGGACAGAATCTGTGCCAGGATTTCTTTTTTCACAAAATTTGTCAGACCGTCAGATGCGCAGAGAATTCTGTCACCGGGCAGGAGTGTGATTTCGCCCACATCCACTTCCACATCAGTTTTCACGCCTACCGCACGGGTAATAAGGTTTTTCTGTGGGTGAGTAGCCATTTCTTCTTCAGTGATAGCACCCTGACGGAACAATTGCTGTACTACAGAATGGTCTTCGGTAATCTGTGTCAGGTTTCCGCCGCGCAACACATATACGCGGCTGTCGCCAGCGTTATAGGCTGTGCATTCATCTCCTTTTACTGTCACACCGGAAATTGTTGTACCCATGCCCTTCAGTGCAGGGTTTGACTGTGCCTGATGATAAATCCGTGAACAGGCCACATCTATGGCATCCATCACTGTTTTCTCCACTTCCATGGCTTTGTTGTCATTTTCCAGAAAAAGGCATTCCTCCAGTGTACGGCACAGCCGTCCGCTGGCAACACTGCCGCCGTTGGCGCCGCCCATACCGTCACATACAAAACCGAAACAGATACCATTTGCCAGCGCACCGGCAATATACCTGTCCTGATTGTCTGCTCGTCTGAATCCTTTATCTGTTTTTCCGGCTATTCTCATAACTCACCTGTTTTCATTTCTCAGCTGTCCACAGGCTGCGGAAATATCCTGTCCCAGTCGCCTGCGGATGGTAGCATTTACATGAAGATTTGTCAATTTTTTCTGGAATGTTCTGATAGCCCTGTCATCACTCTGTGTATATGGTGAACCATCCACAGGGTTGAGAGGTATCAGGTTTACATGGCTTATCATACCTCGGAGAAGGTCAGCCAGCTGCTGTGCATCTTCATCGGAGTCATTTACACCACGAATCATAGTGTATTCAAAAGATATTCGTCTGCCGGTGATTTTTGTATAATCGCGGCAGGCTTTTATAAGTTCTTCCACGCTGTAAGCATTTGTAACAGGCATTGTCACCTTTCTTTTTGCCGTTGTAGTGGCGTGGAGAGAAATAGATAATGTTATACCCAGCTTCAGCTGTGCCAGCTCATAGATTTTAGGAACTATGCCGCAGGTGGACAGGCTGATGTTTCTCTGACTGATATTTTTGCCCTCAGGAGATGAAATAATCCTTATAAAGGCAATGGAATTGTCAAAATTGTCCAGCGGCTCACCAATGCCCATCATAACTATGTTTGACACTCTTTCACCAATGTCTTTTTCAGTCCGGTACAGTTGTGCCAGTATCTCCCCCGCGGTCAGGTCGCGGACTTTGCCATGCTGGGTTGATGCACAGAAGGTACAGCCCATTCTGCAGCCAACCTGACAGGAAACACAGATGCTGTTGCCGTGTTCATAACGCATAAGCACTGTTTCCACACAGTTGCCGTCTGCCAGCTGGTAAAGATATTTGATTGTACCATCGGTGGAAACCTGTTTCTTTCTGATGGAAACCGTGGAGATGACACATTCACCGGCCAGCTTTTCACGCAGGCTTTTGGAAATATTTGTCATTTCATCAAAAGAGTCCACCGTTTTCTGGTGAAGCCATGTGTAAACCTGACCTGCCACAAAAGGCTTTGCACCCAGTGATGTGATATATTCTTTGAGTTGTTCAAGCTGTAAACTTCTTATATCTATCTTTTCCATTTTACCATACTTTTTCCAATACCGCTATAAAAAAACCGTCACAATTGCCGCGTGAAGGCAGAAATGTAACCATATTGTCATCATTTATACTGCCGGGCACAGGGCAATCCTGTTTTACCAGACGGAAATTTTCATTTTCAGCAAGGAATTTTTCGATTTGTTGTTGATTTTCTGCTTTGTTGATAGTGCAAGTGGAGTAAACCAGACGGCCATTGGTTTTAAGATAGCGGCCGGCTGTTTTAAGTATGGCGGCCTGAGTTGTATAAAGCTCCTCCAGGTCGTCCATTTTTTTATATCTCAGGTCAGGCTTTTTAGGTATGATGCCTATACCGGAACAAGGAACATCACAGATTATAACATCCCGTCCGCAGAGTTCTTCGCGGTATACCTGTCCGTAGTTTTCCAGGGTGGTGATATTTTCAAGTCCCAGTCGCTGTGCACCGTTTTGTATCAGCACATGGCGTGAAGGGTTGGGGTCACAACTGGTGATGCTGCCGGTTCCATTCAGAATAATGCCAGCCGCAAAGGTTTTGCCGCCCGGGGCAGCGCACAAATCCAGCACTCTGTCTCCCTGTTTTATACCGGCAGACTGTACCGCATACCGGCTGGTAATGCCCTGTACAAAGAAATAGCCTTCTGTAAAACCGGGCAGTTTTGTAACAGCGCCAGAAGCTGTGATTTCCAGACAGTTGTCCAGTGGAGTGGTGATATACTCCACTCCCTGTTCATCCAGCAACTTTCTGTAATCTGCAGGAGTGATTTTTGTTGTGTTTATGTTTATGTTCAGCGCCGGAGCATTGAACATACCGGACAGAATAACTTCGTATTCATCCGGCCAGTCTTTCATAATAATATCCGCTATTTCGCCGCTGATAGAATATGTAACGCATATCCTCTCTTTTTCATCTGCAAAATCTGCTACAGAAATATCAAAACCGTCAGCTTTTCTTAAAACAGCATTAACCAAGCCCTTTGCACTGGTCTTTTTGAATACGGGACACAGGCTGACTGCTTGGTTAATCGCCGCATGAGACGGCACTGAATTCATATATAACATCTGGTAAAGGGCGCTCTGCATAATAGCAAGCACCTCTTTATCCAGTTTTTTCAAAGGTTTTGAAATGAAACGCTGTAAAATATAGTTCAGAGTGATTTTCCTTTCAATGGTACCATAAAAAACCTTTGACACAAAGGCTTTATCTATGGATGAAAGGTCATCGCCATCTATAAGAGAGGAGAGAACCAGGTTTGAAAAACCGGAGTTCTCTACCTTGAGCAGTCCCTGAACTATCAGCTTTCTTTTTAAATCCAAAGCCATAAGACCTCTCTGTAATTAATCTCTTCTTCGTCCGCCAAAGCGAATAATAAGTCGGAACAGGTTGGCAAGTGAAACCGCAAGAGCCGCCACATAGGTCATGGCTGCGGCCTGCAGCACCTTTTCCACACCGAACAGCTCGCTGTCAGTGATAGAGCCGCTCATGGCAAGAGCCTCTGTGGCACGGTTGCTGGCATTCAGCTCTACGGGCAGGGTCACAAACTGGAAAATCGCCACTGTGGCAAAAAGCAGAAGGCCGAAATTCACCATAGTGCCGCTGTTTATAACCAGACCCAGCACAATAACAGGCCAGGACAGGTTTGAGCCTATCTGGCATACAGGTATAATGGCTGTGCGGATTTTGATTGGTGTGTAACCCACTGCGTACTGTACAGCATGGCCTGCTTCGTGAGCGGCTACACCGATGGCAGCCACGCTGGAAGAGCCATAAACCCTGTCTGACAGGCGGATAACATTTGTGCGCGGGTCATAATGGTCAGTAAGTGAACCAGACACGCGTTCAATAGACACATGACGCAGACCATTGGCATCCAGAATTCTTCTGGCTGCTTCAAAGCCTGTCATGCGGCTGTAGGTGGTAACTTTTGAATACTGGTTAAAGGTGGAGTTCACCTTTGCCTGTGCCCACATGGAAAAAATAATTGCAGGTACAACCAGTATAAGATAATAGATATCAAAATAATATCCGTAACCGTAGTTATAAAACATTATGATAATCTCCTTCAGGGTAAAAGATGTAATATTTTTACTTTATATCTGTATTTTAAACTATATATTTGATAATTTGGTAAAAATTCAGATAAATATATTGGAAATTATTTCATAACGCTGTCGCCTTTTTTTAAACGGCGACCTGCAGCCCAGGCTGTGCCGTCCATGGCTTTGCCGCCTTCAGGCTGTACAGTAATCAGCTGCAGGGATTTTTCACCTGCTGCAACAACCAGAGGTTTTGTGGACAGGATTTCACCCGGTTTACCGCTTTCCGGCATAACTCTGGCTTTCAGTACCTTTACTTTTTTATCTTCATAGATAAAATGTGCGCTGGGCCATGGATTCTGACCGCGTATTTTATTGTGAAGAGTAAGGGCATCTGTTTCAAAGGAGAACAGAGCCATTTCCTTTGTCAGCGGCGGTGCCAGTGTGGCTTTTTCGTGGTCCTGCGGAGTGCGGGTATAGTCCCCTGCCACCACATTTTCCATAACTTTGCTGAGGAAAACTTTCCCCTGTGCAGCCACTTTGTCAAACAGCTCCTCGCTGTTTTCATCAGGTTCAATTTCTATAGGCAGCACATCGATGATGTCGCCTGTGTCCAGACCTTCGTCTATATGCATTACTGTAACACCTGTCTGCGCATCACCATTGATAAGTGACCACTGGATAGGTGCTGCACCGCGGTATTTCGGCAGCAGGGACACATGGAGATTGAGGCAGCCGAACTGTGGCACATCAATAACAGCCTTTGGCAGAATTCTGCCATAAGCTACAACCACAATCATATCCGGCTTTAGCTCTGCGATAACATCGCTGTATTCACCTTTCAGTGTTTTAGGCTGATAAACCGGAATATTATGCTCCAGCGCCAGCTGTTTTACAGGAGGTGCTGTCATAATCTGTTTTCTGCCTACCGGTTTGTCTTCACGGGTGAAAGCACCGATAATATTCCAGCCGTCATCAAGCAGCTGCTGCAGACAGTCACGGGCAATATCGGGAGTGCCCATAAAAAGTATTTTTGCTTCGTTTTTATTCATAGTCTTCTCTGTTCTGAATTTCTTTCAGCTGTTCAGGTGTAAGGTCTTCGTAGAAAATTTTGGCGTTGTCCAGAACTGTAACGCCGTTCAGGTGGTCATTTTCGTGGCAGATGCATCTGGCCAGAATACCTTCTGCTTCGATTTCAAACCATTCGCCGTTTCTGTCCTGTGCTCTGGCACGAACATATTCAGGGCGTGTGATAAGGCCGTTTCTTTCAGGGAAAGACAGACAGCCTTCAAAAGAAGTAACTGCGCCTTTTTTCTCCAGAATTTCAGGGTTTACAAATTCCAGTATTTCTTCCACTTCGTTGCCTTCTTCATCCAGATAGATGTCCAGAGCCACGAAAACTCTGCGCAGCATGCCAACCTGTGGACCGGCAAGACCCAGGCCGTTTGCAGCCAGCATTGTTTCGCCCATATCGTCCAGCAGTGTGGCCAGTTTTGCATTGAATTCTGTAACAGGGCGACAAACCTTTTTCAGAATAGGGTCGCCGTCTTTAACAATTGTTCTGATTGCCATAATATACTCCTTTTATTCCTGCACCGGATTTATATTCACATAAACCGATGATTTGTTTTCTTTGTTTTTAAGATATATTTCAATCGCCTTGTTCAGAAACTGTCTGAACCGGGGATTATTTTTGCATTTTATAGACAGGCGCCAGCGGTAGGTTTTGCTGACCATAGCCACATCAAAGGCCACAGGTCCCAGCACCACCAGAGGAATGTTGTACTGCGGCGAAATCTGTTTAATTATCTCCAGAAACGCACGGGCATCCTTTGCCGCTGTAGGCTCACTGGTGTGGGTAAAAGCCACCGTCACCATAGTACAATACGGCGGATAGGTGTTCAGCTTGCGGTAAGCAATTTCACCGTTGTAAAAAGCAGTGTAATCCTGTGACGCTGCCATATTTATAATTGGGTTATAGCTGTCATAGGTCTGTATCACAGCCTTTGCCCCCCGCTTCTTTCTGCCGGCGCGGCCTATAACCTGGGTGATAAGGTTAAAAGCCTGTTCTGCAGAATTATATCCGGGATGGTTCAGCATTGCATCAATGCCCAGCACCACCACCAGGTTTACATCGTCAAAATCCAGACCTTTGGCCACCATCTGAGTGCCTATCAGTATATCATACTCTTTTTTGCCAAAAGCTTCAAGCATTTCTTCGTGAGACTGTGACTGACCGGTACTGTCGGCATCCATTCGCAGTATTCTGGCGGACGGAACAGCCGTCTGGATATATTCTTCTATATGCTGTGTGCCGAAGCCGCTGTAGGATATTTCCCCACCGCATTCAGGACATGTTTCCGGAATGGGATATACCTTGCCGCAGTAATGGCACATAAGCCTGTTCTGTTTTTTGTGTTTTACCAGATTTACTGAACAGTCATCACATTTGATGGTCTGTCGACAGTCTTTGCATACACCTACAGTGGAGTAACCGCGGCGGTTGATAAGGATAATGCTCTGTTTGCCGTCAGCAATATTTTCTGCAATATATCTCAGTACAACCTTTGACACAGGACCTGTGTCCCCTGCCAGAGCCTGCTGTGACATATCGATAATCTCCACCTGAGGCAGCGGAAGATTGGCATATCTGTTTGGCATAGTATGCAGATGGTAGTAACCGTTCTGTGCCAGGAAATAGCTTTCCACGCTTGGTGTAGCACTGGCCAGCACCAGCTGTGCGCCGGTATTTCTGGCTATAAACTGGGCAACCCTGATTGCGTTGTAGCGTGGTGCAGACTCGCTTTTAAAGGTTTTTTCGTGTTCTTCATCCACAATAATCAGCTTTAAATTCTGCAATGGTGTAAAAACTGCACTGCGGGTGCCAACCACCACGCGGGACTGACCGGAAAGTGCCCTGTTGTACTGCAGCAGCCTTTCGGTGTGCGACAGCTGTGAGTGTATGACACTGACTGTGTCGCCAAAAAATTCTTTCAGCAGGCGTATCATCTGTGGTGTCAGGGAAATTTCCGGCACCAGCACCATGGCAGAGCCTCCCTGTGCCAGAGCGTGTTGGATAAGCTTTATAAACACCATACTCTTGCCCGAAGATGTTACACCATGGATAAGATGGGTTTTGTTATCTGTACAGGCAGTGATTTCGTCATATACTTTCTGCTGCTGCTCCGACAGGATTACTTCATCACGGCATTTTTCTATATGGCTGTAGGCGGATGTGTCTTTATCGGTCTGGCGACATTTTACAGCACCATAACGCATAAGGGAATCCACAACGCCTTTTTTCACGCCTGTGTTAAGTTCTATCTGTTTTAAATTGTAATATCCGCCCTGTAAAAAGGCATAGACATTGCGCTGTTTTTCAGTTTTAAGTTGTGTGGCATCAAAATCGTCCACCGCTGCGTACACATTCTGCAGATGGCGCACCAGCTGTTTTGACAGTCGGTCGCCGTCAGCTTTGTACAGTGCCCCGTAAGGAATCACAGTTTTTACTGCCTCGTACCAGGTGCAGAAGGTGGTTTCTTTCAGATGGCGGATGATATTCAGTGCATCCGGCGTGATGGTATGGTCTTCATTTTTCACATCTATAATGCTTTTCAGCTTTGCGGTATCTTCTCTGTCCTCCAGTGAAAGCACAATGCCTATACGCAGGCGGTCACCACGACCAAAAGGCACCAACACTATTGAGCCGATTTTTATTTCATTTACAAAACTGTCCGGCACAATATATGAAAAAAGCATATCAAAATCAAGGGTGGCTTTATCCACTGCCACACCGGCTGTCAACATAAAGCCACCTCCTGTCATAATTTAAAGTTATATATTATTTGATGCCATCAAAAATATCTATGATGGACTGTGCACACTGTTCCACAAAGTTGTTTTCCACTATGTAGTCATAGCTGCTGCTGAGGCCCAGTTCTTCGCTGGCTTTGAACAGACGCTGCTTGATTTTGCCGTCGTCTTCTGTACCGCGGTTGCGCAGGCGGCGCTCCAGTTCATCCAGTGAAGGAGGAGCAACAAAAATGGTGAGTGCATCAGGATAAACCTTTTTCACATTGGCTGCGCCTTCCACTTCGATAACCAGCACCACTATTTTTCCCTGTGCCACTTTGTCTTCAATCTGGCTTTTCAGTGTGCCGTAGTAGTTGTCACAGTAAAGGGTATGTTCCAGAAATTCTCCTCCGGCTATTTTGCCGATAAATTCCTGGGTGGTGAGGAAGATATAATCCACACCGTCCACTTCGTAAGGACGTTTTGCCCTGGTAGTAGCTGAAACGCTGAGAACAAAACGGGAGTCTGTGTTGAGAATATGCTTTACTACTGTGTCTTTGCCACAGCCCGAGGGGCCTGAAATTACTACAAGATTTTTACCTATTTCACTCATCTTCTGTCTCCATAAATTTAATCAAACTGTCATCAGCTGTGCCGAAGATTCTTTCAGCGGTGAATGCGCATAAAATCAGCTGATTTGTGTCGGTAATAATAACTGTTTTTGTTTTTCTGCCGAAAGTGGCATCTATCAGGACTTTGTCCTGTTTTGCTTTGGCAATCATTCTTTTTACCGGTGCGGATTCCGGGCTGAGAGCAGCCATAACTCTGCCGGCGTTTATCATGCTGCCAAAGCCTATATTCAGCATTGCCATAAAATCACCTATTCAATATTCTGAATCTGTTCTCTGATTTTTTCAATTTCGGATTTGATTTCAACCACCATATTTGTAATAGCCAGGTCGTTGGACTTGGAACCGATGGTGTTTGTCTCTCTGTTCAGTTCCTGTGTAAGGAAGTCCAGTTTTCTGCCCTGCGGTTCATCTGATGCCAGTATTTTGCGGTACTGGGAAATATGGCTGTGCAGGCGTGTAGTTTCTTCGTCAATAGCTGCTTTATCCGCAAATATAGCGGCCTCAGTCAGCACACGGGCATCGTCAATCTGTCTGTCTGCCAGAATTGCCTGCAGTTTTGCATACAGTTTTTCACGGTAGGCATCAACGCGGGCCGGTGCGCTTTTTTCGATTTCGGCCACGATGTTTTCCACTGTTTCCAGTCTGGCCAGCACATCAGCACACAGCTTCTCCCCCTCTGCCTTTCTCATAGCCAGGAATTCTTCCATAGCCATATGCAGCACTGTGTTTACATCATTCCACAGTGTTTCGGCATCTTCTTCATTTTTCACCTGTGTCAGAACGCCGTCCATACGGGAAATAGCCAGAACATCCGCATTGTTTGGCAGGCCCAGGCTTTCAGAAAGGGTCTGCAGTGCATCATAATAGCTTTTTGCCAGCAGTACATCCGGTTCAATTTTTGTTTCGCTGCTTTCCACAGCGCGTACCATAAGGCTGACTTCCACTTTGCCGCGGGCAATCATACCCTGGATTTCTTTTTTGATTTTATCATCTAAAAAGGCAAAGAATCTGGACATTCTGCTGGAATATTCAAAATATCTGTGGTTGACACTTTTCACTTCCACAGTGATGTCTTTGCCGTGTAAGACAAGGTTTCCCTTGCCATAACCTGTCATACTGTAAACCATAATATAGTCCTCCGATTAATACTATATTTTACACTATTTTCACTTATTATGTCAATTATCAGTACCGATAAAGTATATATTTAAAAAGGGAGATTTCCTTTTTGACTTTTTATATGATTATAAACAATAAACCACCCGTAAAGGGTGGTTATGTGTATTCAGTTATTCTTAACCTTCACAAGGAGTGAACAGTTTGTCATTAGGAATTACAAAACCTTCGTTTTCAAAAAAGATTTCTTTGTATTTCACAAAATCTGCCACATCCGGGTTTAGGGAGAATTTTGTAGCACCGCGTGCTTCACCATAAGCCACACTGGCGCGGATAAGACCGTCCAGAAAGCTGCCGGAAGGTGCGTTCACATCCAGCATAGTGGTAACATCGCCGTCAATGCGGAACAGGCTCCAGCCGAAAAGGTCACCGCCGTCAGACAGTATATAGCCCTCCATTTCGCCTTCAAATCTGCCGTTGTTCAGCAGGTCCAGCACATCGTATTCAAGAATAGGTTTCATTACATACATGGGATTAGTCCTCTTTTCCTCTTGCTCTTTTCTGTCTGGCAGCTTTTGTGGCAGCATTTTTCAGTGCCAGAACTTCTGCCGGTTTCAGTTCTCTGTATTTGCCCGGGGCAAGCATGCCCAGCTTTACAGGACCGATAGATTTTCTGGAAAGACGTGCCACCTGCAGGCCTACAGCTTCACACATACGGCGAATCTGACGGTTTTTGCCTTCGCGGATAGTCATTTCCATTACTGTTCTTTCATCTTCTTCAGCCACAACATGAATGATGGCAGGCAGGGTTTTGCTGCCGTCGTCCAGATAAACGCCGTCGGTCAGGGCGATAATCTGTTCTTCACTTGCTTTTGGATGAACTGTAACGCGGTACATTTTTGACACATGGTGTGAAGGGTGTGTCAGTTTGTTTGCCAGTTCACCGTCGTTTGTGAACAGCAGCATGCCTTCACTGTCTTTGTCCAGACGGCCAACAGGATAAACTCTCTCCGGAATTTCACTGATAAGGTCCATAACTGTTTTTCTGCCGCGGTCGTCTTTTGCAGTGGTGATGTAGCCGCGTGGCTTGTGCATCATATAGTATTTGTATTCTTTCTTTTTATTGGGGCGGATAGTTCTGTCATCAACCTGGAGAATATCTGTATTCATATCCATTTTGTCACCCAGTTTTACAGGGCGACCGTTGAGTTTTACTCTGCCTTCCAGAATAATCTGTTCTGCCCGGCGGCGGGAGCACAGACCCATATCTGCCATTGCTTTCTGAATTCTTGTATCTCTCATTTTTACTCCATTATATACTGTATTGTAAACTGTACGCAGAGTGTCTGCGTCAGGGTATTGCGTCAATTAAAATGTTTCTGCAGCGGCATCAGCAGGTGTGATAGCGTCGCCGTCTTTTTTGGTTTTGTTGGAAACCAGTGCTTCCAGTTTGTCGATAACTTCCGGCATCATGTTGATAAGGCGGTCAATTGTCCGGTTGCCTTCAGCCACCTGCATAAATTTCACGCCGGTGCCGTTTACCACCAGAAAACCTACCGGTGTGATAGATGCGCCGGAGGAGGCTGCACCGCCGAAAAGGTCTTTCTGTTTTTCTGTGGCAAAATCTGTGCCGCCTGAAACAAAGCCGAAGCTGATTTTGGAAACAGGAATAATAGTCACACCGGCTTCTGTTGTGATAGGGGTGCCGATAACTGTATTGGAATCAACCAGTTCTCGCATTTTGCCCAGTGTATTAGCCATAAGTTCCTGTACTGTATTCTGTTTGTCCATGGTTAAATCTCCTTCTGTGGGGCGTTGTCAGCCTTTGTGTAATTATTGATAATAAGTGTGTATTGGGTGTATGCGTAATATGCCGCCACCAGCAGCAGTACCGGGCTGGCGGTTATTTTGCTGTAAAAATAAACTGCATCACTGTATCTGCCGGCAAAATCCGCCACAAACACAGGACTTTTGAAATAAATCTGCAGATGCTTCTGTAGGAAAATACTCAGTGAGTAAAAGCTGTTTGTCACTGCACCGTACATTTTCTGAGTAGCGTGTACATCATTGCTGTGAACCGGAACCGTAAAAGACACATCACGAAATTTTATGGCACGGAAAACTCTTTTCATAATGCCTTTTGCCGATGAAACCACTTGTTTTATCAGGTCAAAGGAAAACTGAATATTTTCCAGAGGATTTTTCTTTTTTTCTTCTGCCTTTCCTGTGCTTTTATCCTTTGCAGTATCAGCTTTTTTCCGCATGAAAGCCGGCACCGGATAAAGTGTAAAACGATACAGACCGATATTAACCTGTAAAATCAGACCGTCGCGTTTGGAGTATTCCACCCAGAAATGACGGGGCATCAGTATCAGCCACATAAGAAGTATCAGCAGCACCAGCAGTATTATGCCGATAACCGACAATATTTTAAATAATATCGTCATTGTCCTCTTCCTCTAAAGCTAAATCGTCAGTGGACAGCTGGCCTTCTTTTTCCACTTTTACTTTAGGCAGCTGTGAAAGGCTGGTCAGTGAAAAACTGCGCAGGAAAACATCTGTGGTTTTGTAGCTGAGGGGTCTGCCGGGAATTTCCAGACGGCCTGCCTCTTCGATAAGATTTCTTTCCAGCAGGGTTTTTACACTGGAAGACGAGTCAACACCACGGACCTGTTCAATAAAAGCACGGGAAACCGGCTGGTTGTACGCAATAATTGCCAGTGTTTCCATGGCAGCATTGGACAGCGGGGTGTTTTTCTTTACGCTGAAAGCTTTATATACAATGTCAGCTGTATCGCTGCTGGTGGCAAAGCTGATACCTTCTGTATTGTGTATCAGATTTACACCTGAGTCAGTATGATTATATTTTTCTTTCAGCATGTCCAGTACATACATCAGCTGTTTTTCATCTATTTCCAGCACCGCCATCAGTGCATCATGGGTAATGCCTTCACCGGCGGCGAAGATAACAGCTTCGGCTGATTTTATACTTTCCTGTATTGTCATTTGGTTTCTTTTTCCTTTCGCAGCAGTTGCATACCGCCGTCACTGTCCACAGCTATTCTGTGGGCGCGTACCAGCTCCAGCACAGCCAGAAACATGGCCACGGCTTCACTGCGTGAACGCATGCCGGCAAAAGCGGTATGTATAGAGTCTACATTTTTTTTGATAAGATTTTTCAGCAGTGTGTAAATTTTGGAAGAAACTGATACCACCGGGGCGTTTACGATAGGTTCAAAACGCTCTGTAGCTGGCGGTGTGCGGTTCAGGCTGCGGTCAGCCAGTCGGGCATAGCCTTTTATCAGGTCGTCCACAGGATGAACAATGCTGTAGCTGTAATCCTCCTGTATAACCCGTGCAGGACGCAGAAAAATTCTGTCGCCGATAAATCTGGCACGCATAAGCTCTGCGGCTTTTTTGGCCCGTGAATATTCAATCAGCTGTCCCTGCAGTTCAGCTTTCAGCTTTTCGCCTTCATCGTCCTTGGGCAGCAGATATACGGATTTAAGATAAATCAATCTTGCGGCCATATCGATGAATTCACTGGCTGTATCCAGGTCATTTTCCTCTGCATCATTGATTACCGCCAGATATTGATTGATAATAGTGATAATTTCCACATCGGCAATACTCATTTTGTTTTTGGAAATAAGTACCAGCAGCAAATCCAGAGGACCTTCAAAATCTTCAATTTTATAATTAATCCGTGTCATCCGGTCTCCTTAAAAAATAAATCTGAAAATCACATCCACAAAAAATGTGAGTTTATCCAGCAGTGTAAAAATAATGCCGTTGAGAAAACTGAGCGGAGCGTCAAACACGCCCAGCACCAGCAGCCCGAACACCACCATAAAAATCTGCTGTTCGTATTCCATAATTTTGAAATACAGTCTGTCGCTTAAAAAATAATTGAATATGCGTGAGCCGTCAAAAGGCGGAAAAGGCATAAGGTTAAAAATAGCCAGAGAAATATTGATAGTACACATTGTGTAAAAAACAGTGTACAATGTGCTGGCAACTGTGCCAAAGCCTGCCAGGTAGCTCACATAAAGAATAATTTTTGTAACTATAAGACTGGCGGCAGCCAGCATCAGGTTTGATACAGGGCCTGCGGCGGCAGAAACAGCCATGCCTTTTTTGGAGTCTTCAAAGTTCATAGGGTTGATAGGCACTGGTCTGGCCCAGCCTATACCTGTAAGTATCATGGCCACTGCCCCCATAGGGTCAAAATGTGCCATAGGGTTCAGTGTCAGCCTGCCTCTGTAACGGGCAGTGGGGTCCCCCAGTCTGTCAGCTGTCCAGGCGTGTGCCGCTTCGTGGACAGGAATTGTAACAAGCAAAACAATAGCGCGCACCACTATTGTCAAAGGATTAAGGTTAAACATAATTCATTCTCCTTAAACTATTATTATATAGTTTATGTAATATTTTTTCAAGCCATATTTGCTGTGCAGTCTGGCAGTTTCAGAAATATATTGCAGACAGTGTGATAATAGTTATACTGTATGTCACACAGTATAAAGTAATTATGTGTTGGAAATAAAAAATATAAAAACAAATATTATAAAAATATTTTCGTTTTTTTGTAAAATTTTACTTGATATTATTGTTTATTTATGCTAAACTAATTGAGCAATTAAAAATGTCTGTTTACTATTGCAAAATAGTAAATAATCTGTTATAATGATATAGTTATCAAATTTTAGGAGGTGCAAACAGAATGGCAAAATGTGATTGTTGTGGCAAGGGTGTAGCTTTCGGTATCAAAGTTTCTCACTCACACAGACGCTCTAACAGAGCTTGGAAACCAAACGTAAAGAGAGTTAAAGCTATCGTGGACGGTTCTCCACGTTATATTCACGTATGCACCAGATGTCTTCGCTCTGGTAAGGTTACAAGAGCTATCTAATTTAACTTGAAAAACCGGCTGACCTGTACAGGTCAGCTATTTTTTTAGCATGGAGGTAGAATATGAAGAACAGAATATTTTCCGCACTCTGCCACTATGCGGTGATTTTCTGCGGGGCAGCCATACTGTCTTTCGGCCTGTTCAATGTACACAGTCAGAGCCGGATTACGGAAGGCGGTGTGCTGGGCACGGTATTGCTGATAAATCATTGGACAGGTGTTTCCCCCGGCATAACCAATCCGCTGCTGGATATGTGCTGTTATATGCTGGGCTGGAAATTTCTGGGCAACAGATTTCTAAAAAACGCAGCGTTTGCTTCCCTGTCCTTTTCGTTATGCTACAATGTGTGGGAAGCCATAGGTTATGTACTGCCGGATATGAGCAGTCAGCCTCTGGTTGCCGCCATAATCGGCGCAGTGTTTGTAGGCATAGGTGTAGGCATAGTGGTAAAAAAAGGCGGTGCATGCGGCGGTGATGATGCGCTGGCACTGGTTATATCAAAGCTTACAAAATGCCGTATTTCTCAGGCATATCTGCTGACTGACCTGACTGTACTCACTCTTTCCCTTTCATATATTCCTTTCAGCAAAATCATCTTCTCCCTGCTGACAGTTACCCTGTCCAGCCGGATAATAGATAAAATACAGAACATAGAACTTTAAACAGAGTGGAACACACTCTGTTTTTATTTTGTAATTTTTCTGTGACTGATTATTAATCAATTATTAAGATTTATATGGTATTATATAATCAGAGACAGGAGGTGCCGATATGAGATATATAAAAACTGTTGTGATTGCTGCCGTGCTGTTCTGCGCCCTGTCTGTGACAGCCTTTGCAGATATGGCACCAAAGCCCAAAATTACCATAAAGCTTGAAAATGCCCCGGAAGGTGTTTACTATATGGACCTGCTGGCACCTGAATATGACAGCTGGCCTGTGGAAAAAGAACCTGACGATGAAATAAAAGAAAAATATGACGAAGAAATGCTGGAAATACTTTTCGGTATGTCCGGTGATGGCTGGTACCCTGCTGTGTCTGTGAAAAATTCGCTTACCTGGGGTGAGCTTACATCAGAAAACGGCGTGCATACATTTTCTTACCATCCGCCGTCAGAATTCAGAGTAATTATTGTAACAGAGGACGGCAATGTTTCCATAAGTGAAAAGATAGAACGAAAAACATTCCGCACAAATATCACTCTTGATTACACTACCATGAGTCACACTGTACGGCCTGTATGGCAGGTGTATCCAGTGCAGTTTCTGTCATCGTTCATACCTACAATAATAATTGAATATCTGGTGCTGCTGGCTTTCGGGCTGAAAAACAAAAACAATCTGAGATATTTTATGCTCGCAAACCTTGCCACCCAGCTGGCACTGAACATCGTTATATCCACAATGATGATAAAAGACGGATGGGGTGCTTTTCTGTTCGGGTGGATACTGCTGATAGGACCTGAAGCACTGATAGCTATGGCCGAAGGGTATATTTACAGCAAAAAATTTACTGATTGCGAAAACGGCTGGCGGTTTAAATACGGTATACGGGCCAATTTTGCCAGTGCCGCCGCCACACTGATATGCCTGCAACCTATGCTGGACAATATGGCAAAAGTAGCGGGCTTCTGATAAATTATTATATAAGTAAACCGGCTGCAGAGTAATCTGCAGCCGGTATTTTTGTGTTTTATTCTATTTGATTTAAGGCTGAGGTTTTACATCCTTTGGAATAGGACAGTTGTAAATGCCTCCTGTAGCAGCTTTCAGCTCTGCCTGTGCTTTTTCCACAAGTTCCGGATTTTCCAGGAATTTCACACCGGTGAGAGCCATTACTTTGGCTGCATAAGTCAGACCTTCATGAGCCAGCACAGAATTGGCCTGTGCAGTCTGCTGCCATGAGTGACCAGGTGTACCTATAATAGCTGTAGCAGCTGAAAGCTGTGCTGTAGGCACCACATAGGAAACGTCACCCACATCAGTAGAACCCGGCATGTGAACCGGCAGACGTTTGTATGGAAACACATCAGGTATCAGTTTTTCGTGTACACGCTGTGCAGCCACTTCTGCAGGCATATGAGACATAAGTGTACCAATGCCTGATTTTATATCAGATTCAGACAGTGATTTGTACATTTCTTCTGCAAAAGCCTTTGCCTCGTCAGAAAATTCTATCGGGCCTATTTCCACCATTGCATCACTCATGGTCTTGGAAACCACATCGTTAGGAATATAGTCAGAAAGTGCTGTTTTGATTTCTACAGTCAGCTGTGTCTCTGTCATATGGGCTGCGCCCTCTGCACATTTTACCACTCTTGGATAAATTTCCATTACCTGCTCAGTTTTTGGAGCGCGGATATAATACAGCACGGTAGCTCTGTCCTGTACAACATTCGGTGCGCCGCCGCCCACATCCTGGAATGCATAATGCATTCTGGCTTCAGGAATAACATGCTCACGCAGGAAGTTTACACCCACATTCATCAGTTCAGCAGCATCCAGGGCGCTTCTGCCCAGGTGCGGTGATGCAGCAGCATGGCTTGTCACACCTTTGAAATGAAACAGTACAATAATATTTGCCAGTGTGGAAACACCCCACACATTGTTTGTAGAACCGGGATGCCATGTGATGGCTATATCCACCCCGTCAAAAACGCCTTCTCTGGCCATAAATGTTTTTCCGCAGCCTGATTCTTCAGCCGGGCAGCCGAAATAAACAACTGTGCCCGGCAGATTGTTTTCTTCCATATAGTTTTTCAGTGCTGTAGCGGCAGCCATGCTGCCAGCCCCCAGGTTACAGTGACCACAGCCGTGACCATTGCCGCCTTCTTCCACAGGTGCTTTCACATTGCAGGATGCCTGCTGGCTCAAAGACGGCAGGGCGTCAAATTCGCCCAGAAATGAGATAACGGGTTTGCCTGTACCCCAGGTGCCTTTAAATGCCGTTTCAATGCCAGCCAGGTTATTTTCCACTTCAAATCCCTGTTCTTTAAGTGCATTCATAAGAGTCCGGGCTGATTTGAACTCCAGAAAACCCAGCTCCGGGGTGCTCCATACATCGTCACTTACTTTAGAAAAGAAATCCTTTTTACCGTCAACCAGACGGATAATCTGTTCTTTGGATGTCATTTTCTTATCCTCCTTTATACTGTGATTTTTTGTCAGTTGATGAATACATTATATTATGGAGGCCGGATAATCACAAGAGTATTATTGCTCTGCAGAAAAAGTTTGTTTAAAAACCAAAACAAGTCAAACCTGCTTCCTTCTGTTTTGTATAACTCCACCACCGCGGTCAGCCACAGCTATTTCTTTGCAGAGGATTTGGTCCGTTTTTTAGCCGGTGTTTTTGCATTTTTTACATTTGTTGCAGCAGAAATATGTGTCTGTACCGCCTGGTTTACTTTATCAACCGGTGCAGGTGTGGTTTCATACCAGCCTTTGGCCTGCATGTTTTCAAATATTTTAAACTGAATATCGTGTTCTTCACCAAGGATTTTCATCAGCTTTGCTTTTGACCGCTTGGTAGAGCATTCGCCCGCATAGTTGTTGTAGTTTGATGCAATAAATTTCTGTGTAGCCAGCATATCTGTCATCATTGTTTTATCATCGTAAGCCATAGTTTCCTCCTACTGTATCTGTGAAAAGATAATATTGAAATGTTCCTGATGGCGCTGAGCTGCTTCTTTACACAGCTTTTTCAGCTCAGGGTCTTTGCAGTTCTGTGCATAGTAGTTAAATTTGTCTATAGCTGCTTTTTCCTGGGTAAGCAGTTCGTTGTAAGCACCCAGTTCTTTTTCGGTTATTTTTTTCATAAATAAATCCTTTCATAAGTGATTTGGTAATAGTATTAGAAGGATTTATAAATTTATGCAACAAAAAAGCTCCGCAAAAGGCGGGTGTCCGTAAAACAGTTAAGGAACAACTTAACTATTTTACGGCATCTGTCAGGCGGGGTTGGTAACAACAACAGAATGAGCGATGCTTAGTGTAACAACTGGGCATCGCTTATTTTTGTTTATCGACAAAAT
>JAFUNP010000015.1 GCA_017473015.1 Oscillospiraceae bacterium | reverse complement strand
AGGTCAGCACCAACGTCAGCAGCTTTTGTGTAAATACCGCCACCAACACGGGCAAACAGAGCGATAGAAGAAGGACCCAGGGAGAAGCCGAACAGGATGTCAGCGTCGCCTGTGATAGCGTAAACCAGAGCTACACCGAACAGACCGAAGCCTGCAACACACAGACCCATAACTGCACCACCGGAGAAAGCTACAGACAGAGCAGCAGCCAGACCGGATTCTTTAGCTGCGTTAGCTGTACGTACGTTTGCTTTTGTAGCAACGTTCATACCGCAGTAACCAGCGATAACAGAAAGAATTGCACCAAACAGGAAGCAAACTGCTGTCATAAAGCCTCTCAGCACAAACAGCAGAGCAAACAGTGCAACTGCGAAGATTGCCAGAATTTTGTATTCAGCGAACAGGAAAGCTCTTGCGCCTTCAGCAATAGCGCCAGCGATTTCTCTCATCTTTTCTGTGCCTTCGCTTACTTTGTTGATTTTACCAGTAAGAACAAATGCATAGCCAAGACCGAGGAGAGCAGCGATTACTGAAATATACAGTAAATTCATTGTTATTTCCTCCTAAAAAAATTTAAAATTGTTAATACAAATAATTATTTAA
Source organism: Oscillospiraceae bacterium (assembly GCA_017473015.1). Classification (GTDB taxonomy): domain Bacteria; phylum Bacillota; class Clostridia; order Oscillospirales; family Ruminococcaceae; genus RGIG3102. Next base: position 23,127 of record JAFUNP010000015.1, on the reverse strand, counting down.
TTAATTATTTTACCGTCTATCAATTATACAGAATTGTTCACAATTTAGCAATACTTTTTTACTAAAAAAAACTACTTTCTGTATTTTTTGGTAAAAATGCAAGTATTTTGTGATTTTTTTATCGATTACATTTACATTTTGTCTAAAATGTCCAAATTATCTGTTGAGAAATGCAACAAATGCCTGATATGTGCTGTAAACATCCAGTTTTGTAACCAGTTCAAAAGGAGCGTGCATTGACAGAACAGGTACACCGATGTCAACTGTATCAATGTTTTTCTGGGAAACAAATTTGGCAACTGTGCCGCCGCCGCCCTGGTCTACTTTGCCCAGTTCGCCAGTCTGCCAGAAAAGGCCTTTTGCATCCAGCATGTTTGTGATTTCAGCAAAGAATTCTGCTGTGGAATCGTTTGTGCCGGATTTGCCGCCTGCACCTGTGTATTTTGTGATAACAACGCCTTTGTTCAGATAGCAGGAGTTTCTTGGGTCCATAACGTCAGGGAATGTTGGGTCATAGGCTGCGTTTACGTCTGCTGACAGACATTTGGAGTTTCTCAGTGTGGTCAGATGGTTTACACCCTGCATCTGAGCCAGGTATGTGATGAAATGTTCCATCCAGTCAGAGTGCAGACCTGCAACACCGTCTGAGCCAACTTCTTCTTTGTCTGCATAAACAGAAACTGTTGTGTAAACAGGAGCCTCTGTTTCAATTTCAGCCATCAGTGATGTATAGGCACACACTCTGTCATCGTGGCCGTAGGAACCGATGAGAGAACGGTCAAAGCCTACATCTCTTGCAGGACCTGCCGGAACAACTTCCAGTTCAGCGTTCAGCAGTTCTCTTTCTGTGATGCCGTATTTTTCGTTAAGGTAAACCAGTGCTGTGAATTTAACAGCATCTTTGATTTCTTCGTCCTGATATGGCAGGCTGCCCAGGATGATGTTCATTTCTTCGCCGCGGATTACATCGCGCATTTTTCTTTCAGCCTGGTCTTTTGCCAGATGTGGCAGCAGGTCAGACAGGCAGAATACAGGGTCGGATGGGTCTTCACCGATGTGGATTTCCACTTTTTCGCCGTTTGTTTTGATAACAACACCGTGGATAGCCAGAGGTGTTGCGGCCCACTGATAGCGTTTTACACCACCGTAGTAGTGTGTTTTGAAGTAAGCGATTTCGTTGCTTTCATACAGTGGGTTTGGTTTCAGGTCCAGACGTGGACAGTCGATGTGGCTGGCAACAATGCTTACGCCGTTGTCCACAGTTTTCTGGCCTATTGTGGACAGGATAACTGCTCTGTCGCGGTTGTTCACATAAACTTTATCACCTGCTGTGTATTCTTTTGCAGGGTCAAATTCTGTGTAACCGTTTGCTTTTGCAATTTCCAGAATGTTTGCTGCTGCAAGGCGTTCTGTTTTGCTGGCTGTCAGAAAGTCCATGTAGCCTTCACAGAATTCAAAGCTTTTTTCCACCATTGACTCATCTTTTTTAGCGATGTGTTCAACAGAGTATGTCAGCATTTTCTGCAGTTCTTTGCCTTTTAATTTTTCCATAATTATACTCCTTCTTTGTTCAGGTATATTTCTTGATAGCTTGTATAAGCTTTATTGATTTTGTAAACATAGTTTCTCATCTGTGTATATGGAAACTCGGTAAGAGTCTCTGTTCCCTGCCGCTCCAGCAGTTTGTCCACTGTGCCCCAGCCGCTGTGATAAGCCGCAGCAGCTGTATCCACGCTGCCGGAATATCTGTTCATACAGCGCGATATATAATAAGCACCGAAGCGTATAGAGGTTTCGGGATTATATAAATCTTCAAAAACTATGTCCTCCTTCGGACAAAGCATCAGCTTTATCCACGAGAAAGTTTCTTCTGTAATCTGGGTAAGACCTATAGCACCGGCTGTGGAAACAGCATCAGGTTCAAAACTGCTCTCCGTCCTGATAAAGGCATAAAGCAGATAGGGATCCAGGCCGAATTCGTCCGCATACTTTTCCACATATTCAGAATATTTCAGGGGATATATGGTATGCTGTATACGCCGACGGTACTCGGATGCAGAATACATCATATATGTGCAGATTAAAAATATTGCCACCGCAATAAGAAATCTTTTTATGCCCTCTATAATAATACCTCCTAATTTTTAGTCAGCTGTCTCAAAACAAGCTCACCCTGTAAAATCAGGTTTTCCACAGCTGTATTATTATTTATAACATAATCCGCTTTCTTTAGCATGTCGGAATATGGTGTCTGGCTGAGAATTCTGTTTGCAGCCCGGTCATAATCAATATCATCACGCATCATCAGGCGCCGGCACTGTTTTTCAAACTCTACAACCACCACAATAAATTTATCACAGTGCTTTTCAACAATGCCGCCGATTATAACAGCGCCGTCAACAAAAACATATTCCTGTCCTTTTTCAAAAGCTGTCTGCGCTCTGTCAAGGATTTCTTTTTCGATAAACGGATGGGTAATATCTGTCAGCTTCTGCAGTTTTTCCGGTGTGGCAAAAGCACGCTGTGACAGCAGTTTTGTATCAATCACACCCTCAACAATAATATCAAAGCCGAACTCTTCTGCCAGCCGTATCTGACAGTCTGTCAGTCTGCGGACTTCCTTCGCCACTTTGTCACAGTCAATCACTGTATAGCCTTTGGATGAGTAATACCGTGACAGTGTGCTTTTTCCACAGCCGCTCTGGCCTGTAATGGCAACTATAGTACCTTTTTTCATTATAAATTCACCACCCTGAATGCCGCTGCTCTCAGCAGTCGGTTATATACAGCCAGTCCTACATCTTCTGTAGACGGCATCATAGCGTAAACTTTACCTGCGCCGATTTCATCCAGCTTTCTCAAACAATGAAACAGCTTTACCGCCTGCTGTGCGCTGTCCTTTTCACTGCCGTAGCATACACAGACTGCATTCAGTCTGTCTGCATACTCGTCAAAGCACAATGCAGCAGCATTTTCACTTTCCACCAGCTGTTTGTATTTTTCAAAATCAGCATTCACAATAACCACATCCGCTTTTGGAGCGTAATGTTTGTGTTTAAGTCCCGGTGAAAGCACTTTTTCATCTGTGGACAGTTCTTCAGTAATGCCTTTTGACAACAGCACTTCTTTGTGCAGAACATCTTCCAGCCGGGCCTTTGTAATATAACCGGGGCGGAAAATAACCGGCTGAACACCTGCCAGAGAAACCACTGTGGATTCCACGCCGATTTTGCAGTCACCGCCATCCAGCACCAAGGGAATTCTGCCTTTCATATCCTCATACACAGTATGTGCATCAGTAGGACTGGGGCGGCCGGAGCGGTTTGCCGACGGGCCGGCCAGGGGCAGAGAGGTTTTTGAAATGATTTCCAACACAACCGGATTTGACGGCATACGGATGCCAACAGTATCCAGACCTGCGCTGGTTGTATCCGGAATAAGTGCTGTTTTCTTCAGAATAATAGTGAGGGGACCGGGCCAGAAAGCCTCTGCCAGCTTCATAGCATCCTCCGGTATTTCAGCCGCCACCTCTTTCAGCATATTGTAATCGCTGATGTGGACAATCAGAGGGTTGTCCTGAGGGCGGTCCTTTGCCGCGAATATGCCGGCACATGCACCGGACTGAGTGGCATCAGCAAACAAACCGTAAACAGTTTCGGTAGGGATAGCCACCACTCCACCGTTTCTGATAATATCACAGGCTGTCCGGATGCTGTCCTGTGTCGGTTTAAAAATCTGAGTATCCAAAATTATGCCTCCGCACTTTTCAGTTTTTCTGCCTGGTCAGCTGTAACCAGTGCGTCGATGATTTCATCCAGGTCACCGTTGAGCACCTGTTCCAGACGATAGAGAGTAAGACCTATTCTGTGGTCAGTCAGACGGCCCTGTGGATAGTTGTAGGTACGGATTCTTTCACTTCTGTCACCTGTACCAACCTGGCTTTTTCTTTCCTGTGCCACTTCTGCGTCCTGTTTCTGTTTTTCAATGTCGTACAGGCGGGAGCGCAGAACTTTCAGGGCTTTGTCCCTGTTCTTGTGCTGGCTTCTTTCGTCCTGACATTCAACCACCAGACCTGTAGGCAGATGAGTTACACGGATAGCAGAAGATGTTTTGTTAACATGCTGGCCGCCTGCACCGGATGAACGGAAAGTATCAATTTTCAGGTCTGCAGGATTGATGTCGATTTCAACATCATCTACTTCCAGCATTACAGCAACTGTAACTGTAGAGGTGTGAATTCTGCCCTGTGTTTCTGTATCCGGTACACGCTGAACACGGTGAACACCGCTTTCAAATTTAAAACGGCTGTAAACACTGTCACCTTCAATGGAGAAGGAAACTTCCTTGAAACCGCCCAGCTCTGTTTCATTGAGAGAGAGAATTTCGGTTTTCCAGCCTTTGCTGTCAGCATACATATTGTACATACGATAAAGGTTGTAGGCGAAAAGAGCTGCTTCTTCACCGCCCGCACCGCCGCGGATTTCGATAATAACATTGCGGTCATCGTTTTCATCTTTTGGAAGCAGCAGGATTTTCAGCTCCTGGGAATAAACCTCCACAAGCTCTTTGTTTTCTTCATACTGCATCTGAACCAGTTCTTTGAACTCTGCATCCAGACCACCTTCGTCCAGCATCATTTTTGCTTCTTCAAAATTGTTTTTCGCTTCTGTATACTGGTCAAATTTTTCAATCAGCGGAGTGAGGCCGCTGTATTCCTTCATCAGGTTGCGGTAACGGGTATTGTCATTTATAACCGCAGGGTCCATCAGCAACTGATTGATTTCTTCATATCTTCTTTTTACTTCAATAAGTTTATCAAACATTTATTATTCTCCGTCCCGAGGTATTATTTTCTTTATATTTTTTTCTATCTTGGCACGGGGTACCATTACTTCCCTGCCGCATTTTGTACAGCGGATTTTAAAATCCATTCCCACGCGCAGAACAAGAAACTCATTGTTTTTGCACGGGTGTTCTTTTTTAGTAATAATTCTGTCGTTAATTTTTATATCCAAAATATCACCGCCTGTTTTACAGTATCCATAATATTTTACCATAATTTTTCCTGTAGTAACAGTACTAATTTCAATTTTTTCGGTAAAATATATAAATTTTTTCTGTTTTCAAATGTAAAATCACCAAATAAACAAATATTATCCCCTGCCACGGCATATATTTTTAGAAAAAACACTCAAGGAAGGTATTTTCTATGGAATATATTCAGGAATCAAATATGGAGGTAAGCTGTGTAAAGGATATAAATTTTATAAAAAGAGCCCGGCAGGAAGAAACCGTGCTTTGTGCCAGGGCACTGATATATGAAAAAGAAACCGGACTGCATTTCAACCTGGGCAGTTACAAAGCTATAATGCCAACCGACCAGGTAATCTATTCCCCGGGCAATGAACCGGTAAAGGAAGCCGCTATAGTAACCAGAATAAACAAAAAGGTGTGTTTTGTGGTGACCGGCACAGAACACTCAAAAGGTCTGACAACAGTATACATATCACGAAAAAAACTGCAGAAAAAGGTATATGAAGAATATATATCACAGCTAAGGCCGGGAGATGTGATTCCCTGTACTGTAACCAGAGTGGACAGTTTCGGGGTGTTCTGTGATGTAGCCTGCGGCATAAACGCCCTGTTGCCAATAGATTTTATATCTGTGTCAAGAATAAACAGTCCGGCAGACCGTTTTTATGCAGGGCAGAATATATATGCCTGCATAAAAAGCATAGACAGTAACGGCAGGATAGTGCTGAGTCATAAAGAACTGCTGGGTACATGGCTGGAAAACGCCGAAAAATTCACACCGCAGACTACAGTAACAGGCATAGTGCGCAGCATAGAAAGCTACGGCGTATTCGTAGAGCTGGCTCCCAATCTGGCCGGACTGGCCGAACCCTGTGAGGGGGTAAAAGAGGGCGATGCTGTAAATGTGTTTATCAAAAGCATACTGCCTGATAAAATGAAAATAAAACTGGTGATTATGGATATAGCCAAAGACCATACTCCCCTCCGAGAACCCGACTATTTTATCACATCAGGTCATATAGACCACTGGCGGTACTCCACCCGTAACTGCAGAAAGCAGATTTTCACTAATTTCGAATAAAAACACCGCTGACGGAAATGTATTTTCTTCCATACGGCGTAAAAAAGCAAAAGCACCCGTAAAGGGTGCTTTATATTTAACATTAACTTATTTCTTTGGTACGGATTCCCAGTCTTTCAGGAATTTTTCGATACCTGCATCTGTCAGAGGGTGTTTCAGCATCTGAGCAATAACTTTGTAAGGTACTGTAGCGATGTCTGCACCTGCTGCTGCACACTGTGTAACGTGTGTAGGCATTCTGATGGAAGCAGCGATGATTTCTGTATCGATATCGTGGATAGCAAAGATTTCAGCAATTTCGCTGATGAGGTTGATACCTTCCATGCCGATGTCATCCAGTCTGCCAACGAATGGAGAAACATAAGTAGCGCCTGCTCTTGCAGCCAGCAGAGCCTGTGCTGCGGAGAAGATAAGTGTTACGTTTGTTTTGATACCCATTTCGGACAGAACTTTAACTGTTTTCAGACCTTCTGCACACATTGGAATTTTGATAACAATGTTTGGATGGATTTTAACCAGTTCTTTAGCTTCTTCAATCATTACTGGGCTTTCCAGGCTGATAACTTCAGCTGAGATAGGGCCATCAACGATTGTTGTGATTTCTTTTACAACTTCCTGAAAGTCTCTACCTTCTTTTGCGATAAGAGAAGGGTTTGTAGTTACACCACAGATAACGCCGAGGTCATTGGCTTTTCTGATTTCTTCAACGTTAGCTGTATCAATAAAAAGTTTCATTGGTAGTTCCTCCTAAATTTTGTTATGATTATGATACCATATTTAAGCATTATTTACAAGCAGTCTTTACATTTTATTTTAAAAATAGTATATTAATTTATGACTTTCAGGAGGTGGAACTATGGATAATCAGGCTTTGACAGCCGGTGTGCAACTGGGCGGTCTTACGGACAGAACTGAAATCAAAATCCTGCTGTGCTATCTGATGGCGGAGCTGAAACAGCCTATCACACAGAATCAACTGATTGAATGTGTGTGCGGGCAGGAGCTGGTAAATTATTTTGAAATGCAGAGCGCACTGCAGCATCTGCTGGACCAGAAACTGATAACAGAGGATGAAAACGGCTTTTCCATACTGCCTGAAGGTGCCGAAATCGCCCATCAGCTGGAAAATGTGGTTTCTCCCACAGTGCGCAGATATGCCTATAACATGGCGGTAAATCTGCTGCAATATGAAGCCCTGAAAAAGCAGAACAAGGTGAAAATAACCGCTGTGGACGGTGGATACAACCTGCACTGTTCCATAGAAGACCGGGATTTCTGTATCTTTTCCATGGATATAATGATGCCGGACGAGAAAAGTGCACAGCACGCCGGAGAACAGTTCGTGCTGAAAGGCCAGGATATTTTTAAGGTTATGCTGGGTATCACCACCGGCACCCCAAGCATGTACAGGGATTTTCTGAAAAATAACAGATAACTATGTTTATCTGTTGTTAAAATGCACAGGCGTTTCTTTCAAAAAATCTTATTCATAATGATAAAGCAATCATAAACTGACAGGAGTGTTGTTATATGAAAATTGATACCAGCAAGTTAAAATGGACAAGAGAGCCAGAAAGCTATTCAATATCCGAAAACAGAATTGAAATAATCACCAGACCCCATACCGACCTGTGGCAGAGGACATATTATCATTTCAGAAACGATAATGCACCGGTACTTCAGATGAAAACCGATGAAAAATATTTTTCATTTACTGTTAAAACAGAATTCGACAGCAAGCACAGATTTGACCAGTGCGGAATTGTAATGTATCTTGACGAAGAAAACTGGCTGAAAGGTTCTATAGAATACGAAAATGAGGAGTTTCAGCACCTGGGAAGTGTAGTTACAAATAACGGCTACTCCGACTGGGCAACAACCGCCATAGATGCGTCAATTAAATCCATGTGGTACAGATTCAGCCGCAGAGAAGATGATTACTGTATTGAATGTTCACAGGATGGAATTAATTATTCACAGATGCGTATATGCCATATGTGGAATGGTGGTGGAGAAATAAGCTTTGGTGTATATGCCTGCAGTCCGGAAAACTCATCTTTCAAAGCAATTTTTACTGATATGGAAATAACAGAATGCAAATGGCTTGCACATGACGGACAGCAGCCTGATAAAGACTTGTAATCTGCTCTGCATCACAATTTATTATTGAATATAAAACAAGCACCTTATGACACAAAGTCCGGGTGCTTGTTTTGATTTATGATTCTATAATTCCAGCAGGAAGTTGCCACATTCTACAGAAGGCATGCTTTCCCTGAACTGCACATATTCCGTAGACTGAACAGTAAACCCCAGCTTTTTCAGCAGCTTTACCGACCGGGTGTTTTCCAGTGCTGCCTGGGCAGTGAAACGGTTCATGCTGCGACGGCGAGAAAGATAGCTGAGCAACGCATGTGCTGCTTCGTATCCGTAGCCCTGGCGTTTGTGGGCTGACTTCATAGTGAACCCCAGTTCATCCCCCACCATTGAGAGAAAACCTATTATCTCCCCTGTGCAGTTAAGGCAAATGGTATAATAACGGCTGCTTTTCACCCATAAAGGAATAAGGGTACTGATAGTATTACTATCGGTGGGGGCTTTATAATCGTACATAAACATATCTGAATTTTCAAAATCAATAAGTACAGCCTGCATTGCTGCCCGGTCCTTTACAGACAACGGTCGTACAGTCAATCGGTCTGTGATTATTTTCATAGCTCTCCCCCTTTTCCTACTTTAATATTTATTATTAATCATTATATTATTATAATACAATAAAACAATATCCGCCGTGTTTTGCCACAGCGGATATTTATTTTATTGATTTTCAAATTGCAGATTATTGATAATATAATCCACCAGATATTCTATCCTTTCTTCCCTACCGGACAGTTTCAGCCAGCCCAGCAAGCACTCAAACCCGGTGGAAGCACGGTATTCCTCTACTGTAGCGTGTTTTGCCACAGTGGCTTTGGAGGTATTCTGACCTCTTTTTACCATGTTTTTTTCTTCATCCGTCAATACATCCTGCAGCAGCTCCAGTGCCATAAACTGACCGTGAGCACTGACATACTTTACTGACAGCCGGTTGAGAGTATTGATTTTATATCTTTTGTGTTTTACAAGGTATTCACGGATTAAAAGTGAATACACAGCGTCACCTACAAATGCCATTGACAGCGGTGACTGCTCTCTGATATCTACCATAAAATCCTCGGATTAATAAACAAATTCAAATTCGAAGTCTTCGATTCTGATTGTGTCGCCTTCTTTAACGCCCATTTCTTCCAGTTTATCGATAATGCCGCTGTCACGCAGTCTTCTCTGGAAATACTGCAGACTGGAGTAGTCGTCGATATCTGTGGTGTTCAGCAGGTCAACCAGCCATGTGGCGTCGATATTGAACGCACCATCGTCTGTGCGGAAAATTCTGAATGCATTGCCGTCAATTTCTGTGGACGGTGCCACATATTCAGGCTCATAGATTGTAACCGGTGGCAGTTCCTGCAGTTTGTTATATACTGTCTGCACCAGATTGTCCAGACCCTGGCGGGTAGCAGCGGAGATTACAAACAGCTGCAGACCCTGTTCATCACAGAAGTCCCTGAAACGCCGGATGTCTTCTTCAGTGGCAATATCTGCTTTGTTTGCAATTGCAATCTGCGGACGCTTTGACAGTTCCTCACTGAAAGAAACCAGCTCGCGGTTGATAAGTTTGAAATCTTCGATAGGGTCACGGTATTCTGAACCGGAAACATCAACCACATGCAAAAGCAGGCGGCAGCGCTCTACATGGCGCAGGAAGTCATGGCCCAGGCCAACGCCTTCGCTGGCACCTTCGATAATGCCGGGAATATCTGCAGCTACAAAGGATGCTTCTTCATCCACGCGTACAACACCCAGTACAGGTGTAAGTGTGGTAAAGTGGTAATTGGCAATCTTTGGTTTTGCAGATGATATTGTGGAGATAAGTGTGGATTTGCCTACATTAGGGAAACCGATAAGACCTACATCTGCAATCAGTTTCAGTTCCAGTGTAACATCCATTTCTTCACCGCGGTAACCCGGTTTGGCAAAGTTTGGAATCTGGCGTGTAGCTGTGGCAAAATGCTGGTTTCCCAGACCGCCACGGCCACCACGGGCCACAACATAATCTTTTTCTTCTGAAATGTCTGCTATAACCAGACCTGTTTCAGCATCTTTGATAACAGTACCGATAGGCACTCTGATAATCAGGTTTTCGGCAGATTTGCCGGTCTGTCTGGAACCACGGCCATCTTCGCCATTCTGTGCAACATATTTGCGTTTATAACGGAAGTCCATCAGTGTGGACAGGTTTCTTTCGCCGCGGAAAACAATATCACCGCCACGGCCGCCGTCACCACCGTCAGGACCACCTGCAGCCACATACTTTTCTCTGTGGAATGCAACTGCACCGTTGCCGCCATTGCCTGCTTTGATATGAATACGGGCAACATCAACAAACTGTATAGCCATATTACACCTCTCTTTCAATATTATTCAATAATATTATGTATATATAAATTGCTTGTATTCGGTAAAAACAAAACCCGAACTTTAACGCAAGTCCGGGTTGATTGTCATCTTATTTAGCGTAAACGCTTACCTGTTTTTTGTCGCGGCCCAGTCTTTCGAATTTAACTGTACCATCAACCAGTGCGAACAGTGTATCGTCGCTGCCACGGCCTACATTTTCACCTGGGTGAATGTGAGTGCCTCTCTGGCGAACGAGGATGTTGCCAGCTTTAACAAACTGACCATCTGCTCTTTTTGCACCAAGTCTTTTTGATTCTGAATCACGACCGTTCTTTGTAGAACCAACGCCCTTCTTATGTGCCATTATTCAATTCCTCCCTTATGAAAATTAACCAACAATTTTAGTGATTTCTACTTTTGTGTATGGCTGTCTGTGGCCCATTCTTCTTACAGAACCTTTTTTAGGTTTGTATGTCAGAATGTTGAGTTTTTTGCCTTTGCCGTTTTTAACAACTTTAGCTTCTACTTTAGCACCTTCAACAACTGGTGTGCCAAATTTAGCGTCTGCACCTTCGCCTACGAACAGAACTTCTTCAAAAGTAACTGTTTCGTCAGCCTGTACATCCAGTTTTTCGATGTATACTACATCGCCTTCGCAAACAGCGTACTGTTTGCCGCCAGTAACAAATACTGCTTTCATTTTTATACCCTCTCATTAATTAAGGCTCGCTGAACCAGGTGTATATAATAATTATATAACTTAAATTAACCATTTACATGCGGCTCAAATATAATACCACATTGCAGCATTAAAAGTCAAGTACAAAACCTTAATTTTTTCGCTGTTTTGCACTGTTTTTTGCACTTTTAACTGTGTTTTTCAACAAATTGGCTCTGGTCATAAGACCTACGCCACCCGGTACAGGTGTGATGCGGGAAACAACGTCAATGCAACTGTCAAAATCGGCATCGCCGCACAGTTTGCCTGCGCTGTTGCGGTTGATACCTACGTCAATTACCACTGCGCCCGGTTTCAGCATATCCCCTGTCAGGAAGCCGGCACGGCCCACAGCCACAATAACAACATCGGCTGCACGGGTTTTTTCAGCTATATTTTTTGTTCTGGAGTGACAGATTGTAACTGTTGCATTTTTCTGCAGTGCCAGCATAGAAACAGGCTTGCCTACAATGTTGCTGCGGCCGATGACCACAACATCCTTGCCCTCCAGTTCAACACCTGCATAGTCCAGCATATCCATACAGCCCTGTGGGGTGCAAGGAGCAAAGCAGTCTTTGCCGATGTTCATATTGCCCACATTGATGGCAGTAAAGCCGTCCACATCCTTTTCAGGTGAAATGGCATTGATAACTGCGTATTCATCAATATGCTTTGGCAGAGGCAGCTGTACCAGAATACCGTGAACAGAATTATCGTTGTTCAGACGGTGAATTTCAGCCAGCAGTTCTTCCTGTGTGACTGTTTCAGGCATGGCGATATTGTCAGAGACAATGCCACATTCAGCACAGTCTTTGTGCTTGCCTTTTACATATGTCATACTGGCAGGGTTTTCACCTACAATAATTACAGAAAGTTTAGGATAAATTCCCTGTTCGTTCAGATGTTTTACCTCTTCTTTCACCTGCTGCTTTATCTGTGCGGAAACTTCCTTACCGCTGATAAGTTTGTTATCCATTAGCTGTTTCCCTCCGGGATTTTTTAATCTTCATATAATTATACACTATAAACAGTACTGCTGCAACAACAGTTACCACAGCAACAATCTGACTGGTGCGCAGACCGCCGGAAGTGGCCAGGCTGTCAGTGCGCAGACCTTCGATGAAAAATCTGCCGAAGCCATACCACGCCGCAGACATGCACAGCATTTCACCGCTGAATTTGCGTTTTTTAAAATGAGTAAAAAGAATGACAAAGCCTATGGCACACCACACAGATTCATACAGGAATGTTGGGTGTACAGGCATATTAGGGTCAACAATAATGCCCTGCCGTGCAAGGTCCGGAGCCACACGGGTCAGATAACGGGTGGTGCTTTCGCTTATCATGGCGAAAAGGTTATCGGTGTTTGTACCAAAAGCCTCCTGGTTCATAAAGTTGGCCCAGCGACCGAAAGTCTGGCCGAAAAGGAAACCTGTGAAAACACAGTCTGCCGCATCAAGAAAATTTATCTTTTTCCATTTGCACGCAAACCAGCCGGACACTGCGCCGGCAATCAGACCGCCGTAAATACCTATGCCACCCTGACGCAGGTTGAGTACATCCCAGATAGTGTTGTATTCATAGGGTGAAAATATTACATAATAAGCCCTGGCTCCGATAATACCACATATGGTCCCTACCATCATAACATCGATAAAATGGTCATCATTTATACCGATTTTTTTACCCAGGTGAAGTGCAATAGCAGCACCGGTAAGAATAGCTGTAGTGAACAGAATTCCGTACCAGTAAATATCAAAACCGGCTATGGAAAAAGCCACGCGGTTTACTGTAAGCTCTATCCCTAAATTCGGAAACTGTACGTGATTAATCATTGTCAGCCTCCATCGGCATAACTGTGAACACGGTCTTTTTATCCCGACGGAACATATTTTTCAGCTGTGAGTTCACATCCTCCAGCGTAAGTGTGCTGAGCTGTTCCAGTGCAGTGTACACATTTCTGTCCTTGAAATGGGCTGTGGCAATGTTTGTAGCCACTTCTTCCACGCTTTCAAAATCCATCACCATACTGCCGTACATGGCATTTTTGCTGGTGATAAAGTCGTCTTCTGTGATACCGTTTGTTTTCAGATTTTCAATGGCTGAGGTTATTTCTCCCAGCAGGATTTCAGGCTGCCGTGTTTCACCGGAGATAATAGTAGCATAATAGTCATCACCAGACAGGATTTCACCTTCAAAAGTGCCGTTTACAATATTCTGGTCATACAACTGTGTAAACAGCCGGCTGGTAGGACCGGTGAGAATATCCATAATGATTTCCCCTGCAATTTCTTCTTTCAGTGTTACAGGGTTGGACATTTTTTCCTTGAATCCCACTGCAACCATAGGCACAGAAACAGGCATATTTATGCTTTTTTCAGTGTAATTGATTTCGTCAGGTTCTTCTGTTTTCAGGCGTTCAACTTCCAGTTTTTCGTATTTGAAGCCTGCTCTGTCACAGGCCGCCAGCACTCTGTCTGCAGTAATGTTGCCTGCTACCGCCAGGAACATCTGGGACGGTGAATAAAAGGCTTTGGCGCAGTCATACAGCATTTTATCTGTGATGTGGGAAATGCTTTCCACAGTGCCTGCGATGTCGTCACGGATAGTGTGGTTTACAAACAGGCCCTCCAGCACACCGAACAGCAGACGCCAGTTGGCGCTGTCGTCATACATTTTGATTTCCTGGCCGATAATCCCCTGTTCTTTGGCCACAGTCTGTGGTGTGAAGTAAGGTGTGGTCACAAAGTTCAGAAGTATATCAAGGGATTCGTCCACATTTTCTGTGGCTGTGAAGATGTAACAGGTTTTGTCAAAACCTGTGAATGCGTTGGCATTTGCGCCTGTTTTTGCATATTTTTCAAAGGCATCACCGTCTTCGTTTTCAAACATCTTATGTTCCAGGAAGTGGGCAACACCGGCCGGAATATCGTATTTTTCACCGTTCATAACAAAGCTTCTGTCCACAGAACCGAAGTTTGTGGCGAAAACTGCATGAACAGCGTTGTAGCCCGGCATATTGTAAACAGCTACTTTCAGACCGGAGTCTGTTTCAATAAGCTGATAACTTTCGTTCAATATATTGTTTCTGATTTCTGGCATAATTTTTTCCTTATTTAGATATTGTATAAATCACATTCAGATTCAGCAGCTTCAGCACATTTTTTATATCCTGTGCTGTAACCCGGTTTGCTTTTTCGATAACCATTTCCGGTGTCATTTCACTGCCGCGGATAGCTTCGTTGAGATACCATGCTTCCAGACCGTGAAGGCCGTCATAGTTGGCTTTCAGACTGTTGGAAATGGTCAGCTGGGTCTCACGGATTTCCTGGTCTGTGATTTCGCCGTGGATAAGCGCATCAAGTTCGTACTGAATTGCATCGATTGTACGCTGTGTATTCTGGTGTTCTACACCGGAGTCAACACTCATGGAAGATGTGAAGCCATTGAAACCTGCGGCGCAATAGTAGCACAGGCTCTGTTTTTCTCTCACATTTTTAAACAGGCGTGATGAAGCTGTACCGCCGAACAGTGCAGAGGCCACCAGCATATGATAGCGTTCTTCCTCTGTCAGCAGGCGCTGTGTAGTATAAACCAGACAGATTTTGCCCTGGGTTGTATCCATTGTTTCATTGTATGTCTGCACCTCTGTGCAAGGCATGGCAGTAACCGGCAGTATTTTTGTAACGCCGTCTTTTTTATAACCGAAAGCCTGCTTCAGTTTTTCTGCGGCTGTGTCTGCATTGTTTGCAGTGATAAATATTTCCACTACAGCTTTTTCCAGCAGCCGGGTATAGCAATCGTACAGTTGCTGTGGTGTTATGGAGTCAATTTCTTCCAGATACCCCAGACGTTCCACGCCGTTGAGATGGTCACCGAAGAATTTTCTTCTGGCATTTTTCACACAGTAACCGCGCTTGTCGTTGATTTCGCCCTCGATTTCTTCGCGCAGCTTGTATTTTTCTATCTGCAGCCATTCTTCAATAAATGCGCCGTTTTCCAGGCAAGGGCGGAACATTACCCCCAGCAGAACACTGCACATTTCCAGCAGAAGGTCTTCGCCTTCGATACAATATTCGTTTTTGATGCCCTGTGCAGTAAAGCGCAGGCATCTGTTGCCGCCTACAACAGATGTACCTACCATCATCTGGGCAGCATACATTCTGTTCAGCTTGCGTGAAAACCGCTGTAATGTAGGATAATCTTCATATGCTCTTTCCAGCAGACCGGGCAACAGGGCATACATTGTAGCCTTTTCCCTTTCGTTTGGCAGAATAAGGGTAATACTAAGCCTGTTGCGTTTGAATTTATCATTTGGCAACTGTGTCAGATGCACATTTGGTGCTATTAATTCTCTTTTCATATTATCTCCTGATATATCAGATTGATTTTAATAAAATATAATATTATATAATACCACAAAATATATAAATTAAAAAGGCTCTTACGAGCCTATTTAATGAAAACTTCGTGAATTTTATGCACAGCCAGGTCTGCGCTGGATTTGTCCACTATAACGGATATTTTTATTTCGCTGGTGCTTATAAGACGCAGACTGATATTGTTTTCGTATAGTATTCTGAAAACAGTGGCCGCCACGCCTTTACCGGACTGAACTCCGGAGCCCACAACGGAAATTTTTGCCACATTATCTTTTACCACCAGTTTGGAAAAACCAAATTCTTCCTGCCTGGCAGACAATATTCTGTTTACAGTATGTTTGTCCCGTTTGTTGATGGTAAAACTGATATCCTGACTGCCGTAATCAGAAGCAGGCAAAGAAATCATATCCACCACCACACCGGCATCACTGACAGCCTGAAAAATGTGATAGGCTATGCCCGGAACATCGGGAATATCCACCAGAGACACTATGGATATTTCCGGCTCTTTGATAACACCTTTTATCATGGAGCTGCCCAGGCTGAGTACTTCTTTGATTACACTTCCCTGACTGTCCGGCTGTCTGTAAGACAGCATGTGCAGGGCGATGCCGCGTTTTTTGGCGGTTTCCACCATGGCAGAATTGACATCATTGAACTCAGATGTGCACACCTCCACCACTTCGTCATAATCTATCTTATCTATTCGTTTTGCCCGCCGGCTGCCATAAGGGTCAGCGGTGTACAGACCGTCGTTCTCTATATAAACCTGACACCGGCCGGTGTACAATGCATAAGCACACTCCACAGTCAGCTGCATAGCATCGGTGTCACTGCACAGCATCATCAGCGGTGCATCTGTATTGGCGGCATCAATGGGACTGTTTATTATTTTCACAGAGTCATCGATGTACTGATGCGATGTTTTCTTTTCGCATACCAGAATAACCTTCTCACCTTTTTCCAGGTCAGACCGGTAAAGAGGTCGTATATCCACTCCCTTTGCCGCACAGTTTCCTATATATTTGATAACATATGCCATAATTTACAGGTCCCGCATAATTCTTTTTGCAGTAACCACATAGTCCTGCTGTTTCATCTCTTCCACCAGTGAATCAATATCGCCTATCATTTCCTTTACCTTCATGGTGATGGAAACCGCTGCAGTATTGTCCACAGGGGCAGACTGGGTGATAGTAACTATGCTTACATTGTATTTGGCAATCAGCTGCAGCAGATTCTGCAAGGCGCCCATAGTATCAATAAGCACCACATGCACTGCCACAACAGTTTTGGTTTCGCTCACATCAAAAACCTTGTCTTTATATTTATATAAAGCACTGCGTGAAATATCCACCTCTTTGGCTGCTGCAGAAAGGTTTTTTACGCTGCCCGAAGCCAGCAGTTCTTTGGCTTTTACCACTTTCATAAATACATCCGGCAGCACATCGCTGTCCACCAATAAAAATCTTTTTGCCATAGTTTACCTCATTATTTTTCTTCGACAGAAATACACTTGTCCTTAATAGTAATATAATAAACCATAGTTTGCCTTTTTGCAATAGACATAATGTATAATATTTGTATAAATGTTTTGCAATGGTGTACACTTTTATTCATATAAAAACAGCAAAAAAAATAAAGGTACTGCAGTGCAATACCTTTAAAATAAATGTCAGATTTCTGTTCGTCCTTCCAGTGCGCGGTAAAGAGTGACTTCGTCCGCATACTCCAAAGAAGCACCTACAGGCAGACCATAAGCCAGACGCGTCACTTTTATTCCCAGAGGTTTTACCAGGCGGGAGATGTACATAGCTGTGGTTTCACCCTCTATAGTAGGGCTGGTAGCCATAATAACCTCCTTCACAGTGTCGTCTTTCAGTCGGTCCAGCAACTCCTTAATGGTCAGCTGTTCAGCTGAAATACCGTCCAGCGGTGATATAAGACCGTGAAGCACATGGTACATACCTTTATACTCTCTGGTTTTTTCAAAAGTGGCAACATCGCGGGGACTTTCCACTATGCATATAACTGAAGAGTCACGGCGCGCAGATGAGCACACAGGACACAGGTCTTTGTCAGTATAGTTCCGGCATACCGGACAGCGTTTTATTTTTGTGTGTACATCCAGTATGGCAGAAGCAAATTCCTGGGCATCCTTTTCATCCATAGCCAGCACCTGATATGCCATTCGTGTAGCACCTTTGCGGCCTACACCGCTGAGACGTGAAAAATTGTTTATAAGCCTTTCCAGAGGCTCTGCGTTATACTGCGGCATAATTAAAATACACCCGGTACATTAAGACCGTTTGTGATTTTGCCCATCTCTGTTTCGTTTTCCAGTCTTGCTTTGGAAATAGCATCGTTAACAGCTGCAGCAACCAGGTCTTCCAGCATTTCCATATCATCAGGGTCGATGGCATTAGGGTCGATTTTGATGCCAACAACATCATGTTTGCCTGTAACTGTAGCTTTTACCAGACCGGAGCCGCTTTCACCTGTGTATTCAGTAATATCCAGTCTGTCCTGCAGTTCCTTCATACCATCCTGCATTTTCTGAGCCTGTTTGATAATCCGGTTCATATTCTGTGGGCCGCCGCCCATACCTTTTGGCAATCTTGCTTTCATTGTATATTCTCCTTAAAATATTAATCTTTGAAATTTATCTGAACTCCCTTGTCACGGAGAGCCATAATATCCTGTAAACTGTCGTGGGTTTCATCACGGAATTTGTGGGCGATATTTCTGAAACCGCCTATATTGTATGGTCTGCCGCAGGCGTTGTAAATGGCTTTTTTGATAATGCCATTTACTTCCTTGTTGCTGCGGATATAGTCATTGAATCCATCACTGGCTTTGATGTACACCACATTGTTGTCAAAATAAGCCACAGAGTTTTTCAGCAGTGAATGCAGAGGAATATCCATATCTGCAATCAGGTCGATAACCTCCTGCCAATAGCCGAATTCTACAGGCTTTTCGTTTTTCTGCTGTGGCCGTGGTTTTTGCCGCGGTTTTGGCTGCTGTGGTACCGGCTGCGGTACAGACGGCTGTTCTTCCGCCCGTGGAGACTGTACCGGTGCAGGGGCTGGCTGTGGTGCCGGCCGTGGCTGCGGTGCAGGCTGAAGAGGCTGTGCCATCTGTGGTCTGGCCGGAACTGTCTGTGGTATCTGCTGTGTGTTGCACATAGTGTACACAGCCATATCCAGGGCAATTTTTGCATTCTGGCCTTTTGTGATGCTGTCAAGTGCTGTAGTTAAGCAATTGAGAGCAAAAGAAATGAATGTATGGGTACAGGTTTTGGCCTGTTCTTTCAGTTTTTCAAATTTTTCCCGGGAAATACCCAGCAGCTGTGGAGTGCTGCCCACCAGATTTGCAATCAGCAGACTGGAAAAATGATTTATCAGTTCTTCACACAGGCGGCGCATATCCACGCTGCGGCCGGTAAGCACCAGCAGATTCTGCAGTGCTGCGGCCATGTCACCTGCTATAAGGCTGGCAGTAAATGTGAAAATATCCTCTTCTTTGGAGATCCCCACCAGGTTTGCCACTGTTTCTTCATCAATGCGGTTACCCATGGAAATACAGGTATCCAGAATACTGTTGGCATCACGCATTGCACCGTCTGACAGAGAGGCTATCAGTTTTGCGGCGCCCGTTGTCAGGTCAATTTTTTCTTCCTGTGCAATTTCCAGCAGTGCTTCAGCTATATCCTCGATTTTCAGCTTTGTAAAGTCATAACGCTGACAGCGGGAAAGAATAGTGGCCGGTACTTTGTGGATTTCTGTTGTAGCCAGTATAAAAATAACATGTGCAGGCGGTTCTTCCAGTGTTTTCAGCAGTGCGTTGAAGGCAGCCGGTGAAAGCATGTGAACTTCGTCGATGATATAAACGCGGTATTTCGCCATAACAGGCAGGTAATTCACCTCGTTGAGCACATCTCTGATATCTTCAACAGAGTTGTTGGAGGCGGCGTCCATTTCAGTAACATCATAGATGGACTCGTTTTCGATGCCTTTGCAAACATCACATTCCAGACAGGGTTCGCCGTTTATTGGGTGAAGGCAGTTTACAGCTTTGGCAAAAATTTTGGCACAGCTGGTTTTACCTGTACCACGTGTGCCGGTAAAGATAAACGCGTGACCCGTTTTGCCCGATGCAATCTGGTTTTTCAGTGCTTCCACCACAAACTTCTGGCCGATAACCTGGCTGAAGGTTTTGGGGCGGTACTTTCTGTACAGTGCTATATGCATAATCTGCCTCCTTATTTTAAAATAGGACAGGCTATAAACGCATGTATGCGTCCAGCATTATCACATATACAAAGAGAACTTGGCATCGCAGGGAGAATCCCCTTAGTGCTGCTTGGTTCCCCACCTGACACGGTTCAGGGCCTGCCCTCGTGCGGCCCTCTTTGTATATCTGACAACGCATATAGCTCTGTCCTTTAACTATTCTATATTAACATATATTTTTCTGAATTTCAATATATTTATTCATTTTTTATAATTATTAAGTCTGTTAACCGGAGGTTGACGGATAGTTGGCAGACGGATATTCACACTTCTGTTAAAATACAGTCAAGAGATGATGATATGAATACAGACGAAAGAATATCTGCCCTGCGAAAAGAAAATGATATTCCCAGGATTCTCTGGCACAGGTCCTGGGTACATATGTGGAATATATTGTAACCGGTGAAGATAAAACGGCTTTGCCGCGGTTACCACAGAAAAAGAAAAAAATTATATGCAAAATTCTTGGATGAAATTAACGGAGCACATTGAAAAAGCAACTTGACAACTATTATAAAATTTGATACAAATATATTGTCAATTTAATTATGCAAACCTTCCTCACCACCGGGTGAGGGTTAAAAGGCATCCAAAGCTATACCGTAGGTACGGCGTATTCTATACGTTATAAGGTACAGCTTTGGGTGCCTTTATTTTTTAAATCTGAAAGGAGCAGTATTTATGAAAATCAAACCATTTGCCGTTGAAGAATGGATGAATGAGTGGGAGGTTGGTGCAAAATACAATATTGCTGAAACCTGCGTAGACTCCGTGTCCGTCAATGAATTATTCGAACTTATCGGAGAAGATAAAGACAGTTTTATTGATGAATTCTGTAAGCGCAGGCTGACCTATGGCGATATTGAAGGTGCACCGCTTTTCCGTCAAGGTGTATGCAAGTTGTATAAAAAACTTTTCCCTAAAAATATTGTACCTACGCATGGAGCAACAGGTGCAAATCATCATGTTTTTTACTCGTTACTTTCACCGGGCGATGAAGTAATCAGCATTATGCCAACTTATCAGCAGCTTTATTCTATACCAGAATCTTATGGTGCAGTAGTGAAGATTATGGAGCTTAAGCAGGAAAACAATTATCTTCCGGATTTGAACGAGCTGAAAAAGCTTGTCAGTGAAAAAACAAAAATGATTTGTATCAACAATCCAAACAATCCTACCGGAGCGCTTATGAGTAAAGATATGCTGGAAGAAATCATTTCAGTCGCTAAAAGCGTAGATGCGTATATTTTATGCGATGAAGTATACCGCCATCTTACACAGGATGATAACTGGTGTGAATCTATAGCTGATTTATACGAAAAGGGAATATCTGTAAGCAGTATGTCAAAAGTTTTCTCTCTGGCAGGATTACGTTTGGGCTGGATAGCCACACAAGATATGAATGTTATCAAGTCCTGTCTGTCCCATCGAGATTATAATCTTATCAGCTGCGGTATGTTTGATGAAGCATTAGCAGGTATAGCCCTTAAACACAGTGAAAAGCTGTTAGAAAGAAACAAAAATATTGTGCGAGAAAACCTGAAAATCCTTGACGAATGGGTACAAAACGAGCCTCATGTATACTATGTAAAACCACAGGCAGGAACAACGGCACTGGTTTATTACGACCTTGATATTCCAAGCTATGAATTTTGTCAGGAAATGTATAAACGGACAGGTGCTTTTGTCACCCCAGGCGACTGCTTTGAGCAACCGAACAGTATGCGTATAGGCTATGCCTGCGACAAACATACATTGATTGATGGTCTTGATGCAATCAGCAGCTATATATACACCAAAACGAAAAGATAACAATCAAAACGATAACCTCCTACACAAACAAAAAGACTGCTCTTCTGAGCAGTCTTTCAATTTGCGATAATTAAAAATTATTTAACGATTTCGCCCCATTTTGCACCGCCACAAGCGTTGGATTCGTCTGTGTCAATGTGCATAGCTGTTGCATAAGATGGAGATACACGAACAACTACATCGTCAAAAATCAGGCTTCTGCCGTCAGAATCAACTTTAACTTTAACGATTTCTTTGTCAGAAACGCCGAAAGCTGCAGCATCTTCTGGTGTGATGTGGATATGACGTTTTGCAACGATAACACCGTATTCCAGTTCAACTTCGCCAGCTGGGCCAACCAGTTTGCAAGGTGCGGAGCCTTCCAGAACGCCGGATTCTCTAACTGGTGCATTCAGACCGATAGAACGAGCGTCTGTAGCAGACAGTTCAACCTGGGATTCTTTTCTTGTTGGGCCAAGGATAGAAACGTTTTTCAGTTCTTTCTTAGGACCTACAACTGTTACTCTTTCTTCACAAGCATACTGGCCTGGCTGAGAAAGGTCTTTTTTGTGTGTGAGCTGGTGACCGGCACCAAACAGTATATCAACATGTTCCTGTGTAAGGTGAATGTGTCTTGCAGATGTTTCAACTAAAACTTTTGCCATTTTTATAAATCCTCCAGAAAAATTATTTTTCATCAAGATAATCATAACCTAATTTTATTTTTTTTACAAGCAAAAATTATGTCAAATATATTTTTTAAACATTTGCACAATTTTTTTGAAGAATATCCGCTGTGATTGTAACATTTTACAAGTTTATTCACAGTTTTATTTTTATTTATATATACTATCCAGAGGTGATTTTATGAAAACAAGCACAGAAAAGGCATACAATATCAAGGAGTTATACATAAATGCAGCACGATGCCTGCTGACGGATAATTATGAATATTATTACCGTCTGAGCAATCGCAGTAAAGTGAATTCGGTGGCAGAGCGGCTGATAAAAATAAGCAGCAACGGGTTCTGTGCCGTAGTCAGGGACAGCATAGGCTGTTGTGAAAACATGGTGCTGGAAATATTGACGGAAAAGCTGGCCGCCAGAAATACTGTATTCATCTATGAGGACGAATATATAGCCGGTAAAAGATCTGCTGTATACGCATACAATGAAAATATATTTGTATTTGGGGACCAGTGGAACAGACATGGCAGACTGCCGGCTGTAAATCTGGATAGCTGTTACTATGACATCAACAGAAGAAAATACACTCCCCGGCAATATCTGGAAATGGCAGAATACTACTTTGAAAAAAGTGAGTATATT
>JAFUNP010000014.1 GCA_017473015.1 Oscillospiraceae bacterium | reverse complement strand
TGCTATCTCTTTTGCGGCTGTAACGATTTCATTTCTTGCACCGTAGTTAAGGGCAATATTGAGAGTCATACCTGTTCTGTCTTTTGTTTTTTCCTCTATTTCCAGCATCAGCTCCAGCAGTTCACCGGAAAATGCGGACTTATCGCCAAGAAAAACAATGCGGTTATTCTCTTTTTCATAGTCAAAAGCTTTTATAAGATATTCTTTCAGCAGTGCCATTATACCGTTAACTTCTTCCGCCGGTCTTTTCCAGTTTTCTGTAGAAAAAGCATAGAAAGTAACTGATTCCAGTCCCAGTTCATTACAGTATCTGGTGATGTCCTGGAAAACCTCTGCTCCCTTTTTATGACCCATATTTCTGGGCAGCATGCGTTTTTTTGCCCAGCGGCCATTACCATCCATAATAATACCAATATGTTTTGGAATTGTGATATTGCTGTCCATATTGCACCTCTTTCTCCCGTTATCCGTCGGTGATACACAAAAACACCGACCGGTAATACAAAATTAAAGGGCATATAGAAAAATATGCCCTTTAACGGAAACAACTGTAGGAAATAATTACAGTTCCATAACTTCTTTAGTCTTTTTAGCTGCTACTGCATCAATTTCTTTGATGTATTTATCAGTAATTTTCTGCATTTTTTCTTCCAGGTTTTTCTGGTCGTCTTCTGTCAGCTCGCCGGCTTTTTTAGCAGCTTTGAACTTATCCATAGCGTCACGTCTTACATTTCTTACTGCAACTTTTGCATCTTCGGCCATTTTGGAAACATCTTTAGCCAGGGCTTTTCTGCGTTCTTCTGTAGGTGCAGGGAAATTCAGGCGGATGCTTACGCCGTCATCAATTGGGTTGATGCCGATGTCAGACATCTAGATAGCTTTTGTAATAGCTTTCAGCAGGCTTCTGTCCCATGGCCGGATAGAAAGAGTTCTGGCTTCTGTAACAGAAACGGAAGCAACCTGATTGATAGGTGTAGGTACACCGTAGTAATCAACTGTAACTTTATCCAGTACGCCAGGGTTTGCACGGCCTGCGCGAACTGATGCGTATTCACTTTCCAGATGCTTTACAGCACTGGCCATTCTGTCTTCGAATTTCTTTGTCATAATATTTATCTCCTTATTCTGTTACTAAAGTACCGATTGTTTCGCCTTTGATAGCTTTTTCAATGTTGCCGTCTGCCATATCAAATACCAGGATTGGCAGTTTGTTGTCACGGCACATGGTAGCTGCTGTCATATCCATAACATTCAGCTGGTCATTGAGAACCTGAGTGAATGTAAGAGTGTCATATTTAACAGCATCAGGATATTTTTTAGGGTCTTTGTCGTATACGCCATCAACCATTGTAGCTTTGAAAATAATATCAGCATTGATTTCTGCTGCGCGGAGAGCCGCTGCTGTATCTGTGGAGAAGAATGGGTTACCTGTACCGCATGCAAAGATAACTATTCTGCCTTTTTCCAGATGGCGTGTAGCTATGTTTCTGATGTAAGGTTCTGCAACCTGCTGCATCTGCAGAGCAGCCTGTACTCTCACTTCAACACCCAGGTGTTCCAGTGCATCTGCTACTGAAAGAGCATTCATCACTGTAGCCAGCATACCAATCTGGTCAGCTCTTGTTCTCTCCATATCGCCGGAGGAACGGCCGCGCCAGAAGTTACCGCCGCCAACAACGATTGCAATTTCTGCGCCCAGGTCATGGGCATCTTTGATATTTTTACAAATTTCAAGAACGGTAGGATAATCCAGGCCAAAACCTTTTTCGCCCGCAAGAGCCTCACCGCTTAACTTAATCAAAACTCTGTTATATTTGATAGACATATTCGGCACCCCGTATATACATTATTTTATAATATTTTACTATATTTTCCCTTCAAAGTAAAGGACATAATTTTGAATATATTATAAATATAATAAGGAAAAACTCTGCACAGATTTAATTTATTATGGTATAATATAAACCACAGATACAGGAGGTATATTATGCAGCTGAAAATACTGGGAACCCAATCACCATACAATACTGCCGGACACAACTGTCCAGGATTTCTGATTACTGACGAAGATGCAAAACTGATGCTGGACTGTGGCAGCGGCAGCCACAGAATGCTGAATTACCCACAGGACCTGGAAAATCTGAATGTAATTCTCACTCATCTGCACCGTGACCACTACAATGATATTTACAACCTGCAGTATGCATCCTTTGTTTTTCACAACCAGGGCCGTGTTATCAAGCCTGTACAGGTATATATGCCGGCTACCCCACCGGAAATTTACAAAGATATAAGCGGTGAAGACAACGCTTACTGTGAGTATTCAGAAATACATAAAGACAGAACTCTCACTGTGGGAAAAATAAATATTACTTTTCTGCCTGTGACACACCCTATGGAAACTTATGCTGTAAAAATCAGTGACGGAAAATCCACAATAGTGTACACCTCTGATACTTCCTGGCTGTCCAATCAGGATATTTCTGCTTTTGCCAAAGATGCAGACATTCTTATTTCCGAGGCCAGCCTGCTGGTGTCCGACGGTTTTCCGGAAGTAAATTCTCACCTGACTGCAAAACAGGCCGCACTGATTGCGAAACAAGCAGGTGTAAAAAAGCTGATTATCACCCATTTCTGGCCTGAAAAAGCCCCACAGCAGTTTGTGGACGAAGCCAAAGAATATTTTGAAAATACTTTTGCAGCCAACGAAGGCGATATTTACGATTTATAAAGACAAAAGACGGATTCAATCCGTTTTTTTATTTTACAACAAAACAGTATTCTACATTCCCATAATTATTCCACCTGCTATCAATTCGATAGTAACCTGGCGTTATCTCAAAGCTGTTTTCTTCATTCAGTTTTATCTTTTTGCCTGTTTCACTTGGCCAGTCACAGTTTACAGATTCCCAGTAGCGTATTTCAATTTCATCAGGAAAATCAGTGAATCTAAGCGTCACTGACTCTGCTTCAGAAGAAAGTTTATATTCACCGGATTCAGGAAAACCAATTCTCACCCATTCAGTAAATCCCCAATGATTTTCTTTATAAATATCATCACAGTGCCATTTATAATCTCCTATAGGTGCGGTTAATTCTTCGTCGTTCGTCATTATATATAGCTTTGGTGGTGAACGCAGTTCTGTTCCGGGATTTTTTATAGTGTCTCTGTTATGAAGCTCCTTTGCAGGTTCTACTGCTACTATCGTAATTATAACCAGAAACGCCCAGATAAACACTTTATATCTGAAGCGTGAAATATAAAAACCAACTGACAAAAAAGCCACTGTCAGTATGCAGCATATCCATATATAGCTATTTGTCATATCAAACATTGCGCCGCTGCCATCAACAATCAGGTGTGCGAAGAGCTGGGTTATGACAAAAATGTACTGAAAGAAAGCTTTGAAAAAATCAATATGAATACTATCTTCCTTGACACACAGAAAGAATTTGACGAAGACAGCGACCTTTAATAAAACTGATATTTGTAAAAAGTTAAACCCGACCTATGATTGAAACCATAGGTCGGGTTTTTGTAATATGTATATATTTTGGAAAGGCTCTCTTGTGTAAAACGAAGCTTTGATACGATGCAAAGCCTCACACGCATTATACATCCCGCAGGTATGTATAAAAGAGCACCTTTATGCCTATTCGTTAAATTGGAATTTATAGAACAGTCAGACTACTTTGTATTGTTCCATAATGTCCTACTCGTATATTTTTCCCATATACAAAATCTTTGCCAAGGTTTTGTAGTCAAGGCTATCCCAGTCAATATCATTGGCAGGTGAAGCAGAAAAATCTTCTGTCCATGATGACATCGCTTTAATAAAATCAATTATGGATTTATTTTCCCATTCAGGTTGATTTGTGACATAATCTCTGGCTAACAGGTTAAGGAACTGAATAAAACTGTCCTTGTCTGTTATTTTCTCTATTACTTTATATAAAGAATCTTCTTTCAATTCTCTCATCTACGTTTACCTCTCATTCCCCAATTTAGTGGAATTTCTATTTGCCCATTGTTATTTCTTTCACTTCTTCAAAAGCAGTGTTCAAATTATGTAAGTGAATAACAGCAATAATATTTTGCGGTAACATTTCTACTTTGACAGGTGTTTCTGGATAAGAAATCATTTCATAGTCCACACCGTTCTTATCCGATATATCAAAACAATACAAACCTTTTGAAGATAAATTTTTACAATCCTTAATCAAAAAATTATCTTTATCTTCCACACATAACACATATTTCGTTGATGTATCCAACTCATTCAGAAAATAGTCTTCTAATAATTCCGTTTCCTCAATGCTCTGGCACACAAACTCAGGAACACAAAATCTGCCACCACTGAAAAAGGCTGCAATACATCCATTTTTATCTACGCCAAACCACATAATATCTGTGCTTTGTAAATCAATATCTGTATATCTCATTCCATTCCCACCCTATCAGAACATTAAATCACCGTTGTACATACCTGTGTTCCATATTTCTTCAAATTCTTCTTTTGAAATCAAGCAAGCGTAAAATTCTTCACCATAGTCGGTTGTATTAAATACTTCGACAGTCGGTACGGGAGCTTCCGTAACGTATCCCCATGCTTTATCCTCTTGATTACTTGTATGACCATCAGCAAAAATATCAATCAATCTGACGGCATATCTTTCATCATCTAAATCTACTTCATAGATAATCATCACAGGATCATCTGGATAATCGTGTTCCCAAAAGAGTTTTACATATTCCATATTGTCACGCATAAAATAAACCTCTACATTATCTTTGTTAAAAGAAGATAGATTCCCTCTGCCAACATAAGAAGTCCTGCGAGGGTAGCAACGGCACCCATGTACAATGAGAATTTCACACTTGAATTGGTGTTTACAACAGCATAATCAGGAGCATTTACATATACTCTCAATTCCACCTCATCACCCACTTCATATTTTGAACTTGGAACAACTTCCAGTTTTTTATTAAATCTGGACGAGCTGATAATATGTCTTGCTCGGCGTGTCTGTCCGTTATAGTAATACTCAAAAATCGGTGTATATGTAATAGAGGTCTTTTTACCTCTTTTTTGAGTGGATTTTTCCAGTTCTACCACTTTACCTTGAACAATAACATAATCAAGTTTTCGGTTGAACAGATATGTCTTTAATCCTTTGTATCCAATGGACAAGGCAACTGCACCAAAAAGAATTAAATAAAATACTACTGCCATGGTAAACTCCTTTTAAACACTTAGTTTCGACAGAATTTCATTAAATTCTGCTATTGAAATATATGTCTCACTAATTTTAATATTATCAAGATTATATCTTGACTCAGCTTTTATGTACTCCAAGTCCGAAGCTGCTAATATTCTTACCTGTTTTCCATTACTCACAGCAAATACCAAACAATGATCATCCGAAAAAGATAATGGTGATATATCAAAACGATAATCTGCATCTACATTCCAATGCGGAAATGTTATCCCGTTTTCTTTTTCAAAAGCATCAATATCTGCCTGTGAAGGCATTTCATCACTTTCCAGCGCAAACAGTATTGGCTTTTTCTTTTTCACTTCTTCAACTATATCCTTAAATAGTTTATAATCCATAAATTATTCCAGCTCTGCATAATTCCAGCGTGCATTTTTAAAATAATCCCTGTCGCTCCATGGTTTTTCATCACCAAATTGACCTACATATAAAGTTTCGTCCCCTCGCACAGTCCATTCCAGTCCGTGTTCAGGTTCCCATTCGCAGTCACATTCAAAGTGGAACGCAGGTTCATCCCCCTGGGGTGCTTCAATAATCATTATTCTTGGGTAAATATACTGCAGTATATCTCTGCCCTGTATTCCCCCTGGGATTGTAACATCAATTTCCTCCAGCAAATCCCTGAATTCTTCGCAGTAATTTACAGCACCTTTGCATAAACCGTCTATTGTGCAATCTTTCAGATTTTCCAGATGCTCCACACATTTACCTGCATAATCCATTGGGGCATTAAAATCTATAAACACCTGAATTTCCTTATTAAAAAGAGGAAAAAACGCCTTGCCTTCATATGTAAACTGACCTTTTTTGATGTCCTTGATTTTTGCTGTATCCATGGTTTAACCTCGCTTTGTATTTATACCTGTAATGCGGTAATAATCGCCGCTCTGCTCAAAAGAAATGTACAAATCCTGACCAAAATGAGCTACAAGTGTATCGCCATCCCAGTCATACTTTGTTCTGTTCCACTGTAGCAGGCTTTCTGTAAAAATCTTGTGGTCTACAGGGTACTGCTGGATGCACTGCACTGTCAGATTTGCAAATTCACTGATGTTGGCAGGCTGGAATACCTCCTGTGGAACATTTCCCACTGCCATAAACACAGCACCACCGCCGTGTGGTCCGCGGTAATAGAAATAATTGTCTTTACTTAAACCGCAGGCAACGATGGACAAAGTGTGTCCGTTAAAAATATCATTTAAATCAAACTGTGGAACTCTCAAAGGGTTCAGCGACCATTCTTCGCCTTTATCCAGCATTTCATTTGCCAGTGTAATAAGCTGTGGCGGAAAATTGTTTATATTGTTCCAGCCCCACATCCAGCTGTTGCTGCTGTTTGATTCGCTGCCGATAAACTGCACAGGATATTTATCTTCTCCAAAAGCTATATATCCCTGACCAAAATCCACATTCCAGTTGCGGTCTTTAACTACATATTTGCCGGCATTGTTCTGAATAACCATTGCTTTGCCCAGACAGGCAGAAAACACCTGCAGCCAGTCGCTTTTGTTTATAGTATCAAAAATGTCTTTCTCTGTATTTTCTGTTTTCTTAAGCTTGTCAAAAAATCCCATAATATCCTCCTTATTTTCTCTCTGTAAATTCGTTTTCATTTCTTGTATTAAATCGAATATTTGTCTGTTCGCCAAATTCAAATTTTCCTAACTGTTTGTTTTATAATATCACACGAATAATAATCACGCAAGAACAGCAGGGCATTCCGCTGTGCCTATCAACTGCCTTATGAATATCCCTTTTACCGTGATTATATTTTACAGCAAAAAAATACCCTTACAGCATTTCTGCTGTAAGGGATTTTTCAACATAGGTTTTAAATTATTTGGACATAGCTGCAACTTCTGCTGCGAAGTCGTCAACTTTCTTTTCGATGCCTTCACCTTTTTCAAAACGTGTGAATGCAACGATTTTGATGTCGCCGCCCAGTGCTTTAGCTGTAGCGTTTGTATAAGCAGTGATTGTCTGTTTATCGTCTTTTACGAATTCCTGTTCAACCAGGCAGTTTTCTTTGTAGTTTTTGTTGATTCTGCCTGCAACCATTTTTTCAGCGATAGCTGCTGGTTTGCCTTCGTTGATAGCCTGCTGTGTCAGAATTTCTTTTTCTTTTTCCAGAATTTCTGCTGGAACATCAGCTCTGTTCAGGTATGTTGGGTTTGCTGCAGCAACCTGCATAGCAATGTCCTGACCATAAGCTTCAAA
The DNA here is from genome assembly GCA_017473015.1 of Oscillospiraceae bacterium. GTDB lineage: Bacteria > Bacillota > Clostridia > Oscillospirales > Ruminococcaceae > RGIG3102. The sequence goes on along the minus strand of JAFUNP010000014.1, from coordinate 59,363 downwards.
TTCTGGTTTAGCGAAGATTTCTTCTGCAACTTCGAAGTTAACGAGAACACCGTGTGTACCGCCTGCATGGATGTAAGCTGTACATGGACCTTCGTATCTTACGAAACGACGGATTTTCAGGTTTTCACCGATAACCAGGATTTTTTCCTGCAGAGCAGCTTCAACTGTGTCACCGTTAGGCATAGTTTTTGTCAGCAGTTCTTCAACTGTTGCTGGGTTTTCTTTAGCAACAACTGCTGCAACGTCTGCTACGAATTCACGGAACATTTCGTTTTTAGCAACAAAGTCTGTTTCAGAGTTAACTTCTACAACAACACCGATTTTGTTTTCTTTATCAACTGTTGCGTATACCATACCGTCTGCTGCGATTCTGCCAGCTTTTTTAGTAGCAGCTGCCAGACCTTTTTCTCTCAGGAATTCGATAGCTTTGTCGAAATCGCCATCTGTTTCTGTAAGAGCTTTTTTGCAATCCATCATGCCGCAACCTGTGCGTTCACGCAGTTCTTTTACATCTTTAGCTGTAAATGCCATAATTTTGTTCCTCCAACTATATTAAATTTCCTGTAAAATTGTTTATAAGTTATAAATCTTTAACGATTATAATTATTCAGCAACTTCTTCTGTTGCTTCTGCAACATTCTGTTCGCCCTGACGGCCTTCGATAACTGCGTCAGCCATTGCGCCAGCGATCAGTTTAACAGCTCTGATAGCGTCGTCGTTGCCAGGAATTACATAGTCAACTTCGTCTGGGTCACAGTTTGTGTCAACGATAGCTACTACTGGGATACCCAGGTTTTTAGCTTCTGCAACTGCGATTTTTTCTTTTCTTGTATCAACAATGAACATAGCTTTTGGCAGTGTGCCCATGTTTTTGATACCGCCCATGAATTTTTCCAGTTTTTCGATTTCCAGTTCAAGTTTGATAACTTCTTTCTTAGGCAGGAGATCGAATGTACCGTCTTCTTTCATTTTGTTGAGCTGTTCAAGACGAGCAATTCTTTTCTGAATTGTTTTGTAGTTTGTGAGCATACCACCCAGCCATCTTGCGTTTACAAAGTGCATGCCGCATCTTTCAGCTTCTTCTCTGATAGCTTCCTGAGCCTGTTTCTTTGTACCTACGAACAGGATTTCGCCGCCTTCAGCAGAAACTTCTCTGATGAAATCGTATGCAGTGTCCAGCATTTTTACTGTTTTCTGCAGATCGATGATGTAGATACCGTTTCTTTCTGTGAAGATGTATTTAGCCATTTTAGGGTTCCATCTTCTTGTCTGGTGGCCGAAATGTACGCCGGCTTCGAGTAATTGTTTCATTGATACTGATGACATAATTTTTTACCTCCGTTTGGTTATATCCTCCGCTGTATTTTGCGAATTTTTACAGGACTATATTTAATATACACCACCTGTAAGGAATACAGCGTGCGTATTTGCGCCTAAATATTTTATCACGGGTACACCGGAATGTCAATATCAAATATGTGATTTTTACCCATAAATCAAGGATTTTTTAGTCATAATCCACATGAACCGTACCGTTTCTGGTATCGGAGTCATATTGCCGGGTTTTTATCAGTATAACATCGGCGCCCACAGTGATTACATCAGTCCAAGGTATGCGCACATCTTTACCTCTGCCGAACAGGCCGAAAAATTTGGGCCTGCCAAACACCACCAGATTTTCCACTACAGCGGTCCTTTCGTTGAACTCTATATCATCTGCACGGCCTATATTCCGGCCTGTAGAAATACTGATGATATCTTTCTGGCATAAAACAGAAAGGGACACCATATACCCCACCTCCATAATACAGTATATGAAAGCTGGGTTTACGGTGTGCCCTGTGCTATTGTATCATCAGCTGCTTTTTCATCCGCTTCAGTACATTTTTTTCTATTCTGGACACCTGTGCCTGGCTGATGCCGATAATGTCGGCCACCTGGGTCTGTGTTTTGCCCTGTATATATCTTAAATTCAATATTCTTTTTTCTCTTTTCTGCAGATTGTGCAGTACATCCTGGATAATTATTTTTGATGAGAATTCATCTTCAAAATTTTCACCGCCCAGCTGGTCCAACAGATATACTCCGTCCTTTTCATCGCTGAAAACCGGCTCATACAATGAAACTGCAGGCGAAACAGCATCCAGTGCGTTGCTTATTTTACAGGTGGTGGTACCGAGCCGTTTTGCTATTTCTGCTGTGGTGGGCTCGGTGTCATTTTCCCTGATATACCATTCTCTGTAATTCAGTGCTTTATAGGCCAGGTCTTTTGTGCCGCGGCTGACCTTTACAATGCTGTTATCCCTGATATAGCGTTTGATTTCACCTAAAATCATCACCACACCATAGGTGGAAAACTGAACATTCAGCTCCGGGTCAAAGTTATTCAGCGCTTTTATCAGACCTATACAACCTACCTGAAACAAATCATCCCGGTCAATATTACGGCTGTTCACTTTCTGAATTATGCTCAGCACCAGCTTCAGATTCGCCATTACCAGCATATCTTTTGCTCTTTTGTCCCCGTTTTTCATTTTGTGTATAAGCTGTTCCCTTTCGATGTCTGTCAGAACAGGCAAGGCAGAGGTGTTTATCCCCGTGATTTCCACTTTTTTATAATACAGATTATCACTTCCCAACTTTTCAGTTATGAAGTAATTATCTGCAGAAAATGTATCATTATGTATGGCAAAAGCTGTCTAACCAATTTTTTCAATTTCTTTTTTCAGCTTTTTAAATATCCTTTTTTCCAATCTGGAAATATATGACTGGGAAATACCTATTATATCTGCCACTTCTTTCTGTGTTTTTTCAGGGTTTCCTTTCAGTCCAAATCTCATTATCATTATTTCCTTTTCCCTTTCCGGCAGGGTTTCCAGCGATTTCCACACCACAGTTCTGTCGCTTTCCCTTTCCATATTCCGGCTGATTTCATTTTCATCAGTACACAGCACATCAATAAGATTCAACTCATTACCGTCGGAATCTGTGGAAAGCGCCTCATCCATGCTGATATCAATATTCCTGTTGGACCGTTTTCTCAGGTACATAAGAATTTCGTTTTCAACACATCTGGATGCATATGTGGCAAATTTTATATTTTTGGAGGGAATAAAGTTATTTACTGCCTTTATCAGCCCCATTGTACCTATTGAGGTAAGGTCATCTATAGGTACGCCTGTATTTTCAAACTTTTTGGCTATATATACCACCAGACGCAAGTTGTGGACAATCAGCGCGTTTATCGCTTTTTCGTCCTTTCGTTCCAGTCCGGCAAAGACCTCTTTTTCTTCCCGGGGAGTGAGAGGCGGCGGCAGCATCTGAGGGCCTGTTATATACAATATTTTTTGCACTCCCGGAAAAATCCGGCACAATTTCAATATCAGTTTCTTTTTCATAGTTACTCTCCTGTCATCTCAAAAATATCTTTTCCGAATATAATCTGTACATCGTCCGAAAATGTTTTATCGGTAAATGCGATTATCACATTTTTAATTTCCTTTCCGTTTAACACTGCGGCCTGCGGTCGGATAGCCGGCAGTATTCCTTGTTTTGAAATATCTGAATAAAACACATGAAACAATCCGATGTCGGTCCGAAGATTGCCGGCAAGAAAATCCTCAAGAACGGACACCAGCGGTCTGTCCAGACTGTTTTTTACCGGCGGCAGACTGCATAGCATAACCGCCCTGTGCCCCAGAATATCCCTGACACCGAAGCCGGTATCATAAAAAGCGGTGGCCGTTATCTCCCTTCCGTCAATTGTCAGTGTACAGACCATTTTGTTCCCCGTGTTCTTCTGAGAAAAAACAAAATCAGCTGCTTGCAATACCATATATATACAGCCGATACACAGAACAAGAAAAAGCGGGTTTATATTTATGTAATAACAGAAATTGTTCAGATATAGAAAACTGTTGTCAGCAGGAAAAGCATACAGCAGCCCTGTAAATATAAATGTAGACAAGAGAACACATATGGAGTTCTTTATAAAATATTTCCATGAGACAAAACCGAAAGCCAGGCAGGTGCAAACCGTCACGCTGATGGTTTTGATACATAAAGAAAGCACAGTGTTTATGTCCAGAAAAATAACTGATGAAAATAATGCTCCGGTAAGAGAAGAAAGCATTATGTTTCTGGTATTATATGGAATTTGTCCCAGAAGCGCACTTATTTTCAGAAGAATATAATTTATAAGCGTATTCATCACTATCAGAACATCAAGATATACAGTCAGTTTCATTTCATCACCTGATATAATTTTAACCCGGACGCATCAGAGTAAAATGTCTGATTATAGCAAAAGAAAAACGGGATAAACCCAAAGTTTACCCCGTATATATTTATTTTGATTATTAAGCTTCGGCTGTTTCTTCTGCATTTACACGCTTTGAAACAAATGCTTTGCCTCTCCAGCCGCCTGTGAGATAACGGATAGTGTTCAGTGAAAGAACTGTACACCAGCCGATAACCATGCCGGCCCATACTGAAATTTCGCCCAACTGCAGAACATGAACCATGATATGTGTGGCAGGCACACGGATAACCACCATACAGATGCTGGCAACCATAGCAAATTTTGTATCACCAACACCGCGGTGGAACTGGTTGAGAGCCTGGAACAAACCGAAGATAAACAGGAATTTGGCAGCAAAGCCGATACCCATTGAAGCCAGTTCAACAACTTTTACATCTTCTGCCAGACCGAACAGATTGATAAGTGCAGGTGCAACTACAGGCAGGATAAATGCCATGGACAGACCAAAAATCAGCTGCATAATGATTGTAGCTTTTACGCCTTCTTTGGCGCGTTTTTCCTGACCGGCACCGATGTTCTGGCCTGCAAACATGGACAGGGCCATAGCAAACTGCATCAGAGGCATTGTTACAAAGTTTTCAATTCTGTTGGAAACACCGAATGCAGCTGTCATATCTGCACCGAAGAAGTTTACATAAGACTGAACGAACATCATACCAACGGAAACAACAGACTGCTGTACAGCTGATGGCAGACCGTAGTTGATGATAGCGCCGATAATAGTTTTGTCGAAAACCCATTCGCCTTTGCCCAGTTTGAAAATCTGTACTTTTTTACCTACATACAGGTGGCACAGAAAACCGGACAGAGCCTGGGAGATAAGTGTAGCCCAAGCAACACCTGCAACACCCATGCCGAATGTGGCAACAAACACAATGTCCAGAACAATATTTGTCAGTGCGGCAACAACAAGGAAATAAAGCGGTGTTTTACTGTCGCCGATGGCGCGCAGAACAGAAGCGTACATATTGTATACAAACTGGAAAGGCATGCCCATAAACATGATTTTCAGATATGTAGCACTATTCGGCATAATGTTTTCAGGTGTTTTAAGAAGATGAAGAACAGGTTCTGTAATAATAACACCTACACATGCCAGCACGATGGAGAGACAGATGATAAAAATGAAACCTGTGGAGAATACGCGTTTCATTCTTTCATAGTCGCGTGCACCGTAAACCTGGGAAATAACAACTGACATACCGGCTGTAAAACCAAAAGCAATAGCTACCAGCAGAAACTGAATACTGCCGGATGCGGAAACAGCAGCCAGAGCGTTGGCACCTTCGTAGTTACCTACAATGATGGAGTCAACAGTGCTGTACAGCTGCTGGAAAACGTTACCCAAAAGCATTGGGATAGCAAACAGGAAGATAGTCTTCATAGGACTACCGCTTGTAAAATCTCTTGCCAAAATAGTCACTCACTTTCTATGTAAATTAATTTTTTAAACCAATAAATCGTTTCAACTTTAAAGATACTCACTGCCATGGCAATGAGTATCTTTTGCTTAAAGTAATTAACTAATATTTAATTATATAGTTATATAAAAACAATGTCAAGTAAAATGCACCGTTTTTGTGTGAAATATTAAATCTGTGTTTATTTCAGTTCAACAACTGTAACGCCGCTTTCACCTTCACCATAGGTGCCCAGGCGGAAAGTACGCACATGAGGGTGCTTTCTAAGATGCTGGTGAATACCGCTGCGCAATGCGCCGGTACCCTTGCCGTGAATGATGTACAACACATTGAGGCGCTGCATAATACCGTTGTCAAGGAAGCGGTCAACCTCCAGTATAGCATCATCCACAGTCATGCCCAGCAGGTTGATTTCTGTATTGGAATCGCGGCCGTTGGAATCGCGTTTAACCTTTGGCTGAACATTGCGGTACTGCTTCTGAGGCTGTTTCGGCTTTGAAGTATCCATATACAGGTCGCTGATGTGAACCTTTGTTTTGATGATACCTGCCACCACATCAACCATACCGTTGGAGTTTGCAGGGCCTTGTACAACAGCGGCTTTGTTGAGGGAAGCGATAATAACCTTGTCCCCTTTTTTCACGCTTTCCAGCTGCGGATGGTCTGCCACAGCCTCCTCTTTTTCTTCCACCATGGAAATCAGCTTCTGTGACTGGTTTCTGGCTATATCACGGGCTTTCTGCAGACGCTGCTGTGCAGAAACATTTTCCTGTTTCTGCAGCACCTTAAGCTCATCTGACAGGCGGTACGCCTCGTCCTGTACCTTCTGTGCGTTCTGACGGGCACGCCGTGTGAGCAGGTCGGCCTCCTGCTGTGCTTTCCGTATAATTTTTGCGCTTTTTTCTTCTGCCTGGCGCATTTTTGCAGCCTGATAGTCTTTCAGTTCTTCTATTTCTTCCTGGCTGGCTTTCAGTTGTTTTCTCATGTCTTCCAGCTGGGAGAATACTTTGTTAAGGTTCTTTTCATCATTGGAAAGATGGGCTTTTGCATTTTCTATGATTTCATCACCAATACCAAGGCGCTTGCTGATATAAAAAGCATTTGATTTACCCGGTACACCCATAATGATACGGTATGTAGGGCGCAGAGTTTCTGTATCAAATTCACAGCTGGCGTTCTGAACTCCCGGTGCTTCCAGAGCGTAGATTTTCAGTTCACCGTAATGGGTTGTGGCCATTACTCTGGCACCCTGCCTGCGAAGCTGTTCAATAATACTGAGAGCCAGGGCTGCACCCTCTGCCGGGTCTGTACCTGCCCCCAGTTCATCCATCAGCACCAGGCTGTTTTCATCTGCCTGCTTCAGGATTTTGGCGATATTTGTCATATGACCGGAGAACGTGGACAGGCTCTGCTGAATGGACTGTTCATCGCCGATGTCCACCAGAATACTGCCGAAAAGACACACAGAGCTGCTTTCGTGGGCTGGAATCAGCAGGCCACTGGCCGCCATGGCACAGAGAAGACCTGCTGTTTTGAGGGAAACTGTTTTACCGCCGGTATTAGGCCCTGTGATAATCATGGTATCATAATCAAAACCCAGTGAAATATCTGTAGGAACTACCTTGCTTTTTTCAATCAGCGGATGGCGCGCTTTGTTCAGGCAGAATTTCAGCTCCTCATTCACCTGTGGCATTATGGCGTTCATACGGATAGCCAGTTTCGCACGGGCTATGTATTTATCCACATCCAACAGTTTTTTGTAGCTGTCTGTAAACAGACCAGAGTTTGAGGAAATCAGCTGTGAAAACTTCATCAGGATTTTGTTTATTTCTTCCTGCTCCTGGTTGTACAGCTGCATAATTTTTGCATTCAGGTCAGCAACAATGGCAGGTTCAATAAAATATGTGGAACCAGAGGCGGAAACATCATGTACCACACCGCTGATTTCGTTTTTGTATTCGGCTTTTACAGGCACAACAAATTTATTCTGTCTGATAGTTACAACAGATTCCTGCAGATATTTCTGATAAGTCTGGCTTTTGATAATATGGTCCAGCTTATCACGCACACTGCTTTCAGTCTGTTTGATTTTACGGCGTACATCATACAGGCCGTCACTGGCTGTATCTGCCACCTGATTTTCAGAGATTATGGCCTCGGTGATAGCTTTTTCCAGCTGAGGATTTTCTGTAATTGATGAAATCTGCCAGTCAAGTATGCTGTCTGTCCTTTCATATGCAAAGTACCATTTTTTTATTCTGTCAAAGTTGCGGTACATTCTGGCAACAGACAACAGTTCCCCACAGGACAGCATGGCACCTTTTGTGCTGTGGATAACAGCTTCATAGGCACCGGAAGCAGAATCAAGTCGTGGGTCAGAGTATTTATAGATATATGCGGACAATACATCAGCTTTCAGCAGCTCCTCACGGACAAATTCAATATCTGTGGAGGGAGTCAGCTTCAGTGCCTGTTCTTTATTGTCTCTGAATATGCACAATTCGCTTAACATAGACAGAATCCGGTCGAATTCTATTGCTTTTAAACTTTTTTCTTTCAATGTTATATCTCCTGTGATTGTACACTTTTAAAAAATTGTAATGTTTTATATTCCGGTTTTGTGTGCCGCAGCACATAATTTTCCCGCACCAGCGCCAGATGCCGGGCAAAAAAGTCGTTTACAGTAAATGAAAACATTTTGTCCAGGTCGGCATATGCAAAATAGCGCATGGCCAGCATGGCAGGTTTTTCCATTATCATCCTGTCAGTCTGGTGGGCTTTCATACATGTGGGACAGATAATATCACCGTTGACTACATCCATAAAAAACATATCTTTTTCATATTCTCCACAGGCTTTACACCCCAGCAATGCCGGACGAAACCCAGTGTCACACATCAGGCGCATTTCAAAAGCTGCTTTGCACAGCAGCACAGACCATTTGCCTGTGGTCAGCATATGGAGTATGTTCAGGTACAGACGCAGGATTTCGTTGTTCATATCATTCGGCACACTTACCTCGCACACCAGCTCTGACATGTACATTGCCAAGGCCAGATACTCTACATTTGTGGACAGCGCGTGAAAAATATGTTTTACCGATGCTTCGTTCAGCTGATAAAGGTCAGATGAACGGGACCGAAAAATTACAAACTCACTGTATGTAAACAGACCAGTGGCGCTATGAAATTTATTTTTCAATCTCATAGCACCCTTTACATAGATATTGATAACACCCAGTTCTTTTGAAAGAACAGTGATTATTTTATCACTTTCCTTGGTCTTTATCTCTTTTATTACTATTCCCGTTATTGTCTGTGTCTGATTGCTCATTTGTGTCATCGGATAAATAGGTTCCGTTTATACTGCTGCGATAGCGCAGATAATCCTCTACCCTGCCGCTTTCGGTGAATTTCTGCCAGTAGTCTTTAGTCATATATATCCACCTCCGTTTTCTTACAGCATTAGTATAAAGCACGGAGGTGAAAATATAAGTGGAAATTAAAACCGTTATTTTATTCGTCTTTGAAACCGAAGTCGTTAAGGATATAGTTGGAATCTCGCCAGTCTTCCTTAACTTTTACCCAGCACTGCATATTTACCTTTGCAGAGAGGAAATCTTCGATGTCTGTTCTGGCCTGTGAGCCGATTTTTTTCAACATGGCGCCCTGTTTGCCGATAATCATGCCTTTATGGCTTTTCTTTTCGCAGTAGATAACCACGCTGATGTCAATAATATTTTTACCTTTTCTTTCTTTGAACCGTTCCACTTCCACATTTGTGCCGTGAGGAATTTCGTCACGCATATTGAGAAGCAGCTTTTCACGGACGATTTCTGCCACGATTACCTTTTCAGGAATGTTTGTAACTGCGTCATCGTCAAAGTAATGAGGACCTTCCATGGCGTAGCTGTCGATTTTGTCCATGAGATAATCAACATTAGTGTTTTCTTTGGCTGAAATCAGGATAACTTCATCAAAAACGCCCAGCTCCATGATTTTTGCGGCCTGCTCTTCGGCGTCTTTTTCTTTTTTCAGCGTGTCCTTTTTGTTGATAACCGCAAGAGCAGGCAGACGGCTCTTTTTGATGCTGTCCACCAGTGCCAGTTCAGCTTCGTTAAAATCACCGTAAGGCTCAAACAGCATTACTGCAAGGTCTGTATCTGCGATAGTTTTATGGCTTGTCTTTACCATTCTTTCGCCCAGCTTTGTCTTAGGTGAATGAATGCCAGGTGTATCCATAAATACAAACTGTGTAGGACCTTTTGTCAGGATGCCTGTAATGCTTGTACGGGTTGTCTGCGGTTTTTGTGTAACAATGGCAATTTTTTCGCCCAGAATAAGGTTCATCAGTGAAGATTTGCCAACATTAGGTTTACCTACAATTGCCACAAAAATTGATTTTGAATCCATTTATTTTTCCTTTTTATTAAAGTTGTCGATTGTGATAAAGAAATATGACGCTGTGATGTACATCGCCAGTCCCAGAGGATGAAGTATGTTTTCGGTATAATACCCCAGCACATTTGACAGGCCGTGAATATCAAAAAACATAATACCGGCAATAACCACCACGCCAATAGTCATAATCAGCACGGCGCCTGCGGCAGTATCTTTGGCATCACCTGCCGGCATCCAGTGCTCAGCATCAGGCTTGTGTACTGCTCTTTCAACAGCGGTATTCATCAGCTCAAAAGCAGGGATAAGGAATGTAACCAGCACAATTATAGCTGTTTCCGCTCTGGTAAAATAGAAAAACTGCATATGAAACCACACAAACAGCATAGCCACCATATCTATGCGCAGGTTGCGTTCTTCTTTTATACCCAGTTTTATACCTTTAAAAGCATAGCCCATGCTTCTGAAAAATCTTTTAAGTAAACTAATCATTTTATTCTTCCGATACCTGAATGGATACTGTTCGTGGAAGTCCCATTTTTACCAGTACCTCTTCTTCTTTGCGGCGCATGATTTTTTCTTCTTCGCCGCCGTTTTCGTGGTCATAACCCAGCAGATGGTGCATGGAATGAACTGTCAGAAAAGCCACTTCCCTGGCAGCTGAATGACCATACATTTCTGCCTGCTGCAGCGCTTTTTCCAGTGAAATAACAATATCGCCCAGCATCATGGCGCCTGTTTCAGGGTTTTCGTCATAGATACCGTTTTCGCCCAGAGGGAAAGACAAAACATCTGTTTCCACCGGTTTGTTGCGGAACTGGCCGTTGAGAACAGCAATATCGTCATTGTCCACCAGTGTCACGGAAACTTCACATGGCTCCAGTATGTCTTCATTTACCAGTACACTGTTTACACTTTTTCTGATAAGACGGCGCATTGCCGGTGTGAATTCCACAATTTTCTGTTCGTTTTTAATCCATACTTTATTTGACATAATATTTCTTACCTGTGAATTTCCTTTCTGTGAATTTAGGGCGTTCTGCTGCCTGTTTTTCAGCGGCTTTTTCATATGCTTTTACAATATCCTGTACCAGTTTGTGACGAACTACGTCTTTTTCCGTCAGGCGTACAATTGCAATATCCTCAATGCCTTTCAGCACCTGCATGGCGTCTTTCAGGCCGGATTTCTTTTCAGCAGGCAGGTCAATCTGAGTGATGTCACCTGTAACAACCACTTTTGAGCCCATACCCATACGGGTGAGGAACATTTTCATCTGTTCTTTGGTAGTGTTCTGAGCTTCATCCAGAATAATAAAGCTGTCGTCCAGTGTGCGGCCTCGCATATATGCCAGAGGTGCCACTTCGATAACACCTTTTTCCATCAGCTTCTGAAAAGTTTCCGGTCCCATCATATCAAACAGACCATCATAAAGAGGACGCAGATAAGGGTCAACCTTTGTCTGCAGGTCCCCCGGCAGAAAGCCCAGCTTTTCGCCGGCTTCCACAGCAGGGCGGGTAAGGATAATACGGGAAACATTGCCGGCTTTGAAAGCTTTTACTGCCATGGCAACCGCCAGATAGGTTTTACCTGTACCTGCAGGGCCTACACCAAATGTGATGGAGTTTTTCTCTATTTTGTTCAGATATTCTTTCTGACCCAGAGTTTTTGCCCTGATAGGCTTGCCTTTGGCTGTCAGCAGCACCAGCTCGCCTGTCAGTTCCCTTGCCTTGCTGCCGTTGTTTTCGTTGGCTAAAGATGTGCAGTAACGCACAGCCTGTTCGTCCAGCTCTGTGCCGCGTTTATACAGGTCTTCCATTGCTGTCAGCGCATTGATTGTATTGTTCACACTTTCTTCATCGCCGGTAACTTTGAAAGTAGTGCCGCGGCATATGATGGCGGAGTTAAGTGTTTTTTCCATAAAGGAAATATTGTTGTTAAAAGGACCGCATATAGCCAAGGCTATATCGTTGTCCAGAACTTCAAAAAGCTTTTCTGCCAAAGTCTCACCTCGTAAGTTTTTCTTAATAATTCAGTATACCACAACTGCAAAAATAAGTAAATAATTATACTTATATTATAATATAGCGTCCCTTTACCCTGCACACAGCCGTAACGCCTTCCTCTTCCATACGGTAATCATACCGGCGCGAATACTCCTCTTCCAGCTTTGTATCATTGGAGATAAGATGCTGCAGCTGTTTTACCGCGGCTTTCCGCACTGACGGAAAATCTCCCGAAATCTGTTGTTGCTCCAGCCGGCTGTACGTTATAGTCTTCACGGTATAGGGAAAACAAAAACCTGCTATATTACCGGATGATATGACCTGTTGCTGTGTGTACATAGAAAAACCAGACAGGTCTGCTTTTTTGGTTTGGTGTTCTATGCCCAGAAAGCTGACAATCTCATCCTGTGCAGTTTTACCGGTGTACACAGGAACAGTTTTATTGTACGGAACAAAAACGGTGTATTCCTTTTCACAATCACCGGCTATATAGGCAGCTGTCTGGGACTGAGACAGTCTGCCGCGTATGTCCAGCTCCTCGCATTTTACCAGTACATCTCCCCGGCTGACCGACTGTCCAGACTGCACCTGCGAAAAGCCCCGGTAAACACGCACATCGGTGACAACTCCGTCCATCAGACAAACAATATCGCTGAAAGAATAGCTTTCCTTTTCGTCTTTCCGCTCCTGCCGCCGGTAAACCTCGCAGGTAAGTATACCTTTGTAAAAATTCAGAGTTATATATCCCAGATTTTTGTTTTCCAGCATCAGCTGCCGCTGAACATCTGCCAGCTGGTCCTTTGTACAGGTGCTGCCCCGGTATATGCCCTGATTATACAGGCTGTGAGCCAAAGTGTTTTTCAGCTGCCGGTCATCAGTGTTTATGTCAATTTTCCATATGATACAGGAAAAAAGAAAACAGAGCAACGGAAATAACCGCACTCCCGCCAGCAGTCCTTTTCTTTTCCTGTAGGGCCTTATAACAAAATACAGTCCTCTTTTTTCTTTTATCCTGGTGCGGCATTGATATTTTCGTGCCAGTTTTGCGATTTTTCTGTAATCTGAAGCGTAGCATACCGCTGTAAAACCAAACTCTGTCAGTCTTACAGAATAAACCGGAATATCCCGCTGAAGAATACCGTTGAGAAAATCATTATAAAAACCATACTCTGTGCTGAATCTGACTTTTGCAACCATAAAACACCTCACTCCAGTTCTATTCTGCTGATTTTTCCCTGAAGATGGATAATACTTTTGTCACAGCCGGTTATAACCAGGTTATCTCCGTATATTGTTATCTGGCGCCCACCGGACAGGACAGCTATAAAGCTGGAAGTATAATCCGCTATACTGTCAAACCCATCTATTTTCAGTCTGCCGCCTGTGTCAAGAGACAGCAGTGTTTTTGCATTTCCATAATCCTCTTCGGTAATACCATTTATTATATTTTTTATATATTCTGTTCCGTTTTTCATATTGTTCACCTAAAAATTCATTTTACAACATATATATTTATCATCGAGGTGTGTATATGATAATCAAAAAAATCTGCAGGCCACTGGCCTGTGCGGCAGCAATAGCTATAATAACCGCAAACGCACAGCAGGTAATGCTGTTTGTAAAAAGTGCCCTGGCCCTGTGCTATAACAACATTATCCCATCACTGTTCGTTTTTATGGTGTTTTCCTCTTATCTGGGGCAAAGCCGGTTTACCGGTATCCTTTCACTGCCTCTGATGTGGTACAGTTATCTGATGAAAATAAAAGACAAACGCTTTTCTGCTTATATTCTGTTGTCATTTATCGGTGGTTTTGCTGTGGGAGCAGGCTTTCTGGAGGAAATGAAGCAGTCCGGATACGAAAATAACTGCCTGAAATCAATAAGTCCTGTAATGATAAACAATTCCTTTTCTTTTTGCGTATTTGCTGTAGGCATAGGCCTGCTTGATAACTATTACCTGGGTTGTATGCTCTTTGCAGCACTGGCATCTGCTTCGCTGATAACAGCATTTATCCTATCATTCATTTTTAAATACAACATTGTTGCGCAACAAAATTCATCAGAACAGTCTGGAAAAAGCTTTGTAGACTGTGTGAACAATTCTGTAAAAAGCATTCTTTCAATCTGTGGATATGTGATTATTTTTTATGTTATATGTAAAGTATTAAAACTTTACATATCATCAGAAATACCGATAAATATACTGTCAGCGCTATTGGAAGTGACTGCCGGATGTACCGAAATTGCCCGTAATACAGGAAAAAATCCATTTTTTATATGTATAGTACTTAGTCTGATGCCTGTAAGCACACTGTGTCAAGTATATCACTTTACACATAGTACAGATATTATCAGAACTCTTATGATTTCAAGAGTGATACACACGCCAGTCAGCCTTATGATTTTCACAATGCTGTGTAATCTTTTCCCGGTAGCGGCGGGCGCACTGAGCCCTGAAAGCATGGCTGTCAAATACTTTTACAACAGCTTTGAAATAAGCGCTGTACTGTTTATGCTGATACTGTCATTTACTGTTATTTCAGACCGTAACAGGCTATTTACTAAACCAGAAAAATGATATATAATATTTACAGGCAGGTGAATAAAATGGGTCTTTTCAGAAACAGTAAAAAGCTGTTCGGGAATAATATTTCCCCGGCATGTGAATATTGTGAATTTGGCAACCGCTCCAGCGATAACGCCATGATTCTGTGCAGTAAAAAAGGTGTGGTTTCGCCTTATTATTCCTGCAATAAATTCGTGTATATGCCTACAAAACGAATACCAAAACGCAGACCTAATCTACCGCAGTACACTTCTGATGACTTTTCTTTATAAAAGACAACTCCCTCTTATCAAAAGAGGGAGTTTATTTTTTCACAAGTCGTCAGCGTCCTGTACCGGAGTTTCACTTTTATCCTCCGGCCTTCCGGTATAACTGCCGTTGGGGTCAGTGTCACTGGCATGCCGTCTGATTATAGCCTGTATCACAGGGTCTTTTTCTATATTATCTTTTTTATTCATTTTCTGCCTCCTTGTCCGTCTTTATTATGTGCAGATGATTTTTATTTATTATTTTTATATTTTATTTGCTTAATCTCTGTCATCGCACTGTTTAAACCACCCGATTTTTTGTACTATATGACCAATATGTATTATTATTTAATATTTTTTGCGAAAAACATGGATTTTTGTTGATTTTTGACTGTAAATCATTTATTATATAATAAGATGAAATAAAATGGAGGTATAAAATGACCAACCCTTACAAACAATCTTACAAACAAAACCTGATTGACAATGTTAGCCTCGCAATATTCAATTGTGGTCTCCAGAGCTGCACACCGGAGCATTCATGGGGTCCCGGTATCAGAGACCATTTTCTTATACATCTGGTTGTTTCAGGTAAAGGTCGATACATCTGTGGCGGTAAAACCTATAATCTGAAAGCCGGGGATATGTTTCTTATCAAACCATCACAGGTTGTGAATTATATTGCTGATGAAGCTGACCCGTGGGAATATTATTGGGTTGGTTTTAATGGAACTTATGCACAGAAAGCAGTTTCATCACTGCCGTTCAAGGATTCGGCACCTGTTTATGCTCCCAAAGACTATGACACCTGCAAAGAATACCTGTATCAGATTTACGCCAACAGCGGCAACACCATGAGCCACAGCACCGCCATGATTGGTTACCTTTACCTGTTCCTGGCAAAGCTGATAGAAGAAAGCAGCATGATTTCCCCTGCTCCGTCTGTGACACAGTCCAGCTATGTAATAGAAGCAATCAAATATATACAGTTCAACTACTCCACAGATATCAGCGTGGATGACATAGCAAATGCAGTGGGTATCAGCCGCAGCCACCTGTACCGTGTGTTTGTGGCAAACCTGGACCAATCCCCTATTGACTATCTTACTGAATACCGCATAAACGAAGCTTGTAACCTGATAAAAAATACCAACCTGTCCATTTCGCAGATTGCTGTTTCAGTAGGCTTCTTTGACCAGTTCTATTTTTCAAGAGTATTCAAGAAAATCAAAAAAATACCTCCGAGCAAATACCTCCAGAGCATCGAAACCCAAGGAGAAATATGAAAAAAATAAGATTTATTTTATCTTTATTATTGTGTACCATTTTGTTTACGGGCTGTATCGAAAAAGAAGATATACCTGACTACCATATAAATATTATTTCACCGTCTTTCCGGTCTGCCTATAACTATTATAAACCCTATGAATATGACGAAGTAAAATACACCATGCGGGCTGCTGACAGCTATAGTGAAATACTGACAGAGGAAGCTTTGAAAGATATACTGAGCGTAACAATATGTGATGCCAACATATCCTCTGAAACTGCCCAGGCTATCACAGATATATGCCGTGAGGAAAACATACCTGTATTCTTTCTGATGAATGACGTTGATAAAGCTATCCTGGACAGCTATGACAAAAGCTATTGCATAAGCGCGGACTATACTTATATAGGCGAACAGTTCGCACGAAAAGTAAACCGGATATGGCAGAATGAACTGATTGACAAAAACGGCGATCAGATATTCTCTTTCAGCGTGGTAACGCCGGAAACTCTTAATAACATCTACCAGCGCTTTTATGATGCTTTCCTGCTGAATATTGAGCTGTTGGGTGTGCCTCTCCAGCAGCTGGATGAAATTTTCCTGACCAAAGGTGATGTGCTGTCATACTGCACTGAAAACAAATGGTCCAGCGAGTGTTTTATTATTCTGGACAATGATTATCTCACAGTATTTCCGGAAAACTACCGGCCGGCTGGCAGCGGTGTGGAGATTATCGGCATAAACTTTGATGCACTGGATATGTACAGCAGTTATCCATATATGGAGCTGTGCTTTATCGATTACACAAAATATTTCCAAGCCAGAGACCAGATAATAGGAAATATAAAAGCAAAAATCTATCCTTTTGAAAATCTGGACTACAATATTATAGACAAATACATTTATATCCAACCTGTTATTTAAGCAAATTTATGTTAAAGAAAAACGATATTATTACAACTGAAATTATAGATTATTCCAGCGACGGCAACGGTGTGGCACGATATGACAACATGGTTATATTTGTCCCCTTTACTGCTGTGGGCGATGTGTGTGAAATTAAAATAGTAAAAGTTCTGTCCGGCTACAGCTTTGGCAGGTGTGAAAAAATCATCACACCATCAGCTGACAGAGTCACACCTGCCTGCCCTATTTCACGCAGCTGCGGCGGCTGTGATTTTCAGCATATAAGCTACGAAGCAGAAAAAAGAGCCAAGCACAGTTTTGTAAAATCTGCTTTTGAAAGAATAGCCAAGCTGGACTGCGAAGTAAGACCTACAATGTCCTGTGATGAGGCTGAAAGATACAGAAACAAGGCCCAGTTTCCTGTCAGCTGTGATGAAAACGGCAAGGCTGTCACCGGCTTTTATGCGCAGAGAAGCCACAGGGTTATCCCATGTGAAGACTGTCTGCTGCAGCCTGTAGAACTGAACGAAATCGCCCAGCGCACTGTACAGCTGATGAACAAGCTGAACATTAAAGGCTATAACGAAGAAAAAAGAACAGGCATTGTACGCCATATTTATCTGCGCAAAGCCTGGGTAACAGGCCAGATTATGCTGTGCCTGGTGTGCACAAAGGCTGAATTTATAAATAAAGAACAGCTGTGCAATCAGCTGAAAGAGGAATTCCCTGCTATCTCCACTATTGTTATAAATGTGAATAACAAAAACACCAATGTTATTCTTGGTGAAGAAAACTATACTGTTTATGGGGAAGGAAAAATCACCGACCAGCTGTGCGGTGTGGAAATAGAAATCAGCCCTCACTCTTTCTATCAGGTAAACCACGACGGCGCCCAGCAGCTATACAACATAGCCAAGGATGCGCTTATGCTGCAATCTCACGAAATATTGCTGGATATGTACTGCGGTGCAGGGTCTATAGGTTTGTCTATGGCCGATAAAATTGACAGCCTTGTGGGAGTGGAAATAATTCCTCAGGCTGTGGAAAATGCAAAAATCAATGCAAAGAAAATGGGCTTGGATAACGCCAGATTTATCTGTGCTGACGCCAAGGACGCTGCAAAAATGCTGGTGGAAGAAAATTTCCTGCCTGATGCTGTTGTGGTGGACCCTCCGAGAAAAGGCTGTGACCAGGAGACACTTGATGCCATTATTTCGATGGATGTGCCAAGAATTGCAATGATAAGCTGCAATCATGCCACTGCCGCACGCGACTGCAAATATCTGGCAGAACACGGCTACTCTGTGGAATTTGTACAGCCTTATGATATGTTCCCCCGAACAAAACACATAGAACTAATCTGCCTGCTTATAAAAAAAGACAGCCAGTATTACCTTGAATCCCATATTGACCCGAAATGGCTGGCAAGATTTCAAGAAGCAAACAAAGAATTCAGCATGTTAAAGCCAATTGTAATAGATTTAAGAGATGAATAAAACCAAAGAGAGGCTTCGTCCTCTCTTTTTATTTGTGATTATTTGGTAAACAAATTGTTAACTGTATTGATTTATTTGTCTAACAGTGTTAGACTATAATCAGTCTAATGATATTAGACAATAATTTTGAGGTATATGAATAATGGAACAGTACAAATTGGGCGAAATGGAAAAAAGATTTGCGGAAATTATCTGGGGTCACTCACCCGTTTCCACCAGAAAGCTGGTGGAACTGCGGGAAAAGGAATTCGGCTGGAAGCGCACTACCACATACACTATGCTGAAAAGGCTGTGTGAAAGAGGTATTTTTGAAAACAATGGCGGAACAGTGGCGACTGTGATTGAAAAGGATGATTTTATCTACAGGCAGAGTCAGGATTTTATTGACCGGACTTTTCAGGGCTCATTGCCGATGTTCCTCACCCTTTTTTCAAAAAACAAAGGTCTGTCAGATGATGAAATCGCGGAAATACAGCAGTTGATAGACAGGTATAAGGAGGGCGGCAGATGATAAAAGATTTGTTTTTGTCTGTGGTTAATATGAGCATCACCGCCAGCTTTGCCATAATAGCAGTTCTGATACTTAGATTATTTCTTAAAAAACAGCCAAAGATAATGTCTTATGCGCTGTGGCTGGTGGTACTGTTCAGGTTGCTGTGCCCGTGGTCATTGCCGTCAGAGTTTTCGGCATACAACGCTTTGCCTGTGGCTGAAACCACACCGGCAGGTGCAATTGAATATATTGCAGCAGAAAAGGAAACTTACATTCCGTCAATAGACGCGGTTATCCCTGATACCGATATAATTGTGCCGGACTATGTGGCTGACAGAAATGTGATAATTCCCCATAATATCACCCCTGACTACACAGGAATAATCAGTGCAGTGTGGATAACAGGCGTAGCAGCATTTGTTATAAGCAGTGTTCTGTCAGCGTACGAAACAAAAAGACTGCTGGCAGGCAGCGCAGAAATTCAGCACAATGTTTTCTGCTGTGACAGAATAAGCACTGCTTTTGTGTACGGCATTGTCAATCCGCGCATTTATCTGCCGGCAGGACTTAATCAGCAGGAGCAGCAATATATAATCCGGCACGAAAAAGTGCATATCGGGAGAAAGGATTATATTTTTAAATTCATTGGTTTCATCGCACTGTGCATTCACTGGTTCAACCCGCTGGTATGGTTGGCATTCCGTATGGCAGAGAAAGATATGGAAATGGCCTGTGATGAAGCTGCAATCAGAAAAATGGGTGCAGAATATATTGCCGGTTACAGCAGTACTTTACTGAAGCTTTCAACAGGCAGACATATTCTGACAGCGGCGGCTTTCGGCGAAAGCAATATAAAAGAAAGAATAGTGAATATTCTGAATTACAAAAAAAACACAGCAAAGTATATGGCAACAACCGTCATTCTGCTTGCATGTGCAGCAGGTATTCTGATGCTTAACCCTACAGAAAACTTAATAAATAATGACGAACCGGATTCTTCACAGAATATTGTTTACCACACTGTGTCTGACGGTGAAACTGTATGGGAAATAGCTGAAAAGTATAACACCTACCCTGCTACAATTATGGAACTTAACCCTGATGCTGAAGACGGTATATATCCCGGGGACATTCTGGAAATTCATCCCGGAGAAAAGGCAGAGCTTTCCATTACAGATGAAAGATATGAATTCTTTATAAAACCGGATGAACCGCTGGAAGTAATGGCAGAAACTGCAGCACAGGTGTATTTCAATACTCTGAATGAGCCGGAAAAGTACACTCTGGAAAACTACACCATCTCTCACCCCACTGACAAAGATGAACAGCAGTTTGCCTATGAGCCATATATAAACGGAGATAAATTCTATTATTCTGTACGGATTGAATATGATTATGAAGGCAGACCGGAAGATGCACCTATGCGTCAGGAAGTGATGTATATCCAAGCAGAAGAAAACAGCAGATATAAAATAATAGGTGTTGTACCGCCTGTGCTGCCGACAGAATACCGCACTGAAAACAATGGCAGGCATATATGGCCACTGATTGGCGGCAGAATAACCAGAGGCTATTCCGGACAGTATCCACAGCATAACGGTATAGATATTGCAGCGGATATTGGTACAGGTATTTTTGCAGTGGCTGCTGGTACAGTAATTACAGTGGAAAGTACCAATATGGGCTACGGCATATACTGTGTAATAGACCATGGCGATTATCGCACACTGTACGCACATTGTGATGCTCTTGAAGTTCTGGAAGGTCAGAAAGTACAGCAGGGTCAGCTGATTGGCTATGTAGGCAATACAGGTAACTCCACAGGACCTCATCTGCATCTGGAGGTATATAAATTAATAAATGGAGAAAAAGTGACATCTGACCCGCTGGAATATTCATAAGTTTTAAAAGATGATATTTCCTGATTATCATCTGCAAAAAAGACTGAGGATTAACCTCAGTCTTTTTTATTCCAGAAATTATTCAGTTTTTCTTTCAGCTGCCACCTGTTTTTCACTCTCTGCAAGTGGCTCCAGTGTGGTGGCATATTCTCCAGATAACGGCGTGTGGTAAAACGGCTGTCAATCAGCAGCACCACTCCCCTGTCGCTGGCGGTACGGATTACCCTGCCAGCCGCCTGCATAACCTTGTTCATACCGGGATACTGATATGCATAAGCAAATCCATCCACCCCTGTGTTGTCATAATAATTTTTCAGTGTGTCCAGCTGGAAATTAATCTGCGGCAGACCTACGCCAACCACAGCACAGCCGATAAGTCTTTCTCCTGTCAGGTCGATGCCTTCACCGTAGATGCCACCCATAACACAAAAACCAAGAAGTCCATTGGTGTTGGAAACATCAAAATTATCAATAAATTCCGTTTTTTCTTCCTCTGTCATACCTGGTGTCTGTACAATGGTATTTGCATCGGGATACTTTTCACCGAAAAGTTCTGCGGCTGACTGCATATAGCTGTAGCTTGGGAAATAAACAATATAATTTCCTGTTTTTCCACAGATAAATTCATACAGCATATCACAGATATTTTCCAGTGTGGCGGTACGGTCGTTGTAGCGGGTACTGATATTGTCCGCTACATACAGTCCCAGATTGTGTTGTAAAAACGGGCTTGGCACAGCTGCTGCCCGGCCACTGCCACCGATAATGCTGCGATAATAATCAATAGGTGTAAGAGTGGCTGAAAATGCTATAGTGCTGATACCGGTGGAGAGCCGGTTGTCTATCTGAGTGCTTGGGTCAACGCAGTACAGTTTAACACTTACATTATCACCGCTTTTATAAATCAGTGTAACATATTTATCGTCATATTCCTCCAGTATTTTAAGGAAAAATTTAGTATCAAAATAAGCTGTCTGCAGTTCTTCGTCAATAGAGTCCGTTTTATTTCGGTCAAAATATTCAGAACACTCTTTGACAAACTTTCTCAGCGGTTTTTCAATATTTTCGGGAGCATCATTCTGCACCAGTCTGTTTTCTTCCACATCATCAAACCTGTGCCTGTATTCAATAAAGACGCTATTGATTTCATTCAGCGCCTTTATCAGCTTTTTCTCCTTTTTATCCATGGCTTTCTTAATTGAAAAGAAAGTCTTTTTATCCAGATAAGCCGAATACATTTCCCTCGCTCTGTCCGGCAGATTGTGGGCCTCATCTATAAGAAAAACATATTCCCCTTTTTTATTGTCAAAAAATCGTTGCAGATGAGCAGTAGGGTCAAAAAGATAGTTGTAGTCACATACTACCAAATCACACCATTCACTGATGTCCAGAGACAATTCATAAGGACACAACCTATGCTTTTTTGCTGTTTCAATAATATTTTCTGTCACAAAAACATTGTTGCGCTTTATTACATCATAAAGAACATCATTTATTTTGTCAAAATATCCTTTGGCATAAGGACATGAAACAGGGTCACATTTGCGCTGTTCCTGAAAGCAAATTTTGTCTTTTGCTGTAACAGTCAGCATCTTCAGCTGTAAACCAGGCTGTTTTGAGTATAAAAGTGACACTGCGTCCACAGCAGCTTTGCCTGTGACAGTTTTAGCTGTCAAGTAAAATACCTTGTCAGTTTTTCCTTCCCCAACTGCTTTCAGTGACGGAAATAAAGTAGACAATGTTTTGCCGGTGCCGGTAGGAGCACAGACAAACAGTCTGTCTTGATTCTTTATAGTGTTGTATACAGCTACAGCCATCCGGCGCTGGCCCTCACGATAGGAGTCATAAGGGAATTCCATTTCTTTAAGGGAAGTATTTCTGTCCTCTGTCATATTTTCAGAGAGTACAGCCCATTTTCTGTATTGCACAAGAGTATCTGTTACGATTTTTTCCAGTTGCTCAAAGGAAAAATGCTGTTTTATACGCTTTATTTCATCTGTATCAATATTATAATAAGTTAGCTGAACGGAGATACTGTCCAGGTTCTCATTTTTACAAATGATATAGCCGTAAAAACACCCCTGAGCCCAGTGAGCGCGGCTGTAATTTTCATCTACATGCTCCAGCGGTGTAGAAACAGTTTTGATTTCATCTATAATCATACCGTCAGTTTCTGTTATTATGCCATCGGCGCGCCCGTTCAGCGTGTAAAGTATATCACCTTCACATTTTTCCAGAACAAGAAATTGCTCTGCTTTATAATTTTCGCCGGCTTGTTTTTGTAGCTGGCGATGAATTTTAGAGCCGAGCAATGCTCTGTCTGTGCCGGTAAAACGTGAATCTATGCTACCGGCACGATAGATAAACTCTACCAGCTGCTTTATACCCATTCTGATATGCATTTCCCTGCTCCTTTCATCTCTATTGAATACATTATACCAAAAATACTGCAAAAGAAAAGACCGTTCCACATATATAAAACAGCCGTCTTATACATAAGACGGCTGTCATTAATTTATCCTATTTGAATTCTTTCAGACCGCATTCTTCCAGAATTTCAGCTGCCCATACAGCTGCTTTTGCAACTACAGCAGTACATTTGTCATCGTGGCCGCCGTCCTCCAGGAAGCGTTTCAGGTCATCAGGGTCATACATTCTGTAGCTTTTACCCATGATTTTGTACTGAATGTCACGGCACAGTACGCTGCCGTATTCTTCCATGAACTTATCATACAGCTTGCGTCCAGGTACAGCAGTAGCCGCTACAGCCCGGCTGTCCCCCATATTGTCAGGTTCTCTGCCAGTTACTGAAGAAATAGCCATAAGCGCACCATTGAAAGCGCCACAGCTGTTACCACTGCGGATGCCGCCTGCCATCAGTGCAGTGGCTGATTTTACCACAGCAGGGTCGATGTCCATTACACTTCTCATGGCACACAGCACACACTGAGCACAGCCACCATACATTTTTTCATGTTCAAAGCCTGTGTCATAAATTTTCTGTTTAATTGCTTCATTCATAATATTTTACCTCCATATACCTTTGTTTTAATTATAACATTGCAAAACATCAAAAGCAACATAAAAACAGAGAGAAAACATAGCTTCCCTCTGTTTTATATTATTTCTGTTACAGATTGTGTTATTTAGGCAATCTGCCGTAAAGTGCCATTTTGTGGTGCAACTTTTCTGCCAGTTCCTTTGTATATGTACCCGGCAGAGTACGCCAGCGCCAGTTATGACCAACAGAAGAAGGTGTATTCATTCTGGCCTCACTGCCCAGCCCCAGCACGTCCTGGAACTGAACTATTGTCATATCTGCAGCTGTGGTCCACAGTGCACGCATCAGCCCCCAGTGCCAGCCTTCAGCTTCATTGAGATTAAGATACTCAACAGCTGTCCGTATATCCTCCTGTGGGGCTGTTTTCATCCAGCCACAGGCTGTGTCGTTATCATGTGTACCGATATAAGCCACACAGTTTACCGGATATTTGTAAGGCAAATATTCTACACTGTTTGCATCGCGGCTGTCAAAAGCAAATTCCAGCACTTTCATACCAGGGAATGTGCTTTCTGTCAGCAGCTGTTTTACAGAATCGGTAAGATATCCCAGGTCTTCTGCAATAATAGGCTGTTTTCCTATAGCTTTTTCAATGGCATTGAACAGCTTCATACCGGGACCCTGTTTCCAGCAACCATTATGGGCTGTAGTATCACCATAAGGAATAGCAAAATAAGAATCAAAGCCACGGAAATGGTCAATGCGGAGAATGTCATAAACATTGCACAGATATTCTATACGCTTAATCCACCATGTATAGCCGTCTTTTTCCATGTAGTCCCAGTCATACAGCGGATTACCCCACAACTGACCGTCAGCTGAGAAGCCGTCCGGCGGACAACCGGCAACCTCAACTGGCTGCAGATTTTCGTCCAGCTGGAAAAACTGAGGATGTGACCATGCATCAACGCCATCGAGAGATACATAAATCGGCAGGTCACCAATAAACTTAATGCCTTTTCCGTTTACATATTCACGCAGACTGTTCCACTGTTTGAAGAAAAGATACTGAAGAACTTTCCAGAAGTTTATATCATCGATATACTTTTCTTTCGCTGCGGCCAGTGCCTCAGGCTGTCTGGTTTTGATGTCAGCTTCCCAGTTATACCATGCGGCGCCGCCAAAAGCATTTTTAAGCGCCATAAACAGCGCATAATCATCAAGCCAGAAACTGTTTTTTTTACAGAATTCTGCGTAATCTTCCGGAACATCCTGTTTGAAACGTTCTGCTGCTTTGCGCAATACAGGGTAACGTTTTTCATAAAGCGCACCGTAGTTTACGCTGTCCGGTGTGCTTTCCCAGTCAATATTTTCATAATCATCACGGTCAAGAAAGCCCATATGATACAGCAGGTCAAGGTCTATAAAATAAGGATTGCCTGCATTTGTTGAGAACGACTGATAAGGTGAATCCCCATACCCTGTAGGACAGATTGGAAGAAGCTGCCAGTAAGACTGTCCTGCCCGTGCAAGAAAATCTGCAAACTCATAGGCTGAAACACCCATTGTTCCGATTCCGTAAGGAGATGGGAGAGAAGAAATATGCATGAGAATACCGTTACTTCTCATAGGTATACCTCCTTAAAAAATATTAGTGGCAGATTGTAACTTCTGTATCTTTGTCAAAGATGTGCATTCTGTCCACATCAAATGCAAAATGTGTTGTATCGCCTGTTCTTGTAGGTGTAGCCGGATTTACAATAGCTGTAAATTTATTTTCACCTACATAGTAATACAGGATAACGTCAGAACCAAGCAGTTCATACATATCTACTTCTGCTTCGATTACACGTTTTTCTTCAAGACCAGCTTTTACTACATCTTCATCTTCGTAAACATCTTCCGGACGGATACCGAAGATAACTTCTTTACCTACATAACCGCCGTCTTTCAGGGCTTTTGTCTTTTCAGCGTTCAGTTTAACTGAATGACCTTCAAATTCAAGATAGAGGCCGTCTTCTTTTTCTGCAACCAGTGCATTGGAGAAGTTCATTGTAGGAGAACCGATAAAGCCGGCAACAAATTTGTTTACAGGTTTTGTATACAGGTTTCTTGGTGTATCAACCTGCTGGATGATACCTGCATTCATAACAACAATTCTTGTACCCAGAGTCATAGCTTCTGTCTGGTCATGTGTAACATATACAAATGTTGTTTCCAGTTTTTTATGAAGATGAGCCAGCTGACTGCGCATTTCTGTACGCAGTTTAGCATCCAGGTTGGACAGTGGTTCGTCCAGCAGGAAAACTGCAGGTTTTCTAACCATAGCACGGCCAAGGGCAACACGCTGACGCTGACCGCCGGACAGAGCTTTTGGTTTTCTGTCCAGATAAGGTGTCAGGCCAAGGATTTCAGCCGCTTCTTTTACTTTTTCATCAATTACTGCTTTTGATTCACCTGCCAGTTTAAGTGCAAAAGCCATGTTGTCATAAACTGTCATGTGTGGGTACAGAGCATAGCTCTGGAATACCATTGCAATATCTCTGTCTTTAGGTGGAATGTTGTTAACCAGTTTGTCGCCAATCCACAGTTCGCCGCTGGTAATATCTTCCAGACCTGCAATCATACGCAGTGTTGTGGATTTACCACAACCGGAAGCGCCAACCAGAACAATAAATTCTTTGTCAGCAACATCAAGGTGGAAACCTTTAACAACTTCTACACCATTATCATATGTCTTTCTGACATTTTTAAATGATATGCTTGCCATTATTTATTTTCCTCCGAATAGAGTCGTTTTGTACTTTCACCGGTAATAATTTCAAATGGTACAACCCTGTGAACAGCACCGGCACTGCCGTGAATAGCCTGCATGAGCACCTCTATGCTCTGCCGTGCTATCTCTTCCCTGTTCTGCCTGATTGTAGCCAGTTTAGGTACGAGGTAGTCTATCATTTCTATACCATCAAAACCTATGACCGATATATCCTGCGGCACTTTGAGACCGCGGTCTGTAATAGCTCTTACGGCACCGATTGCCATAACATCTGACATGGCAAAAACCGCTGTAAGCCGGGTATCTCGGTCCAGAAGCCTGTTCATTGCTTCATATCCCCGTGTAACTGAAAACAAAGCGCCCTGATAATCAGTATTAAAATCAAATTCCAGGTTATTTTCCTTAAATGCCTCCTTACAGCCCTCAAAACGGGTTATGGCAGCTCTTGATTTTTCAAGATAGCCGCCCAGAATACCTATTTTTCTGTGACCTGCATCTATAAGGTGCTGTATTGCAGCTTTCGCAGCTGCAGCGTCATCTGTGCTGACACTGGAAAGATTGTCAAAGCTGAGCCGCAGGGCAGAGTTTGTAACCATGACACATGGTACTTTTATCTGGTCAAACTGCTGTCGGAAGTACCGGTGGTTACTTCCCAAAAACAGTATGCCTACAGGACGGCGTTCCACACACACCTGTACTGCCTGCTCCACTTCGTTTTCGTTTTCATTTATATAATAGATTAAACAGTCATATCCTTTTTGCCTGATACCGCTTTGCAGCTGTTCCACAATAGGTGCAAAAAGCATGTTCTGGGAACCTTTTACAACAACGGCCACGGCGTTGCTGATATGCTGTTTGAGATGTTTAGCATTGTTATTTATACGGAAATTGTATTTGTTTACCACTTCCATAATTTTTTTCCTTGCTGTCTCTGATACATCCGGATGATTATTCAGCACACGGGAGACAGTTCCCACTGCGTATCCGGACTCTCTGGCAATATCCTTTATAGTAACAGGCATTAGCCTTTAACAGCACCGGCTGCAACGCCTTTGATAATATGCTTCTGACCCAGCAGGTAGATAATAACTATAGGGATGATAGTCAGCATAATACATGCCATCATCGGACCCATTTCTACACGACCGTAACTGCCACGGAAATACTGGATAAGCATAGGGATTGTTTTGTATTTTTTGATATCCAGAACCAGTGTAGGCAGCAGATAGTCGTTCCACACCCACATTGCTTCCAGGATACCAACGGAAACCATTGTAGGTTTCAGCATAGGCATAACAATCATGAAATATGTCTGCAGAGGGCTGCAGCCGTCAATCATAGAAGCTTCTTCAACTTCCAGAGGAATTGATTTCATAAAGCCGGCAAACATAAATGTAGCAAGACCTGCACCAAAGCCAAGATAGATAATCCAGATATTCCATGGTTTGTTCAGTTTCAGCTGGTCAGCTGTCTGTGACAGAGTAAACATAACCATCTGGAAAGGAACAACCATTGAGAAAGCAAAAAGCATATACAGACCATTGGATACAAAACCTTTTACGCGTGTGATGTACCATGAACACATGGAACAGAACAGCAGGATTGCACCAACGGAAGTGATAGTGATGAGGAAGCTGTAGCCCAGTGACTGCAGGAAACCTTTGGAGTTAACAGCATTGATATAATGTTCAATACCCGCAAAAGTTTCAGCTGTCGGCAGCTGGAAAGCTGTACCTGTACTGATTGCTCTTTCCTGTTTGAAGGAGTTGAAGAGAATCATTACAATCGGATACATATAAAGAACGGAGGCAACTGCCAGTACAAATGACCAGACAGTATCTACAGCACTTTTCTGTTTTTTCATTATGCCTGTACCTCCTTGGAACGTGTTGCGCGAAGCTGTGCAAATGAGATAACAACAACCAGAATACAGAACAGCACTGCTTTGGCCTGGCCGTAGCCTTTCCACTGCATACCTGCACGTGCGTAGAATGTCTGGTAGATATTAAGAGCCAGCATTTCTGTGAGATGGCCAGGGTCACCTGCTGTGAGAGCAAGGTTCTGGTCAAAGAGTTTGAAAGAGTTTGTAAGTGTAAGGAATACACATACTGTAATGGAAGACATAATCATAGGAAGTTTTACTTTCCAGAATGTCTGCCATGCTGTAGCGCCGTCAATAGCGGCTGCTTCGATAAGATCATCAGGTACATTCTGTAAACCAGCAATGTAGATGATCATCATATAACCTATCTGCTGCCATGCAGTAAGGATGATAAGACCCCAGTAACCGGCCTGTGTGTTAAGAGCCAGCAGAGGCTGTCCAACGATAGAGAGAATACAGTTGATAAGAATCTGCCAGATATAACCCAATACGATACCGCCGATAAGGTTAGGCATAAAGAAAACTGTACGGAAAATGTTTGTGCCTTTCAGGTTGCGTGTGAGCAGAAGGGCAAGACCCAGAGCAATAACATTGATAAGTACAATTGATACAACCGCAAAAGAAACTGTAAATTTAAAGGAATTGAGGAAAAGTTCATCTGTGATGATGTACTTATAGTTGGCAAGACCCACAAATTTAGCATTCTTTACAGTGGTAAACTGACAGAATGATAAGTATAAACCTTCGATAAATGGAATGATAAATCCTATAGTAAAAGCCAGCAGCGTAGGCAGGACAAAGACAGGAGAATATTTTTTAAGTGCCTTTTCCATAAAACGCTCCTTTCGGTAATTAAAACATACAGGGACAGCAAGTATTCCTGCTGTCCCTGAAATTAAACTTTAAATATTAAAATATAATTATAATACTTACTTAAAATTATGCTGGATTAGCAAGTGCGTATTCTGTAGCCCAACCGTCTACGAATGCAGCAACTACTGCATCCCAGTTAGCATCTGTCTGATCTGCAGCGTAAGCTGTAAGAGCCTGACCAACACCGTTTTTCCATTCTTCAGATGGCATTGTTGGGAAGTTCCAACCAACAGATTTTTTGCCAGCAGCGATCATAGCATCAGCTTCCTGAACAAATTTGTTGTCAGCTGGCAGAGCTTTTGCAAATGGAATTACAAAGCCCATTTCTTTACACATGCCGTTAACACCTGTTTCAGATGTTACACACCAGTTAAGGAATGCCAGTGTAGCATCGATATCAGTCTGAGAAGCCTGGCTGTTTACACACCAGTAGTTTTCAGAACCTGTGCACAGACCCTGGTTAGCTTCGTCGCCAACACCAATGTAAAGTGGGATCATTGTCAGATCATCGATGATTGCTGCCAGGTCGCCAGCTGCCCATGTACCGTTCTGGTAGAATACAGCTTTGCCTTCAACCATTTCTGTTACAGCGTCATTACCTGTTTTTGCAGAAAGTTCAGCTGGGTCACATGTAGCATTGTTGATGTACAGATCCCAGATGTTTCTGTAGTTGTCAAGGTATGTACCTTTAACTGTACCAGGAGTGATGCCTTCTGTTTCGTATTCGAATGTCAGAGGCAGGTTAGCAAGGTGAGTTTTGAATCTCCAGTCAGAAGAACCATCCATACCTGCGGAAGAGAATGCTGCGAAGCCCAGTTCGTCTTTGCGAGCCTGGATATCTTCAACAACAGCTTTCAGTGTTTCAAAGGATGTGATTTCTTCTACTGTGTGACCTGCTTTTTCCAGAAGAGTTTTGTTAGCGATGATGCCGTATGTTTCGATAACATAAGCAAGGCCGTATACTTTGCCGTCTTCAACAAGTGCAAAGTCATCGCCCAGAAGCTGACCATAAACGTCAGTACCTGTCAGGTCATAGCAGTAGTCTTTCCAGTTAGCAAGACCTACAGGGCCGTTAACCTGGAAAAGTGTTGGAGCGGATTCTTTACCCATTTCGGACATCAGTGTTGTTTCGTATTCGCCGGAAGCTGCTGTAACAACAGTTACTGGTACACCTGTTTCTTCTGTGTACTTAGCAGCAAGATCCTGCCACTGCTGATCCTGTTCAGGTTTGAAGTTGAGGTAGTAAACAGAACCTGTTGCGTCTGTGTCGCCACCTTCTGTTTCTGTGCCGCCGCAAGCAACCATAGAGAATGCCATAACGCCAGCAAGAACCAGAGCTAAAAGTTTTTTCATAGTTTTTTCCTCCTAATTGGAATTCTACGGGATTTCCCCTCAGATGTTTTGGAAACGTTTCCAGTTTCCTAAATCAATATTATATTAATCATTTTTGAAACAATTTTCAAGTATT
Source organism: Oscillospiraceae bacterium (assembly GCA_017473015.1). GTDB lineage: Bacteria > Bacillota > Clostridia > Oscillospirales > Ruminococcaceae > RGIG3102. Next base: position 28,340 of record JAFUNP010000014.1, on the reverse strand, counting down.
ATTTAACAAAAATCCAAAAATAGTTGTATTGCTGTAAAAACAATACTATTTTTGTGCATTTTTACAATACAGTAATATTTACCTGTAATATTTTTGTAACTTTTTATAATAAAATCTAATTTTCACTTGCTAAAAACGGATATTTTATTTATATTATATATTGATTAATTATTAAGGCGGTCTGTACAGTGAAACAGGACAAAAAAGAGAAAAAAGCTATAAAAAACAAAATAATTCTCAGGCTGGGAGAAATCCTCCAGGACTCTGATGGTATACTTTCGCTGGTAAAGCTAAATCTTCTATTTATAGCGACAAGCGTCGTTTTTCTGCCGCCGGTATTTATTTTTACATTCGGCCCCGCAGCTGCAGCATTGTCATATTGCACAGCAAAAATGGTTAAAACAGGTTATCAGCCTGATGTGGTAAAAACATATATGCGGACATATAAAAGGTGTATGAAAAAGGCAGTAGTTCCGGGACTTATTATGGTAACAGCTTCCGGGATATTCTCCGCAGGGTTATACATTTATATAACAATGGCATCTGAAAACATCATGTTTATTCCAATGGCGTCCGTTTCCCTGCTGGTATTGGTTATGCTGTGGTGTACAGGCGTACACCTGTTCCCTGCCGTAGCTGAGGCTGACAATAACGGCAGTGTGAAAGAACTGATGACTGCTGCTTTCAGAAAAGCTGTGGAAAAACTGCCCGGAACTGTAATTACAGTGATAATCTCTGCTGTTTTCCTGTCCGCTATGGTTCTGTTGCTGCCGGCTACCCTGCCGTTGTTGCTTACCATAGCCTTTTCCGTACCGGCACTGGCTATGGCCTTTGCCCATACCACACCTGAATGGTAAAACAAACAATAAATGCCCGGAGCAATCCGGGCACTTTTATTTTGTTTATTTCAGATATTCAACAAGTAAGTTATATGTATTTTCCAGGCCCTCTACATGGCTTCTTTCATAGCCGTGTGAAGCATAAACACCGGGACCTATAAGACCGTGACGGATGTCAAAACCAGCTTTGAGAGTTACATCAACATCTGAACCATAGAATGGGTAAACATCTATGGCGTAATCCACACCGGCATTTCTGGCAGCAGCCACCAGGTCATTTACAACATCATAATTATATGGCCCTGCTGAGTCTTTGGAGCAGATGGAAACCTGAGTTTCTTTGCAGTTAAGTCCTGCACCTACGCAGCCCATATCCACACTTATCATGTCCTTTACATCAGAAGGAATGCCTGCAGCTGCGCCGTGGCCCACTTCTTCATAAACTGTGAACATCACATAAACTTTTCTGTTCAGTTCAAGACCTTCGCTTACAGCCTTTGCCAATGTGAGCAGTACGGCGGCAGATGCTTTGTCATCCAGAAAACGGCTTTTGATAAAACCGCTGTCTGTAATTGTAAATCTTGGATTTACAGCTACAAAATCACCTGTTTCTATGCCCAGTTTCCTTGTGTCATCCTTTGAGTATACTTTTTCATCCAGCAGAAGCTCCAGTGTGCTGTCAAAGCTTCTCACAGCAGTACCTGCTTCCCTGTTAACATGGGTGGAAGCATTTTCAATCTGGAATGTACCTTCGTATTTTTTGCCTTCGCGTGTGATAACCCATGCAGTTTCTGTTTCCACATTTGCAGCAGTCAGACCTCCCAGAGGTGTCACCATCAGGGCACCGTTGCCTTTTACTGTTTTTACCATTGCACCCAGAGTATCCACATGGGCAGCCAGCATCAGGGCGTTTTCGCCTTCATTCAACGCACAGATAACTCCGCCTTTGTGCAGTGAATAAGGCGCAAAACCCATTTCTGTCAGCTGTGCTGCAAGATAATCACACACTTCTTTTGTATAACCTGTAGGACTGGGTATTGCCAGCAGTTTTTCCAACTGGTAAAGCATATATTCTTTTAATGTCTGTTTCATATTTTTCTCCTGAAGTTTCTTAAATTATATTTATATTATATTATTACTGTAAATTATTTGCAACATTTGAAAAGCACCAAAGTTTTTTCACTATGATATTTAAATACAAAAAATCACCTGTAAAACATCAGTTTACACACATTTTACACCAGCAGTAAGGTAACTTTACATACACTGTGATAAAATTATTAGCGTTGGAAATTTTAAATACATTATATTTCACAACTATCAAGGAGAAAATTATGAGTATATTTAATGTTTTCACCCTCATGGGTGGTCTGGCGCTGTTTATGTACGGCATGGATATTATGGGCAAAGCCCTGGAAAAAGCAGCCGGCAGCAAACTGAGCGCTATCCTGAGCAAAATGACAGCAAGTCCGCTGAGAGGCTTTCTGCTGGGGCTTGGTGTAACAGCTGTTATCCAGTCCTCATCTGCCACAACAGTTATGGTTGTAGGTTTTGTAAACTCCGGTATCATGACACTGAAACAGGCTATCGGCATTATTATGGGTGCCAACGTAGGTACTACAGTTACTGCATGGCTGATTTCTCTGACAGGTCTGCAGGGCGACAGTCTGCTTATCAAAATGTTGAAACCTTCATCTTTCGCACCTGTGCTGGCTTTTATCGGTCTGCTGATGTACATGGGCAGTAAAAAGGACAAAAAGAAAAACATCGGTGTTATCATGCTGGGCTTCACCATTCTGATGACAGGTATGGACATGATGTCCGGCGCTGTAGAACCTCTGAGTGAAATGCCATGGTTCCAGCAGCTGTTTGTTACATTCTCCAACCCTATTATCGGTGTACTGGTAGGTGCTATTGTTACAGCTGTTATTCAGTCATCTTCTGCTTCTGTTGGTATTCTGCAGGCTCTTTCCACAACAGGTGCCGTTACATTCGGCAGTGCTCTGCCAATTATCATGGGTCAGAACATCGGTACATGTATCACAGCTATCCTTTCTTCCTTCGGCACAACAAAGAACGCCAAAAGAACTGCTGCTGTTCATCTGTACTTCAATATCACCGGTGTTATCGTATGTATGACCCTGTTCTACACACTGAACTCTTTCATGCACTTTGAATTTGTAAACGGTGTTGTTGACCAGAGAGGCATCGCTATTGTTCACACTTGCTTTAATATAATCACAACATCTATTCTGCTGCCATGCTCCGGTCTGCTGGAAAAACTGGCTATTATGACCATCAAAGATGATATGGCTGAAGAAGAATTCGCAATGCTGGACGAACGTCTGCTGCTGACACCTTCTGTAGCTGTAGAAAGAAGTAAAGCTATCTCAGGCGAAATGGCCGACATTGCCCTGGATGGTTTTGTAAAAGCCACAGCTGCTATCGCCAAATATTCTGATGAACTGTTTGACGAAATCAGCGGCATGGAAAAACATGTGGATAAATACGAAGACAAGCTGGGTACATATCTGGTGCAGCTGTCCGAACAGGATATGACCAGTGAAGACAACCACGAAGTAAGTAAAATACTCCATGTTATAAACTATTTTGAACGCATAAGTGACTACTCTGTAAATGTAGTTCATGCAGCAAGAGAAATGCAGGAAAAAGCAATTACCTTCTCCGGCGAAGCTATGAAAGAAATTGACATTCTGAAAGCTGCCACACTGGAACTGACAGCCATGACAAAAGCTGCATTTAAAAACAATGATATAGAAGTTGCAGAAGAAGTTGAGCCACTGCAGCATGTTATCAACGAACTGATTATGGAAATCAAAAACAACCATATCAGCCGTCTGAAAAACAAAGAATGTACAATCGAACTGGGCTTTGTTCTGTCTGATGTTCTGAACGCATACGAAAGAGGCGCAGCTCACTGCTCAAACATCGCTATTGCTGTTCTGGAGTCTGAAAAAGATATCTATGCGCCACATGAGTCATCAAGAAGCTACCGCAAAGATGAACGCAGTGCATATCAGGAAAATTACGCTAAACACAAAGCTAAATACACAACTGCAAAAGTATAATATCAAATAATGAAATCCCGGATTTATTTCCGGGATTTTTTATGCAAAAAAACACACCCTTTCTGAGGGTGTGTTTTCTGTTTTTCTCAATAATTATTTACGAATTCCTGTTTTACATCACGTGTAAAGAGCTGTGAAAGTGCCTGGCGAGGGTCTGCGTTATTGTACAGAACATCATAAACCAGAGTTGAAATCGGCATTTCGACACCATATTCTTTGGAAAGCTTCATAAGTGCTTTTACTGTTGCAGCACCCTCAGCCAGCTTGGTATAAGGCTGACCTGTGATGAATTTTTCACCGAACATTCTGTTCTGGCTATGCTGTGAAAACAGGGTGGCCTCATAGTCCCCCAGATGTGACAGACCATAAGCAGACAGCTCATTGCCGCCCATTGCGTTTATCAGTCGGGATACTTCCCTGGCACCGCGTGCCATAAGAGCACCTTTAAGGCTGGAAAGACCTTCTCCGTCCAGCATACCTGCTGCAATGCCAATAACATTTTTTGCTGCTGCGCCGATTTCTGTACCGATGATATCATCACCCAGGTACAATCTTATAAGGTCACTGGAAAATTTTGTAACCACATCTTTTATTACAGCTTTATCTTCGCTGTCAACAACCATACAGTTTGGAATACCAGCCATAAAGTCCTGCACATGACCAGGACCTACCCACACACATACATTTACATACTGACGGATAGTATCTTTTACTATAGTGGACAGACGCCGGCCTGTTTCACTTTCGATACCTTTCATACAGAGGATAAATGTTTTACCGTGTACATTGTACTGGTTAATTCTTTCGCAGAAACTGCGCAAATGCTGTGCGCTGATTGAGATAACAATATAATCCGCATGATTAAGTGCTTTTTCCAGGTCAGGTTCAAGAGTAAGGTTATCGGGAAGCTCAAGATAAGAATTTTTTCTTTCTTTTAAAAGCTGTTCGTAATCGGGACTGCCTTCCAGTCCCCAGAGAGCTACATTGTTTTTACGGCTGTGATAAACAGCCAGAAATGTGCCCCAGCGGCCTGAGCCCAATACTGTAACATTCATAAAATTACCTCGTTAAAAATTATTCTGTAACCGGTGTTTCAACCGCAGCGGGTGTTTCTACAACAGGTGTTTCAACTACAGGTGCGGTATAAGTATTACTACATACAGGACATGTGCCATCAACTGTATGACCTACGTCGCCACAGCCATTGCCACATACAGGGCAGATGCCTGCTACAGTATGACCAACATCACCGCAGAGTTTCTGTCCGCATACATAACAAGTGCCTGCTATTGTATGTCCTTCAGCCGGACACAATTTCACACCGCAGACTGTACATATACCCGCTGTTGTATGGCCTACATCGCTACAGCCGTTACCACATACTGGACAAGTTCCTGCTGAAGTATGTCCTACTTCACCACATGTTGCTACAGGTGTAGGTGTTGGCTCCGGAGTTGGTTCAGGAGTTGGCTCCGGTGTTGAAGTTGGTTCAGCCACAGGTGTTGGTGTCGGTGTAGGAGTTGGTGTAGGTGTCGGAGTCGGGGTTGGAGTTGGAGTCAGTGTCGGTGTCCGTGTTGGTGTAGCGCTTGGTGAAGGACTCGGAGTTGGTGTCGGAGTCGGTGTAGGTGTAGGAGATGGACTTGGAGATGGACTCGGAGACGGAGATGGGCTTGGTGAAGGAGATGGTGAAGGACTTGGTGATGGAGACGGGCTTGGTGTAGGAGTAGGTGTAGGTGTCGGAGTCGGTGTTGGTGTAGCCACAGGTGCCTTTCTCCTGGTTGGAACTGTACCTGTAGATGGTCTTTCATCTTTCACCACGTGTTTGTGTGTCTGTACATACTCAATATAAGCCTGGTAGCCCTCATTGCTCAGATGAATGCCATCATCTGCAAAATATTCCGCCTTGCCAAAGCCGTTTTCAGGGTCTTTGAACACTTCTGCTGTGTTCATAAACATATATCCTTCTTCACGGCACATTTCAGCCAGTGCCAGGTTGAAATCGTCTATATCCTGCATTGTGATGTTTGGATAGCTGCGTACTTTTGCCACAGGCAATACCGCTGCAACGATAATATCTGTATATGGTGCTTTTTTCTCGATAGCTTCCAGAGCTTTTTTATACATTGTGATAAAGCTGTCTGTTTCTGTACCGCCGGCATTGTTTGTGCCGAAATTTATGATAATTCTTCTCGGCTGCATCATGCCCAGTGCATCTGGAATGGTAAAGCCCTCATTATAGCCCACAAACCATATGCTTTTGCTGGTGGTTACGGTATTGATTGGCATACCTGTAACCCCCATAGTGTACTGCAGTGACAGATGACCATATGCTGACAGGCCTTCAGTGTTGGAGTCACCTACAAAGATAGTTTCACGGAAGTAGTTTCTGTCTTCCGTATCGCTTTCAGGGATAACAACATCGTCATAATCCCGGATTTTCTTTGTGTACTCATCTTCATACTTTTTATCTGCCTGCGGGTCATAAGAGCCGGAAATCACCATGGAATTTTCAATAGATGCAGAAGTTTCTTCACCGTCAGAGCCACCCAGGAGAGCAGCTGCTGCAGCTATGATGATAACTATAAGCAGAGCACCTATAGCCAACACCTGGGTTTTGGATTTTTTGTCCAGCTTTGAAAAGAAATTCGCAGCTGATTTTTTCTGTGTTTTTTTGCTTTTAGTTCGCTTTGGTTGATTATTTGCCATTTTGTGCCTCATTTATTCAAGTATTTTCAACAGCCCGCATATATTGTCAATAAGAGCGATGCTGTCATAAGCGCTGAGTTCTTCTCTGCTGCCGAAGCCATAAAGAACGCCAACCGCGTCCATGCCGAATTCGGCCGCACCTGTAAGGTCATACATTCTGTCCCCCACCATGAGAACCTCTTCAGGCCTGAAACCTGTTTCTCTCAGTACTTCATTTATTACATCTTCTTTTTTGCTGATTCGGCCGTCCATAGTGGCACCGCCCACAAAATCGAAGTATTTTTTCAGGTCAAAGTGCTCCAGAATAGTGTCCACGAAATTCTGTGGTTTACTGCTGGCTGTACACAGGATATAGCCCTGTTCTTTCAGTTTCGCCATTGTTTCAGGAACACCGGGATAAACTTCATTTTCAAACAGACCTATAGGTGCAAAACGTTCGCGGTATTTTTTTACAGCTTCATCTGCGCATTCTTCATTTATCAGCTCCACAAATGTATCTCGCAAAGGAGGTCCGATATATTTTCTCAGGTCTTCCCTTTTTGTTTTTACACCGTAGTATTCTGCGGCGTACCGGATACAGTTAGTTATACCCAGTTCAGGGTTTGTAAGTGTACCGTCAAGATCAAAAAAGATTGCTTTATATTTCATAATATTATCACCGCCTTCATTTAAGTATACCATTTATATACCAAAGTAACAAGTAAAATTATTTATATACAGTGTAACATAAAATGCAGACGGTTCATAATATAACTTTAAGCGGTTGCTAATAATTAAACGGAGGTTTTTTATGACTATAGATAGTTGTACCAAAAAGGAATTTCTGGCAAAAAACAGGTCCGGTTTCGGCATTATCGAAAACGTATCAAATGAGGAGTATCTGAATCTTGTCGTACAGAATGTGCGCGCTATCGCCACAAAACAGATTCGTGCAAATATTCCGCTGCCCAGCGTAAACGGCATTCTGAACAACTGCCGCGGCATTATAAACTACCCGGGCGAAATAGACACATCCTTTGCCAGCTTCCGCGTGACAGGCGCAAGAGAAGAACTGGTGCGCTGTGACACTAACTCACCGGCTGTAAGAGTGACAATACAGGGACAGATAGTTATCCGTTCCATCCCGACAGACAACAACTGCCAGCCTACATATATCGCCATTCCCGTACAGGTAGTGGATGAAGAACTGTGCCATTTCTATTCCACAAGAGACGGACAGCTGATTCAGAACCTGAAAAATGAGCTGGCATATATTGACGGCAGCTGCATGACAGTACAGCTGACCTGCAATATTTTCAGAGACACATCAGGCACATGTCCAAGATATGTGGCAAGAATCAGAGGCAATGTGGTTGACAAACTGTGGAAACGCGACAGTGTATGGGTAGAAGGTATCAGACCATATCCTGCAAATGCTCTGACATTCTGCGACAGCTTTGATACAGATTGTCCTGCTTCATTTACAACAGAACGGGAACGGGAGCGGGACTCAGGCCGTGACCGCAATCACGAACGCAACCGCGGCCGTGACCGTGACCGCGACTGTGGCTGTGACGGTTGAATAACAAGTAAAGCGGAAAGGGATTAACCCTTTCCGCTTTGTTTCATAAGCCGTATTATAACATCCAGTTTTTCATTTATCCGGTTCAGCAGCTTGATTTTGTCAATATCGTCATCCCGCCACAGGTTTGTCTGCTGAAATTCAATCCCAAAATCATTTTCGCCGCCCTGGGACAGATTTGGTAAATCTTCATTTCCCAGTGTGATGACAAAAGGTTCTTTGTTCATACTATCACCCCTGTAAATTATATGCACGGAGAAAACATATTATTGCAGGAACTCCCTGATTGCCTTTTCCACCTCTCCTACTTCCTCCAGTAATGCGGAAGCAGACATGCGCATGGCACCGTGGCCCAGAATGATAATCTGCTCCAGGCCGTCAGATGTGGCCACTCGTACACGGTGGTTTCTGGCTATCTGATGGGTTACTTTTTCAATATACATATCTGCTGTTTCCGCTTCTTTGGTATATACTATGGTGATATTATGATATTTTGATATTTCACCCACATTTCCTTTCACTTTGTAAGCGTCAAAAACAAGGATAACCTCCAGATTGTTTTTAAAGCCCTGGTAGTTGCACAGGGTATTGGCCAGTTTATGACGGGCATCTTCAATATCTTCCGCGGCTATCTTTTTCAGATGTTCCCAGGCAAATATAATATTGTAGCCATCCACCAGCAGAAACTCTCTGTCGTAATTTACAGGTTTGTTTTTGTTGGTATTTTCATTTTTGGGTGCAGATTTCAGTGCCAGATATTTGTCGGTTTTGATTTTACCATAGGTCTGTTCAAAAATTTTCATCAGTTCCTTGTCGGCTTCCAGACTGGAGTAATACTGCTCCACCTGGCGCGGAGTGATGCGCACAGGTCGTTCTTCCTGTTCCTTTCTGGTTTTGAGGAAACTTTCCAGATGCATTTTACTTTTCACTTCATCCCATTTAACCACAAAGCCTGCGCCGTGGGTGCAGAAAACACTGTCCGGAATATTGACAAGGTCGCTTTCCGGATTATAGTCAAACCGGACAATAACCTCATCAGCATTGTGGCATGGAAGATAGCCTTTGAACTGCAGGAGTATTCGGCCTTTGCCACGGGTAAAGTTTATGATTTCGCTGCCGTAAGAATTGATTTCGGATACAGGTGCATAACCTGTGAGAACAGCTTTGTCGCCTTCCTGCTGCGGTGCATTAAATTCACCGCTCATCTTCTGTATATCAGTCATTACACGGCCGATATTTTCAGTAGGGACAGTTATTTCAAAATCATACCAAGGCTCTAAAAGCACGCTTTCTGCCTGCATCAGCCCCTGTCTGACTGCACGGTAAGTGGACTGGCGGAAGTCACCGCCTTCGGTGTGTTTAAGATGTGCCCTGCCGTTTACAAGGGTAATTTTCATGTCTGTAATCGGTGAGCCTGTCAGCACGCCGATATGAGTTTTTTCTTTCAGGTGTGTCAGTATCAGTCGCTGCCAGTTTCTGTCCAGCTTGTCTTCGCTGACAAGAGTATCAAACACCAGACCGCTGCCTGCCTTACCAGGCTCCATCAGCAGATGTACTTCAGAATAATGGCGCAGTGGCTCGTAATGCCCTACCCCTTCCACTGTGTTTGCTATGGTTTCTTTGTACAGGACACTGCCTGCATCAAAATCTATTTCTATGCCGTAGCGCTGGAAAAACAGTGTTTTGATAATCTCCAGCTGGATTTCCCCCATAAGGCTCAGGTGTATTTCCTTTACCTGTTCTTTCCATTCCACATGGAGCTGCGGTTCTTCCTCTTCCAGCTGACGCAGTTTCTGCAGAACAGTGCGCACATCATATTTACTGTCAAAAAGCACTTTGTATGAGAAAATAGCCTGGAGTACAGCGCCCCGGCTGTTTTTTTCTGTGCCAAGGCCCTGGCCGGGATAAGTGTGATTAAGACCGGTGACAGCACAGATACTGCCGGCGGTCAGTTCCTGTTCGGTGCGGAACTTTTCGCCAGTGTACAGACGAATCCGGTTTACCTTTTCGGTATGGCTTTCACCGTTTTTGTTCACCTGAGGTACAGAGTCTTTTACTTTTAGACTGCCGCCGGTGATTTTCATAAAAGTGAGGCGGTCATTGCCGTCGTAGGATATTTTAAAAACCTTTGCACCGAATTTTTCGCCATACTCTTTCTGTGGTGCATAGCGTGCCACAGCAGAAAGGAAGTTTTCCAGACCATCCATTTTCAGTGCAGAGCCGAAAAAGCATGGGAAAATTTTTCTGCCGGCGATAAGCTGTGAAATATCATTGTCAGATACAGTGCCCTTTTCCAGAAAGCTGTCCATAACAGTTTCATCTGCCATGGCGCATTCTTCCAAATAGATTTCTTCATCTGCTGAAAAATCTATACATTCAGCTGACAGTTCCTTTTTCAGCTGTGAAAGAACAACAGCCTTGTCAGCGCCGGCCAGGTCCATTTTGTTTATAAAAACAAACACCGGCACATTGTAGTTTTTCAGTAAATTCCACAGTGTTACAGTATGATTCTGCACACCGTCAAGTGATGAGATTATAAGCACCGCACAGTCCAGTACCTGCAGGGTTCTTTCCGCTTCTGCGCCAAAATCCACATGGCCGGGGGTATCCAGCAGACATAACTCAATATCATTATAGGTGAGCATAGCCTGTTTGGAAAAGACGGTGATACCGCGGCTTTTTTCTATTTCATTTGTATCAAGGGCTGTATTTCCGTGATCCACGCGGCCGGCTTTGCGTATAGAGCCGGTAAGATAAAGCAACCCCTCTGAAAGGGTGGTTTTACCGCTGTCCACATGAGCCAGTACGCCCATAACAAGTTTTTTCATATATCATTATTCCTGTAAAAATAGTTTTAATCAATGTATCAATTATACATTATACCGACAAAAAATAAAAGCCGTTTATTTGACAGCTTTTACAACTATTCACCAGATACTATGTTTTCAGAAAAAATATTTAAAACCAATTATATTACTTTCTTTTACAATATTACTTGATTTTTTACTCCTTTCTGCTAAAATTATTATATAACTATAGCGAAAAAGGGAGACTGTCTTATGCTCAAATCAATTATCAAGAATATTCTCGTTTCTGAAGAGGAAATCGACACCATCGTTACACGTCTGGCTGATGAAATCAGCCGTGATTATGCAGGCAAAAACCTTGTTCTTGTTTGTGTTCTTAAAGGCTCTATCATGTTCACTATCGATCTGGCGAAAAAACTGGATACAGTTTGCGAAATGGAATTCATAAGAACTTACTCTTACGGCAACGCCACAGAATCCAGCGGTGAAGTTAAAATTCTTGTAGATTTTGACAGACCTGACTTTGCAGAATGTGATTTCCTTATTCTTGAAGATATTGTTGACTCCGGCAATACCCTGAAATACCTGGTGGAACATATTATGTCAAAAGGTCCGAAGAGCGTTAAAACCTGCACTCTGCTGGACAAGCCATCCAGAAGAAAAGTTGACTTTGACCCTGACTATGTTGGTACAGTTATCCCTGATGAATTTGTTTTCGGCTACGGTCTTGACCTGTTTGAAAAATACCGCGACCTGCCATATGTAGCTGTTGTAAGCCCTGATTATCTGGCAAGCAGAGGTTTATAATTATTATCCTTCTGCACACAACAGCCCTGTTAATAAATCAGCACCCTGCTTATTGCAATATAAGCAGGGTGTTTTTTCGTATCAATTATTATTTTTTAAGCCGTTTATTTAACGGCTTTTTTCTGTATAAAGACAATATTGGTGTCTGTACTGTGGTCAGGTGAAAATTCGTAGTTTAGGCGACTGAATGCTTTGATTTTTTCAATATCTTCAATGCTGTTCTCTGCCATAAAGCGCACCATTTCCCCTCGTGCCATTTTGCACTTGGTGCCTTTTTCCACCAGCTTGCCGTTGACCATATCAGCAAATGTAATGGTGATGAGCTTTACACCTTCCGAAAGGTATTTTGAAATGGTTTTTGAGTATTCTTCCGATGCCAGATTAACCACTGTGTCACAATCTGCGGTGACATAGTCATAAATATCGCTGCCCCAGTAGTCATACAGATTTTTAAAGCTGTCTGTTTTCAGTTTCGCCTGCATTTCCAGACGGTAAGGCACCACGCCGTCAAAAGGTCGCACCGCACCGTAAAAGCCGGAGAGGATAAAAAGATGGTTCTGTATATAATCAAACTGATTATTATCAAAAACAGCAGGTGCCATATATTTGAAAGCTATGCCGTCGTATGCCAGTATTGCCGGGGTGATGCTGCGGTTCAAATCCATATTTTCCAGTCGCTCATAATTAAGCTCTGCTATACTGTCATTGCAGGCCCACAGCTTTTTCAGTTCGGCGTAGGTTTTGCCCTGCAATATATTTTTCAGCTTTTCAGTTTTATCCATAAAGGCAGGCATACCTGTGCATGGCAGACTGTCCGGGTCGTTTATCATCTTTTTGGCAGGTGAAATAATTATTTTCAGCATATATTCCCTCTTTTTTCTGTGATATTTATATTTTAATGTGAACAGATTGTAAAATCAATAGTATATGTGTTGACAAAAATCTCCTACAGCTGTAGAATAAAACCAAACCACTACAAATGTAGGAGATTTGAGATATGAATAAAAAGATTAAAAAATTACCCGAAACAGAATTGGAGCTGATGCTGTGCCTGTGGGATGCAGGTACAAGCGTGCAGCGCAGTTACTTTAACACAAAGTTTGCCGACAAGGGCTGGTCCGACAGCACCATACTTACAATGCTGTCCCGTCTGGCAGAAAAAGGCTTTATCACTACTGCTAAAAACGGCAACAAAAATGTGTACTCTCCTCTGATTTCAAAAGATGAGTATATGCAGGTGGAGAACAGCAGCTTTCTGGGCCGACTGCACAAGGGCTCTGTAAAGCATTTTGTGGCCAGCCTTGCAGATGCCGACAGCCTGACTGACAGTGATATTGATGAACTGGAAAGTCTGCTGAAGCAGCTGAGAGAGCGATAAAGGAGGTTATTTTATGTTTTTTCATCTTGATTTATTAACTCCTTATATTGAAGTAATACTGCCTTTATCAGCCATTATTGCCCTGATGCTGATGCTTGCGCCTTTTATGGGCAGAAAGTATGTGGCAAGGGCAAGATACTGGGTGTGGCTGATAATAGCAATAAGGCTTCTGCTTCCTTTTGACATTAACCTGACAAAAGAGCCTGTACATCTGGTACACGCCACTGTGCCTGATTACACCATAGTAAGAGAAGATGTGGTTGAGTACAACAAATCCTCCCAGGCTGTGGTAACACCTGACAGCATCACAGAAGGAAACCGTATAACCGCACCACAGGGTGAAAATATTACTGCAGACTCATCTGTGAAAGATATTATTGCCGATATACCGGAAGGTGCAGAGGTAACTATTACCGAAAGCGGCAATGTGATAGTAAAAAATGAAAGCGCAAAAAATTCAATTGACTTTTCTGCACCTGTTCTGTCACAGTTTCCTGTAATACGCTTCAGTACTGTGGTGGCAAATATATGGGTTTATACAGCCATACTGCTGCTTATATATAACTGCCTGAATTATGCCACTGTGAGAATGGCTTTCAGAAGAAATTCTGTACACGATGAAAAAGCACAGTATATTTTGAATACCCTGTGCAGAGAAATGGGTATAGCAAACAATCTGAATGTGTACCGCACCAGCAGTACCGGCAGTGCGATGATAATGGGGCTTGTCTCCCCTGCCATATTTATTCCAGATGCTGATTTCAGCGAAGATGTGCTGGAAATGATGCTGTATCACGAACTGATGCACTACAGAAGAAAAGACATACTGTACAAATTCGTTCTGCTGATGGCCTGCTGTATGCACTGGTACAATCCGCTGGTGTGGATGATGGACAGACAGGCACAAAAAGATATTGAAATAGCCTGTGATGAAGATGTTATCAGAGGCAAAAATGCCCGGTTCAAAGCACGGTACAGCGACAGTATAATGAGTATGGTGAAAATCAATGCAGCCAGAAGACCGGCCTTTTCCACAGGCTTTGCCAATGATAAGAAAACACTTATCAGCCGTTTCAAAAATATCTATGACAATACTGTAAAGAAAAGCGGCAGACCGGTAATTGCGCTGATTCTGGCACTGTGCATCATCAGTACAAGCCTGATTTCCTGTGCACCGGAAAACGCTGAAGCTGTGAAAGAAAATTTTGAAGTACCGCGGCAGGCCATGGACTTTATAGAAACATATTGCATCACAGAATACAGCGACGAGTTCTGGACTTATGAAAATTTCAACATAGGTTTTATGCACCTGTACAGAAAAGATATGATAAAACCGGAGCATACTTATCACTACGAGTATGAGGGACGGACAACCAAAGACGGCTACTACACAATACCGTGGGAACAGCTGATGGACATATACCAGTTTATGTTCAGTGAAGAAATGCCGGCTGAATGGTGGAATATGGGTGACCAGGTTATCAGCACAAACTTTGCCTTAGACCAGGGTGAGCCGGCAACTGAACTGAACATACTGTCTGCCGAAGAAATCGATGAAAACACATTCACCGTTACAGTGGCAAGAAATATTGACGGTATTCCTTTCCATCACCTGCAGTTTGAAATGAGTAAAGAAACTGTTGATGTTGTTCCTGAATATCTGATGGATATGTTCGCATCTGGCGAAGAAATATGGCGTATTAAAAATGTGGTGATGATAGAAAATCTGCTGAATCCAGAGCCACAGACCATAGAAATAAACAGTGTGGAAGATTTTCTGGCCTTTGCAGAAGACATAAATTCCAGCGGATACTGGCGCAAAGGCAATACATATCTTCTCAACTGTGACCTTGACCTGACAGGTGTGGAAATGGAACCTATAGGAAAAAGCAGCCGGCTTAACGCAAGCATCTATACAAAAAATTACACCGATGCCAGAGGCGGCTTCTGCGGAACATTTGACGGTCAGGGACATACTATCAGCAATCTGGAAATAATATATAACTGGGAAACTGATAATGATTATATGGGTGCTGTAGGTCTGTTCAGTTTTGTGGACAGCGAAGCAGTTATTAAAAACCTTACTATAGAAAATGCCAATATTATTCCAAACAGCGATATACCTCAATATCCACGAGTAAACAATGTAGGTATTCTGGCAGGTTACTGCAACGGCACTGTAGAAAACTGTCATGTAAGCGGTAATGTGGAAGGCAATGCAAATGTGGGCGGTATGTTCGGTCATATAGGTGATATGTCTACAGGCAGCGGTGAAGGCAGACGCGTAAACGGCTATGTTGTAAACTGTTCATCAGATGCCACAGTAACAGGCTGTCAGGAAGTGGCACCGTTTGCCGGTACAATCCACTTTGCAAAAATAGTAAACTGTACAGCCAGCGGCACTGCCACCGGTTACAGAAACCCTAATGCCGGGCAGAACGCTATGCAATCACCACGGAGAATAGCAGGCTTTGGCGGCACAGTAATATGCAGTGAGCTGGAAGGCTGCCATGCGGACACAAATCTGGTACTGAAAAACACCGCCAGAGTGGTGGGTGCATTCTGTGCCACTAGGGAAACATCCTCTTTCAGAGACTGCACATACAATCCTGTAAAAGCAGGCAACTGGGAAATCGTAGGTTTTGAGCACCACAACGGTTGGAACGGCACAGAGGATATCAGTGATGTAACCCCAAAGAAATAGCAAACAATCATTATGTGAGATATAAATAAAGGACAGGAAAAGGGCACGGTATAAACCATGCCCTTTTCCTTGCAAAGTATAGATAATCAGAAGTGATTGTATCCGTCCAAAATCACATCTGTATATGATATACACATCTTTACTATTTTCCTGTTGTATTTTAATATACAACAAATCACTTAATAAAATCAAGTAAAATATACAAAATTAATAATTTTTCGCAAACCAAAAGGCACAGTATAAACTGTGCCTTTATTTTTGTTATCAGTTAAATTCTTCGTCGTCGCCCCAGACTTTGCAGTTTTCAATAATTCTTTCTTCACCCAGTTTGGAAACCATGTAATTTGCCCAATCCCATGCTTTCTGTGCCTGTGCGCAGGTGTACTGTGTGAGATATTCCTTTGCTGTTGCTTCGTCAACAGCTTTCAGTGCTTTGTAAGCGCCTTCGACAGCATCTTTTTCCAGCTCCCATGCTGCTTCCAGTTTGGCTATTTCGGCTTCTACTTTTTCATGAGTACCTTTGTAGTCAAATTCTGTGAAATACTGAATAATTTTGAATGCCCAGAATGCTTTGCCCGGGTCATAAACCAGTTCTGCATCATCTACATAGAAATGTGCAGCCTGTGAAGCCTGTGGAGTCATCCAGCTGTAGCCTTTTGGAACTCTTGTCAATGCAACAGGATACCACGGTGTGTATGGACATGCACAGCCTCTTGGTGCAGCACGAAGCATTCTTGTCAGGTTGATGTCTTCGTTAAATTCAACAACGCTGCTTTCCACAGTCATAGGATTGCAAATTGTCAGCGGTGAGTAATAACCGCGGTGTGGGTTCTTTGTCAAACCGTCTGTTTCATCATCAGGAGTACCCAGATAGTGCGCACGCATAACCTGTTTCAGGTCATCTGCAGAGTATTTCTTTTCAGCTTTTCTGGAAAATACTTTCAGTTCTTCTTCAGTTTCAAGCTCCAGACCTTTGAGTATTCTCCAGGCGTTTCTTGCGCGGAGAATATTATATTTAGCCATTTCACCTTCCTGATATGTAACAGCAAAATCAAAATCTGACCAATCGCCTTCAACAGCAGGTGTGTACCAGCCCTGTTCGATAGCATGGGGCACCAGGTTCGGTGATGCATAGTAGTTGTCAGGGTCATTGAAATCTACATGGTGGATTGTATACCAGTTAGGCATATAGTAAACATGGTCATCCGGCACGCGTTTTGCCACAACATTGAAACCTTTTGGCACCTGTACAACCCATGCTTCGTCCTTGTCAACTACCTGGTAGGAACGGGATGAGAAATAGCCGAATTCTTCAACCAGTTTGGCAATAACCTGTACGCCCTCTCTGGCTGTTTTTGCTCTTTCAGCAACCAGACGGCGGATAGCATAGCCCAGGCCATAGACTTCCCTGTTGTCTGAATGGCTGCCTGTGGCGTCTTTACTTGGACGGCAGGCGTTTGTAACAACTGCTACACCCCATTCATTTACAAAGCCGTCAGCAAAGGAAATACCGCCTTCACAGCGCACTTCTGACCAATAGTATGCATAAGTTTCTTCTACCTGTGGAATTACAGCCTTGCCGTCAGCAAATGTGATAACTGTGCCAGGTTTGTGCTTTATTCTTGGCACCAGATGAGTCTGTACAACAGCAGCTGTATCATCTTCATTATGAGCCAGCAGAACCTTTCCTGTGACTGACGCATTTTTACCAACAATAGCTGTGGAGCAGTTGCCTCTGTCTGTGCCCATAAATTCATAAACTAATTTTTCCATAAACGACCTCCATTGATATACTGGTATATCTTATGTTTTAAATATATCATTTACCATAAACAAAATCAATAAATATACAGATATTTTATGAATTATTAACAATTGGCTCTTATTGCCATGCGCAAAAGAATATATGATATAATATACCATTTTACATAGAAAAACAGACTATCTGTTTTCAAAATAGTCTGTTTTGCTAATTTTCCGTTATATTTTCTTCCGGGGTGCCTTCTTCCGCAAGCTGTCTGTCACAGCGCACAACCACCCTTTTTTCACCGCCATAAGTACATGTGAAAAGAGTTAGCGGATATTCGCCGTTTATCAGTCTTTCATACTCATTTGGCATAAGTACTTCTATGGAAGTAACAGTGTAAAAATTAACTGTCCCCTCCATTGTGGTGAAAACAATCTGTGCCCCTGGCCGCAGGCGGGACAGGTAACCAAAGTGCCTTTTATAGTTATGAGCACCGATTACAACATCATCTGTGTTTACTGAACCTGTATAAAGACATGGTGCCAGCTTCAGCCTGTAATCATCAAGCTCGCTCATAACAGGCAGCTGCAACTGCAGGTCTTCTATTGTCAGTACACCCACATACTCATAGCCATTAATCATCCGTTTCACCATTTCGGGAGAATACGGGTCATAGTTTATGGTGCCGTCTGCAGCATTATCCTTTATAACATCTGTCATCTGCTCCAGAACCCGGTCGTTTTCCCGGCCAATTACCCGTTCTTCATTGGAGTTGTGAACAAAGAAAGCTGCTGATGCGGCCAGCAAAACAAACCCCACCAGCATGCAGAATATTCCTGCTTTTCTTCTCATTACAGTTCACCTTTGCGGAACTGATACCAACCGAATACAAACAGTATAAGACCGCAGATGGCAAATACAGGTACAGGCCACTGTGTTATGCCTGTGTTATGAATTGTTGAGGGCGGTGTAACTGATGGCTGTGGTGTAGGATAAATCTGTCCATCAGGGTAAATCTCTGTCTTGGGCTCTGCAACTATATCGTACACATAGCTTTCACCTTCCAACACCGGCAGAGTGATATAGAATGCACCGGAACGGTAGAAACCAGGCGCATTATGCCACTGACATATGTAATACAGGCCCGGAGTGAGGTTATCAAATGTAACTGTACCATTGGACATATATCTTTCCACACCAGTCCAGATATTGTTTGATTCAATATATGCACGCATACCATAATCATCGCCTGTCAGATCCATTGTATTAAAATCATAGGGATAACCGTCAAAAGTTTCAGTCTTTACCCATATAAGATTACCATCGTCATCATATTCTATATCAGCAACACGATAAAGTGTCCAGGTTCCTCCTTGAACAGGTTTGCCATCATGAGACATAGAGAATGTGATAGAACCTTTCTTTTCCATATCCACGATTTCTCTGCGGGCAGAGGCCGCCAGTGGCAGTGCCAGCATAATCGCAGTGCACATTACCAGTGCTGCAAGTTTTTTAAATATTTTATTCTTCATAAATACCTCCCTTTTTTACAGGTGTAGCCAGTAAAACTATCAGTAATATTATAATCATCGGCACCGCAACTATCGGTGCAACAATGTATGGTTCAATCTGTACCGCATCGGCAGGAACACGGATGTTCACCACTTCTTCGGTTTCAATTCGGTGTCCACGTACCAGCAGACGGTGTGAGTTTATGCCATAAGGTGTACAGGTTACCAGTGTACACAGGTCTTTCCCCTCTTCTATTTCAAGGGCGTCCATTTCGTGGGGCAGAACTATCAGTATCTGGTCCACTTCGTAAGTCAGCACTTCATCCAGAATTTTGATAAGGAATGTATCGCCCACTACAAGGCGGTCAAGGTCAGTAAACAGCTTGGCCGATGGCAGACCACGGTGGCCGGAGAGCACAGAATGGGTACTTTCACCACCTACCGGCAGAGAGCTGCCTTCGATATGACCGATACCAACTGCAAGTACGTCATCTGATGTGCCAAGATAAATAGGAATTTTTACACTGATTGCAGGTATCTCAATATAGCCGATAATCCCGGTATTGGATACATTCATCTGGGAATAATAATCTTTTTTCTCGTTTTTGGTCAGCACCCACTGATATTTTTTGCGTGCCAGCGCCTGGTTGTATTCGTTGGCTTGCTGCCAGATTTCTTCATAGCGGGTATTGTCAATCTGGGCAACAATTTCGGTATAGTTTACAATTGCCTGGGATGAGTGCATAGAGTTCCACCAGTCACTGACCGTGGGATACAGCAGCAGGGACAATCCTGTAATGAATACCAATACCAGAATGATATTGGATAAATTTTTCTTCATTTACAAGACTCTCCTTTCTGTTGTACCGGGGGAGGAGGTTTCCCCTCCCCCGCAGAACAACATTTTAATCAATAATTTTTATAAATTTATGTATGGCATTTTAATTATTCTTCATCGCCAAGACGTTTTTTTGTAACGAATGTTACTGCAGAACCCAGAACCATTGCTGCACCTGCAAGGTAGAACATTGTTGTACCAACACCACCTGTGGATGGCAGTTCTGTACCAGCTTTGTTCTGTACTTTAGCAGTTGTTTTTTCGTATGACATTGTAAGACTATCTGTTGCTTTTGCTGCTTTAACTTCAAATTTTACATCATCTTTCAGTTTGTTATAGCCGTCTGGAGCTTTAACTTCTTTCAGATAGTATGTATCAGAGTCAAGACCTGCAACATCAATTTTACCGTATTCATCTGTTGTCAGAACTGTGCCGTTTTCAACTGTATCCCAACCTATTACCTGGCCTGCTTCATTGATTACAGCTGCTTTAGTTTTATCATTGTTCAGAATTTTGAATTCTGCGCCGGCAAGAACATCAGTTTCGCCGCCGTTACCGTATTTCAGAACATCCATATCCCAAGTATATGTTTTTGTCTGTTTTTCAACAGTTTTCTGAACATTACCATAGCCAAGGTATGTATCATTATCCATTGCTTCGCCAACTACAGCATCAGTATTTACTGTTGCAGAGTATGTAACAACGATTTTATCGTTATCTTTCAGTGTATCCTGGAAAGCCTGTGTAAATGTTACAGTAAATGTACATGTTTCATCTTCACCCCAGCATTCACAGTCTGGATTTACTTTTACTGTGTAGTTTTCAGCAGTAACTACAGCGCCATTCAGTGTAACAGCAACAGAATCTGCTTTGAAAGTAAGACCTGTTGTCATTCTATCGTGTACAACATAGTTGTAAGCACCTTTTTTAGCTGTGATTGTTGTTTTGTAGTTTACAACCTGACCGATATCAGCATCGTCAACTTTCTGCCAGCCTGTTTCTGTTGGGTTTGCAGGGTCTACTTTGGAGTCTTCCTGAACTTCTTTGTCGATTTCAGGTGGTGTGTTCTTTTCTTCCATTATAACTGTTGGGTTAGTTGTATCAAGTGAGCACAGTGTACCAACAGATGTGTCTACCAGATAGTAACCAAGTTTCAGACCATCAAATACTACTGTTGTACCTGCTGCTGTAACTGTAGCATCAGCTGTCATTGTTGCAGCTTTTTCCTGAGCAAGTTTTGCAAATTCAGCTGCATCAGCACCTGTTTTCCATGTTACATAGTCCTGATCATCAAATACTACATAGTCTGTAGCTTCTGTTTTAAGCCAATCTTTCCATGCAGAATTAGCTTTGTAAGCATAGTTACCGCCTGTTGGGTTGTCGAGGTCATCTTTTTCAGTTTCGCTTACTTTTGAATAAGATTCAATGTAAAGAATCTGGTAGGCATTGTAAACTTCACCATTGATAGCATCATTTATGGTAATTTTACCGCCTTCAATTGTGCCTTCCATGGTAGCAAAAGCTGTGGTAGCAAAGCTGAACACCATTGCCAGGGAAAGAATTAAAGAAATAACTCTTTTCATAAATAATCTCCTTTTATATTTTTTTGTTTTTTTATCGCAAAGTTTACGGGATTACTCGTCGCTTTCTTTGCGTTTTTTATTTATTAATGCAACAGCTGCTGCGCCCATTGTAAGAACAGAGCCTACAGCTGTGTACATAACTGTACCTATACCGCCAGTGCTTGGCAGTTCTACGGATGTGATATTGACTACTTTACCATCCCATACTACAAGTTTGCCGTCTTCTTCAATAGTATTGCCATCAAGGTCTGTTACAGTGATAGTCTGGTTATCGTATGCAACTGTCACCAGATACTGTCTGTCAAGAGGAGCATAACCAGCCGGTGCCTGTGTTTCAGTAAGGATATACTGATGGCCGGATGGGATGTTTGCAAATGATACTTTGCCTTCTGCATCTGATACAGCAGTGTAAACAAGTGGACCTGCTTCAAGTAAGTTAAGTACAGCATCGCGTGTTACTACAGTACCTACAGTACCGGTAGCAGAATCTGTATTATTATAAATATCGCCACGGCAATGTGCGCAAAGCACATCGTTATGGGCAAGAGTAAACTGTGCACCAACTACAGGTTTGTCGTAAATATCCACCTTATCGAAGCTAATTTCTGACAGATAACCATATACTTTCGGGATTGGGAATTGTACTGTTATCGGGTCAGAAATTGATGTGACACCACTTACTGTTTGTTTAACAGTGTACTGCAGTGATGTAGGGTTATTAGTATCATATATAGCGCCTTCCTGGAAGCCTACAGCAGTAATCCGGAATCCATCTTCATCCACGCCCGATACATTTGGTGGAACCTCGTTTTTAAGACGAACACGATATTTCAGTGAATATTCATATACTGTTATAGTTGTGGTCTCATCAATCTCCGTTTCAGTTTCTTTGCAATATGATTTTTTCAGGTCCCAGTTTATAGCGTTTGTAGCAGCATTGAAAGAGGCTGAGTTTTCTGTATCATTTCCGTTGCGCTGTAATACTGTATCTTTTGTACGGAGTTCACCATCTTTGTCATAAAGACCGATAAATTCTACAATATTCATACCTGACTCATATGTTGACATAGGGTCAGTGGCTACCCAGTCAGCTGCAGTGGATTCAGCATTAATACGTTTGATTTCAGCGAAAATCTGGTCATAAGCATCCTGAAGGCCGTCAGAATCAGTACTGTCATAGTAATATCCGGAGCCTATACTGTTGCCAAGCCAGTTTTTAAATGCGGCAGAATCATTATAGGAACCAAGCTCATAGCTATTATGATCAGTAACCATACGGTCAATAACTGATAAACCTGACCTTCCATCATAGCCTTCGATAGTCTGCCCACCAATATCTACGCCAATTGAAAAAACATTTACACCAGCAGTTTTAATCGTTGTAGCCATTTTGCGGGCTCTTATTGCACCTTCGTCACTATAACTTGTACCTGAATTACAATAATAACCTGTCATTGCATCATAAAAAACACCGTCAGCACCAGGTGTGCCACTACTTGTATAAGGTTCATAACCTTCGTAGGTTGTAGTACCGGTTATCATATATGTAGTTGGGAAACCGTCACTAAGGAAAATAACATACTTATTATCGTTAGGGGCATCTTTAATCATGTCATACCCCATTGCCAGACCAGCTTCGATATTTGTGTATCTTTTATAGCTTTCTTTATATCCAGATGCATTTATAATTGCAGAAGTACCTGTACGCAGTTCATTTTTCAGGGTGGCTAAAGTTGATGTTGTACATTCCTGAAGTTCAAATATTTCGTGAGCATCAGTATTGAAGGCAACAAAACCAACTTTACTTATGCCAAGTGTATTTTCTGCAGCAAATTCATCAAGGAAATCTTCAGCAGCATCAACTGCAGCCTGATATCTGCTTACCCCATCAGAAAGATTATTTCTCATTGTATTGGAAATATCCATTACAATAGCAACAGCCATGTCAGGCTCTTCAATAATTTCATTGATGGACTCGTTGGCAGTAACAGTAAGTGTAATATCAAACACATTTTCCAGCGCAGTACCGTCAATGGTTTTACTTACACTTACGCCGTCTGTGGTTTTATTTGTACCGCCCCAGCCGTATAAGCCTGTATCTGCGTCATAAGGAATCTGTTCATCAGAAGGCTCATCATCTGCACCTACATACGGTGTAAAGGTTATATCACCTGTACTGAACATAGCTCGTGATGAATTTCTGAAAGATGTATATGATACAGCTGTTTTTGCGGATGCTGCATATGCATACTCATTCACCCAGCCACTTTCCATAAGCCGTCTGAATGCAGAATCATCTTCTGCATACTCGCCAGGTATTATCTTGTCTTTTTCAACAACATTTTTGATAGCTTCCACCAGCTCATCATACTGTTCTTCGTTTATTTCACCTTTGCGGAATGCTTTCAGAATTCTGAGACGGAGTTCTTCAGCTTTTTCAGCAAAATCTTCTGCTGTTGGGTCCAGGGCTTCGATTTCGGCAAGGAATGCTTCAAAATTAGCCTGCTGTTCTTCAGCGGAGAGAGGATTATAGGCTGTGAGAGGTGCGGATGTTACGGAAAGTTTTTCTTCGCGGAGATGATATTCACATTCACCGGACCAGATGTTGTGGTCCATAGCTGCACTGATTGTCAGGGCAAGCTGCTGGCCGTGAGGAATACCGCCATTCAGTACAGTAACTGCTGCACTGTAGGACGATGGCACGGCACATTCCTCTGTTTCGGTTGTCAGCAGGATGTAACCTGTGAGAACCTGACAGGCGGTTTCTTCACCATCAACTGTGCGTGTTTCAGCTGTAAGCTGAGGTGCATAGCCTTCTGTGGTATCCAGCCATGAAAGTGAATCCATATCAAATGTTGCCTGTGTTTCATCAAACGGGAGAACAAATTCAATTTTTATTCTGCCCCGGCCATAGCACATATCTTCATAAGCAGCTGTATCAACTGTGAATGAGTATGTAATCTTATCACCGGTGAATATTTTGCTTTCGTCAGTTTCCAGCTGTGGGGTTTCTTCGGTTTCAGTCTGTGGTTCTTCCACAGGGTCTGTTTCCTGTACAGCGCGTGTGATATCAACGGCTGTGATATCAATCTTTTCTACATAAGCATCGTCTGTTTCCAATGCTGGATGGAAATGATCTATTTCTACTGTCAAAAGCCATTCGGCATTCAGAAGAATATCAGCATTTGTTACAAAGGCTTTGTCGCCGCCTGTCAGGGCATTGTATTTTTCAAATGCTTCCTGTACAGGTGGAACAACCTGCTGCAAGATGGCTTTGCGTGACAAATAGTCTTTTTCTTCTTCCAGAACTGTTATTGCTTCCTGTGCCTGGTCAATCCGTGGCAGGGCGTCAATAAGAGCGATTACCTCTTCTACCCGCCGTGCATCTTCGGCAACAGGGTCCGGAGCCGGTGGTACTGTTTCTTCCAGTCCACAAACCGGGTCTTCGGAAACAACATAACATTCTTCGGAATGGGTGTGCACAGTCAGTTCTTCCAGACCGCAGGCCAGGACATTTTCCTGTGTGTAACATTCATCAGCGTGTGCATGTGAATCACATTCTTCTGCACCGCATACTGCAACAAGTTCTGTGCCGTAGCAGCCGTTTTCTGCAGAGTGAGTATGTGGTTCACATTCTTCCATACCACAACCGGCAGCCTGTGCGTCAGCATAGCAGCCTGATTCAGCAGCGTGGGTGTGTGGCTCACATTCTTCCAGTCCGCATCCGGTAGTCTGTGCATCAACATAACAGCCTGCTTCCGCAGTGTGAGTATGAGGAGCACATTCTTCCTGACCGCAGCCAACAGCAACCTGCATTGTCCAGCAAGCGTCTGTGTGGGCGTGGCCGGCTGTTTCTTCCAGTGTGCAGATATCTGTGCGTACTGTTTCATAACAGGCGTCTGAATGTGTGTGTTCTTCGCCTTCGGCAAGAGCACAAATCAGATTTTCTGATTTTGTCATTGTCCAGCAAGTGCCTTCTGTATGAACATGAGCACCGTCGCCTTCAGCCATACCACAGGAAAGAACTGCTTCTTCCACATTACATTCTTCTGTATGTGTATGACCTTCTGTTTCAGCAGTTTCGCAGACAAGCTGCGCCACTGTAATCATACATTCGTCTGCATGGGTGTGACCTTCTGTTTCAGCAGTTTCACAAACCAGCTGTGCTACTGTAACCATACATTCATCTGTATGAGCATGGCCTTCAGTTTCAACTGTTGTACAGAGAAGTACCTGTTGCTCTGCCATACATCCGTCTGTGTGGGTGTGGCCTTCTGTTTCAGTCAGCTCACAAACCAGTGACGGTTCGGAAAGAGTGTAACATTCATCTGTGTGGGCGTGTGATTCCAGCACTGCCAGTTCACATATCACTGTGCCGTCTTCGCCAAGACAGGTATCATCGTGTGTATGACCAGGAATTTCTTCCAGCCCACAGACAACTGTCCTGTAGCATTCTTCGGCATGTGTATGTGCTTCTGGGATGCCTAACAGCGCTCCTTCTGACTGTTCCAATGTTTCAGCAGGTTTTGTAAGAACTGCAACTGTACAGAAAACTACAAACAAAGCAACCATACTTACTGCTCTTTTGTATATTTTCTGTTTGTTGTGTAAATTCAGTTTTTCAGATACGCTGTTGAGTAAATTGTTTCTTTTCAAATTTTATTTCCTCCTTTCCGGTTGATTTTTTATTTAATAAATCCAAAGTCTTCAAGGGGCCAAACGCAGAACACCAGTTTGCCCACTATATTTTCATCAGCTACACAGCCGATGGTGGTGCTGCGGGAGTCGATTGAAGTATCGCGGTGATCGCCCATAACAAATACACGGGATTCCGGCACCTGGTACGGTAATTCAATATCACAGTAGCCTTTGGATTTTTCCGAAATATAGGGTTCGTCCAGAGTCTGACTGTCCACTGATACCGTGCCGTCCGGGGTGATATTCACCCACTGGCCCGGCTGAGCGATAACACGCTTTACAAGGATATTATTATTGTAGTAAAACGCCATTACATCACCGGATTCAAACTCATCTGTTTTTACACAGATAACTATGTTTCCGTTTACCAATGTAGGCGTCATGGAGCTGCCGTAAATTTTTAAAACCGGCATCCACAGTGTAGCCACAAGAACAGCCACAGCAGCAACTGTGATAAGTGAATACACAGTATTCATCATCACACGCCTGTATCTGTTCCGGTGTTTTACACGCCGCAGTTCTGTTTCCAGCTGCCGGGTTGTGGGAATTGTTGTTTTGTTTTTATCCATTATCTCGCCTTATTTATATCTTACTTATTAATAAATAATATTTATTCCGGTATGGCTTCATTCTTCACAGAAGCTTCTTCCATTGGTAATTCATTCTGCAACCGGTCTGCACCAGCCACTTCCTTTATCTGCTGATGTATAGCGCGGATGCTGTCCAGATACTGGTCTGCGGCCCGCTGAGCAACAGTAAAAATATCATTCAGCTGCAATGAAGCCCGGGCTATGTTACCGGTATCAGCAATAATTATTTCTCTTTTAGCCAGCTGTCGGTTAGCCTCATCCAGCCGTGACTGCAGGCGGTCTATTTCTTTACTCTGCTCAACCAGTATTTCCAGCAGCTCCCTGCGGGAAAGTTTTTTCAGTTGTTTGTTGTCCATAATATCTCTTTCTTTGCTGCATAAAGCAAAACGCATATATACACATACATATATTGCATAAGTATACAATATATATATATATGCGAATTTAAATTCGTATTTTGTGTATATTTATTCTATTTTTTTATAATTCCGGCAGAAACTGCACCCGCAGCCGGCTATTTACCCCAGCAGCTACCTTTATCTGGATAGGATTTTCATCTGCCCATCTGGTATCTGTCTGTGCTCTTTCCTTCCATCTGCTGTAATGTTCCAAAGTGCCTTGAAGCAGTAATTTTTCCGCATCTTCCCTGGCAGCAACTGCGTCCTCGTATTTTTCATAATTCCCCAGATAATAGGCTTTTTTCTGAAATACGATTTTTGCCGTGTATTTACCCTTGATATAGTACACACCTTTATGACCTGTGGTGTTGTTTACAGGCAATTTTTCACTGCGCAGCATATCTATTGATGTGCCGGCCACATGAGTTAATAAACCGGGCAGACTTTCGCTATGCCGTCTTTTTTTGCATCCACAGCTTTTTCTGTTGGTATACAGCAATTCATTGTACGACAAATCCAGCTCTGTGCCACAATCATTACAGCGACAATGCCAGATAACATTTCCTTTCTTGTCACGTCTGTCTGTGGCGTACAAAGCCGTAATACTGTTAAAAATCTGATTTGATATATCTTTGGTGTTTGTTCTTTTGGCTGTTTTACAGCCGCATGATGTGCGTTTGCCTGTAACCAGCAAGGTGGCAGGATAATCGACAGTATTTCCGCATGAGCAGATACAGCTCCACCACACACCGCCATTTTTTCGCTGATTTTCAGCTTTTCCTGTAACGCGTAAACACCCGAATGTTTTGCCGGACAGGTCATATGACACTGTTTTTTCTCGTGCTGCACAACCGCATGACAAAGAGCCACCGTATTTCAGGCTGCGCTCCAATACATATCGTTCTGTACCGCATTCACAGCGGCACAGCCATTTGCGTTCATTCCTGCCGGTGGTTGTGTATTTGTCCAGGACGGTCCATCTGCCTATCTTTTCACCTGTCAAAAACATCACCCTTCCCGGTTTCTCCAAAAGCTGAAAACAATTAAAACATTACCAAATCCACATAATATACATTATGTGGAT
>JAFUNP010000013.1 GCA_017473015.1 Oscillospiraceae bacterium | reverse complement strand
TCCGTCTCACAGTGACTTCCCCGGTGCCGCCTCTCTGCCTTTCGGCTTCCTTGCTTTCCCCGTTCTTTCCGACCTGGTTTCTCATGTCTTCTTTCCCGGTTCTTTGTACTCGGCTTTCTGTTTGTTTCCTTTCATCCTTCCCGGTTTCGCTCCCACAGCTGTTCCACCGGTGCTTCCCTTTTGCTCTCGCTTTCGGGCTTTCCCCTCTCTTCCGCTTCCTTTCGTCCGCTTCTGTTCGGTTCTGACTACTCAGCCTTCCGTCTTTCTTTTCCCTTCTTCCCGTTTTCCCCTGTCGGCGGTTCCTTCGGTGCTGCCTCTCTGCCTTTCGGCTTCCTTGCTTTTCCTCTTCCGTCCGGCCTGTTTCCATGCCTTACTTCCGATTGTGGTACTCTGCTTTCTGCTCTTCCTTTCTCCCTCGCTGTCTCGCCTCACAGTGGCTACCTCAGCGCCTCAGCCTTCCCTTGCGGGTTTCGGCCTCATCCCCTTTGCTTATCGCTTTAGGTTCTGGTTACTTGGCTTCAGGTTTCTGCCTTTCGGCTTCTTCCTGTGCTGTCCTCTCCGTGACAGCTTGATTATAATAACACACCTTTTCGTTATTGTCAACAACTTTTTTCAAAGTTTTTTGTAAAATTCGCCGATTTGTGAAAACTGTCTTATTCGATGGAGATTTTTGAGGGCTTACATAGGTACTATTACACAAAGCTATAAATTTTGAGTAATAAATCAGAAATGTAAATATCGCTGTTTCGGCGACATTTTTCATCGGAGCGAGCGATTATCATCCGTAGCTGGGTTGTCAATCAGTTCGCCGTGTTCGGTGAAGCGAGAGCCGTGGCAAGGGCAATCCCAGGTGTGCTCAGTGCGGTTGTATTTGAGGGCACAACCGAGGTGAGGGCATCGTGGCGCAGTGGGAGTGAGCAGGCCTATCATTGATTCAAAAGCGTTAACGGCAAGTTGTGGGCGGAGCATAGTGCGCGAGGGTGAAAAGACACCAGTGTATGGATTGGTTCTCCCTTGTACGATATCGCAGAGTATATTTGCAGAGATCATAGCGTTTGTCATACCCCATTTGTTAAATCCTGTTGTCACAAGCACATCGGGTGTTAGCTTGGAGTACTGCCCAATGTAGGGGATACCATCCAATGTCATGCAATCCTGTGTCGCCCATTTACCCACGATGTCGGCGTTTTTGTAATACCTTCTGACGAAGTTTTCAAGCTCCTGCCAACAGCCGCCCTGCTTGCCTGTGCGGTGGCTACCTCCGCCGATGAGTAGAATATCTCCGTAGCTGCGGAAAGATAACCCTGTAGCCGATTCATCCACATACATTCCGTCCATCTTCTGTGCTCCTGTTATTGCAAGAACGTAGGAGCGATGCTGGTAGAGCTTCAATGGGTATAAGCCGTGCTTGTTGAGGATTGGGAAATGAGTTGCTATGACCAGCTTTTTATAATTGATTTCACCATGTTCCGTAACTGCCTTATGTGGCATAAGCTCCACGATTTTTGTATGCTCGTGAATCGGAAGATTCCGCGCGATAGCGTACAGGAATTTCAAAGGATGAAATTCTGCCTGATTCTTGATGCGGACCGCCCCTGCAACCGAGAATGGCAGTTCGCCCGCTTCCGAAAATTCAGCGCTTACACCGATGCTGTTCAGCGCGGCGACTTCTTTTTCAATCTTTTTTCGGTCATCGAGAGAATAAACATAGGAATCCCTGCTTTTAAAATCGCAATCTATATCCTGGCAGAGCTGAGCGTATTCCTTGATGGCATCTCTCTGTGCCTCTGCGTAAAGGCGCGCTTTGTCTTCGCCGAAACGCCGTATCATTTTATCATAAATCAATCCGTGACTGAGGGTAATTTTCGCTGTTGTATTTTTGGTAATGCCCCCGCATATCTCTGCAGCTTCCACCAATATACAATCCACGCCTGCTTTTTTTAGCTTATGAGCACATAAAATTCCCGCTATTCCACCGCCGACAATCAGAACATCGGTGCTTTTGTTGCCTTTCAAAGCAGAAAAATGTACACACCTGGAGGTATCTTCCCAAATAGAATTTATAATATGACCACTCATCCCTTATCGCTCATCTCATTTCTGCTTTTTACAGCGTGTGCTCCTGCTATGATATCCTGCTTTTGTTCCCTGCCGGGCATTGTAGTCTTCTGTATTGCACTGGCAACGCCAATAGGCATTTTGTCTTTCTTCATCTTTTTACCTCCGGTTTGTGATATTTGTATTGTGTATGATTTTCAAGCTTTACATACATGTCAAAATCTTGTATAGATAGATTTAGAAATTTCTGAAATAAAAAGAATAATGGAGGTGTGAGGATATAAACGATAGATTAGCAAACGAAACAAGCCGCTATCACGCAATCGCTGCCCGTAGGAGGTTAACTTTTTGCGCATAAGTAAACTATCCTAAGTTTTTAAATAAAATTGTGGCAAGGAGACTGTTCTCTCCTTGCCACATATTGTGTTTGTATATTGTCAGTATATCATTTTAACGCTGCTGCCAAGTACTTTTGCCATCATGGCTTTGCTGCTTGCAGAAGCTGTGGCTGTGCCGCTGGCTATACCGGTGAAACGGTAGTAATTATAACCTTTGACAGAATTGAATTCGTAGTATCTGCAGCCGCTGGTACCGTTGGCACCGTCTGCCACACATTCAAATACTGCAATTTTGCCGGAAGATGTTTGGCCCAGATAAATCATCACATGGCCGCTTTTCAGCAGAATGTCGCCCGGGCGAGCGTCACCGGCTTTGATTTTTGTCCAGTCGGAGGATTTGAGCATGCCGGAACAGCTGAGTCTGGTGCCGTCAGTGTAAGTGTAGCTGCTTAATCTGGAGTAAGCACTGTGTACAAAGCCGGAACAGTCGGTGCCGCGGAAAGTGGTAGGTGAGCGTTTTACACCCAGGTAGGTCACGCTGCCTTCCAGTTTGGATTTTGTTATACCCTTTTCATTTATCAGGGACAGCCATTCGCTGGCATTATAGTTGTTATAGCCGGCGTTTGCCCGGTAAGGTATGCCTTTGTAGGTGTAGCCTTTTACAAACTTTGTAGTGGATGAAGGAGCAGAGCCGTACTGCATGGATTTGTTGCTGTTATAGTTGCCTGTTGTGCCTTTCCATGTGCGGAAAGTGTCAGGGGCTTTCCACAGTACGGTGACCATTTTCTGTGCTTCTTTCAGCAGGGCAAGGCGGTTGTTGTATTCAGTGCTGCCTATTTTGCCGGAAGCCTGCAGGCTTTTAAGAATAAGTTCATAGTCTACGCCTTTGTAATCAGCATAGCCTGAAGCAGAGCTGGAAGTATTGTTTGAATTATTTGAAGAATTGTTTTTCTGTGCTCCTTTTACATTTATAGTGCGCTGACCCAGGAATACATTCTGGCCGCCGGTGCCGGGTGCGTTTATAGCGTAGAAATAAAGAGTGGTGCTGCCTTCCAGCCCCTGGATTGTAATTGTCTTTTTCAGTCCTGTGTACTGAGTTTTGCACTGGCCCGGGAATGCCTTTTTCACATCTGGGCGGCTCCGTGAGCATTTGTATGAGTAACCCTTTGCGCCGGAACCTGCCGGACCGTTCACATACATATGTATGTCAATGGAATTGCTGGTGTCAAAGTCACTGGCCCACAGGTCTACATAAAATGTGTGTGGTGTGTCCAGGGCTTTTACCTGGTCAATACATCCGTGTGGGTTCTGGCCTGATGTTGTTGGGTTGCTTGAAACAGATGAAGAAGTGGAAGCAGATGATGTCTTTACACGGCTGTTGTAGGTGGATTTACTTACCCATGCCATGCGCCAGCCCGTAGGGTTGGATACAGAGCCGATGTTGTAGAGAATCTGCACATAACCGTTGGACTGTCCCAGATAATATACAGTATCATTTTTTGAAACTGAGCCGGCTTTTGAAGCGCCAGGGCGTCTCACAGTGTTGAAACCTGCTGTGGCAGTGCCCTTTGTGCCCGGTGTGGAAGCAGCTGTAAATGTGGACAGCGGTGCCCAGGCGTACTTTCTCCCGTTCTTTGTGGGATAGGTAAAGTTTACCACCCATTTGCCTTTGGAATTCTGCTGAACATTTTTGATGTAACATTCATCAGTGGCATAGACTGTACCTTTTTTACTGGTCAGTTCCTTGGTGGAGTAAGCAGTTGTGTTGTTTCTGGAAGAAATTGTGTAAGCTTTAATTGGCTTGGAAGAGCTGCCTGGCCAGCCGCCTGCAGCATTTGCAGAAACAGCTGTAAATGGCAGCATACCTGCCATAATCACTGCACACAGCACAGCGGAGAGAATACGTCTGCCCAGAGAGCCGGTTGCTTTGTAGAAATTTTTCATATTTGTGTTTCCTTTCTTCAGTTTTCAGAGTGTATTAACCTCAGAGGGATAACTTTTGTGTTTTTGTTATCCTTGACTATATTGTAAAGGATAAAATTCTGAAAACCTAACCGGGAATAACAGTAAAAACGGCGGATTTTTTCGTAAAAAAGGGGAATATAGGGCGGTTAGCGCATTTTCTGGGGATTTATCCCTGAAGTCCCCACGGATATTTGCAACTGTGGGCAGATTGGATTATAATAAAATCAGCAAATATTTGGAGATAATTGAATGCCATTTACAATAGTCCGAAATGATATAACAAATATGACCGTTGATGCCATAGTCAACACGGCCAATCCTCTGCCTGTCATAGGTGACGGTATAGACAGGGCTATACACGAAAAGGCCGGTCCCCGGCTTTTGGCCGCCAGAAAAGAAATCGGTACCATTGATGTGGGGCAGGCTGCTGTTACGCCTGCCTGCAATCTGGATGCCAAGTATGTGATTCATACTGTTGGGCCTATGTGGATAGACGGTAATCATAATGAGGAAGCGTTACTTGAAGCCTGTTATCAGAATTCGTTAAAGCTTGCCCTGGTTAAAAAGTGCAAATCGGTGGCTTTCCCACTTGTTTCAACCGGTACATACGGCTTCCCGAAAGGTCGTGCCCTGCAGATTGCCACAAAAGTAATCAGCCGGTTTGTGCTGAATTTTGATATGATGGTGTACCTTGTGGTGTTTGACAAGGCTTCTTACTCTCTGTCTGAAAAACTGGCAGGTGAGGTGAAAAGCTATATAGACAACAACTATGTGGGCCGGCAGATGGAAGAGGAATATCGCCACGATATTGTCTTTTCCGCCAGTCTGCGCGAAGAGATTGCTTTGCACAAAGCTGCACCGACCTCACCCAAAACAAAAGCTGTCAGAACACCGCTGCCTCCAAAAGGCCGGGACATGGAGGGCAAGGCCTTCTATTCTGTCGGCAACCACTGGGCAGACTTTGAACTGGAGGAAACTTTTTCCCAGATGCTGCTGCAGCTGATAGATGAAAAGGGGATGACCCACGCCGAAGCCTACAACAAGGCCAATATCGACAAAAAGCATTTCCACAAAATCAAAAACAATATAAACTACAAGCCTACAAAATACACTGTGCTGGCCTTTGCCATTGCTCTTGAGCTGACTCTGGCGGAAA
This sequence comes from Oscillospiraceae bacterium, assembly GCA_017473015.1. Classification (GTDB taxonomy): domain Bacteria; phylum Bacillota; class Clostridia; order Oscillospirales; family Ruminococcaceae; genus RGIG3102. Next base: position 6,298 of record JAFUNP010000013.1, on the reverse strand, counting down.
CAAAGGAACTGATGGAGACCGCCGGCCTGGCACTGAGCAAAAGCAATCTGTTTGATGTGATTGTCAGCTTTTTTATAGAAAACAAGCGCTATGATGTATTTGAACTGAATGATGTGCTGTTTGAATACGACCTGCCGCTGCTGGGATGTTAATAAAGGAGAAAAATTATGAGTGATTTTAAATTCTGGGATAAATATATGCATCTGGAGGAAGAAGAACTGAAGCTGTTCAACTTTGTGCTGCAGTTTGATTTCGGCGGCGGAAACATGGAGTATGCCTGTGAGGAACTGGCTTCCATGGGCAAGCAGGCGGACGATGTGCTGGCGGCGCTGAAATATATAATCTGTGCCTACAGAGACGGCACTGATATTTATCTGGCTTTTCTGGATATTGATTCTGAGGGTGGCGTGAGCTACACATTCCTTAAAGATGATTCTGAAATCCCTGTGGAAATTGAGGATGCTGAAATAGTCGCCGCCAATATTTATGCTATTGTAAGCGATGCGCTGATGGAATGTTTCGGATAATCAAAAAATGATGTGGAACGCTTGCCTGACACAGAGCCTACGAATTTTTAAATATATATTAATAGAATAATAAAGGTCGCCTGGCAGGCGACCACAGCCTCCCCGTTTTTCTGTATACTTTAATCAGAAAGTTCGAGGAGGTAATTTATTATGATGAAAAATAAAGAAAAATATGTAACAGATTGCGCAGGCATCCAGCCTGTGAAACCTGTACCTGAAAAAGAAACAAAGCTGACAGAGATTGTTTTTATTCTTGACCGCAGCGGTTCTATGTCCGGTCTGGAAAAAGACACTATTGGCGGTTTTAACTCACTGATAGAAAAACAGAAAAAAGAGGCCGGTCAGGCCTACATTTCCACTGTTCTGTTTGACCACTACAGCGAGGTCCTGCACGACAGAGTGCCACTGGACAGAATAACCCCTATGACAGACAAAGAATACTTTGTACGCGGCAGTACAGCGCTGCTGGATGCTATGGGCGGTGCAATACATCACATCGCCAATGTTCACAAATACGCCCGACCGGAAGACCGTCCTGCACGTACTCTGTTTATCATCACCACTGACGGTATGGAAAACTCCAGCCGCAGATACACAGCGGAAAAGGTAAAAGCCATGATTGAGGCTCAGAAAGAAAAATACGGCTGGGAATTTTTGTTCCTCGGTGCAAATATCGACGCCGTGTCCACGGCCAGCAAGTACGGTATTGAAAGAGATATGGCAGTGAATTATAATGGTGATAAGGAGGGCACCCGGCTGAATTACCAGGTGCTCAGTGACGCCATCACCCATGTGCGCACATACTCCAAGCCCCTCTCATCCGGCTGGAAGTGCCGCATAGAAGATGACTTTGAGAAAAGAGGTAAGTAAACTGACAATTACTTATATTAAAACGAAGTATGTTTATTACCAATGAGTACTTTTACCGCAGAAAGGCCGCTTATAGCGGTCTTTCTTAGCTTTTTACTTATGAAAATGCAATAAAAAATAGCACACAAAAAGTGTATCTATCGTCATGACGGGGTACATGGTGTTAAGAAATCTCACATGGTTCAAGCTCGGTCCTTACCATATATTTATGGTATGTTTTTTTGTTTGACAAAAGCTATATGGAAACTTAATACCATAAATTTGAAAATATCGAGCGCATCATATGTGTAGAGATTAATGGTGATATAGACTGGAATCTGGAAATATTTTAACCAGCTACAGTGCCAAGTTTTTATTATCACTGAGGATAATATATCGGCAGTATTTCTGTATAGTTTTTAATAAAAATAAAAAAGGTTGCGGTATGCGCCGCAACCTTTTACTATATGTCCCGATAAAACTATATGTTTCTTTATATATTAAATCTACTCTGCATACTCGATAACAGATATATAAAAATTTTTCATATTATTTTTATAGGGCCATATCTTATTGGTTATACTATATACAAACATGAAGGTAATTGTAAGGTATTGTCAAAGTACTTAGGGACTCACAGATATGATTGAAAACTACTTATGATTATCAAAAGGAGGATTATAAAGATGTCAGAAAGAAAAATTACAGAAGAAATGGTCAGGAAATATAAATATTATCTTGTTTCAGAGGAAAAAAGTCCGGTAACTATAGAAAAATATATCAGAGATATAAAGTTCTTTATGCTGTATGCAGGTCAGAAAAATATTACAAAAGATATTGTCATCGGGTATAAGGCTTATCTGTTTGAATCAGAGTACAAACCCCGTTCAATTAATTCCATGATAGCCAGCATAAATGGCCTTTTTGAATGGCGGGGATGGATAGATTGTAAAGTGAAATTTCTTAAAATACAGGCAGAAACTTACTGCCCCAAGGAGAAAGAATTGACAAAAGCAGAATACAGGCGACTTGTAAATGCTGCAGCTGGCAATAAACAGCTACAGCTTGTGATAGAAACCATATGTTCTACAGGTATAAGAGTATCAGAGCTGAAATATTTCACGGTCGAGACGGTAAAAAAAGGAGAAATTACCGTAAACTGTAAGGGAAAAACAAGGACCATACTTATTCCCGGTAAACTCAAAAAACTGCTATTAAATTATACAAAAAAGACCGGTATTTCAACCGGTGTAATTTTTATGTCTCGCAAAAGAACACCACTTAACCGCAGTACCATCTGGGCACAGATGAAAAATCTCTGTAAAAAGGCCGGTGTTTTTCCGGAAAAGGTGTTTCCACATAATCTCCGCAAGCTTTTTGCCAGAACTTTTTACAGCATAGAAAAAGACATAGCAAAACTGGCCGATATATTGGGTCACACTAGCATAAATACAACAAGAATCTATATCATGACAACCAGCGCAGAGCATCGCAGAAAGATAGAACGATTGGGGCTGACGATATAAATATTTACATAATTCATATTATGTTATATATGTAACAAAAAAATTAATTATATACAGAGTTTTAATAAATCTGGGCATGGAAAATAGCACCCTTATAAAAATTTCAAATTAAGGGTGCATTCTGTGTTGCAACTATATGCCAAAAAAGATTTCATACTGATTATGTAGTTTTTACTTGCATCTGTGGTATAAGAATGTTATTATATAAATAAAAATATAATATATAAGTTAGATATATTAGACATAATATGAATTATGTGTTTTTTTGAGTAGAAAAATATTCGTTTTCAGATAGTGTTTATAGAATTTCAGCGGTCATAAAGGGCGGCTGAGTTTTGCTGTTTCTGGATAAGGGCACTATAGAAAGAAGGATTTTATGAAAAAAATATTATCGTGGATATTCACATTATTGATAATGATATCAGTACTGCCAGTTGTGGAGGCATCTGCAACCAGTGTAGTGGCGTCGGGTGAATGCGGCACAAGTGTAAACTGGGAGCTTGTAGACACAGACGCTGATAACACAGGTGATAAGCTGGTTATCAGTGGTACAGGTGAAATGTATGATTATAAATATGATGCTGCTTCACCATGGTCAACGTATAAAGATTCCATTAATACTATAGTTGTACATGATGGAGCAACAACAATTGGAGATTATGCTTTTTATGAATGTAAAAAAGTGACAAATATTTCTATTCCTTTTGGTGTATCAGATATCGGGGAATGTGCATTTAATGGCTGCTCTTTGTTAACAGGTATTGCAATTCCTAACAGTGTAAAAAGATTAGGGAATCTTGCATTTTCAGGTACAGGACTTACAAACATAACTATTCCTGATAGTGTCACCGAGGTTGGAGAATACTTGTTTGGTGGATGTGGATCACTTAAAGAAGTTACTGTTCCGGGTAGTATAAAAGATATGAATAAGTTTATGTTTTTCAGCTGTGATTCACTTGAAAAAGTAGTAGTATCTGATGGTGTGGAAATCATAGGAAACAGCACATTTGAAGTATGCAGTAAACTTACTGATATAACTCTTCCAGAAAGCTTAAAAAGCATTGGGAAATATGCATTTTCAGCTTGCACAGAGCTTAAAAGCATTAAATTTGCAGGCAGTAAATCTCAGTGGGTAGATATTGAAAAAATTGAGCAGTGGGATTATATGATGGAAGAATATCAGGTTTCCTATGGCAAATATGATATCACAGTAATCCAGCCTGAAAACGGCACAGTAACAGTTGATAAAACAGTAGCCGCAGTTGGTGAAACAGTAACAGTGGCAGCAACACCTGCAGACAGATATAAACTGAAAGCTGTATATGTAGATGGTGTTGAAATCAGCGGTAATACATTTACAGTTATAGCCGACCACACAGTTGCAGCAGAATTTATTGAAAATATAGTGGCGGAAGGCGAATGTGGTACAAATGTTACATGGACTCTTACTGACACCGACAATGACGGCACAGGCGATACACTGACAATCAGCGGCAGTGGCGCGATGGATGATTACGATAGTGGCTCATCCCCATGGTATGACAATCGTGAACTCATTAATACAATTATAGTTGAAGAAGGAGTTACATACATAGGAGACTGGGCGTTTTATGACTTAGATAATTTTACTTGTGTACAAATGCCTAATTCATTGATAGAAATTGGCGAGTATGTTTTTGAGTCCTGTTATAAATTGAGAGAAATACATTTCCCAAAAAATATTGAAATCATACCGGGAAGCGTATTTGGTACGTCAACAATAATAGAGAACATTACTGTAGATGCAGAAAATAAAACTTTTTTTGTTGAAGATGGAATACTGTACAGAAATTACGACGATGGAAGTGTAATTTATGTTAGAGCATCTGCAAGTTGTGCATCTAATAGTTTTATGATTGGTAAAGGTCCTTGTGGTGACAGGGTTACATGGTTTAAGAACAATTATGGTTTAAGAAATGTTATCATCAGTGGCCAAGGTGCTATGGCTGATTATGAAAGTTATGAAGATACAAGGTGGTATAAACATGGGCCTCCTGTGGTAGGGGTGACAGTAGAAGAAGGTGTAACATATATTGGCACAAATTCTTTCGGTGGGTTGACATCAATGTCTGTTGTAGATATACCGGAAAGTATGACTGCTATTGGTGAAAATGCATTCGCAAACTGTGCTGCTTTGACCGATGTTTACTACGCAGGCTCACCATCACAGTGGGAGAATATCAATATTGCCGATGGCAATGAATCACTGACAAACGCAACAATCCACTTTGCAAAAAGTGATTATATCGCCGAAGGCCAGTGCGGAGATAATCTTACATGGACTATTTCAGAAAATAATGTGCTTGAAATCAGTGGCACAGGTGAAATGTATGATTATGAAACAGGCACATATCCATGGAAAGATTATGTGGATAACTCTCTTTTCCTCGAGCTTGGAAATGGAATAGCCCATATTGGCAACTATGCATTTGCCGATATGAAAATTGTTGGCAGCGTAACAATACCTGAAAGTGTGACAACAATAGGAGACTTTACATTTTCAAATCTCCCGGATGTAACAGGAAACCTTGTAATTCCTGACAGCGTAACTGCAATCGGTCAGGGTGCCTTTAACGGCTGGGGTACAACAGGCACACTAAAACTTTCTGAAAGCCTTACAGAAATTGGTGAAGGTATTTTTAATAATTGTAACTTTACAGGCGAACTGACAATACCTTCAGGAGTTAAAACAATCGGTACTGCAGCTTTTTCATCCAATAACTTCAGTAAAGTTACATTAAATTCCGGTCTGGAAAAAATAGATATTGTTGCTTTCAGTGATTGCTCCCAGATAACAGAAATTACTATTCCAGAAAGCATTACAGAGATAGCAGCGACAGCGTTTATGAACTGTGGCAATATTTCAAAAGTAAATTATGAAGGCAGCAAGAACCAGTGGAACAATATATCAATCGGTGATACAAACTATGCGCTGTTAAATGCCACAATCAATTACGGCAAATATGATATCACAGTAACCAAGCCAGAAAACGGCACAGTAACAGTTGATAAAACAATAGTCACAGCCGAAGAAACAGTAACAGTAATAGTAACATCTGCAGAAGGATATGTGCTAGATAAAATACTTGTAAATGGCATAGCTGTTGCAGGAAATACATTTACAGCAACAGCTGACAGCACGGTAACAGCAGAGTTTAAAGAGGCAGAAAGCGCGAATATTGAAATAAACATAGACAACAGTACCGGCGATACAAACGCAACAGTAACAGCACCTGAAGGTGACTGGAAAGAAGGTACAAATACCTTTACAGTAAGCGCTGAAAAACCATGCGTAGTTGCAGTAAGCTATGACGGCGGTCTTACATATGTAAGAGTAACAGCCACAGCAACAGGAAC
>JAFUNP010000012.1 GCA_017473015.1 Oscillospiraceae bacterium | reverse complement strand
TGGCCCGGTAGTTCAGTTGGTTAGAACGCTAGCCTGTCACGCTAGAGGTCGTGGGTTCGAGCCCCATTCGGGTCGCCAAATGTGTGCCTCTGTAGCTCAGTCGGTAGAGCAGGGGACTGAAAATCCCCGTGTCGTTGGTTCGATTCCGACCGGAGGCACCACATAAGCGGGTTTAGCTCATCTGGTAGAGCGCCACCTTGCCAAGGTGGAGGTAGCGAGTTCGAGCCTCGTAACCCGCTCCATAATTTTTGTTGGCGCCTTAGCCAAGTGGTAAGGCAGAGGTCTGCAAAACCTTTATTCACCAGTTCAAATCTGGTAGGCGCCTCCAAAAAAGAAAAAAGACAGTGGAAATATCCGCTGTCTTTTTATTTTGTATAAAAAATAGCTGTTACAGGTAATAGCTTATATATTGTTCTTTTTCCTTAGTTCGTCCATTATAGTGTCCAGCTTTGTGCTTAACTGGGCGCATTCGTATAATTTTTCCATACTTTCACTGTCAAACTCATAATCTTTTTTATAATGTAGCTGGTGTTCCAGACTTGCCCAGCAGTCCATTGCTATTGTTCGCAGCTGTATTTCAACTTTCATCATTCTTTTTTCATTTTCAAGAAATATTGGAATTGCGATAATCAGATGCAGGCTGCGATAGCCATTTTCTTTTGGCTTTTTGATATAATCCTTTTTTTCTATCAGTTGCACATCGTCCTGATTTAGCAGAGCATCTGCCAATGTATACACATCCTCGATAAAGGAGCATATCACTCGTACACCTGCTATATCGTTCAGATTTTCTTCTATGGCCGAAAGTGTAAACGGCAGGTGGTTTCTTTCCAGCTTTTCCATAATACTGCTGAATTGCTTTAATCTTGTTTTTATACTGTTTATTGGGTTTCTATCATGCTGAAGAGAATATTCCGCATCCAAAACTTTGAATTTGGTTTCCACCTCCAGCATAGCACACTTGTAATATGTCATCAGTCTCCGCATTTCAGCGCCACGGCTTTTCATCCATTCAAATGTATCAGCATTCTGCAGATAACCACTGTAATTGTTTTTATTTAATTCAGGCATATTTCAGACCTCCTGTTTTTGTATTTTTATTATACACTTTAAATATGTTAATTTTAAGAATTTTTTTTTGAATTTTATATTTGTTTCACATAAAACAATCACAATTCAATCATAATAATTTCTATCTTTATACTTAAAATATTTTATATAATAAATGTGGAGGTTTTTATGATTTACAGTGATATACAACTGGGATATTTTTTCTTTATATATTCTTTTATAGGCTGGTGTAGTGAAACTATACTTGCTTATATCAAGAACAGAAAGTATACAAACAAAGGTTTTGTAAATATGCCTTTCTGTATTCTTTATGGTTTTGCAGCAGTATTTATCACAGTATTTTGCAAAGATCTCACAGGTATATGGCTTTTTATATGGGCTGGTATTACCGCTACACTTTTTGAGTGGACAGCAGGACATTTTATAGAATATATGTTCAAGGAACGCTGGTGGGATTATTCCGGCACCATATATAATATTGACGGGTACATTTGTCTGCCTGTTTCTTTCTTGTGGAGTGTGCTTGGCTATATTGCAGTCAGATTTACAAACAGATATTTTGCCATATTGATTGATATTATACCTGCAACATTAGCCCGTATTATTATCATTATTATGACAATACTGCTGGTTGCGGATATAGTATCTACTTATATAATCTATTCTCACAGTAAAGGAAGTATATACCGGAAAAAGCTGGATAAATGGTTTACGGAGAATTCCGATTTGATTTCAGCAAAATTATACACCGGTGTAAACAAACGAATTGTCTCTTCATACCGTTTAAAAAATAAAGAAAATGTAGATGAAGCAGATAAATTTGCCAATGGATGCGGTTTTTATAAGCTGGTTTGGGTATTTTTTATCAGCGCATTTTTAGGTGATATTATTGAGACATTATACTGCAGGGTTGTAGCCGGCTACTGGATGAGTCGTACCAGTCTGGTATGGGGACATTTTAGTGTTGTATGGGGTGTGGCATGCCGGGGAATTACTCTTATACTTTACCGATATAGAAAAAAGCCGGTTCCAGTATTATTGGTATACGGTACTATACTGGGAAGCTTTTTTGAATATATGTGCAGTGTTTTTACAGAAATTTTCTTCGGTCAGATATTCTGGGATTACAGTGATATGAAGTATAATCTGGGCGGTAGAATAAATTTGTTATATTCAGTTTTCTGGGGAATTGCTGCGGTAGTCTGGCTGAAGCTGATTTATCCGTTTATATCAGATTTTATTGAAAAAGTAATTGCCAGTCCTGGTAAAATTATCAGCTGGGTAATGATACTGTTTATGTGTGCAAACATGCTGGTATCTTCTATGGCCCTTATCAGAAACGGCCAGCGAAATGACGGTGTTCCCGCAGTGCATACATGGCAGATAACTATGGATAAATATTACGACAATCGGACTGTGAAAGAGATATACCCCAATGCACAATATATATATAATTTATAATATTTGTATTTACAACTGATAGTTGTTATGATAAAATTATATAAAAGAAAACTGAAACGGAATATTTATATATGGCTAAAGAAAAACTGAAAACAATTTATGTCTGCACCAATTGTGGTGAAGTATATCATCGCTGGCAGGGTCAGTGCAACTCCTGTAAAGAGTGGAATACTATTACAGAGGATGTTATAGACACATCGCCTGTATCATCTAAAGCAGCTGCCCGAAATTCTTCTTCCAGAGTGTCTTTCAGCCAGCTGAGTGAAGTAGATGCAGATGATACCAGAAACCGAATAAAGACAAAAATCAGCGAGCTGGACAGGGTGCTGGGCGGTGGTATTGTCCGAGGTGCAGGTATGCTTATCGGCGGTGAACCGGGTGCAGGTAAATCAACATTGTTGCTTCAGATATGCGGAAACCTGTGTCATGACTGGCATGTAGCCTATGTAAGCGGTGAAGAGTCTGTATCTCAGATAAAGTTGCGTGCAAACCGATTGGGTATAGACGGCAGAAATATTGCAATTGCCACAGAAACAGATGTGTATGCTATCTGTCGGAGCATTGAGGAGATGAAACCGGATATTCTGGTTATAGACTCTATCCAGACAATGAACTGCTCTACTGTAAATTCCAGCCCGGGAAGCGTTACACAGGTGAGAGAGTGCACATCCCTGTTGCTGAACACTGCCAAAAAGTGCGATACAGCTTTGTTTATAGTAGGTCATGTTAATAAAGATGGCGCTATTGCAGGCCCTAAGGTAATGGAGCATATTGTGGATACTGTGCTTTATTTTGAAGGTGACAAAACTCTGCCTTACCGCATTCTCCGTGCCAGCAAAAACAGGTATGGTTCTACAAATGAAATAGGTATGTTTGATATGTCCAGCAAAGGTATTGTGGAAATACTCAACCCTTCAATGATGTTGCTGGAAGGAAAGGGGAATAATGTAAGCGGCAGCTGTGTCACCTGTATTATCGAAGGCTCCCGTCCTATTCTGACTGAAATCCAGTCGCTAACCACCAAAACATCTTTCGGTACGCCTCGTCGTGCCGCTGCAGGTATAGATTATACCCGTCTCAATCTTCTGCTGGCTGTGCTGGAAAAACGCGCTGGCTTTTTCATAGGTAATATGGACATCTATATAAATGTTGTAGGCGGTCTGGAGCTGGAGGAAACCTCTATTGACCTGGCTGTAATCCTCAGTGTTTTTTCTGGTCTTACCGATAAATGTATACCTGATGACCTGGTTGTATTTGGGGAAGTAGGTCTTGGCGGCGAAGTCCGTAATGTTACCAATGCCGATTTGAGACTGAAAGAAATCCAGCGTCTGGGTTTCAGCAAGGTTATAATTCCGTCTCGGAGTGTACGCCAGATTGACAAAAATGATTACAATTTGGAAATCTATGGTGTCGACAATGTGATGCAGGCAATTCATTTAATTTAATATGTGTTTAAAGGCTCTTTTTCTTATCCATAATAACGGAAAGAAAAGGAGCCTTTTATGCGAAAAATCAGTGTAAGTTTATCAGTGCTGTTAATTGCCATATTATTGAATATGACAGCATCACTTAAAAATATAAAAATGGTGAATGCCGCCAGAATACAAAAAACTGAATATGTGGAAGCTGTTTATGTAACAGGAGAATTTGAAAATATAAATACAACAGATATAAAACTCTCTTATCCGGTATATATAAAGGATGTGTTCGTAAAAGAAAATGACTATGTGTGCCGTGGACAGGCTTTGTTTTCTCTTGATACAGAAAAAATGCAGTCTGCACTGAACGGAGAAATAGACGGGGAGATACTTGACCGGGTTTCTTACAATGACCTGAGCGCTGTTTCGGATTTCAGCGCATTTTCCTATCTGAATTTAGCAGACACTGTGTATGCACCTGCAGATGGTGTGGTGACGGAGGTAAATGTTCACAACGGTGCATTTGTTATGAAAAACAGCAGTCTGGCATCGGTGGCTGACGGACAGTCGCTGATGGCCAGGTTTACCATAGCTCAGACGGATTTTGAAAAAGTAAAAGTAGGCGATACGGTGATAATAACGCCCACTGCATTTCCCGGTACCCAATACACCGGAATAATTTCTGATAAAAGTGCTGTGATAAAAAAACAGGTCAGTGTAACCGGAAGCAAGGTGATGATAGATGTTTTTGCGCATATTAACGACCGGGACAAAAGAGTTTCTGACGGTCTGCAGATAAGCGGCAAGATAATCAACGGGCAACAATCCATAAAAAACATGCTGGATTATCGCTTTATAAACCAGGATGACGCGGGAGAATATGTGTATATTTTTTCAGAAGGAATAGCTGAAAAGGTTTATATCACCACAGGTACGGAATCTGAAAAATCAACCGAAATTCTTACTGCTTTCAGTGAAGATACAATATTTCTCTCCGGAGATATAGTTGATGGTGATAAGGTGATAATCACAGGTGATGCAGATGAATTTTTATAAAATAAAAAAAATGCTGAAACCCTACAATATGGCGGTTGTTTCTGTTTTTATTTCAGTCTTTTCCATTGCTGCTGTATCCCTTATTTCAATGGCAGGGAAAAATGAAATTGCCCAGGAGCTGGACGGGGTAGGGCTGAACGGTATGTCGGTAACTGCATACAATTCTTATAACGAAAATATAACAGATTTAAATCTGTATAATATGCTGGAAAATTGCCGGGATATTGACACTCTGACACCGGTTCTGTATGATTACGCCGGGCTGGAATTCAATACAGGGTATAAAACCGACAGTATGTGCTGGGGTATTTCTCCCACAGCGGAAAAAATAGTAAATCTTGAAAGGCTTCATGGCAGGATGCTGACAGATTTTGATATAAACAATTCTTCATATGTTTGTCTTATAGATGAAACTCTGGCACAGTTAGCATACGGGAGGTCAAACATAGTGGGAAAAAACATCAGCATTACCACAGCAAACGGTGTATTTGATTTTGAAATAGCTGGTGTTGTTAACAAGACCAGCTCTGTGCTGAATGGTATGTCCGGTGATTTTATTCCAAACTTTGTCTACATTCCTTTTACGACTATGGAAAATATATATCGTAAAACAAATCTGGACCAGATTTTGATAAACGTAAATGACGAGAATGTAGACGAAACTGCAATTATGAACTATATTTCCCGTGAAATGGCGGAATCTATCCCTGTTACAATAGAAATAACAAATCTGAGCCGTCAGCGTGATACAATCAACAATATCGTTGATATAGCTTTTCTGGCGTTGTTTGCAGTATCCTGTGTGGCTGTGGTTGTATGCAGCATATCTGTTGCAGCCAGTGTAAATACAGCGGTAAGCAATGCCCGACATGATATAGGTATAAAAATCAGCTTGGGTGCAAGAAAAACAGATATAATGGCTGAGTTCCTGTTTTATTCTGCCTGCGCCTGTATAATAGGTATTGCAGCAGGGGCGGCAGGGGGAATATTGCTGCTTATGGCTGTAAACCTATTTTTTAAGACAGCATATACTTTTGATTATGTATTGCTAACACGGGGAATATCTGCTACAATTTTACTTACAATAATTTTCAGCCTTTATCCCAGCCGGCAGGCAGCCGGTCTGACACCGGTAAAAGCGCTGAACAGGGAGTAAAATGAAAAAGTGTATTATAAGTTTTGCCGACAAAGAAATACTTGCAAAAATGGAAGAACTTGGCTTTGAATGTATTGAGGTCGTTAAATCAGCTTGCGTCAGTGGACCAATATCGGCTCACAGCGATGTTTTATATCAGAAACTGAATAATTCTGTTATAATCGCTTCGGCCTGTCAAAGAGGAAATTTCGGTTATCTGGCAGCCTCTGGTTATACTGTGATTGAATGTGAAAACCTTAAGCCAGGTTATACAACGGAAAGTCTGCTCAATTTTATAATAAATAATGAATATATTATATATAATCCTAAGACTGCCTTGAATGTCAATCGGGATTTAAAACGAATAGAAGTAAAACAGGGATATACGAAATGCTCCACCGTATGCGTAAACAGTGGAGCATATATAACAGATGATGAAAGTATTTACAAAATACTGACAGAAAATAAAATCGACTGCCTGAAAATCGAAAAAGGGGACATCAGGCTGGATGGATATAATTATGGATTTATAGGCGGCGCTTCTGTAAAACTGAATGATAAAGAAATTTTATTTTTTGGCGATATTAAAAATAAAAAGGACAAAGCATCAGTAGTTAATTTTTTGAATAAATATGGAATGAAAGCAATATTTATTGAAAATAAGAAAATGACAGATATTGGTTCGGCATTGATACTATAGAAAACTGATTGACATAGCACGGGGAACCGTGCTATAATTTTTGTAATACAATTTCGCTAAATAATAGATAAGCGAGAATGTTAGTTCATTAAATAACTCATAAAAGAACAAAAACGATAGTATTAATTTTACTTCATCCCAGTTAACAATATCATTATAATACAGTGGAGGTACAAAATCAATAATGGAAAAATGGGAAATAATTGATGAAAGCTTTAATACTGGAGATGAAATAATAAATTTCATAAAAGAAAACAAAATCACAAATTATTCAGAATTTTTGATATATTGTAAAAACAACAATAAAAAATGGTTTTTAAAAATGTGCAGAACTCCAAACATGAGAAAATACTTCAAAAATTAAAAGGCAGCTGGATAGCTGCCTTTTGTCGTTGGGCGCCGGCACCCTACGGGCTACCCCCGACGCAGTCAGGCCAACGACATAGAAATAAGAGAATAGGGAAGGGAATACAAGGAGCTGCTTCCCATCCGGGAAGCAGCTCTCCTTTTGTTTTCACTTAACATTCAGCATTGGGATTTTCTGAATAAACCACATACCCAAGCGATAAACATGAACTATAGTCCAAACTGAAAGAAAAATATCAAGCGCTGGAGCAATAGCAGAAAGAGGACAGAAAAAATTAAAAACACCCATACCTGTACGCATGTAATCAAGAAAAAAATTCAAAGACTCATAAAATTCAACAGGAATAACAGGAAAATTAAAAAGCTCAAGAAGTGGCTGCAGGATAGCATAAAAAAGTTCAAGAATAAAATTAATAATCATCAACTATCACCTGCCATAAAATATTTTTCAAACGTAATATAACAATAACGAATAACCATAATCCAAACAGAAGCAACTGTAACAGTACGCATCAGATTAATTAAAAATGGAAAATGTTCAGAAAGTACTTCCAAGTCAAATTTATACTCAGGCCAAAGCTGAACAGATGTTCTCTGAAAACCAATATTTAAAGACATCGAAGGAAATATCAGCTCAGAACTAAGCTCCTGTTCAGGAGAAAAGAGAGACAAAACTTCAGTAATAGCATAATCACCAAAAGTCATAACACCCATCATATTTGTAACTTCAGATTGCAATTCAGAATCAAAAAATGCAGAAAGTAAGCTAGAGGCTTCATCATCAATAGCGTACATAGAAGAAATAGTTGATTGAATTGCAGATTGAGATGCTAAAATTTGGTTTTTTATAATTTGTTCGCCATTCCAAATATCATTAAAACCTTTTTGAATAACAGATATGATATCAGAACTATCAACAAGACCACCAGCAGGAACAAAAAAAACTGACATAAAGATAGTTGTTCCTACAGGAAGAGTACCATCACCACCAAGACCACCGAATTGAATATATGACAGGGAATCAGGTAACTCATAAATAATTTGATTGGAAGGATGGAACAAACTGTCAATATAAGTTACATTGACACTGAGAGCACCAATGGAATTATTATCAGAATCATAATAATACTGATTGGGATTGAAAGAAGATGGAATTATCAATGTAATATAAAACGTTCCACTTTCATCCACATAAGAAACTGGAGGGGAAACTACAATTTCCCATAACTGTTGAGCATTGATATCTGACTTAGCAGTTAAAATAATAGTACCATCCGAAATTTCATAATCAAAATAATTAGCAGTTTCAGCAGTTGGTGCCAAATTTACATTATCATTACCCATAGCAGAAGCAGTAATATTACTTCCAAATCCAACGCAGACAATCAGCGATAAAGATAGCAAAAAGGACAATATGCGTGAACGAGTCATTACGAGCCTCCTTTACTGCGGAATAATCTGAAAACCCCTCCAGATTTGAATAAACATATGCAGCGTTACCTGTATCAATTGAAAAAGTTGCATCAGCATACCCGAAGGTATAGGCTGATGTATCATAAGTAACACGCCTGCCAGAACCGGATACAGTTGTTCCGGAAAGAGTAAAATCAGTACCATAATACAAATTGTAAGTGTACTGACCAGAACGATAAATCAAATAATCATTCATTGGAGGAATAAAGCCGGAAAGATACTCAAGGACATTAGTTGAAACAGAACCGGCATAAACATCACCAATAAACGCAGCAGTCTCTGTCCGGTAAGGATTAGGGACAGTATAAACGGCAATAGGTTGTCCGTTAATAATCACCTGCTGAACAGTCCGAGTATCTGACCGAACAGTCTGAACAGTGTTGAAATCAGATACATTAGTTTCCTGAGAAACCTCATTAGTAATAACCTCACTTTCGTTATTTTGCACAGTTTCATCAATGGCAGCAGCACCGATAGAGCAAGTCAGAGCGAGCATAATACACAAAAATAACTTTTTCATATTCTAAACCCCTTACCGAATGCAGCTCTTAAGACCTGAATAATAAGATAACCGGAAAATGTAAACGCAAAGCTTACACCATAAGCCGGAATAAGAACCTCTTTAGCCATTTCTATAAATTCAGTCATCATAATTTAAAAACTCCAATCTGATTTATTATCGGGAGCAAAATCCCATTTGAAATTAAATGCAGCTCTGTCAATTACAGCAGCTGTATCATAAACTTTATAAGCATCAGGGGAAACAAACCAAAAAACAAGATGTGACTTTTGCACTTCAAAGTGACCATCCTCACCGGCGATACAATCAACACCTTTAGCGTAGCGATTAAGCTGCAGCCACTTAAAAACATTTTTACAGTCGACTACATACTTGAACTGCTCTCTGAAACCTTTAGCAAGTCGACCGAAAATCTGAGTTGTGCCAACAATGTGAACACGCTGCTTTCTTTGCTGACAAATTGTTTCAAAAAGATTAACATCCATCCCTTTGGATTCCAGAGAGTTAAAAAGCAGCTGTATTTCATCAATTAGAAATATTACACCATACTCACCATTTTTTTCAGTTTTAAAACGAGATACACCATCAAAGGGAACGGTCCTATCTTCATACCCTAAAATATCAACATTTGATACTAATTTAGCTTTGGGATAATTATCAAGCAGCTTAATAACATACTGAACTGCCGACAAAGTTTTACCAGTACCTTGAAGACCAGTGAAAACAATTAACCCATCAGGTTCAAAGTAATCCGGATGCTCTTTTTTGAAATCCCTCTGATACTTGATATTACGCATAACAAAGTCAGGGTCAAGTTTACCGCGTAATGCCTGGTCAGTATTTATATGTTTTCTAAACATTTATAACCTCCAATAAAAAAAGGGGAGGGAAAACACCCTCCCACAATTCTTAGAAACCAAATCCACGACCCTGGAAGGCTGATTTGATTGCTGCGAAGGATTTGCGAGCACCCCACCAAAGGAACCACAAACCAACGCAAGCAGTAACAAGAGCTGCAACAACTTCAACAATAGTTGTTATATTCAGCTGAGCAGTCAGAGCAGTGATAATTGATGCATAGTCTGCAGATGTTACTGTCTGAACTTCAAGAAGTGGAACATACATTTTTAATTCTCCTTTTTAATAATTAAATTTATCGTTGTAACGTCATTCCCTTTATGTTTGAAATCGACATTATCAAGACCATATTTTTTGGCTGTTTCAAGATATTTAGCAAATGCTTCATTAAAAGTTTCACACTTATACATTGAGCAGCCAAGAGCAATTATTTCATACATTTTGATTTTTCCTCCAATGCAGCCATTGCTTTTTGATTTTCTTCATATAAACGCTTACGATTAGCCTGGTCAATATCCCATTTCATAGATTTGAGAAATTCCTTCATAACAACTGTACTATTATCACAAAGAGAACGAAACCAATCACGACGCTCAGACTTGGCGTACAGCATAAGAGAAACATAAGAAAAACATTCGTTTTCAACACACCAGTCAATCATTTCTTCAATTACACGATATTTATCGGTAACAAGGGAACAGACAGTATTATAATCAGCACCACAAATAGATTTAACTTCCTCAGTATTATATTGAGCTTTCTCAGGGTTATCCAAATGACAAAGGTAACGCGCATACCCTCTGATGCTTGCGATTACCTCACAACCAACCCCTCCAATTTTATCGAAAATTTCTTTAGCCTGGTCCTTTGTTTTAACACTATCGAACATAATAATTACATGATAATGAGGTTTCTTCGGTTCACCACCGGGATTGACATCCTTATCGTGTAAAGGGGAAATAAATGCCGGGACAAAACAAGATATTAAAATATCTACCCAATCAATAGGGGCAGACTCCGGATATACAACAGTCCGGTAATTTCTGGTACGACCAGAACCAGCAGATTTTGATGTATTTTTAGCACACATTTGCAAACTCCTTTGAACGCTGAACATTGAACACTTGGGGGGGTGTCGTAGTGTCCCCCCCAAGATTTTTAAGCAACAGGGGAAACTTTTACAAGTTTACCCTTATTACTGAAATGAATCAAAACTGATGAACCCGGAAGGAAAGAAGCACCGCCAACAGCATCTTTGAGCTGCTGCCAAAGCTCTAAGCTTGAAATAGTAATTTTAGTTGCCATTTCACCAGTAACACCATCCTCAGGGTAACAAACAAAAACTGAAACGCCCTGGATGCGTTCGCCCTTATCGTTGGTGAAATCAAAGTTGCGGAATCCAAGAATTTTTACTTCCATAGGGTAAGAACCTCCTTAAAAAATATAAATATATGGGGAAGGAAGCAAAAATAATAATTTCGCTAAATAAAAATTTAGTGAAATTGAGGGTAGTAAAAAAGACTTATTTTTCAAATATTGGCTTTTAGGCCGGTCTTTGATTATTAGACTATTATCAGTTTATTTTATTAGATTTATTGTAATTATAAATTTTATGATAATATTATCATAATTATTTTATATAAATTATTTTTACATTTATTATATTTTAATTGGAGGTTTATTATGGCCAATTCGAAACATACTGTTTATTCAGATTATTCTGACAGTCCACAGTTTTTAAAAGAATTTCTTTATTACATGCAGACCATCAGAGGTTTATCTGTGCGCTCTGTAGAATCTTATTATATTGACCTTAAGCTTTTTTTACGCTACATGTGGCAAAAACGCAATAATTGTATCAATAATGATTCTATATCTGATGTTTCTATCTCAAACCTGGATATTGATTTTTTGTCAAATATTTCACAATCAGATATATTGGATTTTTTGTTCTTTGTTATGAATGAACGCGGTAACTCTGCTGCTGCCCGTGCACGTAAACTGAGCAGTCTACGTGGTTTTTACAAATATATGACCAAGAAAACCAACCAATTGGACTACAATCCAACAGAAAATATTGAATTACCTCAAAATAAAAAACGCCTGCCCAAATATCTTACTTTTGAGCAGTGCGTGAATCTTCTGGCTAATATAGAAACTTCATTTACCAGCAGAGATTTCTGCATTATAATGTTGTTTATGAACTGCGGTATGCGTCTGTCAGAACAGGCCGGAATTGATTTGAAAGATATCCGTGATGATACTCTGAGAATCATCGGTAAAGGTAACAAAGAACGAACAGTATACCTTAATGTAGCTTGTCTTAGTGCATTGGAGGAGTATATTACGGAGCGAAATACGATTGTTTCCCCTGCTATCGAACCGGCATTATTTATATCTAAAACTCGAAAAGGCCGACTTTCTACCCGCAGTATTCAGTTAGTAGTAGAAAGATGTCTCAAACTTGCAGGTCTTGATGGTCAGGGATATTCTCCCCATAAGCTTCGACATACAGCTGCTACACTTTTGTATCGTTCCGGTGGCGCAGATATGTTGGCACTTAAAGAAATTCTTGGCCATGAACATGTATCGACTACAGAAATATACACCCATATTTCTGATGAAGAACTAAAAAAAGCTGCAAAGGCTTCTCCCCTCTCCTCTTTCAAAAAACCGAAGAAAAAGAAAGATACATCAGATACTTCTCCGGCTGCCGAAAACGAAGAATAATTTATCGAAACATGTTTTTTATCGTATAGTCCAATATATATATCAACAGTATTCCGGATATGTACACCACGGTTTTTCTTAATTCTTCTTTCCGGTCTTCCCTGCCTGTAATTATGTATTGTACAATCACAGTACAGTATATAATTATCATAAAAGCGGAAGCTGTGTTTCGCAGACAATAACCAGTGATTATTTCATATACTCCGGTTCCCGTCCGATAGTCTGATATACATATACTGCCATTTTGCACCGCAGCTATAAAAGGTACACATACACACAGACCTTTAAGTACACCTGAATTCTTCAAAGTTATGATTGATATGATACACAGGATATCACGAATAAAAAACAGTCTGTATCGGCTGAAATCAACCGGATTTAAGGTTTCTGAAAGATTTGAAGTAAGAGTCACACTTTTTACAAAATCCAGATTATGGCTGTTTTTAATGGCAAAGGAGCAACCGATAAATACTCCAGCAAGATACAGCAGCAATAAAACTAAGAATATTGTTCTGTTAAATACATTTTTTCGGTTTCTGAATTTTTCGTTTTTTTTAATCATTATTTTTTCTTCCTTTATTAACCTGCAGTTAAATCTCGGAAAGCATTTTTAGGCGTTTACACCTAATATACCTCCCATAGCACCGGCCAGCAGCACAGCGGCTACTTTGCTGAAAAACAACCCTGTAAGAGCAAATGTTTTGTGATACAGTCCCAGGGCTATTACCATAATTACAAATATCATTCCCACAGCCAGACCTGTAACCAGACCATTTTCTTTCATAATTTTTGCCAGCAGGAAGCTGTCTATGAAAGAAGTAAATGCAAGCATTACTGTGGTCAGTGGTATCAATACATATTCAGGTGTATCTATGCGGATAATCATAAATGCTGCTATACACAGCAAAAATCCCAATGTTGCTGCACAGAAAAGTATAAATGCTATGATTTTTACAAGATATTTCTGCCATGGCTGTGATGAAAATAATAATTTCTGTAACAAAAAAACACCCCCGTTGAATAGTACATTCTATTCGCAGGGGTGTAATTTTATAACTTAACTATATAAATTATTCAACATCAAGTTTTTCAACTTCAGTGATAGCCCATCTTTTCAGACGGATTTTGGAAGAAGCAGATTCAATAACTACTGTGTCTTCTTTAACGCTGATGATACGGCCGATAATACCGCCGGCTGTAACAACACCGTCACCGATTTCCAGGCCGTTACGCATATCTGTCAGTTTCTTTTCTCTCTTTTTCTGTGGAGAAATGAGCATGAAATACATAACAACCAGAACAACAACAAATGGAAGAGTGTTGGAAAGCAGAATAGACATTACAGATGTTTCAGCAGCTGTTTCTAATAAAAAGTACATGGTTTTCACCTCCTAATAAACTAAATTAAAATATAACATAAATCTGGAAATATTGCAATAATTTAAATGCGTTTGTCCAATAATTCCACATATTTTTTATAAAATTCTTCAAAAGTGCCGTTATCCATGCTTTTTCTGATTTTTTCCATAAGGTTGTTATAGAAATAGAGGTTATGTATAACGCACAGGCGCATACCCAGCATTTCTTCAGCTTTGAACAGATGACGGAGATATGCCTTTGAATATGTGCGGCATACAGGGCAGTCACATTCAGGGTCAAGTGGTGAATCATCCGTCCGATATTTGGCGTTTTTGATATTGATTATACCATTCCATGTATTGATATGGCCATGACGGGCATTTCTTGATGGCATTACGCAGTCAAACAGGTCTACACCGCGGTGTACAGCTTCCAGAATATTACCAGGTGTACCTACACCCATAAGGTAACGGATTTTGTCTTTTGGCATGTGTTCTTCAACCACAGAAATAACATGATACATTTCTTCTTTGGTTTCACCTACTGCCAGACCGCCGATTGCATAGCCATCCAGGTCCAGTTCAGCGATGCGTTTCATATGGTCTACACGCAGGTCGTCATAGCAGCTGCCCTGGTTGATACCAAACAGCATCTGATTTTTGTTGATTGTATCGTCCAGTCTGTTCAGTCTGTTCATTTCTGTTTTACATCTTTCCAGCCAGCGCACAGTTCTGTCCACAGACTGTTTTGTGTAGTTGTATTCAGCAGGGTTTTCGATGCACTCATCAAAAGCCATTGCTATTGTGGAACCCAGATTGGACTGAATCTGCATGCTTTCTTCAGGTCCCATAAATATTCTGTGACCGTCAATGTGAGATGCGAAAGTAACGCCTTCTTCTTTTATTTTTCTCAGTTTAGCCAGAGAAAATACCTGAAATCCGCCACTGTCTGTAAGAATAGGTTTTTTCCAGTTGGTAAATTTATGCAGACCGCCCATCTGTTTTACAACTTTGTCAGTAGGACGCAGATGCAGATGGTAAGTGTTGCTGAGCATAACCTGGCATCTGATGTCTTCCAGGTCCTTTGTAGACAGGGCGCCTTTGATAGCGCCGGCTGTCGCCACATTCATAAATGCAGGTGTCTGTACAGTGCCGTGAACTGTTGTGAACTCGCCGCGTCTGGCAGTGCCCACATTTTTAATCAGTTTATACATATTTTTTTCCTTTCTAGCAGATAAACATAGCATCGCCAAAGCTGTAGAAGCGGTATTTTTCCTCCACCGCATGTTTATATGCTTCCATTGTGTTTTCATACCCTGCAAAAGCGCTGACCAGCATAATCAGAGTGCTTTCAGGCAGGTGGAAATTGGTAATAAGACCATCAATAACACCAAATTCAAAGCCAGGATAAATGAAAATACTTGT
This sequence comes from Oscillospiraceae bacterium, assembly GCA_017473015.1. GTDB lineage: Bacteria > Bacillota > Clostridia > Oscillospirales > Ruminococcaceae > RGIG3102. The sequence continues at coordinate 66,673 of JAFUNP010000012.1, read as the reverse complement.
GTCCATACTGCACCGTCTTACTTCACCGAATACTTTGTAGCAGGATTCCAGAGTACGTGTGGAGGTTGTACCTACAGAAATTACTCTTCTTCCCTCTTTTTTAGCCAGGTTAATAGCCTCTGCGGTATCCTGTGGTACTTCAAACCATTCGCTGTGCATTTCGTGTTCCAGAATATTTTCTGTTTTTACAGGTCTGAATGTGCCGATGCCTACATGCAGTGTGATGTATTTGATAATAACGCCTTTGTCTTCCAGACGCTGCATCAATTCTTTTGTAAAATGCAGGCCTGCTGTAGGTGCAGCAGAAGACCCCAGAATCTTAGCATATTCTGTCTGGTACAGACTGCCGTCTTTCAGTTCTTCTGTAATATAATGAGGCAGCGGCAGTTTGCCAACCATATCAAGAGCGGCAAAAAGTGTTTCAGCTTCATAAGTGAATTTTACCAGCTTGTTGCCGTTTTCCAGTGATTCTACAATTTCACCTTTCAGAATACCACCGCCGAACAGTACCACATGGCCCGGCTGCAGTCTTTTACCTGGTCGTGCCATACATTCCCACACATCATGCTGCTTCTGTTTCAGCATCAAAAATTCGCAGGCTGCACCTGTGGTTTTTGCGCCGTAAAGACGGGCGGGCAGTACCTTTGAGTTGTTCAGAACCAGTACATCGCCTGGTTTAAGCATATCATATATATCACTGAAGATTTTGTCTTCATAATTCATAGGATTATTCTTGTCCACACAAAGCATTCTGCAGCTGTCTCTGGGGATAGCCGGAGTCTGCGCAATAAGACTTTGTGGCAGGTCAAAATAATAATCGCTTTTGTTCATCAAATTTTTGCTCATTTTAAACCTCATATTTTGTTTAAATATAACTTATTAATTATAGTATAATTGTCTGTTTTTTTCAAGCCTTTATCCTTTATATTGAATAAAGCTATATTTTGGAGTAAAATGTAATTATTATATTTCTCAAGAGGACCTGCACATGAAAAAAGAAATACCAAACAGAATAAAAATGCTGGCAGTTACAGCCGTTATGTTGCTCGTAACATCATGCAGCGCAACCACAGAGTCTGCTCCGGCGCCCACACCAACACCAGAGCCTACTCCTCGTCCTGCTGATACAGTCAGCTTTGTTGCGGCTGGGGACAACCTGATACACGGTTCCATTTACCTGCAGGCGGCAGCCAGAAGCACTGACGGCGGGTATAATTTCGACTATGCATACGCCAACACAGAAGATTATTTTGATAATTTTGATGTAAAATTTATAAATCAGGAAACATTGGTAAACGACGCTTATCCACCATCACATTATCCACAGTTCTCCACTCCCCTCGCCTTGGGCGACAAGGTGCTGGAAATGGGATTCAATGTTATAGCTACGGCTAATAATCATTCTTATGATAAGGGTGCCACCGGTGTTCGTTCCTCTCTGGAATACTGGAACAGCAAAGATGTGGTAAATGTAGGTTTTTATACTGGCGACGACAGTGCTGACATCAAATATATGACTGTAAACAATATAAAAATGGCTTTCCTTGCATATACATACGGCACAAACGGGCTGTCCATTTATGATGAAACCTGTCCGTATATAATTCACCCTGACGATTTTGAAACAGTAGAAAGACAGGTAAAAACCGCCAAAGAAAACGCGGATGTAGTTATCGTTTCCTGCCACTGGGGTTATGAAGATACAAACACAGTCAACGACTATCAGAAAACAGTGGCAGAAAAACTTAATATAATGGGTGTGGATGTAATCATTGGCACACACCCACATGTAATCCAGACGGTGGAATGGCATACAAATGATGTAAATGATAACAGAACTCTTATTTGTTACTCATTGGGGAACTTTATTTCAGCACAGAGCAAAGCAAACAATATGCTGGGCGGTCTTTTCCAGTTTGATATAACCAAAGAATACGACCTGGAGGGCAATGAAACGGTATCTATAGAAAATCCTTATTTTGTGCCTACAATAGCTCATTATGATGCCAATTACACAAATATAAGAAACTACCTGTTAAAGGATTATACTCCTGAACTGGCTTCTGGCCATGGCGTACAGGCAAACGACAGCAGGTTTTCCTATGAATATATAGAAAATATAGTTTACTCAGTTATACCTGAAGAATTCCTGTTGTATAAATAAAAATAAAGCTATTGCTCAGGCAATAGCTTATTTTTTATTCAAATGCATTTTCAATTATATTTATTACTGGTTTATTTTCCGGGTTATACACCTCTGCCACATCAAAACGCACAGGCATATCGTCCAGACCTTGATGTGCCAGAAAAGAGGCAGCAGCGGTCTTTATGCGCTGTTGTTTGCGTTTGTCAACATATTCCCTGGCTTGTGTGAAAGAAGCATCCTTGCGGGTTTTTACTTCAATAAACACAATATAGTTTTTATTTTGGGCGATTATGTCAATCTCTCCGAAGCGGGTGCGGTAGTTTACGCTCAGCAGTTCGTATCTCCTGTCAGTGTACCATTTGCACACCAGCTTTTCTCCCAGCTTACCAATCAGTCTTTTGTCCATAACAGCTCCGGTCTTTTGGTGAAAAAGCTTCTGCGGTAAAAATCCTGAATACCGTGTTCAGCAATCAGCTCATAGTGCAATTTTGTGGGATAGCCTTTATGTTTTGAAAGCTGATATTGCGGATATTCTTTGTCCAGATTCGCCATATATCTGTCTCTGGAAACTTTTGCCAGAATAGATGCAGCAGCAATACTCATGCTGGTAGCATCCCCTTTTACCACGCTTTCTGTGCGGTATGGCATATCCTGCGGAACTTTATTGCCGTCTATAAGCACAATATCAGGAGTTATATCCAGTGACATAACAGCTTTTTTCATTCCTTCAAGGGAAGCATTCAGAATGTTTATTCTGTCTATTTCCTGTGGTGAAATCATAATAATTGAATAAGCCAGACTGTTTTCGATTATTATATCGAACAGTTTTTCCCTTTTCTTCTCACTGATTTTTTTGCTGTCATTTATATCATCACACTGAAAATCTGCAGGCAGTACCACTGCAGCGCAGCACACAGGACCACACAGCGGGCCACGGCCTGCTTCATCAGCGCCACATACCACAGGAAAATCAGTTCTCAATGCATTGTCATATTCATACAGTCTGTTCATAGTCACCTGGTTTTTCAAGGCTTATTCTGCCTAATTTTGATGCACGGAATTCATCGCACAGCATGATTGCTGCACGCTCAGTATTTTCTTCATTACCTGGCAGCAGCATGCCTCTTTTACGGGCGATTTTACGGAGAATATCGTAGTTTTCAAGCTCTATGTCCTCTGATGTAAGCTTGTATCTTTCCATCAGCATGCCGGGATATATTTTTTTCAGTTCTTCAATCAGTGACATAGCCAGTGATTCTATATCCAGAATATCATCTTTGATAGAACCTATAAAAGCAAGGTTTGCGGCAATATGCTGGTTTTCAAATTTGCGCCACAGAACGCCAGGCATATCCAGAAGTTCAAAATTGCCCACTGTAACCCACTGCTTGCCTCTGGTAACACCCGGACGGTCGGCAGCCTTTGCACGCTGTGTGCCGGCCAAAGAGTTGATAAAAGTAGATTTGCCAACATTAGGAATGCCTACCATCATCGCACGGATTTTAACACCCTCTATGCCTTTGGCCTGTCTGCGTTCCAGAAGGTCTTTCAGTTCTTTTTCTATCTGGGTAATAACTGTTCTTGCATTTTTGCCGGTTTTGGAATTTATGGCGATAGCACCCATGCCATTTGCGCGGAAATAGTTTATCCACTGGTTTGTTATGTCTGGGTCAGCCAGGTCCTGTTTGTTCAGAACATATACTGTAGGTTTGTTTTTTACGATTGCCTTTATTTCCGGATTCTGACTGGAATAAGGAATTCTGGCATCCAGCAGACTGATAACCACGTCCACATTTTTGATTTCTTTCTCCATCAGGCGGAGAGTTTTCATCATGTGTCCCGGAAACCAGTGAATGCTTTTGCTGTTTACATTTTTGGTGGCCAGTTCATCAAAACTTGGCTCCATCTGTTCAAATTCTCTCATTATTTCACCTTTCCTAATCTGGATATTGGAGATACTCTCAGGATTACCCTGCCCAGAATATCTTTTTCGTCTACAGGTCCTATTTCCCGCACACGGGAGTCAGACGAAGCGTTTCTGTTGTCCCCCATAAGGAACAGTTTGCTTTGCGGTATGGTTATTTCATACACACCGCCGCCTGTAGCCATTATTTTTTCTTTTATATAATCTTCCTGCAGCAGCTGACCATTTACATAAACATCACCGGTGTTGTAATCGATTTTCAGTGTATCTCCTTCTGTTGCAATAACGCGCTTTATCAAAGGCTGACCGAAAGCATTTTTTGTGTCGGTTACCACAATATCCCCTTTTTCCGGTGTGTATAAAAAATTGGAAATTATCAATCTTTCACCGTGATAAAGAGTATTATTCATGGAGTTGCCGTCCACGACTATAAAGCGGCCTGCAAAAAGTATTATCAGTGTGATAACTGATACGGCAATAGCGGCAGATTCAATTAATTCAAAAAACTTTTTCATAGTTCGTCCTTATAAAGTAAAAAAGAGGACAACATGTGTCCTCTTAAAATCTTATCTGATTTTTTCTTTAACTTTAGCAGCTTTACCAACTCTGTCTCTGAGATAGAACAGTTTAGCACGACGAACACGGCCGTATCTAACAATTTCTACTTTTTCAACGAATGGTGAGTTGATTGGGAATACTCTTTCAACACCTACGCCGTAAGATGTTTTTCTAACTGTGAATGTTTCGGAAACACCACCGTGTTTTTTAGCGATAACGATACCTTCAAAAATCTGAATTCTTTCTTTTTCGCCTTCTTTGATTCTTACGTGAACTTTAACTGTATCACCAATGTTAACTTCTGGTTTGTCGGCTTTCAGCATGCCTTCTGTCATCAATTTGATTGCGTCCATTTTATTTTCCTCCATTTTTTTATCAGACATTCATACCCGATACACTTTATATCGACAGAGGACTGCCCGCTTAATGTTATACATTAACCCTGTAGATGGCACTACAGATACTAACGCCTAAATATGATACCACATATTATACACAAATGCAAGTACTTTTTTATTTATTTTTTACAATAATTACTGGAGAATTTCCAGTTTTTCATTCAGAAGATTCTGTCTGAGGTAATCGGTTGCATTGGCGTCAATTCCGTAATTATTCCGGAAATATTCCACCAGCAGCGCAGGATTCAGATTATAGTCGATACCTGCCGGGAAAAGTGCTGTAAATGTAACACTGTCTTCCTCTTCCCCTGTCAGCTGCAGGTTTCTGATTTCTGATTTCAAGTTTACTTCCTTGCTGGTCTTTTTGCTCTGTTTTATTACAGTCACTTTTTCAGCAGCTTCGTAATCGGCCATAGCTTTTTTCAGCGCTTCCCTGTCACCATAGAGAGTGATTTTGTACAGGGCATATTTGATTTCTTTTGCCTCGTAATCAGGAGCACCTGCGCCAGTCAGGATTATACCCTGTGGCAGTGTGCCTTCCATTGCTTTGAGAATTTCAGCTTCTGTCAGTTCTTCGTTCAGGCGGAAATCAAAGCTTTCGCACAGGCTTTCCTGTCCCAGTGAAAGAGGCAGTGTAAATGTCATATAGATATGAGGATTGAAACCTTTGGAATACCATACAGGCAGACCTGATTTTTTCAGTGCGCGCTGCATTACCTTCTGCAGGTCCAGATGTGAAAAGTAAATGGCAAGGCCCACTTTCTGAAACTTAATTCTTGTTGTATTCAAAACATGCCCTCCCTAAAAGTTTGTTTGCACCGCAGTTGTAGCACTGTTTGTTACATGGTTTTGATGTGATAGCCTGCAGTGAGCGTTCATAATCTTCAATAAGGAACTTTTTGGAAACACCATAATTTATATGGTCCCAAGGATTGATTTCATCATAAGGACGGAATCTGTTGGCATAGAAAGCGGTGTCAATATTGTTGTCCGCAAAAGCTTTCTGCCATACATCATATTTAAAGCATTCATACCAGCTATCAAACATAGCGCCGCCTTTGTATGCATCCAGTATTACTTTGGACAATCTGCGGTCGCCGCGTGCCAGCACAGCTTCAATAATGCTTGTCTGAGGGTCGTTGTAGCTCACTTTGATACGTTTGTTTACTTTGGCACATTCCAGCAGATAAGCCTGTTTTTCTTTGATTAATTCACTGTCATTCTGGCCGAAGAACTGGAATGGTGTAAATGGTTTAGGAATAAAAGTGGCCACAGAAATGGAAACTTCAGGTTTTCCTTTTGGTCTGTTTGGCATAGACCAGAAAATATCAATAATTTTCTGTGCTGTGTCAATGATACCTTTGATATCTTCCATTGTTTCACCTGGCAGACCCATCATAAAGTAGAGTTTTACGTGTGTATAACCGCCGGCAAAAGCAATTTTTGCAGTCTTTTCGATTTCTTCTTCTGTAACATTTTTATTGATAATGTCACGCAGGCGCTGTGTGCCGGCTTCCGGTGCAAATGTCAGACCGGATTTACGGATTTTTGTGGTTTTTTCAATAAGTGATTCGCTGAAATTATCCACACGCAGCGACGGCAAAGCAATATTTACCTTCTGCTCCTGAGTCCAGCCTTCCATATCATCCAGCAGTTTTTCCAGCTGTGAATGGTCACTGGTGGAAAGTGAAGTGAGGGAAACTTCTTCATAACCGGTGTTTTTGCACAGGTCATAAGCACCCTGGTTGAGCATGTCCACATTTCTTTCTCTGAAAGGGCGATATATGAAACCGGCCTGGCAGAAACGGCAGCCACGGATACAGCCACGAAGAACTTCCACCATTGCTCTGTTGTGAATTGCTGTCAGCATAGGAACAACTGTTTCTGTAGGAAACGGATGATTTGCAAAATCCCTTACAATAGCCTTGTTGCATGGAACAGGAGCACCGTAAAGAGGATTTACGGACTTGATAGTACCATCTTCTTTATATTCAATATCGTAGAATGAAGGAACATAAACACCTTCCACTTTTGACAGGGCTTTCAGTGTTTCCAGACGGGACAGGCCTTTTTTCTTACAGTCTGCGTATACATTGCAGATTTCGATATTCATGAATTCCCCTTCACCCAGAGCCATAATATCGAAGAAATCAGCAACAGGTTCAGCATTGCAGGTACATGGGCCGCCTGCGATAATCAGCGGATGGTTTTCATTCCTGTCTTTGGACATAAAAGGAATACCGGACAGGTCAAGCACCTGGAGAATATTTGTATATGAAAGTTCATATTGGAGAGTAAAACCAATTATATCCACTTCGTTAAGCGGTGTTTTGCTCTCCAGTGTATAAAGAGGAATATTATTTTCTTTCATTTTGGCATGCATATCTGTCCATGGGGCAAATACTCTTTCACACCAGATGTTATCCTGTTTGTTCATTGCATCATACAGGATTTTCATACCCAAGTGAGACATACCTACTTCGTATGTATCAGGAAAGCAAAACGCAAAATGCACATCTATATCTTCTTTATTTTTTATAATGCAGCCTGGTTCACCGCCAGTATATCTGGCCGGTTTCTGAACAGACAGCAGTATTGACTTCAGCTTGTTATCTATCATCAGAGCCTCCAACAGTTTAATATATTAAATATACCATATATACTGTTGTTTTTCAAATATCATTTGAAATATTGACAATATAATAGATGACCGGCAGAGTAAGAATTATAAATTCGCCTGTAAAGCCACACACCATTACACTTAACACAAATAAAGAAAAAGCACTGATTTTTCTATATTTCTTCTGATAAAACCGTGATTTATTATATAAAATTTGCCCACCGTCAAGATAATAAACCGGCATCATATTAAAAATAAAGACAGCACAGTTAACAAGCGTAAAAATATATCTGTTTAATGTAAATTCTGAAACCAGAAAAATACTGCCTATCAGCGCACAAAGCAAATTTACAAACGGACCGGCAAACAGTATTACATTATAATATTTATGAAATGAAACATTGTTTTTCATTGTAAAACCAAAAGGGCCGACTGTTATCTGCGGCCAGTATCCTGTCAGTATCTTGTGAGCAATTATATGACCACACTCGTGCAGTATACAAGAAATAAGACAGTATTTAAAAATATTAAGCCTGTCAAAAGACAGGCCGATAAAAGAAATAAATAAAAATAAAAACATGGTTATATATCAAGCACATATACTGGGTTATAGCGTACACCATCGGATATAAATTCAAAATGCAGATGGGGACCGGTGGCAAGGCCAGTTTCCCCCATAGTAGCTATCACCTGTCCAGCCATTACTCTGTCCCCTTCTTTTACCAATAAAAACTGATTGTGAGCATACAGTGTTGATATTTCGTCAGCAGACTCTATTTTTATATAATTTCCTGCTGTTCTTGAAAATGATGCTGCGGTCACAGTACCGGTAAAAGCAGCGCGTATAAAAGTTCCTTTGGGAGCGGCAATATCTATTCCGGTATGGAACTCTTTTTCTTTACTGTTAAAGGGGTTGGTGCGTATTCCATATGGAGAAGAAACATATCCCTGTGCAGGTGTCACAGCCATTTCTTTGGGATAATATCTTGCTGTGCTGACTCCTGCTGGTATTATATCAGCACTTCCTCTACTGTTGAACACTGTAACCAGTTGGGCATATCTGGCGCTCAGCTCACTTTCCATTTTGTCTATAAAACTGTTGTATGAAAATGTGCTTTCCCTATAAGTGTCGGTTTCAAAAAAGTAGTCATAATTTTCTTTTACATAAGAAAAAGTATCCGCACTGCCTGTTTTAAACATAAACGACATAACAACTATTACCAATGCAAAAAAAATCTGTACATTTATGTATAATACACTGTCAGCTTTCTGTCTGCTTTTTTTGATAACCTTTTTATAGTTTTCCATAAGCTCTGTATTTTCAGCTGTTTCATTTTGCCACATATTTAATCCCTCCCTATAAATCAAATATATGAAAAAATCCCTGCGGATATTCGACCGCAGGGATAATAATGATTATTTGAGATATTCAAGAATAGATTTTGCAGCTTTCTGTCCGGCACCCATAGCTTCAATAACTGTGGCAGAACCTGTAACGGCATCACCACCGGCCCAGATGTTAGGTATGGAGGTGCGCATATTTTCATCTGTTACAAAACCACCTCGACGGTTTACTTCAATGCCGTTGATAGTAGATTTCAGCAGCGGATTAGGGCTGGTACCTATAGCCATAATCACGCCGTCCACATCCAAAAGGAATTCACTGCCTTCCACAGCTTTTACACCGCGGCGACCGGATGCATCCGGTTCAGTAAGCTCCATCTTTATGCACTCAATCTGTTTTACAAATCCGTTTTCATCACCGATGATTCTTACAGGATTATTCAGTGTCAGAAAATGAATGCCTTCTTCCTGTGCATGATGGATTTCTTCTTTTCTTGCAGGCATTTGTTCAACACCGCGGCGATAAACAATGCTCACATCGCTACCCATTCTTTTAGCCACACGGGCTGCATCCATTGCTACATTACCTCCGCCCACAACAACTACTTTTTTCAGCTGCGGTGCGGGAGTATCTTTTTCTTCTTTGTAACATTCCATCAGATTTGCACGGGTAAGAAATTCATTTGCTGAAAACACACCGGCCAGGCCCTCACCTTCAATTCCCATAAATGATGGCAAACCAGCACCACTGCCGATGAAAAATGCATCAAATCCCATTTCTTCCAGCTGTGGAATAGTGACAGTACGGCCTACAATAACATCTGTGTGAATTTTTACCCCCAGTTTTTCCAGGTTTTCCACTTCGTATCTCACAATAGATTTCGGGAGACGGAATTCAGGTATACCATAAGACAATACACCACCGGCTTTGTTGAGTGACTCAAAAATTTCAACTTCTACACCAGCCTGTGCCAGTACACCTGCACAGGTAAGACCTGCAGGACCGGCACCGATAACAGCTACTTTTTTGTCTGTTTTTTCCTGTGACAGAGTTTCTGTTTCTACACCATTTTCTCTGGCCCAGTCAGCACAGAACCTTTCCAAACGGCCTATGCCCACACTTTCATTTTTTATACCGCGTACACACAGTTTTTCACACTGGTTTTCCTGTGGGCACACGCGACCACATACTGCAGGCAGAAAGTTCTTTTCTTTGATTTTTCTGTAAGCAGATTCAATATCGCCGTCTTTAATAAAAGAAATAAAATCCGGAATATCTACATTTACAGGACAGCCACTGATACAAGGTTTTGTTTTACAGTTAAGACAGCGGTTTGCTTCGTTGATTGCATCTTCCAGAGTATAACCTGTGCTTACTTCCTTGAAATTTTTATTTCGTACATTCGGTTCCTGATGAGGCATCGGAGTTTTAAATTCCTGCTTATTATACATTTCCCTTACCTCCGTACAATCTGCAGATATGATTTTTGTGCTCTGCTTCCTGGTTTCTATACATATTGTTTCTTATCATCAGTTCTTTGAAATCAACTTTGTGGCCATCAAAATCGGGGCCATCTACACAGGCAAATTTAACCTTACCGTCCACATTTACTCTACAGCCGCCGCACATACCGGTGCCGTCAATCATGATAGGGTTAAGACTGACAATAGTTTTTATGCCATATTCCTTTGTAATATCGCTTACTGCTTTCATCATGGGCACGGGACCTATAGCTATAACACAATCATAATTTTTTCCTGATTCTATATTTTCTTTCAGTACATTTGTTACAAAGCCTTTTACACCGTAAGAACCGTCATCTGTACATATAGTCAGTGCAGTAGCCGCATTTTTCATTTCATCTTCAAGAATAATAATATCTTTATTTCTGAAGCCTGCTATCACATCAACTGCAGCACCATGGTTTTTCAGCCATTTGGCCTGTGGCAAAGCAATTGCACAGCCAACACCACCACCGATAACACAGGCATTTTTAATGCCTTCCAGTTCGGTAGGTATACCCAGAGGACCTGCAAAATGGGCTATTTCTTCACCGGTATTTTTGCTGGCAAGTTTTATTGTTGAACCGCCGATAGCCTGAAAAATTATGGTAACACTACCCTCTTCTTTATTGAAATCTGCAATTGTAAGAGGTATTCTTTCGCTGTTTTCATCTGCCATCACCATAACAAACTGACCCGGATGAATGTTTTGTGATACCAGGGGCGCATATATTGTCATGGAATAAGTAGAATCATTAAGCTGTTTTTTATCCAATACTCTAAACACTTTTATATCCTCATGTTCTCATAAGATTTATTTAAATTATATATCATTATTTTATCATCTGCAATTGCATTTTTCAGTGACTTGTATACATAAAAAAGACAGCAGATTTAATCTGCTGTCCGTATTATTGTTATAATCAGATGTTTTCCAGAACTTTCTTAACGATTGTTTCTGCATTCAGACCGAATACATCCAGCAGCTGTGCTGCAGGACCGGATTTACCGAATGTATCCATAACTGCAACAGGAACAACTTTACATGGATGTTCTGCACCTGTAACTTCTGTAACTGCACTGTACAGACCGCCGATAACGCTGTGTTCTTCACAAGTTACGATAAAGTCTGTTTCTTTGGCAGCTTTCAGGATGATTTCTTTGTCAATAGGTTTGATTGTGTGAATGTTGATAACTCTTGTGCTGATGCCTTTTTCTTCCAGTTCTTTAGCTGCATCCAGAGCGCGTGCAACCATCAGACCTGTAGCAATCAGAGTAACTTTGTTACCTTCTTTCAGTGTAACACCTTTGCCCAGTTCAAATTTGTAGTTTTCATCGTTAACTACAGGAACTGCCAGACGGCCGAAACGCAGGTAAACAGGACCTACATGTTCAGCAGCTGCAAATACAGCCTGTTTTGCTTCGATATCATCACATGGGTTGATAACAACCATACCTGGTATTGTTCTCATCAGGGCGATATCTTCATTACACTGGTGTGTAGCACCGTCTTCACCTACAGAGATACCTGCATGTGTAGCACCGATTTTAACATTCAGATGTGGGTAACCAACACTGTTTCTTACCTGTTCGAAAGCTCTGCCTGCAACGAACATAGCGAAGGAAGAAACGAATGGGATTTTACCTGTTGTAGCAATACCGGCTGCCAGACCAACCATGTTGGATTCAGCGATACCACAGTCAAAATGTCTTTCTGGGAATGCTTTTTTGAAAACGCCTGTTTTTGTAGCACCTGCAAGGTCTGCGTCGAATACTACAACATCAGGATTTACTTTACCAAGTTCGGCCAAAGCGTTGCCATAACTTTCTCTTGTTGCGATTTTTACGTCTGACATTATTACTTAGCCTCCAATTCTTTTGCTGCTGCGTCCAGTTCTGCCATAGCCTGTGCATACTGTTCGTCATTTGGTGCACTGCCGTGCCATGAAGCTTTGTCTTCCATGAAGGAAACGCCTTTACCTTTTACGGATTTCTGTACGATTACCCATGGCTTGCCATTCTTTTCATTTGTTTTTTCAAATGCTTCGTGGATAGAATCAAAATCATGTGCATCACATGTAGTTACGTTCCAGCCGAAAGCTTCAAATTTTTCTGGGATTGGGTAAACTGACATAACATCACTTACTTTACCGTCAATCTGGAGGCCGTTGTTGTCAACGATAGCAACCAGGTTGTCCAGTTTGTAATGAGCTGCTGACATTGCTGCTTCCCAAACCTGACCTTCCTGGATTTCGCCGTCGCCCAGAGCTGTATAAACAGTAAAGTTTTTACCACTGATTTTGCCGCCCAGAGCCATACCAACAGCTGTGGAGATACCCTGACCGAGAGAACCTGTGGTCATATCAACACCTGGAATATGTTTCATATCAGGATGGCCCTGGAGCAAAGCACCTGTTTTACGCAGAGAAAGCAGTTCTTCTTTTGGGAAGAAGCCTTTTTCTGCCAGTGTTGAGTACAGACCAGGAGCTGTGTGACCCTTGGAAAGAACAAATCTGTCACGCTCTGGGTCCTGTGGGTTTGTTGGATCTACATTCATTTTGTAGAAATAGAGATAGGTAAGTGTATCTGCCAGAGACAGAGAACCACCTGGGTGTCCGCTTTTTGCACTGTGAACTGCAGTTACGATATCTTTTCTGATTTCAACCGCCTGTTTTTCAAGTGCAAGTTTCAGTTTTGCGTCCATATTTTCCTCCTTAAGTAAATGATTTTATAATTTGAGCCAATAAATGTCCAACGCCGCCGTCTGTACATGAAGGGACAGTTATATGGCATAATTTCTTTATATCATCCGGGGCGTTATCCACACATACGCTGAGTCCTGCATTTTTCAGTATTTCAACATCGTTATAATAATCCCCTACTGCAATTGTATTACTAATCGGAATTTCAGTCAAGTCACATAATGTCCTGAGAGCTTTGCCTTTAGTAATATTTTTTGGCATCATTTCAAAATAAATAGTATTTGTCATAACAAATTCTATTTCATCACAGTGAATATTCTTTTCACAGAACTCTTTCATTTCCAATAATCTGGAATTTTCGTCAGAAAAAAGAACTTTTATCCATTTATTGGAAATATTGTCCGCTTCTGTATCAATATAACTGAGTTTTTCATCAAAGAGATGCCAATAAGTGTAATCATTCTCTGTTATAAGGTATGTCCTGAAATTATCGCACATAATCTCACAGCCTACTTCAGGAAATTTTTCCATAATAGTTTTCAGAATATCTTTTGCTTTTTCGGGCAACACGGCACGGTAGAGAATATTATTATTTTCATAATCATATATAATGCCGCCGTTATATGTGATAGCCGGGGCATTGAGTTTTATCTGTCCCAGGTATCTGCTGACGGATTCCACGCTGCGGCCGGTGGCAACGGTAAATTTGCCGCCCAACTGCTGAAACTGTTTTATCATCTGAATGTTGTATTCAGGTATACCTTCCTTTGCAGTGAGCAAGGTATTATCCAGGTCACTGATTACAAGTAAATCATTTATTTTCTTAGCCATAAATCACTTAAGTTTAGTTTTATTATAAAATTTGGTAAATTGTTCGCACCATGGTGCGGAAAATTCCATATATTCATTTTTGACCGGATGCATAAAACCGATTACACCTGCGTGCAGCGCCTGACCGTCCAGTTCACTGATAACATTTTTTGGGCCATACACAGGGTCACCCGCCAGCGGATGACCGATGCTCTGCATATGCACACGTATCTGATGGGTCCTGCCTGTTTTCAGACGTGCTTCAATAAGAGTGAAACCTTTCAGTCTTTCCAGAACTTTATAGTGTGTAAAGGCATTTTTAGAGTTGAGATTGGTTACACAGAATTTTTTGCGGTCAGTTTTATGTCTGCCTATAGGGGCATCTATCTCCCCTTCATCGTTTTTTACATTCCCGTAAACAATAGCATTGTACACTCTGGTAATGGAATGTTCTTTGAACTGCCGTGCCAGATGCTCATGAGCAAAATCATTTTTGGCAACAACCAGCAGCCCGGAGGTATCTTTATCTATGCGATGTACTATGCCCGGGCGGATTTCCCCGTTTATCCCTGACAAGCTGTCCTTGCAATGGTACAGCAGAGCGTTTACAAGTGTACCGCTTTCGTTGCCGTTGGCCGGATGTACCACCATGCCTTTGGGTTTGTTCACCACCAGCAGGTCATCATCTTCGTAATAAATATCCAACGGAATATTCTCACCCTCGTAAGATACTTCTTTTGGCGGATGCACAGTGATTTCAACTGTGTCACCCGGCTTTACCTTATAACTTTTGACCACAGGTTTTCCGTTAACTGCTACATCTCCATTCTCCAGGAAAATCTGCACAGAATTACGGGAATATTCGGTATTTGATGAAACAAAGGCATCCAGTCTTTTTCCATTGTCTTCAGCGGAAACTGTAAGAATGATATTATCCATTGTTTCCTCTTTTCTTTCTATAATATTCTGTGTAAACAGTGTACACTGCATACAGGGCAATACCTGTGCATACATATACATCTGCCACATTGAATACGGCAAAATCCATAAAAAGGAATTCGAAATAATCCACTACAAATCCATTCAGCACACGGTCAATCAGATTACCGATACCGCCTGCAATAATCAATGTAAAGCAGATTTTTTCAAATGTGTCACCATAGTTTTTCACCCAGAACATATAGGCCATAACGGCAAGGGCGATTGCAGTTACAACAATCAGAAAATCAGTGCTGTTGCTGAGCATGCTGAATGCAGCACCGGTGTTTTCCACATATCGTAAGCCCAGCAGATGAGGAATAACCACAACTGTGCCATTACCTATAAGGTATCGGGTAGCCAAATATTTGCTCCACTGGTCTATACACACCAGCACAGCTGTAACAATAATATTGAAAATCAATTTTTGCTCCTGAAATACTAATAAAGATTAGCACAAAAGTACTAATCTTTATTCTGATTTTATTCTTCAAAAAGTGAAGAAATGTTTCTGAATTTTTCAGATGCATCCTGCTGAACCGCTTCTTCAGCTGCCACTTCTTCAACAACCTGTACGTCTGTTGTTTCTTCAGCTTCTGCAGATTCTTCTGCCACAGGCTGCACAGCCTGTTCCTCTTTCTTTTCTTCAGGAAGACCGCTGAGTGATTCGATGTGAGATTTGTACAGGCTGAGAACATTGCGTTTAAATTCGCTTACTTCTCTTTTAAGGCGATTGAGAGTTTCTTCTGTGCCTTCGATTTCCGCATAAGCGGAAGAAATAATATCATTCTTTTTGATTGTAGCTTCTCTGATAACATTTTCAGCTTTTACTCTAGCATCAGAAACTATGCTTTCGCCCAAACGCTGTGCGTTGATAAGAGTAATTTTGATGCTTTCTTCTTCGGACTTATATTGTTCTACCTTTTCAGCCAGAACATAAAGTTTTTCTTCCAGGTCTTTCTTTTCATTTTCCAGCGCTTCAAATTCATCAGCTACTTTTTCCATAAAGGATTCCACATCCTCAGGTCTGTAGCCGCGCATCACTTTTTCGAAAGTAATCTGGCGGATTTCATCAGGTGTAAACATCATTTGCCTCCTAATATTTATAATATGTAATAAAAAATCTGTCTTTTCTGCTTTTGGTTCCATCAAAGCTGAGTTTATATTTTCCGTGTTTTCGCACGCTAAGAATATCACCGTCGACTATTTCAAAATCGCCGTGCTTCAACGGCAGATGGTTAACAGACACCATTCCCTGCTTTATCATGGCAGAAGCTTCACTGCGGCTGCAGTTCAGAACCGCACTTAACACAGCATCAGCTCGCATAGATGCAACAGTGACACTTTTTTGCCGGGATATACTTCTTGTGTAGTTCAACTGTCCTGTGAATTCGTCAAAATCCACAAAGCTTCTTTTTACTTTTTTCAGTTCACTTTTAATGACGGAGGCCATATTTTCATGGCAGACAATATAGCATTTGTCTTCTATTACAAGTATATCTCCGATATATTCCCTTTTAAGCATCAGGTTCATTATTGCTCCCAGAAAATCACGGTGGTTGAGCTTGTCCTCACCTCGTATATCAGAGCAAAGAATGACCACAGGATAGTCATTTTTATCTATCTGGTCCCATTCGTTGTACACGCAGGCAACACAGCGTTCTGTATCACCTTCAAACCCTGCGTAAAAGTCTATATTAAGACAGGGAAATTTATTAAATTGTGATATAAACAGCTCTTTCTGTCTTAAATCAAGAAAGGAAGAGAATGTTTTTATCCCCATTCGGTCGCTTTTTTCACATTGTGAGTACGCCTTTTTGCAGAATACTGTTTCGTCAGCGTTCTGCGGCGGTATAAAACCCCTCAATTAATACAGAGCTCCCTGGTTTTCAATATCGTCCAGCAGACCGATACCGGAAATGTCCACATTGTATGGAGTAATAAGGAATGTGGAGTTAGCCACTTTCTGTACATTGCCCTGGTTTGCATAAGCAACACCAGACAGGAAGTCAACCAGTCTTCTGGCTACTTCTTTGTTTGCAGATTCAAGGTTGAGCACAACTGTCTTTTTAGCATTCAGACTGTCAGCAATATCGCTTGCTTCTTCAAATCTTTCAGGTTTTACCAGCACAACCTGTAACCGTGGGATAGAAGAAAGTGATACATTCTTTTCTTTCTTTGGTGCAGGTGCAGGAATCTGAACTGTATTCTGTGTGAAATCAGCTTTGAAAGTGTTTTCAACTACAGGAGCTGCTACTTCCTCTTCTTCGTCTTCCATCAGTTCATCTTCTTCGTAATCTTCGTCATCGATACCGAAAGCATTTTTAAGTTTACCAAAAACACCCATAGTAGTTCTCCTTTGTATTTATTTAATATTATAATTTCTTGCTCCGAAAATGCCGGTGCCAACGCGCACGAGCGTGCTGCCCTCGGCAATAGCCCATTTGTAGTCTCCGGACATACCCATGGACAGGATGGACATATTTATATTATCTAATTTTTTATCTGATATGTCAACAAATAATTTGCGCATTGCACTAAAATACCTGCGTACTTCCTCTGTATCGTCTACAGGCGGAATGCACATAAGACCTTTGACTGTCAGATTTTTGTATTCTGACAGCTGGTGTATCATTTCCATGGTCTGGTTATAAGGAATACCGCTTTTGCTGTCCTCATCACCAATATTGATTTCCAGACAGATATTTGCCTTTTTGCCTGCTTTACCGTATTGTTTTTCTATTTCATTGGCAAGTTTGAGGCTGTTTACACTTTGAATGGTGTCTGTCAGTGGCGGCAGATATTTCACTTTATTTGTCTGGAGCGTTCCGATAATGTGACAAGGCACATTATACTCTTTGAAGAAATCAGCTTTCTGTACCAGTTCCTGTACCCTGTTTTCACCGAAAAGTGTGATGCCGGCTTTGTGTGCCCGCACCAGTTTTTCCACAGGCTGTGTTTTGGACACACCCATAAGAGTTACCTCTGACGGATTACGGCCATATTTTATACAAGTCTCCCGGATTTCTTCCTCTATCCTTTTTACATTGTCATAAATGTAACTATAAGTATTTTCCATCGTATAAATTCCTGCCTTTCACAATAATGGAATCATATAATTTCAGCTGATTGTTCTCATCTCTTTCCACCGGAACAATCATATAATTATCATCTTCATACAGCGGCGTAATTTTTTTGAACTTTACGATATTTGAAAAGTTTACAAATACCCCCATATTCTGTTCACTGTCAAAACGTACTGCCGATTTCGGCACCTTTATGCCGGTGTACTGTTTAAAAAGAATTTCACAGTCAACTATTCTGGCTGCCACAGATTCTTTTGAAATAGTTGTACACTGGAATACAACCAGATTCTTTTCACCTTTATCAATTATGTGCTCCACTGTTGCTTTTGAAAACTCATTGGAACCGGCATCAATGGAAATCTGTACAGTCTTACCTTCTTTCAGATTGATACACCGGTCTTTATCCAGATACACACAAACACTCCATTTGTAGTCTGTGATGATTTTACCGTAACTTGAGGCTGAAGGAGCATATTCGTTTGCCTGATTTATAATGGCATAGCCTTCTTCATAACCTGAATTGAGAAATCTGTCCACAGTAGCAATGTTTTCGTAACCGTCAACCGACTGCTGAAAATAGCCTGTATATGGTGAATACAGACTGGAAACCGGCCGATTTATCACTGATTTTACCCGGTTAATTTCACTTTGCAGCTGTTCTTTGGCTCGGGCAAAATTTGTAGTGCGACCAGTAGCAACGCCTATTTTATTCAAATTCAGGGTAAGGTCAGCCAATTTTTCATTTATTGCTTCGAAATCATCAGATACGGATGTAACAGCCAGCCCTGACAGCTGGTCCGTAAGCTCTTTGCGGGTGGAGGTCATATCCACAGCACTGTTTGTCAGGTAGCTTTCAGCCTGCCGGATATCTTCCAGCATTGACTGCCTGTTGCGAAGTAACCGGATATTTTCCAGGTCGCTGTATACAGGGTACACATCAGCCAGATGGTGTCCTTTTGAAACTCTCTCTCCGTCTTCAGCAAGATAATCTATTACTCCGCCTTCACCACGCGTAAGCACAATTTCCTGTCTGCATATAATTCCCTGTGTTATAATACTGTTGTTTATATACCCCTCTGTAGCCTTGACTGTATCCACGCTGTTTGCATTCATTAAATATATCTGCAACGACAGGTAACATCCGAAGAGAATCCGTATTATAACAGGCGTCCAATTGATTTTTTTTCGCCTCTTTCTGTTTTCGGCGTGATAAACATTGTCTGACATAAATTATTTCCTTAAAAATTCTTTTACTGCTTCTGCAGCAGCAGATTTATAATCGCATTCATCAATAAACAGCCAGTTGACATCTTTCATTCTGTTGAACCAGGTCAGCTGTCGTTTGGCATAATTGCGTGAAGCCTGCTTCAGCTTATCCACACATTCTTCCAGGGAACATAAACCTTCAAAATAAGGGAAAAATTCTTTATACCCTATAGCATTGACGCAGGTTTTGAAGCTTTCCCTGTTGTTGTACACATACTCTGCTTCCCGGAGAATACCCTGCTGCATCATAATATCAACACGCAGATTGATATTATCATACAATTTCTGTCTGTCGCGATAATTAAGACCGAGAATCAGGTAGTCATATGGTTTTTCATCTGGTCGTGATTCAGCCAGCTGAGTGGTCATGTTTTTACCAGTAAGTCTGTAAACCTCTATGCCGCGCAACACGCGCACAGTATTGTTCGGGTGCACTGTAGCAGCATATTCCGGGTCAATTTCACGGAGAATATTAAACATATATTCTTTGCCATGCTGCTGCAGTTCAAGCATCAGCTGTTGTTTTATCCGGGCGTTATCTTCCTGCCGTGCAAACTTTATGCCGTTTAGCAAGCTTTCTATATACAGTCCCGTGCCGCCTGTAATAACAGGAATTTTACCTCGAGATGTTATATCATCAATGGATTTTCCGGCCATTTCTGTAAAGAGCTGTACATTATATGGCTGGGAAGGATCCATAATATCCACCAAGTGATGAGGCGCTGCTGCCTGTTCCTGTGGTGTAGCCTTGGCAGTGCCTATGTCAAGCTTTTTATAAATCTGCATAGAGTCGGCAGATATTATTTCACCGCCGAATTTTTCAGCAATCAACAAGGAAAGCCCTGTTTTTCCACTGGCAGTGGGACCACATATAACAATTATCTTTTTCTTATCTTCCAAACTGTTTTTCCAGCTCCTTTTTACTGATAGAAATTATTACAGGACGGCCATGCGGACAGTACAGCGGTATTTTTTCATTGCGGATATCCTTTACCAGCTGAGTCAGTTGGTTGATTTCAGCCTTATCTCCTGCTTTGATTGCACTGCGGCACGCTACTGAATGGAATATCCAGTCAATTTTTTCACTGAATTCGGCTTTGTTGCCGTTGGACAGATTATAGGCTATTTCACTCACCAACCGCCGCGGGTCTTCGCTGGTTATATACATAGGTATGGCACGCACGATTACACCGGCATCACCAAATTCATCTATTTCAAAACCCTGTTCTTCCAGAAGCTGCATATTTTCAAGAACCGCAGCTTTTTCACCGGCCGAAAGCTTGACGGTGACAGGCATAAGAAGCATCTGTTTGCCGGTTTTCATATTGCGCTTCAATCGTTCGTAAAGAATACGCTCATGGGCAGCGTGTTTGTCAATAATTATAAGCTCATCACCTGCCCGGCAGAGTATATAGGTAGCAAACACTTCACCCAAAACAGTGATGTTTTCTTCCGCCTGACTGTCAGTCATTGTAATAGCAGAATTATCTGCCGGAACATTTTCTTTGATAATCGATGGTGTATTATTAGCTATCAAAACATTGTTATGTTCCGTTCTTTCAGTCTGGACAAAATCATTTTTTGTAAGATATGGCGCAGAATCACTGCTGGCCAGATAATCTGTATCGGTAGAGCGCTCCATCTGCGGAACAATATATTTATTTACATATTTATCGTTATTGTCTTCGCTTTTTAAAGCGAATGGCAATGAAAATGTTTCATATCGATTGTTTTCTTCAATTTTGGTTTCTTTTTTATCTGTAAAGCTTTGTTGCTTAACAGCGTTGTCTTCCCTGTCAAAACTGCTTTTTTGTCTGAAGTCGTACTGTTTCAGCGGCAAATCAGCGGTGATTGCCATTTTCACTGCGCGGTATACAGTGGAAAACATTTCCCCGTCGTTTGCAAAGCGTACTTCTGTTTTTGCAGGGTGTACGTTTACGTCTACAGCATCAAAAGGCATTGTGATGTTCAGCACATAACCCGGAAATTTGCCAACCATAACAGTGCCTTTGTACGCATTTTCTGTGGCGGCAATAACAGTTTTGTTTTTTACAAAACGGCCGTTTATAAATGAAAACTGCATATTTCTTGACTGTCTGGAGGCATGTGGGAATGTAACAAATCCTGTAATGGCGTATTTTTCATCGCTGTAATCCACAGCTGCCAGAGACTGAGCAAACTCTGTACCAAATAATGCGGCAACTGTGTTCAGCAGATTACCGTCACCTACAGTAGAAAAAATTTCTTTGCCGTCCTTTACAAAAGTAAAGGAAATATCCGGTCTGGAAAGAGCCAGATTTGTGAGGATATCCTGTATGTAACTGGCTTCTGTAGCATCTTTTTTCAGGAATTTCATTCTGGCAGGTGTGTTGTAGAACAAATCTCTTACAATAAATCGAGAACCGGTAATGAAAGGTTTGATTTCAAAAGAGGTTTCTTCTCCACCGGAAAGCTGTATTTCTACTGCAAAATCCTGCATTTCCGTCTTTGTGATAAGTGTCAGATGAGACACACTGGCTATGGATGCCAGGGCTTCGCCTCTGAAACCAAGGCTGGCTATATTATCCAGGTCTTCCCTGGTGGAAATTTTGCTGGTGGCGTGGCGCACAAAAGCTGTTTTTACATATTCACTGTCTATACCGGTGCCATCATCCTGAACCAGTATTTTTTTGATACCACCGCGCTCTATATCTACCAGAATATTTTCTGCGCCGGCATCGATGGAGTTTTCCACCAGTTCTTTTACTACAGAAGACGGTCTTTCAACAACCTCTCCTGCAGCTATAAGCTCTGCTGTCTGTTTATCAAGTATATTGATAACCGCCATTTTTCTGCACCTGCCTTATAATAAAGATTTGAGTTTGTATAAAATATTCAGCGCTTCAATAGGTGTCAGTACATTGACATCTATTTTTTCCAGCTCCTGTACCAGTTCGCTTGGACAGGACTGCGCCGGCTGCGCAGTCGCCGGCATAAATGCATCTTCAAAGGAAAGTTGGCGCACTGCCATTTTTTCCCTTTCTGCATTTTCAACCAATTCCTGAAGAATTGTTTTGGCTCTCTCAATAACAGCATCAGGAATACCGGCCAGTTTTGCTACCTGTATGCCATAGCTGTCATCTGCTCCGCCTCGTACAATTTTTCTCAGGAAGGTTATATCATCGCCGCGTTTTTTTACGGCTATATTATAGTTTACTACACCATGAATCTGGCTTTCCATTTCAGTCAGCTCATGGTAATGGGTCGCAAACAGTGTTTTGCAGCCCAGATTATTGTTTTTGCTGTGTATGTATTCCACAACAGCCTTTGCAATGCTCATACCATCATAAGTGGAAGTACCGCGACCGATTTCATCCAGAATAACCAGGCTTCTTCCGGTGGCATTTTTCAGTATTTCACTTACTTCGCTCATTTCCACCATAAATGTGCTTCGTCCACTGGAAAGGTCGTCAGAAGCACCTACACGGGTGAAAATAGCATCACATACCGGAATTTCAGCAGATTTTGCCGGTACAAAACAGCCAATCTGTGCCATGACAGCAATAATGGCAACCTGACGCATAAAAGTGGATTTACCTGCCATATTAGGACCGGTGATAATATTTACCCTGTTTGCATCACAGTCAAGCAATGCATCATTAGGAATAAATATTTCATCTTTCAGCATAGCTTCAACCACCGGATGTCTGCCATCTTTAATATACAGCTTGTCTCCGTCGGTAATTGTCGGTTTTACATAGTTATTTTTCTGACTCACCTGTGAGAATGAAGCCAGAACATCTATGTAACTCATGGCATTTGTGGTTTTCAGTATTCTGTCAGTTTCCCGGCTGATAGCTTTAAGCAGTTCATTGAACAGATATTTTTCCCTTGCCAGCAGTTTTTCATTGGCTGTAAGGATTTCCTGTTCCAGATTTTTCAGTTCTTCTGTAATGTATCTTTCACTGCCTGCCAGAGTCTGTTTTCTGATAAAAGTATCAGGCACCATATCCAGGTAAGAACGGGTTACTTCAATATAATAGCCGAATACACGGTTGTAACCTACTTTCAGTTTAGGAATATTGGTTTCCTGACGCAGCCTGTTTTCAATCTCTGCCAGTATTTCCATGCTGTCGTTTACCAGATGGCGGTTGTGGTCTATTTCTTCATCATAGCCGTCTTTTATCATTCCCCCGTCTTTTGTAGTTGCCGGCGGATTTTCGATAATTGCTCTGTCCAGCAGTGCCCCCAGTTCTTCCAGAGGGTCAATGTCATTGTTCAAAGCACATATCAGAGGATTGTCTGAAATAGAAAGTGTCTGTTTCAGAGGTTTCAGTGCTTTTATAGACTGTGACAGTGAAAATACATCGCGAGGCCCTGCGTTGCCAAAGCTGGCACGAGTACACAAACGCTCCATATCCTGGATATTTTTCAGGTGTGTTTGCGCATCCATGCGCACCATTGGATTGGTGTTGAAATATTCAACCGCATCCAATCGGTCATTTATGGCTTTTTTATCCATGAGAGGCGCACCGATTACCTTGCGCATCATGCGTTTTCCAAAGCTGGTTTTGGTATGGTCCAGCACCCATAAAAGACTGCCGCGTTTTTCTTTGGAACGGATTGTTTCAAACAATTCCAGGTTGGCAGTGGTGGTATAAGAGAGGCGCATGAAACTGGTCTGCTCATAATTTTCCACCTTGTCCAGCATGTCCACACCCACTTTCTGGGTTTTGGACAGATAATCCAGCAGCTGCCACAGACATCTGGAGGTGCTGATGTCAAAGGTTTTGCCTGCAAACTGTTTTTTCACAGTTTCGTCCACGGCAAAATCATTGTATTCGTTATCGTCAATCAGTTCTACAGAACAGTGAACAATGTTTTTGAGGTACTCTGTCAGCCACTTCATTTTCAGAATGGGCGTATTTATGATGATTTCCTTCGGCATATACTTATAGATTTCAGATTTGAGATTATTTTCAAAGTTATCTTCATCTATAACTGTTGTTTGCATTGTACCTGTGGAAATATCACAGAAACATACCCATGCCTGTCCACCGCTGATATAAATGCTGGCGATATAGTTGTTCCTGTCTTCACTGAGCATGCTGTTTTCCATAATTGTACCAGGTGTAACAACCCTGATAACATCCCTGTTTACCAGTGCTTTGCCTTTCTGTGGCTGCTCTGTCTGTTCACAGATAGCTACTTTGTAGCCTTTTTCCAGCAATCGCTGGATATAAGCTTCACTGGAATGATATGGAATACCGCACATAGGCGCACGCTCTTCCAGACCGCAGTCGCGGCCTGTGAGAGTGAGTTCAAGTTCTTTGGAAGCCAGCAATGCATCATCAAAGAACATTTCATAAAAGTCACCCAGTCTGAAAAACAGAATATGGTCTTTATGTGCATCCTTGATGGAAAGGTACTGCTGCATCATTGGAGAAAGTGTAGCCAAAATATTACCGTCCTGTAGAATAGTTTGATAGTGTGTATGAATTTAATCGTTTATCAGTTGCCGCAACCGGAGCAGGATGAACAGCTGCCGGAACAACCGCCTTCAGGCAGTTCAACCAGCATTGGGTTACCGCCATTGAGAGCTGATGTGATGATAGCCTGAATGTGCTGAGTCAGTTTGTCAACTTCTGTTTTGCATTCGTTGTATTCAATCATAAATTCGTTTGCCATAATGTCAGAGTAAACAGCGATGAGTTCTTTGTTCATTTCTTCCAGTTTGGCATCGTCTTTATCTTCTTTTACTGCTTCAATTCTGTAGTTGTACTGTGCCAGATTGAATTTGCCAATAAGGTCCTGCAGTTCCTGGTCCATATCCATTTTTTTCTTTACCTGTTCCAGATAAACCACTCTGTCATCCTGCTGCAGTTTAACTGCCAGAAGTTTAAATTCCTGAATAATATCAAATTTTTCCATTTTTATTCCCTCTCATATTTTATTTGAGGAGCTCAGCTGTAAGGCTGGTTCCTTTTTTGCCTGTAATTTTCAGTTTTACAAACTGGTCTGTAAAATCTGTGTTACTAATAAATTTTACCACAAAAGTGTTTGCCAGTCGAGCGGTATAGTCACTTTCACCGTGTTTTTCTTCCACCAGTGCGGTAACTGTCTTGCCTTTAAAGCTGTCCAGATGTTCAAAAACAATGTCCTGCTGGATTTTTATCAGCCTGTTCAGCCACACAGTTTTTTCTTTGTAAGATACATTATCTTCCATTGTGGCAGCTTTTGTGCCGGAACGCGGAGAGAAAATGTATGTAAACAGCTGTGTGAATTTCACTTCTTTTACCAGCTTTTCAGTATCAAGATATTCTTCGTATGTTTCACCCGGAAAGCCTACGATTATATCACTGGAGAATGTCACATCCTCTATCTGTTCTCTGGCATAGTTGATGATATCCATATACTGTTCGATGGTGTATCGGCGGTTCATCTCTTTCAGCACGCGGTTGTTGCCTGCCTGTACCGGCAGATGAATCTGGCGTGAAATCCGTGGATTATCTCGGATAACATCAATCACTTTTTTGTTTATATCTTTTGGATGGCTGGACATAAAGTGGATAACATACTCCCCCGGTACTGTGCACAGCATCCGCAGCAGGTCTGCAAAGTCCACATTTTCTTCCAGATTTTTACCGTAAGAGTTAACATTCTGTCCCAGAAGTGTAATGTCTTTATAACCGTCTGCAATCAGCTGGCGGAACTCCGCCATAATATCCTGTGGTTTTCTGCTGCGTTCTCTGCCGCGCACATAAGGCACAATGCAGTAAGAACAAAAATTGTCACAACCGTACATAATGGAAATGGACGCCTTTGACTTGCCGGAACGCAGTACAGGTGTGTTTTCCACTATATCTGTCTTGTCTATTGGTGAAAGAATCTGTTTTTTATTTTCTGTGTACCTGCTGCACATCAGTTGTGGCAGAATTTCCAGATTATTTACACCAAAAACTATATCCACGAAAGGATAGCTTTTCTTTATTTTGTCAACTATATGCTGCTGCATTACCATACAGCCACACACAGCCACAATCATATCCGGGTTTGCTGCTTTCAGAGCTTTCAGTTTGCCGATATTACCAAAGATTTTTAATTCAGCATTCTCTCTTATTGCACAGGTATTGTATACAACCATGTCACTGTCTTCAATGCTGTCTGTCATAGTGTAACCTATACTGTACAGCAGTCCTCTGATTTTTTCAGAGTCATTTTCATTCTGTGCACAACCAAATGTAACTACATTGGCCTTTGGCGGAGAAGAAAACTTTTCCCGGACAATATTTTTTATTTTTTCAATATAATCCATACTGCCTCTTATTCAAAATATTTTTTCAGGAACATACCTGTATATGACCGTGGATTGTTGCTGACTTCCTGTGGAGTGCCGGTAGCTACGATTGTGCCGCCTTCGTCACCGCCTTCAGGACCGATGTCAATAATATGGTCACACACTTTGATAAGGTCCAGATTGTGTTCAATAACAACTATTGTGTTCCCTGCATCAGCAAGCTTCTGCAGAACTTCAATCAGTCTGTGTACATCAGCTGTGTGCAGACCTGTGGTAGGCTCGTCCAGAATATACAGTGTTTTGCCTGTCTGGATTTTGGACAGTTCCAGTGCCAGTTTTACACGCTGGGCTTCACCGCCGGACAGTGTGGTAGCACTCTGTCCCAGTTTGATATAACCCAAACCTACATCATACAGAGTTTTGATTTTTCTGTAGATTTTAGGGTGGTTTTCAAAGAAAGACATGGCCTGCTCCACTGTCATATCCAGCACATCGGCAATGCTTTTACCTTTGTATTTTACTTCCAGTGTTTCACGGTTGTAGCGTTTGCCCTTACATACTTCACAAGGAACATAAATATCTGGCAGAAAGTGCATTTCTATCTGAATGATACCATCGCCCTCGCAGGCTTCACAGCGGCCGCCTTTCACATTGAAAGAAAAGCGGCTGGCGGTGTAACCGCGCATCTTTGCTTCGTTTGTCTGTGCGTAAAGGTTGCGTATATCCGTAAACACACCTGTATAGGTTGCAGGGTTTGAACGAGGTGTACGGCCGATAGCATTCTGGTCAATGCAGATAACTTTATCTATATTTTCCAGACCAAGCAGGTCTTCATGCTTACCTGGCTTGGCTTTGGAGCCGTTCATCACCGCAGCAGCTTTTTTGTAAAGGATTTCATTTACAAGGCTGGATTTTCCGCTGCCGGAAACACCTGTTACACATATAAATTTTCCCAGAGGAAATTCCACATCTATATTTTTCAGGTTATTCTGCTGTGCACCGACAACCTTGATAAAATTGCCATTGCCATCACGCAGTTTCTCAGGAAGCTTTATAACCTTTTTGCCGCTTAAATACTGACCGGTAATGCTGTTTTCACAACCCTCTATATCGGTCAATGAGCCTTGAGCCACAATCTGACCACCATGTACGCCGGCTCCCGGGCCAATGTCCACTATATGGTCTGCAGCACGGATAGTATCTTCGTCGTGTTCTACTACAATCAGTGTATTGCCCAGGTCGCGCAGATGTTTCAATGTGGCAATCAGCTTTTCATTGTCACGCTGATGCAGACCTATACTTGGTTCATCCAGCACATACAGTACGCCCACCAGTGATGAGCCTATCTGTGTAGCCAGTCTGATGCGCTGGCTTTCACCGCCGGACAGTGAGGCTGCGCTTCTGGCAAGGGTAAGGTATTCAAGACCTACACTCTTAAGGAAGTTCAGTCTGCCTTTAATTTCTTTGAGAATACTTTCTGCGATAAGCAGTTCCCTTTCGGTCAGCTGAATGTTGTCCAGAAATACGATGGCTTCTCGCACACTCATTTTTGTAAACTGGCTGATATTGATACCGCCCACTGTAACGGCAAGAATAACAGGTTTCAGCCTGTCACCATGACATTCAGGGCATTCTACACCGCTCATAATACCGGAGATTTCTTCTTTTACCCAGCTTGAGTTAGTTTCTCTGAAACGGCGCTCCAGATTAGGGATAATACCTTCAAACTCTGTCTGGTATTTGCTCATACCGCGGTCAGTTTCACGGTACAGGTCCAGTTTTTCACCATTTGTGCCGTAAAGAATGGCGTTCAGTCCCTCTTTAGGAATATCTTTTATCGGTGTGGAAAGAGTAAAGCCATATCTTTCTGCCAGACCTCTGTAATACATATGAGATACAGAACCGTCAGCATAATACCATCCGCTGGCTTTAATAGCCCCCTGGTCAATGGAAAGTTTTTTGTTTGGAATTACCAGGTCAGGGTCAACGCGCATAAACACACCCAGACCTGTACATTTTTCACATGCACCAAATGGGTTATTGAAAGAAAACATTCTCGGTGCCAGCTCGTCTATACTGATACCATGGTCAGGGCAGGCAAAGTTCTGTGAAAACAGCATTTCTTCCCCGTCAATAACATCTATTATAACTGTACCATTTGTTAGATAGAGTGCTGTTTCCAGGCTCTGTGTCAGACGGCTTACAATATCACTACGGATAGAAAGACGGTCAACTACAATTTCAATATTGTGCTTTTTGTTCTTTTCCAGAACAATATCTTCTTCCAGGTCATATATAATTCCGTCTGCTCTTACACGAACAAAGCCCTGTCTTTTTGCGGCGTCAAATTCTTTTACATGAGTACCTTTCTGTCCCTTTACCACCGGTGCCAACACCTGAAAGCGTGTACCTTCCGGCAATTCCATGATAGCATCCACCATCTGGTCCACGGACTGCTGCTTGATTTCTCTGCCGCATACCGGACAGTGCGGAATACCTATTCTGGCGTATAATAAACGGAGATAGTCGTATATCTCTGTTACTGTGCCCACAGTAGAACGTGGATTTTTGGATGTGGTTTTCTGGTCGATGGAAATAGCCGGTGACAAACCCTCAATGGACTCCACATTTGGCTTTTCCATCTGTCCCAGAAACATTCTGGCGTAAGAGGACAGGCTTTCCATATACCTGCGCTGTCCATCGGCATAAATTGTGTCAAATGCCAAGCTGGACTTACCGCTGCCGGACAGACCGGTCATTACAACCAGCTGGTCACGGGGAATGGTAATATCAATATTTTTCAGATTGTTTTCTTTGGCACCTTTTATAACAATTTTATCGTTGCTCATTTTTCTCCTATTTCATTTTTCTCAATTTCTCTATTCTGTCTCTCAGGAATGCGGCATGCTCAAACTCAAGTATTTTAGCTGCCTGCTTCATTTCTTTTGTCAGTTTTTCTATCAGCTGCTCTCTTTCAGCTTTTGACATGCGCTTAGCCTGTTTTTTCGGCGAATCTTCCTTGCTGGAAATTTCGATAATGCCGCGTATGTCCTTTTTTACTGTCTGTGGTACAATACCATGAGCTTCATTGTAAGCCATCTGTATTTCACGGCGACGGTAAGTTTCGGTAATGGCACGCTCCATACTGTTTGTAACAATATCAGCATACATTATTACCTGACCATTGGCGTTTCTCGCTGCACGGCCTATGGTCTGTATCAGGCTGGTTTCGCTGCGCAGAAAACCTTCTTTATCTGCATCAAGTATTGCGATAAGACTTACTTCCGGAAGGTCCAGTCCCTCACGAAGCAGGTTAATGCCCACCAGCACATCAATTGTGCCCAGACGCAAATCACGGATAAGCTCCATTCTTTCAAATGTGTCTACTT
Source organism: Oscillospiraceae bacterium (assembly GCA_017473015.1). Classification (GTDB taxonomy): domain Bacteria; phylum Bacillota; class Clostridia; order Oscillospirales; family Ruminococcaceae; genus RGIG3102. The sequence goes on along the minus strand of JAFUNP010000012.1, from coordinate 36,673 downwards.
CGTGATGCATATATTTTACTTTTATTTTTTTGGCAGCCAGATAGTCTGTCAGGTCTTCAGCCATTTTCTTGGTAAGAGTAGTGACCAACACCCTTTCATCGTTTTTTATGCGGATGTAAATTTCACCCAGCAGGTCTTCTATCTGACCCTCAACCGGCTTTACAATTATTTCCGGGTCAATCAGACCTGTAGGACGAATAATAAGTTCAGCCGTCTGTGTGGCATGGTCTTTTTCATATTTGCCCGGTGTGGCAGATACAAAAACAGTCTGATTGATTTTGCCCTCAAATTCTTCAAATTTCAGAGGCCTGTTATCAAATGCGCTGGGCAGACGGAATCCGTACTCCACCAGATTTTTCTTTCTGGCATAGTCACCGCCATACATGGCACCGACCTGCGGTATGGTAACATGGCTTTCATCAATAAAAAGCAGAAAATCATCCGGGAAATAATCCAGCAGTGTAGTACCGGTTTCACCAGGTTTTCTGCCGGAAAACACAGCAGAATAGTTTTCTATGCCTTTGCACATTCCCACTTCCATCAGCATTTCCATGTCATACTGGGTTCGTTGAGAAATACGCTGTGCTTCAATCAGCTTACCCTGGCTGGTGAACATTTCCACCTGCCGATCCATTTCATTGCGTATATTTTCCAGGGCAATCTTCATCTTCTCATCAGAAACGATATAATGGCTGGCCGGGAAAATTGCCACATGGTTTACTGTAGCAAGCACATTGCCGGTAACTACATGAATTTCTCTTATTCTTTCAATCTCATCACCAAAAAACTCTATCCTGAAGGCTGTTTCCTGTGAGTAAGCCGGATAAACTTCTACAATATCTCCGCGCACACGGAATTTGTTACGGATAAAATTCATATCGTTGCGCTCATATTGCAGCTTTACCAATGCGCGCATCAGGTCTTCTCTGCTCATTCTGTTGCCGGGGCGCAGTGAAACCACCATCTCGCGATAATCTATAGGGTCCCCCAGTGAGTAGATACAGGATACACTGGCCACGATAATTACATCTCGTCTTTCAGACAATGCTGCTGTGGCGCTATGACGCAGGCGGTCGATTTCTTCGTTTATGGCGCTGTCTTTTTCTATATAAACATCCTTGCCGGGAATATAAGCTTCCGGCTGATAATAGTCGTAATAGGATACAAAATATTCCACTGCATTATCCGGGAAGAACTCTTTAAACTCTGTACACAGCTGAGCTGCCAGAGTTTTGTTGTGTGCCAGCACAAGAGTAGGACGGTTTACCTTTTGTATTATCTGTGCCATAGTATAGGTTTTACCTGTACCAGTGGCACCCAGCAGAATCTGACTTTTATGCCCGTCAATTATACCCTGACTGATTTTTTCTATGGCCTGGGGCTGGTCGCCGGAAGGCACATATTCACTTTTCAGTACAAATCTGTCCATATATCTCCTCCTCTTCTGCATAAATATCATTCATTATCAATAGTGTAAATCAATAAGTAAAACACTGAATAATACGCCTGTTTATTCAGGTAAAATTTACCTGAATATCATGTAAAAATCAGCATAATGACATATTCAATCTATTATAACATATATTATAAAAAAAAGATAGGGGTATATACTACCCCTATCTGTGTATATGGTGTGAAAAATTCAATATTCAAAATGAGCAAAAAATCCACTGTCTGCCATTGAAACAAAATCATCGTCAGCTACAACAATATGGTCACACAGCTTTATGTTCATCATTTCCAGAGCCTGATAAATTTTAACAGTAGTTGTTTTATCGGTATTCGACGGCAGAGCCAGCCCCACAGGATGATTATGGGCGATTATCACTTTTGTGGCATTATTTATAATAGCAAAAGAAACCACCTTTTTGATTTCTATTTTGGTAAGATTTTCTATGCCTTCAAACAGCTTTTGACATTTTATTATTTTATTTTTATCATCCAGCAACATCACATGCACTTCTTCATTGGTTTTGCCGGAAAATCGTGGCACAAAATATTTGCCAGCCCGTGTTGTGGTATTTACAATCTCAATACCTTTGGTTTTATCAATGTTGTAGGAATAGGACAGTTCCGGAACAAGTTTGATAAGTGTTGCTGTGTGCATGCTGACACCTTTTATCTTGCACAAATCTTCTATCGGTGCCTCAAAAACCCCGGAAAGAGTTTTGAATTCATTCAAAAGCCGATGTGCAATTTCATTGGTGTCACTTCTGGGAATAGAATAGAACAAAAGGAGTTCCAGAATATTATGATCTTCAAATCCCGACAGTCCCTGGGAAAGAAAGCGGTCTTTAAGACGCTGACGGTGTCCGTCATGTATACCCATATATTCTCCCTCCTTTATTTTTTTATTTACTAAACCGAAAAAATAATATATACTGAATTATACTATAAATCAAAGAAAAATAAAAGTAGGTAGATATATGAAAAGCTATACCGCCGGAAAAAATGAAGAAGGGACAAGGCTGCTTCGCTTCTGCGAAAAGGTGTGTCCTACCATGCCCAAAGGTATGCTGCACAAAGCGTTCCGCAACAAAAGAATAAAAATCAACGGTAAAAAGCAGTCGGCTGATTATAAGCTTATGGCCGGCGATGTGATTGAATTATACATAAATGATGAATTTTTCACAGAAAAGGCAGAAATTAAAAAATCAGACTACTCTTCACTGAAAATTATTTATGAAGATGAAAATATTCTTGTAATTATTAAACCTTTTGGGCTTTTGTGTCATTCAGACAACAAAAACGAGCCAAATCTGATTGATATGGTGCTGTCATACCTGGCTGACAAAGGTGAATATTCACCTGACAAGGCAGCAAGCTTTACACCTGCATTGTGCAACAGAATAGACCAGGGTACTGAAGGAATTGTGATTGCCGCCAAAAATCATTCGGCTCTGGCGGATTTAAATGAAGCTATCCGCAACAAAAATACAGAAAAAAAATATATCTGTATAACTGATGGCCGCGTACCGGACGGAGAATATAGGGCATATCTTAAGCGTGATAAAGCAGCAAAAAAAGTGACTGTAACAAAAAATAAAATGCCTGACAGCAAAGAAATAATCACTGTTTTCAAAACTCTGGAAAAGAAAGGCGATTATACCCTGACGGAATGCACGCTTGTGACAGGACGCACCCATCAGATAAGAGCGCATCTGGCTTTTCTGGGTTGCCCTATTATTGGTGACAGAAAGTACGGCAAACCTTTCAAAGGTCTGGACAGTCAGATGCTGTGTGCCTACATGCTGCGTTTAGGTTATCTGTCAGATACATCATCAATAGGATACCTCTCTAACAGTGAATATGTTTACGCTGATAATTATGTAAAAAAATTCTTCGATAGCCTGTAATCCACAAAACACCGGTTTTCCCGGTGTTTTTTATATTGCTATAAAAGCTGTAAATTGATATAATTAAATAAATATGGAGGTAATTATGCCGGATATAAACAGAAAAAACAATGATGTCAGAATATTTGCAGGCGGAGCTTTAATTGGCCTGATATTTTTTCTGATTGTTTACGGGATTGAACCTGTTATTTTTACAAATGAATATTTTGTGGTAAACGGATATATAGAAAAAGACCTGTCCCAGCATTATTCGGGCTGGATGCTTTACCGCAACAGTCCGTGGCGGTTTCCTCTGGGACTGGGGCAAAATATTGCCTACCCTTATGGAAATGTGGTTTCTTTCACAGACTCTATTCCCTTGCTGGCTATATTTTTTAAGGTATTCAGCGGAATACTGCCGGCTACATTCCAGTATTTCGGTCTTTTTATAATGGTATGCTATATATTACAGGGTGGTTTTGGCGCGTTGCTGGCCAGTAATTTCAGCAACAGCTATACAAAAAATATACTGTCTGCAGCAGTATTTGTACTGACACCTGTAATGATAGAAAGAGCCTTCAGGCACTGCGGTCTGACTGCACATTTTCTGTTGCTGGCCGGTCTGTATTACTATTTCAGGAATAAGGGGCGCAGTGATATAAAAGCGTTTGTTCCTTTTATCGTTATCAACGCTCTTTCCATCACAATTCACCCTTATCTTATGCCTTTCACATTTGCAATAATGTTTGCATTTTGTGTGGAACTGTTCTTTATAAACAAAAAATATAAAGAAAGCGTAATTTACCTGGTATTCAGTATTGTCCTTACGCTGGCCTTGGGCTTTGTAATCGGTGCTTTCAGCGTGGGCGGTGGTCTTTCTTCTCTGGGATACGGCTCATTCAGCATGAACCTGAACGCACTGTACAACCCTGTGAGCAAAGGCTTTGAAAACTGGTCAAAGGTTCTTAGCGAAAAACCAATGTTTTATCTGCAGATAGAGGGCTTCAGTTATCTGGGACTTGGTATTATACTTTTTATTCCTGTAGCCGCAGTAATTTATGTATTAAAGTACAGAAAAAATATTTTTAAAACTGTAATTGTTTTTATAAAAAATTACTTTGGTATCATTTTCTCTGCAACAGCATTATTTATTTTCGCTATAGGTGATGTGGTGCGTTTCGGCGGTCTGGATTTATTCAGAATCCCCTTCCCCACTTTCCTCACCAACGGACTGTTCGGTATATTCAGGGCAAATGGCCGTTTCGGCTGGCTGCTTATATACATGATTGCAGTATTTATTATTTATGCACTCTGTTCACTGGATAAAAAACAACTGTCTGTAGCACTGATGGCGCTAATGATTTGTGTACAGATATACGACCTCAGTGATGTTCTGGCTTCAAAATATAACTATTTCCATCACAAAGATGGAGATATTCAGGCACAGCAGGTGGAAAATGTGCTGACAAACAGTTTTTGGGACGAAATCAGTAAAGAATACGACTATGCTTTTATGATTTCTGACTGTGTGCCGGGTGCAAACTTTGAAGTAACTTCAAAATTTGCCAGAGAAAACAAAGCAGTAAACACACGATTTGACGTAAAAATAGATGAAGAAAAGTTTCGTCAGATTGAGCAGGAAACACTGTGGATGATTTCCAACAATGCACTGCCGGAGGATTACGTGGTAATGCTCAGTTTTATACCTGATAAATACAAAGACAGTATAGCGCAGGGCGACCTGACTGTATTTTTTGTGGATAATGTGATTGTGATATGCAACAATCAGTTTACTGAACAGGAAATAACAGAATTCACCGCAGAAGGCGGTTTTGAAATACTGGAATACCCGTACACAGTACAAGCTGAGCTGGATTTTAAAGCAGAATATGGAGCATAAAAAGACACGGTATAGCCTGGTGGCTATACCGTGTCTTTTTATATATTTTTAGGAAAAATTACAGTTATTTTTGTGCCTTCACCATAAACACTGTCCAGGGTGATTTTTGCATTATGCACCAGAGCAGCGTGTTTTACAATAGACAGCCCCAGTCCGGAGCCTCCCTGCCGTTTAGAGCGGCTTTTATCCACTCGGTAAAAGCGCTCAAATATATGGTTCTGATGTTCAGGCGGAATGCCTATACCTGTATCTTTTACAGACAGATTTACAGAACCTTCATCCTCTTTGACGGAAATTATCACCTGTCCATTTTCTCTGTTGTATTTAATGGCATTTTCTGTAAGGTTGTAAATTATACTGTATATCAAATGCGGTATAGCTTTTATCACAGGGGTATCTCCCTGCACCTTAAGTGAAATATTATTTTCATCTGCTTTTTCTTTAAGTTCTTTTGACACCGACACAGCAGCTTCATTCAGGTCTACCGGCTGCATCTGCATATCTCCTATACCTTCATCCAGCTGTGACAGGCTGATAATATCCTGTATCAGCTGGGTCATTCGCTGTGCTTCGGCGTGTATTCGCTGCGAAAATCTGATGCTGTCATCACCTGTGGCCATACCTGTCATAATAAGCTCAGAATATCCGGAAATGGAATGCAGCGGTGATTTCAGTTCATGGGAAACATTGGCTGTAAATTCACGGCGCATCTGTTCCAGGTTTTCTTTTTCCGTCACATCAAAAAGCAACAGCGCTGTACCTGCAATTTTGTTATCGGATATAACGGGACTGGCATCTATCTGGTATCTGCCGCCGGCCAGGTCGATAATATCCTCCACCTGTTTCCCCTGCCGCGCTTTTTCCAGAATAGCGATTATATCGGTATTTCTGCACAATGCGATAAACTGCTTTCCTTCCGCTCTGCCCTTAATGGATAACATATGTTTGGCTGCCCGGTTTATGCTTATTACATATCCGTTTGCTTTCAGCAGTACAATACCTTCATTCATACTGCCTATAACTATATCCAGCTCGTCTTTTCGCTTCTGTAATTCATAAGCCTGAAGCTTAAGTTCTTTCTGCTGGCTGTCTATTCTTCTCAGTAACGGAGAAAGCTCATCATAGCTGGGATTATCCAAAGGGCTGTCAAGATTGAGATTATTAAGTGGATTTATAATAGAACGGGACAGCTGTGTAGCCAATAAAAGCGAAGCAATAACAGCTATCAGCAGAACAACACATATAGGTTGTGCCATATTCCATATGAGGCTGAAAACCGTGCTCTGTGAAACTGAAAGACGAATGATAGTGCCGTTATCCATTCGGCGTGCATAGTAAAGATATTGCTCTGTAAGGGTAGCGGAGTATCGTTTGCTTTCACCATGGCCATTCTGTATAGCCTGGATTATTTCCTCACGCTCAGCATGATTTTCCATGGAGTTACTGTTGCCATGGCTGTCGTACAGAACTGTACCGTCATCATCAATCCATGTGATACGGTAATCATCTATATCAAGCCGGTTAATAAAATCTTCACCAACTATTGATACACCCCGTGCTACCATATCGGTTTCTTCGCTGAGACGCAGCATCTGTGCATCAGAAAAATAGTTATACAGTACACCTATGATAACAAGTACTGACGAAAGAAGAACTGTTATAGCAACCGTACTGATGGAATTGAAAATTCGTCTGGTCATTCCTTTTCCTCCAGTTTATACCCCACACCGCGGACTGTGACAATGTAGTCTGCACAGTCTTTCAGTTTTTCACGAAGAGAGCCTATATGAACATCAACTGTTCTGGTTTCACCGGTATAATCTGCTCCCCATATGTTGTCCAGCAGCTGGTCTCGGGTGTACACTCTGCCCTGATGCTCCATAAGCAGCTTCAGCAATTCGTATTCTTTATAAGTAAGGCTTAATTTTTCACCGTTTACAGCAGCATAATGGTCAGTAAGGTTAATTTCCAGCGCGCCGGCGGTAAGCAGCTTATGGTCTGAAATCTTGCCGGAACGGCGCAGAACAGCTCGTATCTGTGCCACCATCTCCAACATGCCAAAAGGTTTTGTAAGATATGCATCCGCACCGCTGTCCAGGCCTATAACTTTGTCATATTCTGTGCCTTTTGCAGTCGCCATAATAACTGGTATATTTCGTGTACCGCGTGTATTTCGCAAAGTATTCAGAATTGACATGCCATCCTCTCCTGGCAGCATTATGTCCAGCATAACCAACCGCGGCTTTTCTTGCTCTATAGCTTGCCAGAAAGAACAGCTTTCTTCAAAGCCTTTAACCTCAAAACCCGATGATTTAAGGGTATACATCATAATCTGAAGTATATCCTTATCATCTTCAACACAATAAATCATCATGAAAACTAATCTCCTTTATACTGTCCTGTAATAGAGAAAATAACCCATTCAGCAATATTTACAGCATGGTCACCGATGCGTTCAAAATATTTTGCAACAAGCAAAATATTCAGAATCTGCTCTGCTTCTTCCGGTGCTTCTATAATCTGGCTTACAAGATATTTTTTTATCTTTCTGAAATAATCATCAACAGTATCATCATATGAAATAACAGACTCGGCCTTTTCGATGTTATTGTCTACAAAAGCGTCAATGCTGTCAGTTACCATTCTGATTACAGCAACAGCCATGCTTCGTATGTATGAAGTATCTTTGAAAGCAGACAAGTCAGATTTGCTTATTATTTCCACTATATCCGCAGACTGATGCCCTATTCTCTCCATATCAGTAACCATTTTCAGTGCCGAAGAGATTACTCTCAGGTCGCGCGCCACAGGTTGTTGCTGTAATATCAGCTTCATACACAGTGACTCTATTTTTCTTTCATTTTCCTCTATCCGCGCGGCCAGTTGTTTTACACGGGAAGTGTTTTCCTTTTCACCGCTTTCGAAAGTTTTTGCCGAAAGAGCAATAGCTGTTTCACACATTGCTCCTGTTTTAATCATTTCATTATTGAGCAGATTTAACTGCTCGTCAAAACCGGTACGCATTATCCGAACCTCCCTGTAATATAATCTTCTGTTCGTTTGTCATGTGGATTAGAGAACAGTTTTTCTGTTCCACCATATTCAACTGCTTCCCCCAGAAGGAAAAATGCTGTTCTGTCGGAAATACGCACCGCCTGTTGCATATTGTGAGTAACGATAACTATAGTATATTGCTTTTTTAACTCAGAAATCAAGTCCTCAATTCTGGAAGTTGAAATAGGGTCAAGAGCGGATGTAGGTTCATCCATAAGCAGTACTTCCGGTCCTACTGCAAGAGCGCGTGCTATACACAGTCGCTGTTGCTGTCCGCCTGACAGCGCCAATGCAGATTTTTTCAGACTGTCTTTTACTTCGTCCCATATTGCAGCACCTCTGAGTGAACGCTCTACTATTTCATCCAGCCTGGCTTTGCCGTGTATTCCATGGGTGCGTGGGCCATATGCTATATTGTCATAAATACTCATCGGAAAAGGATTTGGCTTCTGAAACACCATACCTACTCTTTTTCTAAGCATGTTTACATCCATATCACCATATACATCCTCACCGTCCAGCAGTATCTTTCCGTTTATTTTACAGCCTGCAACAAGGTCGTTCATTCTGTTTATGCTTTTAAGCAATGTGGACTTGCCACAGCCAGACGGGCCTATAAAAGCTGTTACTTTTTTCTCCGGTATTTCCAGGCTGACATTCTTCAAAGCATGAAAGTTACCGTAGTATAAATCCAGATTTCTGATTGAAATTTTATTATCCATTCCGGGTTTTGCCTCCTAATAGTTTTGCTGTATATTCTGAAAGTGCGTTTATAAAAATTACAATAACCAGCAATATTACTGCTGTAGCATAAGTCTGATTGAGATAAAGGCCCTCATCTGAAAGTGCATACATGTGCACGGCAAGGGTTCTGGCAGATGATAAAAGACTTGTGGCGGCTTCTGCCACTGTACCTGCAGTAAAAATCAATGCCGCAGATTCACCTACTATCCTGCCTATGGCCAATATTACCCCGGAAATAATCCCCGGAACAGCACTGGGCAGAACAACGCTGAAAACTGTTCTCAGTTTACCGGCCCCCAGACCAAAGCTGCCCTCGCGGTAACTGTCAGGCACAGCAACAAGCGCTTCCTCTGTTGTGCGCATAATAAGCGGAAGTATCATTATAGCCAGAGTAAGAGCACCTGAAATAAGAGAAAGTCCCATATGCAGGTACTTTACAAAGAACAGCTGACCAAACAGACCGTATACAATTGATGGAATACCAGAAAGTGTTTCTGCTGTAAGTTTCACGCAGGCTGCGATTTTATTGCCGCGTTTTGCATACTCTGTAAGATAAATAGCAGAGCCTATTCCCACAGGTACAGAAAACAGGAGCGCAAGGGCTATCATATATATTGTGTTTACAATTGCCGGCATCATAGAAACATTTTCAGAATTATATTTCCACGCAAATAAATCTGCTGATATATATGGAATACCATTAATAAGTATATATACAATGATAAAAATCAGGACTGCTGCCGTTGTTACAGCAGCCAGATTCACTGCAAGGCGCAGGGCAATTGATATTACATCGCAGCGATGGCTTTTTCTATGTGTACCGCTTCTTTTTTTAATATTTTCTTTCCGTACTGTCATTTATCTGACCTCATTTTTATAATTGAAAATGAAATATTGATTATAAGTATAAATATAAACAAAACTATCGCTGTGGCGATAAGCGCCCGTCTGTGCAAATCTGTGGCATAACCCATTTCCATAACGATGTTGGTGGTAAGTGTTCTCACGCCGTTGGTAAGTTTTTGTGGTATAACCGGCTGATTGCCAGCGACCATCATAACAGCCATGGTTTCCCCCACTGCACGGCCGACACCCAGAACTACACCTGCAAAAATGCCGCTTTTGGCTGCAGGAAGAACTGTGAAAAACACACTTCTTTCATGGGAGGCACCCAAGGCAAGACCACCCTCGTAATAATTCTTGGGAACTGCCAGTATTGATGTCTCCGACACACTGATAATCGTAGGCAGAATCATAATTCCAAGCAGTAACGATGCTGCAAGCACGCTCATTCCCCTGCCGCCAAAATTATGGCGGATGAAAGGAACCATAACCACCAGCCCGAAGAAACCGTATACAACAGATGGAATACCTGCCATAAGGTTGATAGCTGTTTTCAGAGGCTTATATAACCTTGCCGGACAGAAATATGCCATAAAAGCAGCTGTGAGAATTCCCACCGGTACTCCCAGAAGCAATGCACCTGCTGTAACATAGGCAGACCCTACTATCATGGGAAAGATACCGTATACATTGTTTGCCGGTCGCCATTCTGTCCCACTGATAAAATTCAGCAGACCTATCTCTTTGATGGCGGGAATGCCATTGACAAAGAGAAAAAAACATATAAGTGCCACTGCACAGACAGATATACATGCACAAAGCAGAAATACAACGCTCATTGTCTGCTCCTTAACATTTTTCATATTAGCTCCTATACTACCTGAGGGCTGCGGATATGCCGCAACCCCGGATTTCACTTTATCATGCAATTTCATTCCATATAACTGTTTCACCTGTGTAAATCTTCATAACCTGTTCTGTTGTGAGGTTTTCCACAGGGTTTTCATGGTTAACCACCACTGCAATACCGTCCATTGCAATTGTTGTGGATATAACACCTTTTTCCACCTCTGAAGCTTTCAGCTCTCGGGAAGCCATACCAATATCACTTGTTCCATCAATCGCATCTGTAACTCCTGTAGAGGAATCTGACTGCTGAAGCTGAATTTCTACATCAGGATTGATAGCCTGGTATGCTTCTTTAAGTTTTTCCATTACCGGAGTAACTGAGCTGGAGCCGGAAATTACGATTTTACCTTCTTTTACATTGCTTATGTATGCAGGTGCTTCGCTTACTTTTATATAACCATTGTCCTCAATAACTGTCTGGCCATCAGCACTCATAATGAATGAAATAAAATCCTGTGCGGCTTCTGACAAGCTGTCTTTTGTTGCGATATTGAACGGACGAGCAATTTTGTAGGTTCCGTTTTTGATATTGTCTACACTTGCCTGCACACCATCGATTTTTACAGCTTTTACTGTATCATTCAATGAACCGAGTGAAGTATAACCAATAGCATATTCATCGCCGGCAACTGTTGTCAGCATAACTGCTGTGGATTTGGTGATAACCGCTGAGCTGCTGGTCATATCTTCTTTTTCACCTGCTGCATTTTTCTGTTCGATACCAAACAGTTCAATAAATGCACCTCTCGTGCCTGAGCCGTCTTCACGGGAAATTACACCAATTTCATTTGTGCTGTCAAAGCCTTCTGGTGATGATGTTTCTTTGCCGCATGCTGTCAGCATTGATGCAGACATTATCACAGATAATACTATACCGATTATTTTTCTGGTTTTCATTTTCATATCTCCTTTATGTATAAAGCGTAACCTTTCTGATTACGCTTTGAGTATAGTGGAGAAACATCATACCTGTTCTCTTTTTATGTAAAATATTTGTAAACTACAAAAGGCACTCCTAAAGGAGTGCCTTTATACAGTAAATTATTAGCCTTTGTAAACTACGCCGTCTTTCATAACGAATGTGCAGCGGCACATTGTGGAAATATCGTCGTATGGGCTTTCGTCGAAAGCAACGATATCAGCATATTTACCAGCTTCGATAGAGCCTACTTCTTTTGTCATTCTCAGCAGGTCTGCAGCAGACTTTGTAGCTGCTACCAGAGTTTCTGTAACTGTGAAGTTACCGTATTTCTGCATCAGCTCAAATTCATATGCCTGGTTACCATGGGATGAGTAATATGTACCTGTATCTGTACCAAATGCGATTTTTACGCCTTTTGCTCTGCACATTTCCAGATTTCTGCCGTGGTTTTCCAGACATGCTTTAGCCTTTCTTACAGCTTCCTGTGGCAGTTTGTCACCATGTTCAACAATTCTGTATGCAGCGATAATTGTAGGTACCAGATATGTGCCGTGTTCAACCATCAGGTCCATACATTCTTCGTCCATCATCATACCATGTTCGATGGAAGAAATACCGGCTTTTACAGCCCATTTGATGCCCAGAGCACCATGAGCATGGGCAGAAGATGGTTTGCCGTGTGTATTTGCAATATCAAGAGCAGCTTTCATTTCTTCAAATGTAAGGTCAGGTGCACCAGGCTCATCACCTACAGACATAACACCGCCTGTTGCCATAAGTTTGATGTGGTCGGCACCATATTTGATTGTATGGCGTGCAGCTTTTCTTGCTTCGTCAGGGCTGTCAACAACCTGTGCCAGACTGCCGCCCATAACTGTGCCAGGTCTGAGTGGGTTGTCACCGTGGCCGCCTGTGGAACCGATACCCATACCTGCAACTTTCATTCTCGGACCAGGAACTTTACCTGCATTGATAGCATCGCGGAGAGAAATATCAACAAAACCGATACAGCCTTCGTCACGCACTGTTGTAAAGCCAGCCATAAGGTCAGCTTTTGCATTAATCATCGCATCAAAAGCATAGTCAGCGTCGCGTTTTGTATACATAGCGCTCATTGCTGTAGGTTCACCGTTCATGCAGATATGCATATGTGTATCAATCATACCAGGCATTACAAATTTGTCAGAAAGGTCAATAACTTCTGCGCCCTCACAGCATACATCACCTTCACATACTTCTGTGATTTTGTTGCCTTCCACAACAACAGTCACATTTTCTTTTACGCATTCATTTACTGAATCGAAAAATTTACCGCATTTTATAACTTTTTTACTCATTTTAATTTCCTCGTTTTTATATATTTTAAATTTTATTAACCTTTATAAATCACGCCGTTTTTCATAACGAAATCACATCTGGTCATAGCTGTGATGTCTTCGCGTGGGTCGCCGTCAAAAGCAGCAATATCAGCAAATTTGCCTGCTGTGATAGAGCCTACTGTATCCTGTCTTCTGATAAGTTCAGATGCTGTTTTGGTGGCAGCTGTAAGAGCTTCCAGAGGCCGAATGCCGAATTCCTGCATCAGCTGGAATTCATAAGCCTGCTTGCCGTGGAAGTTGTAAGGTGTACCAGAGTCTGTACCAAATGCCACTTTTACACCTGCTGCTCTTGCTTTTGTCACACCGTTCTTATGGTTTGCCAGAACCTGTTTGGCTTTGTCCACCATAAACTGTGGGATACCTGCCTCTGCACCCATTACGATAATTCTTTCTGCCGCAATGATTGTAGGAACAAGATATGTACCGCGTTTAGCCATTTCTTCTATACATTCATCGTCCAGCATCATGCCGTGTTCCACAGAGGTTACACCGGCTTTTACAGCACATTTAATGCCGTTTGTACCATGAGCGTGAGTAGCTGTGATTACACCGTACATTTCAGCCACTTCACATACAGCTCGCATTTCTTCAGATGTCATCTGCTGTGCGCCTACTGTGGTACCTTTGCTCATTACACCGCCGGTTGACATGAACTTCAGCACATCAACACCATGTTTGATATTATATCTTGCAGCCTGGAGCATTGCGTCAGCGCCATCAGCGATATTGCCTGAAATGGCTACAGGAGATTCTGTGATATATGGGTTGTAATGGCTGTCTGCATGACCGCCTGTTGTACCCAGACACGGGCCGGAAACCAGAAGACGAGGACCAACTACTTCGCCTCTGTCAATTGCGTTTCTCAGCGCTACATCATTAAAACCAGGGTCACCAACAGAACGAAGTGTAGTAAAACCAGCCATAAGGTCTGCCTGTGCCATTCTCATCATAAAGAAAGCGTGGTCGCCGAGAGTTTTCTGACCGCTTACAGGGTTGGCTTCCCCATTGGAAGAAAGGTGAACATGACAGTCAATAAGACCAGGTGTAACAAATTTATCTGTAAGGTCAACCAGTTCATAACCTTCTGTTTCATCGGTCCATGGGCATACTTTTTCGATGATATTGTCTTTTACAAATACCATTACATTTTCCAGAACTTTTTCGTTCTCTGCATCAAACATTTTTGAGCATTTCAATACTTTACATGCCATAATTTTTCTCCTTGTAACAAAAACTGTTTATAATTTCGAATAATATACGGATAAACAAAAAAGACAGATAATTAATATCTGTCTTTTTAAAGTCATAGATTAAATTAGAAAATCATTGGTGCGATGATGCCTGCGAATACAACGGAAGCGATAGTAACTGTTGTGAAACCACCAACAACCATTTTTGGCAGAACATAGCTCAGAGCTTTTTCTTTTTCTTCTGCTGTGAAGTCTGTCATGGAAGCAACAACTTCGTTGGACAGGATTTCTGTAGCTGGATAGCCGAACAGAGCTGTAACGCCACAAGCGATAGAAACATAAGGGTTGTAGCCAACGATTTTACCAAAGATGAGAGCCATAATAGCAATACCGATAACGCCAAGAATCAGAGTACCGAACAGTGGGAAGATAAAGCCCAAAGCATCTGTTGGAGAAACTGTAGCAAAGCCGTTGAATGTCAGAGCGTACATACACAGCATGATATAGCCGTAACCGCCTGCAGCTTTAAGAGGTTCTCTCTGCAGGAAGTTGATTTTTCTTGCAACGATACCAACCAGCAGGTACATAATATTAACATTGATAGCAGGAACAACATATGTTGTCAGGCAATAACCAACTGTAGCAACAACAGCCAGTTTGAAGAATTTCAGTGTTGGTGTATCAGCAGCTGGAGATGGGTCTTTGAAAAGATTTGTTTCAGGAAGTTTGAAAGCTGTTTTCTTTTCAGCAGAACCAGAGAACATGCCTTTTGCATGTGCGCTGATAAGTTCTTTCTTCAGACAGAAAGAAGCAACTGGCATACCAATCATAGACTGGAATGCGAGAACCAGAGCGGCAAAGCCTGCATACAGAGGCTGGCCAGCTGTAACAGCTGCATCAGCAACAATCTGGTAAGCAATAACACCGCCAGCTACAACAGGTGCAGCAACCAGTGAGTATTCTTTACCGAAAACAGCATTACCGATTGTGAAAGCAAGAACGCCGATACCTACAAGGCCTGCACAGCAAACAACAACTGTTTTCCATTCCTGGATAAGGCTTTCGATATCAATAGAAGTACCCATATTAACCAGCAGCATTGCAACACCAACGCCATACAGTGTAGGCAGAAGTGTAGAGTCCATTGCGATAGTTGCAGGGATAAGTCCGGACCAGAACAGGCCCATAGCTACGAAACAGCCGAAAACCATGGATGAAACATAGCCTTTAGTTAAACGTGAAAGAAATTCGCCGATTACGAATGCAAATGCAATCACAGCGAAACACATCATTGGAGTCCAAGTCATAATAAATTTCCTCTCTCTTAAATATAATAAGTTTAAATTAAAATAAAAATAAATAATCAATTAACCAGTAAAAGTTGCGGATAAGTCAATGGCTTAAAAAGACATATTAAATTTTCAAAGTACAAAATAATTTTTAAGCATAATAGATTAAACAGTGATAGTCGCTGTAGTCTAATGTCGCTAATGTCGCTTTTCACCATTGAACACCTCCCTTTTGGTTCCCTACCATTTTTATTTTATGTCAGGCCTTGTATATGATTGGACAACATATACCCGGATTTGACATGCATAAATTATCACACTTTTTAATCAATAAGTCAACATTTTTTTAACAAGCACTACATACCGCTTATTTTGTAATTTTCAACAACTAAATTCCACATTTTAGTGTATTTTTACAGCAAAATTCATAATTTATGATATGTAAAAAGCATATATTCAATCTATTTTTTTCATATATTTTATTTAAAATGCACAAATATAAACATTAAAATTTGTATAAGTTTATTATATTTTTATTCAAATATAAAAATATCTATAGAAATATGCTTTTTTTGTGGTAAACTATATGAAAATATTAGTTATTAATGCATAAATACTCTAAAATACATCAAGGAGATTATATGAAAGAGCTATGTCTTATCCGCACAGAGCTTACCGACAATACAATCGAAAAGCTGTGCACCATACTTCAAAGCAAGTACAGAGTTATTCTGCGTAATGATAAAGATTATAAAGCACATCCATTCACTGACACTGAACTGAAAAACGCAAGTATTATTATCGGTAACCCCAGCATTCATACGCTGGCAAAATGTGAAAATCTTAAATGGCTGCAGATAGCATCATCCGGCGCAGATGTATATGCCGGATGCGGTTTGCTGCATCCTGATAAAACTGTGCTTACAAACGCCACCGGAGCTTACGGCCATGCTATAGCAGAGTATATGGTGGCCGGTGTTTTTGCACTGTATAAAAAGCTGCATCTTTACCGTGACAATCAATTTTCAGGACTGTGGGATGACCTGGGTTGTGTAAAAACAATACGCGGCAGCAGGGTGTTGGTAGTTGGTCTGGGAGATATAGGCGGACAGTTTGCAGAGAAAATGCACGCTTTGGGTGCTGAAATACACGGCATAAAAAGAACACCATCTTCCCTGCCCCTTTATGTAAAATCAATAAATACTTTGGACAAACTGGACCGGCTGCTGCCACAGATGGATATAGTGGCACTGTGCCTGCCAAATTCCAGCCGGACACAGAACATAATAAGCATAAATCAGCTGGAATTAATGAAAAATGATGCTGTGCTGATAAATGTGGGGCGAGGTAATGCTGTGGACACTGATGCATTGGCCGCTGCCCTGCAGAAAGAAATTATTGGCGGAGCTTTGCTGGATGTGACCAATCCTGAGCCTCTTCCCAGCTACCACCCGTTGTGGAAAGCAAAAAACGCAATAATCACTCCTCATATTTCCGGCGGTTATCACGCCAGAGAAACAGTGGAAGCTATTGAAGCAATCATGCTGGAAAACGCACAGCGCTATGTGGATGGAAAAGAGCTGATGAACCAGGTAGATTATGACACAGGATACAGAAAATCCAAATAAAAAGGCGGCTCAGGCCGCCTTTTGTTATGCAATTATAATTCTGAATAAAATGCTTTTTTATATTCTTCACCATCCAGATTTTTAAATACAACAGCATTATCGTCTATAATTATATAGCTGTAATGGCTGTTTTCCTTTGGTATAGAAACAGAACCAGGATTAATATATGTGCATACATCTGTTTTTTCACAGGCAGGCACATGAGTATGACCGTGGAGCAATATATCTCCTTTTTTCAGCATCGGCAGGTTTTCCAGGTTGTGATTATGACCGTGCGTCACAAAAACCATTTTTTCTCTCCAGTAAAGGAATGCATAATCCGCCAGTATAGGAAACTGCAATACCATCTGGTCCACTTCTGTATCACAATTACCGCGCACACAAAGGATTTCATCTTTTATAGCGTTCAGCATTTCAATCACTTTTTTAGGCGCATAGTCCTTTGGCAGGTCGTTTCTGGGACCGTGATAAAGAATATCCCCCAGCAAAACCAACTTGTCTGCTTTTTCAGTTTTATAGCAGTCCAGCAGTTTTTCACAGTAATATGCTGAGCCGTGAATATCTGATGCAATCATTAGTTTCATAATTATCCTCCTCGCGTACCGATAGTATTCCTAAATTATCTTTTATTATAATACCATTAAACAGTACAAAAGAAAACCATTTTTTATTGACAGTTTTATTCTGATAGTTTAAAGTTAATAGTATGAATTATTCAAAGGATTATTTATGAAAGATTTTTATATTTCAGAATTGCTGAAGCTGGAAAATGTATATCTTGACTACCCTTTTGACGAAAGTGACTGGGCCGCCATAAGACACAACGACAACAAAAAAATTTTTGCGTTGCTTTATCACCGAAACGGCAACCTGTGTATCAATTTTAAAAACCGGCCTGAATGGGGCACATTCTGGCGAGGCAGTTTTGAAAGCGTGACACCGGCATATCACATGAACAAAGAGCACTGGAGTACAGTGATTGTAGGCGGTGATGCAGACTACCGGCAGATAATGCAGATGATTGGTGACAGCTATAGCCTGACCGCAAAGAAAGGAAAGAAAAAATGAGTATCAGACTGAAAGAAGCTATAAATACAGCTTATTTATTATGCGATGCACTGGAAAAAAGTGAGGCATGGGACAAAAACAATACCTCCCCTGCAAGAGAAATTTTCCGAGGAGAACTATTTCATTTTCTCCTTAATCTCAGCTTTACAGATGCAAAGCTGACAGGTGCAGAATCAAGATTTATAAAAGAATATCTGGGTTTTGACTATTCTGTAAAGGAAATGAGAGAATACGCCATAACACACAGGGTTTACGGTTCTGACTTTACCAACAATCTCCCCTATTGTTTCAAAGCTTTTGTAAAAGCTGACAATGATATGGACGGCGTAAAAGAAACTGCAAAACTTATCCTAAATCTTTACCGCCAGCTGGGTCAGGCATATATCAAATGCGATGGTGCAACCAAAAATGAAACCTATTCATTGACACTTTTATGTGACAATATGGAAGCATATATCGACTCCAAACTGATTGAAAGTGTAAATGATACTTTCGGCAAATTGCAGGACGAACTGAATAAAGTAGCAGTACCTGTGGACAACAAAACCGTTCCACTGAAAAATGTGGACCTGTCAGACATCAAAACTGCCTCTCCACAGACTGAAGCTACACAGGAACAGGCAGTGGAAGAAGAAAAAGAGCCTGAAAAAACACTGGATGAACTGCTGGAAGAGCTGAACATTCTTATCGGTCTGGAAAAAGTAAAAGAAGATGTAAACAGCCTGATAAATCTGGTTAAAATCAGAAAAATCAGAGAAGAACGCGGTATGGACAGCCCTGATATGAGCTTGCATATGGTATTCAGCGGCAATCCTGGTACCGGTAAAACCACTATCGCCCGCCTGCTGGCTGAAATATACAAGGCCATGGGACTTCTGTCAAAAGGTCATCTGACAGAGGTGGACCGCAGTGGTCTGGTAGGCGGCTATGTTGGCCAGACAGCACTGAAAGTACAGGAAGTAGTAAACAAAGCCAAAGGCGGCGTGCTGTTTATTGACGAGGCATATTCCCTGACTGTAAACAGAGGCGCAACAGACTATGGTTTTGAAGCTGTGGACACACTGCTGAAATTCATGGAAGATAACCGTGACGACCTGATTGTGATAGTTGCCGGCTATCCTAAACCAATGGAAGAATTCCTCAATTCCAACCCTGGTCTGAAATCCAGATTCAACAAGTACCTGTATTTTGATGATTACACACCGGAAGAACTGATTGGCATTCTTAAACTTCAGGCTAAAAAAGCTGACCTTGTTTTAAGTGAAGAAGCTGAAAAATTCGCCACAGAATTTTTTACCAAGCGCTGTGAAAACAGACCGGAAAACTACGCCAATGCCCGTGATGTGAGAAACTTCTTTGAAAAAGCTCTTATAAACCAGGCAAACCGACTGGCCGTACTGGACAAAATCGAAGACAGCCAGCTGACAACACTGGAAGTGGAAGATTTCAATACAATTATTCTGTAATCTGAATAATAAAAATACCGGCAGGGTTTATCCCCTGCCGGTTCTTTTATACATTATTTGAATTTTTTAGCTGCTTCAATATGCATATTGATAAGTTTTTCTCTGTCTGCTTTCATTGAAACATAAGTATTGGCAGGTTTGCCTGTGTAACCTTTCAAGTCACATACTGTACAGCCGCGTGTTTTTACACCTTTCAGTTCCACATCTACATGACAGTGTGCAAATTCAACCACTGATTCATCCAGCAGCCATGCTACAGGCAGTGAGTCGTGGAGAACAGCGCCCGGAAGACCACCCAGAGCTTTGTAAATATCAGAATACTGCTGCATACATGCCTGCAGGAATTTACCTGTTTCACCGCCGTTATCAGCGATAGCCTGACGTTCATCATCTGTGATAAAACAAGCCATTGTGGCATCAAGGCTGAACATGTATTTAGGCACGTCGCTCATAAACACTATTTTAGCTGCATCAGGGTCATGACCGATATTTGCTTCTACGCTGAAGCCCATGTTGCCGCCGAAGGCTGCGCCACCCATAAGTGCTATACATTCAACTTTTTCATGGAGGTCAGGATAAGCCATAAGGAAAGCTGCAATATTTGTAAGAGGTGCTGTAGCAACGATAGTTACTTTTTCATCACACTCTTTGATTGCTTTTGCCATCAGGTCAACAGCAGGCATATTTACAGCCTGTTTTGTAGGTTCAGGAAGTCTGTCGCCCACATTGCCCAGACCATCACGGCCGTGAATATCAACCATAGGTGCTACTGAGTAGTCAATCGGTGGGTCGATTACAGGGCGGTATGAACCTGCAGCTACAGGAACATCCAGACCAAACAGCTCACAGATTTTAAGTGTATTTTTTGTTGTAGTTTCCAGAGAACAGTTGCCAAATACTGTGGTGATAGCCTTCAGGTCCAGTTTGTCGGAAGCAGCAACCAGCAGCAGTGCCAGGGTATCGTCAACACCTGTGTCAACGTCCATTATAATAGGTTTTTTGTTAAGCATATCAGCACTCCTCCCTGTCATAAGATTTTACACATCTGAAATAGATTTCTTTGAATTTTTCTCTGTCCATAGCAACAGGAATTTTCACATTTTTAAAAGGAGCAAAGCCCAGCCAGTCGATAACTGTCTGACCCTCTGTCATTTCGCCTGCACAGTCACAGAAAACATATTTTTCCACATACTGTGCGATTTCAGGGTCGATAAGAACTGCAGCTGCAACAGGGTCACAGGTGTAATGGTCTTCAGAAACAAGGAAACCATCGCCGATTTCAGCCAGTTTTTCTTTGTTTTTGTCTTCAAATTCCAGCATCCGTTTGCACAGTGCGGCAAATCTGTTTGTCTGTGGCAGATTGCGCAGTGGTTCACATTCTTCTCTTGTGAGATGAACCATATGGCAGGCATTCAGGTCTACCATAGTAAAGTTAGGGAAACCGGCCTGAAGAACAATTTCACATGCATGTGGGTCCTGGGCAATATTGTATTCGGAATAAACACCGAAGTTACCATTACCTGCTGCACCGCCCATGATAACCAGGTTTTTAACCAGTTTTGGCAGCTCTGGATGCTTCATTACAGCAATAGCCAGGTTTGTCAGAGGTCCGATAGCCAGAATTTCCAATTCACCATTCTGTTTAACAGCTTCTTCCCAGATAAAATCCCAGGCATGGCCTTCTGCAAACTGTGCATCTTCCGGCAGTTCATATTCGAAACCAATCAGGCCGTTGTTACCGTGTACATATTCAGCGCGTGGCAGTCGCTGGATAAAGGCTTTTTCTGCACCTTTGTACACTGGGCAGTCCATTTCATACATTTTGCTTAAGAACAGTGCGTTTTTAGATGTGAAATCCAGCGGTACATTACCGTGTACAGCTGTGATACCACGGATGTCAAACTGACCGCTGCCCTGTACCATCATAAGGCACTCTGCATCGTCAATGCCCGGGTCGCAGTCAATAATCAAAGGTCTTTTGAGCATAATATAATTCCTTTCTCACTTGTAATCCTCATTCTGCAATACTTCAGAGCAGTATGGCAAAATCAATATTTAGTTAATATAATCTTACCAAATAGCAATACAAATTACAAGTGTATAAAATCAAAGCGTCCTCTTTTTCTGCATACAAAAAAGCCCCGGATATAACTCCGGAAGCTTTTATAGCAATATTTATTATTTGAGGAAATCCAGAATCTGTGCTTTTGGTCTGAAACCAACTGTACGTTTTACTTCTTTGCCATCTTTGAACAGCACCAGTGTAGGAATGCTCATTACCTGATAT
Organism: Oscillospiraceae bacterium; assembly: GCA_017473015.1. Classification (GTDB taxonomy): domain Bacteria; phylum Bacillota; class Clostridia; order Oscillospirales; family Ruminococcaceae; genus RGIG3102. Next base: position 14,659 of record JAFUNP010000012.1, on the reverse strand, counting down.
TTCATAGCAATGTCCTGTGCCTGGTCCACATCCAGTTTAGCTACAACAATTTCGTCTTTCAGTTCTTCTGCCAGTTGTTCGATTGTAGGTGCCAGCATTTTGCATGGGCCACACCATGTTGCCCAGAAGTCAACAAGAACAGGTTTATCGCCATTGATGATTTCTTCAAAATTTTCTTTTGTAAGTGCCAGTGCCATAATTATTCTCCTTTTTATTATTATTTTATCTTTGATTGTAATATATCATAATATGGCAATTCTTACAGTGATTTAATCACCTGATTACAGTCGTGCCATAAGTTTCTTTTTGTCGATAATTTCTATTTCTTTTCTGGAAACTTTTACAATGCCTTCATTTTCAAAATATTTCAGCATACGGGAAACCACTTCCCTTGCGCTGCCCAGATATTTGGCAATTTCCATGTGGGAGTATCGGATAATAGGGCCGTTTTTTATCAGTTCTTCATACAGAAAAATTGCCAGACGTTTGTCAAAGCTGAAAAACAGTATCTGCTGCATCGTCCACATCACATCAGAAAAACGGATAGCTTTCATTTTGTTGGAAAAATTCTCTACATAGATATTTTTCTCGATAAGCTTTGAAAAAGCAAAAGCATTCAGCACCACAGCCTGACTGGGTTCTTCGGCATCAACATAAGCATCAAAAGTAATTTCTGACAGTACACAGGATGCAGAAAGTATACATACTTCCCCCGGAGAAACACGGTAAAGTGTAACCTCTTTGCCTTCTTCACTCATAATATATACACGCAGACAGCCACTTTTTACAAACAATACACCTATGCACTGCGAATCCGCACTGTGGATATTCTGTCCCGGATGATAGTTTACAACCTCTGTGTTCTGGCATACAAAAGTCTTTTCTTCATCGGACAGATGCCGCCAGAAATCGGCATACTGTGATAAAAATTCCATTTTTTCTGTTTTTTCCATTGTGCGCCTCCCGTAGATGATATTATATCTTAATATATATTTGTGATATTTCCGAGTAATTATTATAACTATAACATTATAACACAGATTTTGCAAATCAAAACATACAGACACAAAATTAAAGCGGCACCGGAAGATGCCGCTTTGTAATTAATTATCTGGTTTTATGATTATTTGTTCAGATAGTTGATTGCATACTGTGCATACAGAGCGCTGCCCAGTTCAAAGGCATCTTCATCCACATTGAACTGTGGGTGATGATGAGGGAAGAATGTTTCAGGTTTGTTTTCATTGTGTGCGCCCAGATTAGCCAGACAGCCGCCTTCAGGAGCTACTTCAAAATATTCGCCTGCATCTTCGCCGCCCATTGTGATTGGGGATTCAAAGTATGCATTATCGCCCATCAGCTGTTTTACTGTTTCTTCACAGATATCCACACTTGCAGCTGTGTTTACTGTAGGTGCAACCAGTCTCTGATAGTCAAGCTCAGCTGTAGCACGGTAAGCTGTAGCAATACCCTGTGCAATTCTGCCGATAGCTTCTTCCAGCTGATTTCTTACCTCTGCTGACAGACAGCGTGTGGTACCTTCGATAACTGCTTCGTTTGCCACAATATTCCAGCGTGCGCCGCCGTTGATAGTACCACATGTTACAACAGCCGGAACTGTAGGACCGATTTCGCGGCTTACAATTTCCTGCAGAGCAACAACAATTTTTGATGCTACATAAACAGCGTCTACACATTCGTGTGGAGCAGCACCGTGACCGCCTTTACCTGTTACATTGATAATAAATCTGTCAGCTGATGCCATTCTGCCGCCTGCACCGGAGCCAACTTTGCCTGTATCCACACCGGAAGCGATATGGATAGCAAATACACTGTCAACACCTTCCATACAGCCGTCAGCAATCATTCCGCGTGCACCGATACCAACTTCTTCTGCAGGCTGGAAAAACAGTTTTACTGTACCGTTGATTTCATCTTTCATTTCTTTCAGGATTTTTGCAGCGCCCAGCAACATAGCAGCGTGTGTATCGTGACCGCAGGCATGGTTCATGCCAGGTACTTCTGATGCGTATTCGCAGCCTGTTCTGTCATCCAATGTAAGCGCATCAATATCAGCACGCAGTGCAATAGTTTTGCCTGGTTTATTGCCTGTGATTGTAGCAACAGTGCCTGTATTGAATTTAACAACATAAGGAATACCCATTGCATCCAATTCTCTGCGGATAAGCGCAGCAGTTACAAATTCCTGTGTGCCTGGTTCAGGATGGCGGTGGATTTCACGTCTGATGTCAATTACATACTGTTTATACTCTTTTGCAAGTTCTTTTACTTTCATTTTCTCTCTCCTTAACGATGGAATATAATAACAATATATCACCTTTTTGCAAAATCTACAATATTTTTTCTGCAATTAATCAAAAATTTAACGATTTATTTTCATAATAAACATTTCACCAAAAAAATGAGATGGGCACTGGCATATATAAGCAAACTTGCAGTTGACTTTTATCGGAATTTAGTGTAATATATTTAAGCACAATATTTTTGCCGCTGTGGTGGAATAGGCAGACACAAGGGACTTAAAATCCCTCGCCCTAATACGGCGTACCGGTTCGACCCCGGTCAGCGGCACCAGTTAAACGACCTGAAAGGGTCGTTTTTCTTTTTATATAAAAATGAAATTAAAAAACCACCCTGACGGGTGGTTTTCTTATCAGTCAACTATAATTTTTTCTACCATTGGCAGGTTTTTCTTATTGATGATAGCCCATTCTCTGATTACAAAGATGATTACAAGTGTAACAATTGCAGCAGGTACTTCGCCGATGATTGGTGGTGCATAGTAATAGAAAATAGCGCCCGGAAGAGAGGCTGTGGCATAAATTTCTTTGGAGAGAACCAGAGGTGTTCTGTTTACCATAATGTCACGGAGCAGACCGCCGCCTACTGCAGACAGCACGCCACAGAAGCAAACCAGGAATGCGTTTTCACCAAAACCCTGGCCCTGTGCAACCTGCATACCTACTACTGTAAAGATAGCCAGGCCAACAGCATCCAGTGTGTCAATAGTGAACATGATTTTCTTTCTTTTTTCATGTTTCATCAATGGTTTATAGATAGCAATTGTAATGAATGCTACAACTACTGCCATGATAACATATGTAGGGTTTTTGAAAAGGTTTGCAGGTGTGTTGTCAAGAATAACATCTCTTGTCATACCACCGCCACAAGCTGTACATACAGCCATAAGTACAATACCCAGCCAGTCAAGGTCCTGGTTAATAGCTACATAGGCACCGGAGAATGCGAAGGTTACTGTACCGATTACTTCTAAAATGAATACAAATGTTGCGTCCATAGTGTCCTCACTTTTAAAATTTAATTATAAAAAACAAAACTAAAAATATACTATCATTTTACAGGGGTTTAGTCAATAAAAAGTGTGATTTTATTTGTAAAAAAATGTATTTGATTTAATTAATAAGAGTTTATTTTAGCGTTTCAATATGTTATCATTATAACATAAATAAATTATTCGGAGGTCAATATGAAAAAAATCCCTGTAATTATCGATGTGGATACAGGCATAGACGATGCTATTGCTCTTTTACTGGCAATGAGCGCCGAAGAACTGGATATAAAAGGCATCACAACTGTGGCCGGTAATCAGACTATCGAAAAAACTACAAGAAATACTCTGGATGTGGTGGAATATTTCGGCAGAAGCGATATTCCTGTGGCACGGGGCTACTCAAAACCTCTTGTAAGAGAGCAGATTATAGCTGCATATGCCCACGGTGAATCTGGCCTGGGTACAGCAGTACTTCCAAAAGCAAAAAAACAGGCGGAGGCACTGGATGCTGTCAGCTTTATCAGAAAAGTATTGGAGGAGAGTGAAGAAAAGATTACACTGGTACCTACAGGACCACTGACCAATATAGCCATATTGCTTCTCTCCTACCCTCACCTGAAAGAAAAAATAGAAAAAATAGTTCTTATGGGCGGCGGTGCATATACCGGTAATTCCAATGCTGTAGCCGAGTTCAATATTCTGGCTGACCCGGAAGCCGCCAATGTGGTATTTGCCAGTGGTGTGAATATTGTTATGTGCGGTCTGGATGTGACGCTCAAAGCAATAATAACCCCTGATGATATTGAAAAACTGCTGGCATTGAACAACAAAGCTGGTGATTTTGCGGCAGAGGCTTTTAAATTCTATCTGGAAATGTACCGCAAGGCACTCAATGTATCTGGCTGCGCTGTTCACGATGCAGTAACCATTGTATATCTGACACATCCTGAACTGATAAAAACCAAACCCGGCACAGCTACAGTGGATATTGACGGCAAATATACATACGCAGGCACCGTAGTTGATTTTACTCCATGGCGAGACAGAAGCAAAGACAACGCACTGGTTGGCGTGGATATAGACCGCGATGCTTTTGCACAGCTGGTTATTGACGCATGTAAAAAATACTGAGGAGGCCCATTATGTTAAAAAGACCTGTTATCATAGATACAGACCCGGGTGTGGACGATACCATAGCCATTATGCTGGCAAATGCCCACCCTGAACTGGATATAAAAGCAATCACACCTGTTACAGGCAATGTACCTTATAAATACACCAGCGAAAATGCGCTGCGACTGGTAAAATATCTGGAAATGGACTGCCCTGTTACAAACGGCGCTGTAAATCCCCTGTTTATCAAATGTGAGGACGCTGGCAGTGTACACGGCAAAGGCGGTCTGGGCGGATATGAGCTGCCGCCGTCTGACAAAACATTTGAAGGCTATGCCTGGGATATAATAAAAGAAGAAGCCATAAAAGCAGATGGTGAACTGGAAATCATCACACTTGGCCCTCTGACAAACATAGCCATTACCCTGCTGCGCTATCCTGAAATAAAACCGCTTATCAAACGAATTGTATGTATGGGCGGCTCACAGTATGACGGCAATGTGACACCAAAAGCTGAATTTAACTTCTGGGTTGACCCGGATGCTGTAGATATAGTGTTCCGCAGTGGAGTACCGATTGTAATGTGCGGTCTGGACAGCACAGAACACGCATATCTGACAATCGACGAACTGAAAGCACTCCAGGGCCGTGATACAAAAGTAAAAGAACTGTTTGACCATATAATGTCCTTTATGATTGGCAGACGCGAAGCAGCTACCGAAGATGACAAGCTGCAGACAATTTATGATGCAATAACAATCGCATATGTTCTGGACCCGTCCATCGGCAAAACTGAAAAACATTCTGTACTGGTAGAAACCAAAGGTATAAACAAAGGCTGGACAATTATTGACAGACGCAACCGCGCCGGAAATCCGCTGAATGTGGAGGTGCTGACATGGGCAGACAGAGATAAATTCAAAGCCATGCTGGAAGAAATGCTGGAATATTATAAAAACTGATATACGAATAAAAACCACCCATCAGGGTGGTTTTTATTATTTAATAATTATTATTTTGTGAATGCTGCTGCGCTTGCGCCTGCAATACGGCCGAATACAACAGTATCTGTCAGAGCGTTACCGCCCAGACGGTTTTCACCGTGGATACCACCTGTAACTTCACCTGCTGCGAACAGACCAGGGATTACATTGCCTTCTGCGTTCAGAACTTCGCAGTTTTCGTTGATTTCAACGCCACCCATTGTGTGGTGAACTGTTGGAACACGAGGTGCTGCATAGTAAGGAGCTGTGTCAATTGGTGTGGAGTAAAGTGTTCTGCCGAATTCGTCTTCAGATTTGTCTGCAACATGTGCATTGAAACCGTCAACTGCTGCCACCAGATTTTCTGCTGGAACACCAATCTGTTCTGCCAGTTCTTCCAGTGTATCAGCTTTGAATGCACGGCCTGCTGCTACCAGGTCATTTGCTGATTCATTGAAGTTATTTACTTCGTCACCTGTTGGGTAGCAGTCAGAGTCCATAACAATAAACATATAGGAATCTGTCTGTTCGATAAGAGCCTGTGTCATTTCATCACGACGGCCGCCTTCGTTAACAAAACGGTTACCTTCTTTGTTTACAAAGATACGTCTTTCAACATCGTGTTCGATATTACCGGAGAGAGAGCCTGTTTCAGGATCACCCAGTGGGAGCAGCTGAATGTTGCCCATCTGGATAAGATTTGCACCTACAGCTTCTGCCATAACAATACCATCACCTGTAATACCGGAAGCGTTTGTTGTTTTAATCTGTTCGCCCAGATCTGCCCACTGTGTGTTGTATTTCTGACGCATTTCAACATTGCCTGCAAAGCCGCCTGTTGCCAGAACAACACCGTTTACAGCTTTAACTGTAACTTTGTTGCCTGTTTCGCCTTCTGCGATAACGCCTGTTACAACGCCGTCTTCAACGATAAGTTCTTTGGCTGTTGTGTTGTACATTACTTCGATGCCTTCGTGGCTGTCTACATAAGCACCATAAGTTTTGAAGAAACCTGTACCTACTGGTTCAACCGGTTTGTGTGCACGTGGCCACATACCGCCTGTAACTGTAAATACTTCACCTTCGATGAATTCCATACCCATGGATTTCAGCCATTCTACGCCGTCCCATGCATTTTCAACAAGGATTCTGATAAGTTCAGGTTTACCGGCTTTGTTACCGCCTTCGTATGTCTGAGTGTAGTGGTGTTCAACGCTGTCGTTGTTAGCGATAGCAATTTCGCTGCCGTCATCAACTGCGTTGAGAGCGCCGCCAGCCAGAGTTGTGTTACCACCCATAGCAGATGTTTTTTCGATAACGAGAACATTTTTGCCGTTTTCGTTAGCTGTAACTGCTGCTGCCATACCAGCACCACCAGCACCGATAACCAGAACGTCAACTGTCAGTTCAACATCTTCTGCTTTTTCAGCTGCAGCTGGTTTGATAGCTTTCAGAGCTTCAACATCAGCGCCAGCCTGTTCCAGACAAGCTGCAACACCTTCCAGAACAGCGTTTGATGTCAGTGTAGCACCACCAACTACATCAAGGCCAAGACCCTGGATTTCCATAATTGTTGCAGGGAACTGTTCAATAACAGGTGTACCGATACCGTCAGTTTCCTTATGTTCAATCTGGATGTCTGTGATTTCTGTGTCAGATACTGTAACAGTAACTGTCATTTCATGCATACCAGTTGCTTTAGCTGAATATGTACCAGCTTTGAATTTTGCATCGCTGCTTTCGCTGCCACAACCAACAACTGAAACAGCCATTGCAAGTGTCAGAACAACTGCTGCAAGTTTTTTCACAATGTTTTTCATTTTTTTCTCCTTTTCATTTTATTACCATACCATTATGATATGTATTAATTCAATTATATAACATATCAAATAAATATTCAATATAAAATTATCGAAAGACAGAAAAAAGCAAGAAAGAGCGGCCCGAAGGCCGCCTTTTCCATTCGGAAAATTAGTTTTCACTGTAAATAACTGTAAGGTCCGGATGCAGCTGCAGGATAGATGCTGGAACTGCAGGTGTGATTGGGCCAAAGAAGGATTTTTCTACGATTTCTTTCTTTTTGGCGCCGTTTGCAATCAGCAGAACTTTTTTAGCCTGCATAATTGACATCATACCCATTGTGATAGCTGTTGTAGGAACATCTTCTTTCTTTTCAAAGAAGCGTGCGTTTGCTTCGATTGTAGATTCATCCAGAACCACTTCGTGTGTAGGACCTGTAAAGAATTCATCCGGTTCATTGAAGCCAATGTGACCATCAAGACCGATGCCCAGCAGCTGCAGGTCAATACCACCCAGCTCTTTAATCATTGCATCGTATGCTTCGCCTTCTGCTTTCAGGTCTTCTGCACAGCCGTTTGGTACAAATGTGTGGTCTTTTCTGATATTTACATGGTCAAACAAGTTGTCGTTCATAAAGTAACGGTAGCTCTGGTCATTTGTACCGTCAAGACCAACATATTCGTCCAGGTTCACAGAAGTGATAGTTGAAAAATCGATGTCGCCTGCCTGATTCATTTTAATCAGTTCCTTGTATGTGCCTACAGGTGATGAGCCTGTTGCCAGACCCAGAACACAGTCTGGTTTTACAACCATCTGTGAAGCGATGATAAGAGCAGCTTTACGGCTGAGTTCTTCATATGTTTTAACTTTGATAAATTTCATAACAATTCTCCTTTGAGATACAGATATTTTAAATTAATCAGCTTTTCTGATTACAATATTGTCAAGTGATTTTACAATGCAGTCTGCAGGGATAACACCGCGCAGTGCTGTAAGAGGATAAACAGATGTGCGTTTGCCGATAACTGTGCCCGGATTTATAACACACTGGCAGCCGATATCTGCGCCATCTGCCAGGATTCCGCCGATTTTGCGGATGCCTGTTTCGTAGTTTTCATCGCCGTGAATTACTACTGCTTTGCCGTCAGATTTCAGGTTGGAACAGATAGAACCTGCGCCCATATGTGCTTTGTTACCCAGCACAGAGTCACCTACATAATTGTAATGAGGCGCCTGAACTTTGTCCAGCAGAATACAGTTTTTGAATTCTGAAGAGTTACCCAGTACACAGTTTTCGCCTGTGATAACATTACCTCTCAGATAAGCACTAGGACGGATTTCTGTGCCATGGCCGATGATTGCCGGTGGAATGATTGTGGCAGTTTTTGCAATTGTAACATCTCTGCCCACCAGAACACCCGGTTCAATTTCTGTAAAATCTTCTATACCTGTTTCCAGCAATTCTTTGCACAGGCCTTTGATTTTTCCAAGCATATCCCATGGATATTCGCTGGCGGCAAAAAGGTCTTTCAGGTAAGGAACATTACATTCGTACAGGTCAGCTGTTTTTACAAGTTTATTCATTACAGTGTCCCCTTTCTCTGATTACATCAGCAATCATATTGGCGTATTTCTGACAGAGTTCATCTGTTTCAGCTTCAATCATTACGCGGATAACAGGTTCTGTACCACTCTGGCGCAACAGTGCACGGCCGTTGCCGTCAATAAGTTTTTCCACATCTTTTACAGATTCCAGAACTGCGCTGTCTTCCATTACAGCATTTTTGTCTTTAACCCTCAGGTTCACCAGATACTGAGGGTACAGCATTACAGGTTCAGCCAATGCAGACAATGAGCTCTTTCTGTCGCGCATTTCTTCAGCCAGCATAATAGCTGTCAGCAGACCGTCACCTGTAGTGGCATATTTTTTCAGGATAATATGGCCTGACTGTTCACCGCCCAGTGCATAATTCTTTTCCTGCATACATTCGTAAACGAAGCGGTCGCCTACTTTTGTCTGTGCGCAGTCAATGCCGGCTTTTTTCAGTGAAGCAACAAAACCGCTGTTGGACATAACAGTTGCCACAACTGTATTGCCGTTGAGCATACCGCGGTTTTTCAGACGCTGTGCCAGAATATACATCATAGCATCGCCGTCAACAACATTGCCTTTTTCGTCTACCGCTATACATCTGTCAGTGTCACCGTCAAAAGCAAAGCCAACATCCAGGTGCTGTTCTTTTACAAGAGCCTGCAGTTTTTCAATATGGGTAGAACCACAGCCCAGGTTGATGTTCAGGCCGTTAGGCTCGTTGCCGATAACCACTGTATGTGCACCCAGTGCATCAAAAACAGCTTTTGCAATCATCCATGAAGCACCGTTTGCACAGTCCAGGCCAATTTTCAGGTCACGGTAGGAGTGCGAAGCGATGGAAATAAGATAACCCACATATCTGTTTCGGCCGGAAACATAGTCCACAATCTGGCCTATATTTTCTCTGTGTGCCAGAGGCAGGTCCTCACCTTTTACGCCCAGTTCATCCAGAGCGCCATCCAGGTAGGCTTCGATAAATGCTGTGGTGTCATCATCAAGCTTTTCACCATATCTGTTGATTACTTTGATACCGTTGTCATAGAACGGGTTGTGGGAAGCTGTAATCATAATACCACAGTCAAATTCATCCTGGCGTGTAACATAAGAAACGCTTGGTGTAGTTGTAACATGCAGCATGTAAGCATCTGCACCGGAAGCTGTGATACCGGCCACGATAGAGTATTCCAGCATATAGCTGGAGCGGCGGGTGTCTTTACCGATAACGATTTTCGGGCGGTAACCCGGTGTTTTGCAGCCGGACAGTGCAGATGAATAGTACCAGCCCAGAAAGCGGCCCACTTTGTAAGCCTGCATAGAAGTCAGGTTCATATTAGCTTCACCACGGAAGCCATCTGTGCCGAAATATTTATTTTTTCTTTTTTCTCCGTTTTTAGTACGATTTATTGTAATTTTGTCGTGCAGAAGCTCATCTGTTGAAATATTGAACATTTCACACAGCTGAAGCACTTTGTCAATCTGTGGCAGAGACTGGTCCATTTCCCATTTGGAAACTGACTGTCTGGAAACTGACAGTCGGTCAGCCAGTGTTTCCTGTGACATATTAGCAACAGTGCGCAGATGAGTAATTTTTTCACCAATAGTCATAGCAATTCTCCTTTGGTCATTTGCAGAAATGTTTCCTGCGGATATATGATACAATATACATTCAGTATATTCAATCAACTAAACTTTGAAGTTTACGCAACTAAAAGTTGCACTTTCCACCAGTTTTATTGTAGAAATTATAAAACTATACCTTATCAATGTCAAGTTTTGCAAATTACAATTTACAATCTATTCATATTTTGTTCAGAATTTATTATATGCAGAAATGGAGATAAATACTACCATATTAAATATATGTGCATATAATCACTTTTTTTCTTGTATCCAGATAATATTTCAGCACAAAAAAAGAGCGAAATCCAAAGATTTCACTCTTTTATGGTGGAGGTGACGGGAGTTGAACCCGTGTCCGAAAAGTAATTCACGACAGTATCTACGAGCGTAGTTTATTTATAACATTCCCTTTGATACAGGCCAACAAACAGGCCGCATCATCAGTAGCTTCATAAAATCATGACCCGGCTCAAAGCTTTGCCGGATTCACGTGCTCTATCTGCATGACGCCCTGACCCCAGCCGATAGAAAACCGGGCAGGACGGCTACTTAATTAAGCAGCTACTAATTCGTTACGATTAGCGTTTATTTTTGTGAAGCTTTTAAAGTGGTGCCTCACCACTACCCGCTGCTCTCGCTGCAAACTCCCCGTCGAAATCCAATACACCCCCAGGTATTGGTGTGTGAAACAATGTTCTGAAACATTATTTATATCATAACGAAGATTAATAGCCTTTTTATCTTATTCTTTCCTTCATGGCACGGTCAATATCACGCTTTGCATCGCGTTTTGCCATAGCTTCACGCTTGTCGTAAAGCTTTTTACCCTTACACAGTCCAAGTTCTACTTTTACATACTGTTTTTTGAAATAAAGCGATAATGGAATTAAGGTCAGACCTTCCTGCTTTAATTTCCCTATCAGCTTGTTTATTTCTTTTTTGTGCAGAAGTAATTTGCGCACACGGAAAGGATCCTTGTTGAATATATTGCCTTTTTCATATGCGCTGATGTGCATACCATAAACGAAAACTTCACCGTTCTGTATATCTGCCCAGGCCTCTTTCAGGTTTACAGAGCCATTGCGGATAGATTTGATTTCTGTACCAAAAAGCTCTATACCGGCTTCGTATGTTTCAAGAACAAAATATTCGTGGCGCGCTGCGCGGTTCACTGTAATTGTCTGTCCCATAATCCACCGCCTTTCCCTGAATTCATTCAGACAATTTATTCTGGATATTTAATTATACACATCCGTTTATTCTTTGTCAAGGACAGCGGAAAAATACAACTTTTTCTGATGATTATTTTATTTTTGCGATACTTTTCGACAATATACGACATTTTTCCTATTGAAATCAAAATATCACAATGTTAAAATTTATTTATACTGTTGTTTACAGCGGAGAAAACGATATGGCAAATACTATCAAAATACTTTTATCCGAACAAAATGAACGGATTATTGAAAGCATGCGCGATTATTTTTCACATAAGTCTGTGGAAATTTATTTTTGTGCCAAAAATGGCAAGACTTTACTGGATTGCATCAGAAAATACACGCCTGATGTTGTCATGTGTGATGTGTTTATGAGCGAATTTGATGCTATTTCTGTAAAAGAAAAAGCATCTGTCCTGGAAAATCCACCTGAATTGTTTTTGATTGCGTCTTCTTATGACAATGATGATATTATAAAACGGACACTGGCCGCCGGGTTCAACTATTATTTTATAAAACCATACTCACCTGAAACTGTATATGACCGAATATTATCTATATTCAAACCAGGAAATCTGAATGTAAATACATCGGTCATAGACATGTATATTTCCCGCCTGCTGCATAAATTTGAAATGCCGTCACATCTGAAGGGGTACAATTATGTTCACATGGCGATAAAACTGGTAATCGCACATCCCGGCTATATAAATAATGTTACCAAAAAGCTGTATCCGGAAATAGCACGGGAATTCAATACTACTGCATCCAGAGTAGAGCGTTCCATAAGGACTGCGGTGGAAACTGCCTGGAACCGTGCTTCCATGGAAGTAAAGGAAATGTATTTTTCATATTATGCACTGAATTATATAAAACCATCAAACAGTGAATTTATCGCATATGTCTCTGATATAGTAAGAAATACTATTACCTTTGAAAAGATGAGCTAAAATTGAAAGCGGAAACTTTATAATAAGTTTCCGCTTTTTTTAATCAAAAACCATACCAATAATTAATTTTACTGTTTCCTCCTGCTGCCACCGGGAAGAAACCGTCCGCTGGCCGTCCCCCCTTCTGCTGACCATAGTCTGCAAAACCAGCGGCCGAAATAAATGCAATCGCATCCAGCAACGCAATAATTCTTTTTTAATATTTTTTCATAACTAACAGCCAATTCAGAAATCTTATATATATTATATCATATTATTATATATTGTACAGATAAAGGCCGCCCGTACAGGCGGCCTCAGTTTTTTTATTCAGTTACTTTGATAGTTTTAACCTTCAGAACAAAGTATAACACATGGAAAACCCACACAGCCGCAAGAAACATTCTTGCAACAGGAACTTCATCCATCATAATGAAACCCACAGACATCATAGCCGTTACAGTGGCCATAATTCTCACCTTGGTTTTAACGGTCATACCCTCGCCTTTCACATAGCTTTCCAGGTTGTTTTTATAAAGGTCAGTGTTTATAAACCAGGTGTGCAGTCTTTCACTGCTGCGTGCAAAGCAGTATGCAGTCAACAGATACAGTGGTACTGTAGGCAGTAATGGCAGTACTATTCCCAGTGTGCCCAGCGCCAGTGAAATGCAGCCTACAACAACAAAAACAGATTTTTTAATGTTCATTTTCTTTCTCCATTCGTTTTTTCTCTTTTTTGCTTTCAATCAGATGACTGACTGCCAGGACAGGATGATAAAAAATCATTCTCGGTCCTGAAAATCTCATGACCCGTCTGATTTTATCTCTCATATCCTGTTTATAACAATGTACCTTGCAGTTGGAACAGAAGGTTTTGCTTTCCATGAAAGGGCATTTGTCGCTGCGCTGTTCTGCATACGCCTTCAGCCGCCGGCACTCAGGGCACAGGTCTTTTTTGTGCCCATGGTTTTTTCGGCAATACAACTGTATCATCTGCCCTACAACATATTTTTCTTTTTCTCTTTTGCTTTCTATTGTCTTACTCATCAGCTCAACCTGCCCTTTTCCACATTGTAAATATTGTCTGCAATCTTCATAGTGGACTGTCGGTGTGAAACAAGCACTACTGTTTTCCCCTGTTTTTGCTGATGAAGTGATTTGAGGATAATAGCTTCATTCAGACTGTCCAGATTGCTGGTAGGTTCATCCAGCAGCATAAACGGTGCATCGTGCAGAAACGCCATAGCCAGACCAAGTCGCTGTCTTTCGCCTCCGGAAAGTGTGCTGCCCAGTTCACCGACTACTGTTTCATAACCGTTTTCCAGACTCATTATAAAATCATGCACAGATGCCTTTTTGCAAGCCGCAATAATTTCTTCATCTGTGGCATCCTGTTTTGCAATACGCAGATTGTTTGCCACTGTATCATGGAACAGATATGTCTGCTGTGTCATATAGCTTTCCGCTGTGCGAAGACTATATGTGTTTATATTTTTAATATCTTCATCAGAAATTCTGATACTGCCCCTGTCTGTATCCCAGAAGCGCATCAACAGCTTCAGCAGTGTGGATTTACCGCTGCCGGATTTACCCACAATGCCTGTGATTTTATCTTTTGAAATATCCACAGAAAAATCAGACAGAATTTCTTCGTCGTTGTATGCAAAGGTCACATTTTCGGCCTTTGCGCCGTCAAAAACTATGTCACAACCTGCTGTCTGTTCTTCCACCACAGGAATTTCATCCAGAATATCCAGTACTCGGCCGCCTGCTGCAAAAGTGTTTTGCAGAGTGCTGCCCAGGTTGGACAGCGCAATAACCGGGCCAAAAGAGCTGATAAGGGCCACAAAGGATATAATCATGCCATCAAATGTCAGACTGCCGTTCTGCACCAGCACAGAACCGTAAAACAGCATAATCAGGTCAAATACAAGAATAACAGCATTTGTCACAGCCATATTATGACCTGTAATACTCTTCATTCTCTTTTCTACACGGGACAGGTCATCACTGCGGCTGTTCATCTGCTCCAGACGAATACCGCCTGCACCATACTGCAGTATTTCTCCCAGGCCACGGAGCGAATCCAG
>JAFUNP010000011.1 GCA_017473015.1 Oscillospiraceae bacterium | reverse complement strand
TTGAGATATTCTTCTTGCTCTTGCTTGTGTTTCTTTGCAATGTATTCCAGACTGTCTGTCCTTTGCTTTTTCATTTTCTCCACCTCGCATAATAGTAGTATAGCACATATATGCTATATTTACAATTATACACGATGTTTTGGCGCAGCAGTAGAAGCATTCACACTGCCTGGCGAAAATATTCTTATAAATCAGACAACATACACCGGTTTCCAGAGCACAGTGAAAAATCTGGGCAGATACCTGGTTTATTCCCCACTGGTAAAAGACGAAAACGGCGTGTGGAGAATGAATTTTGAGGAAATGGAAAAGCTGATTGTGGCAAACAAAGTAAGCCTGATGATTTTCTGTTCACCACATAACCCTACAGGCCGTGTATGGGAAAAATGGGAAATTGAAACTCTTGTTGACCTGTGCGCAAAACTGGGAGTAAAAATTGTTTCTGACGAAATATGGGCAGACTTTGTGGTTGACCCTGACTGCAAACACATCCCTACACAGAGCGTAAGTGATGTGGCTAAAGAAATCGTAACAGCCAACTATGCACCAAGTAAAACATTCAATCTGGCCGGTCTGCAGGGTTCATACTCCATTACATATAACAAGCAGATGAGAGACAAGCTGGATAAAATAGGCAGCACTACTCACTCAAATGCTGTTTCCCTGCTGACAATGGAAGCCTGCATCGGTGCTTACACAGGCGGTGCAGAATATGTGGATGAAATGCTGAAATATGTAAGAGAAAACCAGAAACTGATGGTGGATTATTTCAACAGATGCGAAGGCATCAGCGTAGACCTGCCACAAGGTACTTATGTACTGTGGGTAAACTTTGACGGAATCTGTGACGATTCAGGTGTAATAAGAGATAAGCTGAGAGAAGTAGGCGTTATCACAACAGACGGCCGCAATTTCCACGGCAAAACTTATCTTCGTTTCAACTGTGCGTGTCCAAGAGAAAACTGTGAAAAGGCCATAAAGGCAATGAAAAAAGTATTTAAAACAAAATAAACGCAAAACAGCCGTACAGTTGTGTACGGCTGTTTTTTTACAAACCAAAACCGGTATCATTTCTGATACCGGTCCGGGTGGTTTAAAGTTATTATGAATATAAAAAGGTATATTGAGTCAGCTTGTTTGAAAATTTAAAATGGCTATGGTGGGTTGGCAACCCACAAAGGAGGACTACCTTTCAGAATATTCGCTTTTAGTTTGCTGTTTCGATGGCCTAATGCGGTTAGCCATCGCTAACTTTATGGTTATATAATATCACATCATATACCAGTTGTCAATAGCTAACTGCAAATAATATTAAAATTTTTTCAGTTTTTTTATTTGTGAGTGTGATTAGCGTATCCGACCAGTCCTCCCTGTTATATTTTCAGGACTTTGTGCCTGCCGAAAAGTTTTCTCAAGCGTAATTTCAGTTTTTCAGCGCAAAAAAAGAGCACTCTGACGAGCGCTCTTTCTGTTTATGCTAAAAATTATTCAGCAAGTGTTGCCTGGTAAGCAGCCAGGTGTTCGTTAGATTTAACGAGGTCCTGAGTATGAACGTTACCAGTTTCAACCAGTGTACCAACTGTGGAGTATACTGGCATTACGTAACCGTTGTTGTAAGCGATAAAGTCATTCTGGTCGATTGCGTACAGAACAGCTTTTCTCAGGTCTACGTTGCACATTTTGCTGCCTTCACGCATGTTGAATACAGCGTATGTAACACCGTTGGAAGAACGTTTGAGAACTGTGTTTGTAGCGTCGCTTTCTACAACTTCAACGTCTGTAGCTGCAACGGAACCAAGGATATCAACTTCGCCTGCACGGAATGCAGATGTTGCGGATGTTGTATCTTTGATAAATTTCATGTAGATAGTTTTGATAGATGGAGCAAATTCTTCATCTTCTGGCATGTAGCCTGGGTTTTTAACGAAGTCGATACCGTAGTCGTCAACTTTTACGAACTGGTAAGGACCGGAGCACCACAGCATGCTTGTGTCGCCAGCTTTGATAGCTGCAAAGTCACCGTAGCAAACGTCTTTAGTTGGGTCGTAAGCTTCAACTGTGAATTTGGAGTTGTAGGATTCTACCTGTTCTTTGTGCAGGATACCTGCGGACTGGTGAGCAAGGTAGTTCAGAACCTGTGGGAATGGTTCTGTTGTTGTAACTTTAACAACCTGGTATGTACCAGCAGCGTTGTCAACTTCTTCGTCAACATCTGTCAGAGCTGTAACTGGTGTTTCAACACCTTTGTTCAGTGTTTCCAGCAGAGTTGCGCCTGTGTCGGAATCTTTCTTAGTTTCCAGTTCAGCCAGGTCTGTTACGATTTCGATAGACTGCATGTGGTTGTGCAGTGTGAATGTTTTGTGTGTTGCAACAGAGTTTTTGTTGGAAGCTCTTTCCAGAGAGAATACAACGTCATCAGCAGCAACCAGAACGCCTGTGTCAACAACTTCACCGTTTTCAACTTTAGCAAAGTTTACATCGTCTCTCAGCAGGAAGTAGTATTCGCTGTTGCCTTCTGCGATAGCATAAGCATGTGACAGAGAGGAGTCTGTGATGATTTCATCGTCATCAGACAGGTTGATGATTTTGATGTACATGTTACCAGACAGTGTGTTCATTGTACCGTCGTTAGCCTGGATTGGGTCCAGTGTGGATGGTGTAGAAGATGTCTGTGTAAGTGTCAGTGTTCTTGTATCGTTGTTAGCTGCATCGATGTATTCGTACATTTCCCAACGACCTGGACGGGATTTTGGCTGATAGATGCCTTCTGCTGTCAGCAGTTCGTTATCGTAAGCCATCATTTTCATGGAAGAGTACAGTGGCAGAACGTAAGCGTTTTCTGTAACCAGGTAGTTTTCCAGTTCTGTGTATGTAGCAACAGAAGCTGCAGCTGTTTCAGAAGCACCTTTGTCGATCAGTTCGTCAACTTTTTCGTCGATAACTGGACCGTAGTTGTAGTCACCTGTAGAGTGGAATACGCCACGTACAGCGTAGTCAACGTTACCTGTAACTGTTGTCCAGCCTGTCAGAGCGATGTCAAAGTTGCCGCCTTCGAGCTGTGTTTTCCAGGAAGCGTAGTCAGGCTGTGTGTTCAGTTCAACTTCAAAGCCTGCTTTTGTCAGCTGGTCACGAACGATGTTCATGTTAGCTTCGCCAGAGGACTGACCCAGAACAACAATTTTTTCTGGCTTTGTTTCGATCATGGATGTTTCGCCTTCGGAAGAACCGCCGCAAGCAACCATGGAGAAAGCCATTACTGCTGCCAGAGCCATAGCAAGTAATTTTTTCATTGGTATCTACTCCTTATAGATTTTTTGTTTATTATGTGAAGCCGGGATTGGCTTTTCACCTTTGAAATAGGCGTAAAACGCTATTATTCGGTTAATATAGTACTATAAAAACCGTATTTTGTAAACACCTTTAACTACATTTGTAAAGGTTTTGTAAATATTGAATTAGTCGTGGAATTTAAGTGTGCCGTTGGCAACTTCTTCCCAACGATGGCAGGCTACAAAGTGGCCTGGTTTTGCTTCTACAAATTCTGGGTTCACAGATGTACATTTTTCTGTAGCAAATGGACAACGTGCGGCGAAACGGCAACCAACTTTAGGGTTGATTGGTGAAGTGATTTCACCTTTCAGAATGATTTTCTTGCTTTTTTCCAGAACGTTTGTAGATGGAATAGCAGAAAGCAGAGCAATTGTGTATGGGTGCAGTGGTTCGTCAAAAATATCCTTTTTGGATGCTTTTTCAATCATCTGCCCCAGATACATAACGCCGATATTTGTAGAAATATGTTTAACAACAGAAAGGTCATGGGAGATGAACATATATGTCAGACCCATTTTTTTCTGCAGGTCCATCAGCAGGTTCAGAATCTGTGCCTGAACAGAAACGTCCAGAGCGGAAACAGGTTCGTCACATACGATGAACTGTGGGTTGATGGAAAGTGCGCGGGCAATAACTACACGCTGACGACGGCCGCCGTCAAATTCGTGTGGATACTGGTTGTAAGAACGCATTGGCAGACCTACCAGGTCCATCAGTTCTTCAACTCTCTGTCTTCTTTCTTCGGCTGTTTTATAAACTTTATGAAGTTTGAGAGGCTCTTCAATAATCTGACCGATTGTCATACGAGGGTTGAGAGAAGCGTATGGGTCCTGGAAGATAATCTGCATGTTCTGACGCATATGGCGCATTTCATCAGCTGTAAAGTTGTTGATGTCCATGCCATCATAGAGAATATCGCCGGATGTAGCTTCGTGCAGACGAAGGATAACACGGCCCAGTGTGGATTTACCACAGCCGGATTCACCTACGATACCAAGCGTTTCACCTTTGTTGATTGTAAGGTTAACATCGTCAACAGCATGAAGGAAACCTGCTGGAACAGGGAAATATTTTTTAAGACGTTTGGTTTCAATAAGAACCTGGTTTTCCATGTTTTCCATTATTTTTCCTCCTTGCTGAATAAGTCAAAGTGACACATAAATTTATGGTCTGTACCCTTCACTGTTGGCTGTTCTACTTTACAGATATCCTGGCAGTAGCGGCAGCGAGGGTGGAAGTAGCAACCTGTAGGCAGGTCAGCTGCGTTGGAGATTGCGCCTTCGATTGGGATAAGCTCTGTAGAGTCATCATCCAGTTTTGGAATAGAGTCAAACAGACCTCTTGTGTAAGGATGTTTAGGGTTGAGGTAAACTTCTCTTACAGTACCGGCTTCGATAATCTGGCCGGCGTACATGATAGCAACATTGTCACATGTTTCAGCAACAACACCCAGGTCATGTGTGATAAGAATCATAGCCATGTTGTATTTTTCACGCAGGTTGTTGATGATATCAAGAACCTGTGCCTGAATTGTAACGTCCAGAGCTGTTGTTGGTTCGTCAGCAATCAGCAGTTTTGGGTTACACAGCAGGGACATAGCGATAACAACACGCTGTTTCTGACCGCCGGAGAACTGGTGTGGGTAGTCGTCATAACGGTCGCTTTTTACGCCTACCAGTTCCAGCAGGTCGATAACACGCTGTTTGGCTTCTGCTTTTGAAACCTTTTCATGAGTGAGAACAACTTCGGAAAGCTGGTCACCAACTGTCATAACAGGGTTCAGAGCAGTCATTGGGTCCTGGAAAATCATAGCAACACCGTTACCGCGCATTGCCTGGTTTTCTTTATCTGTATTATAAATTACGTTTTTGCCTTCAAAGTAGATTTCGCCGTCTACAATAATTCCAGGTGGGTCAGGAATCAGCTGCATGATGGAGAGAGCTGTTGTGGTTTTGCCGGCACCTGTTTCGCCAACAAGACCCAGAGCTTCACCTTCTTTAACTTCAAAATCAATACCGTTTACAGCTTTAGCTGTGGCATCGTCTGTAACGTAGTGAACATGAAGGTTTTTAACGTCTAAAACAACATTTTTATCCATTTTTGCCTCCTGTTATTATTTAAGTTTAGGGTCAAGAGCATCGCGCAGACCGTCGCCGAAATAGTTGAAGGACAGAACGATGATGATGATAGCAAGACCCGGGAAGATAGCGATGTAAGGGTTGGTTTCAAGGAATTTGGAACCAGCTTTCAGAACGTTACCCCATTCTGGAACATGTGCTTCAACACCGATACCCAGGTAAGACAGGGATGATGTGGAAAGAACAGCGGAACCCATACCCATTGTGATTCTAACAATGATTGGAGCCAGTGAGTTTGGAATAATGTGTCTGAAGATGATTGTGCCGTCTTTTGCACCGCAGGCTTTGGCAGCTTCTACGAATTCCTGGTTTGCAACGCCCATAACCTGAGCACGCATTGTTCTTGCATAGCCAGGGATACCACCGATGGACAGAGCAAGGATAAGGTTTGTTGTAGATGTACCGAAAGCAGCGATAACTGCGATAGCCAGCAGAATGGATGGAACAGCATTCAGAACGTCAAGAACACGCATGATGATGTTGTCCACTTTACCGCCGTAGTAAGCAGCAACAGCACCCAGCATACCACCGAATACACATGGTGCCAGTGTGGAAATCATACCTACCAGCAGGGAGATACGTGCACCGAAGATAATTCTTGTAAATACGCAGCGGCCGAATTCGTCACAGCCGAATGGGTACATAAGGCTTGGTGCAGCCAGACGTGCAGCAAAGTTGTTGGAAATAGCAATATCGTAGTCAAATGTCAGCATAGATGCAATGGAAACTGACAGCAGGAAGATTACGATAAACATACCTACACAGGACATGTAGTTTCTGAACAGACGGCGGATAACGTCAATCCATTCAACACTAACTTCTTCGTTCTTGTTGTAGTATTTACCCAGAGAGATAATACCCAGCAGGAAGGAGAATACATTACCCAGTGCAAGACCTGCGATACAGATGTAAGCGTATGGCAGGAATTTTTTATCTGGTTTTTTGCCGTATGTATATTTGTTTACAGCATTCATGATAACCAGGTTGAGAACTGCATACAGAGCGTACAGACCCATGCCCAGCCAGAATGTGTCAGCCTGACTTTCTTTGAACAGGTTCAGTGCACTTACAACCAGAATAAAGATTGTAACCAGCAGGGAGTAAACTGACAGCTGGTATTCCATGTTCTTTTCTTTTCTGATAAGCATGCAGCCAGCGATAAACATAAAGAAGTCGCCTGCAAGAACGAATGGCAGCATCAGCCAACCAAGTTTTCTTGTTGTATCGGAGATAACACCTGTGTCACCTGTAACTTCTTTGATGATTCTCTGTGTAGCGATGTAGTCCAGCGCAAAGCCTGCCAGATAAACACCTGCAACTGCAAACCATACGCCGCCTTTTCTTACAGCCTGGAACAGGAAGAAAGCACTCAGTGCCAGTGTAACCTGCCAGCCCAGTCTTGCTGTTGTGAATTCAAGAGAGCCACTTAATTTTCTTTTATTAACTTTTTTAATATAAAGGGCTTCTTTCTGAGACATTTCTTTTGTGATTTCTTTAGTAGCCATTTAAGTACTCTCCTTTCTTAATAGTTTTTCATTCTTGATTTGATACGTGGGTCGATAACTGCGTACATGATATCAACAACCAGGTTCATGATAGATACAACGAATGAGATGTAAACAACACCTGCCAGAACAACAGGAATATCAGGGATATACTGTCTTTCAACGATGAAGGAACCGATACCGTTGATGTTGAATACTTTTTCTGTAACTGATGAACCACCCAGCATACCGCCGAACTGTGCACCGATTGTAGTGATAATCGGAATCATAGCGTTGCCCAGGATGTGTTTCATAACAACCTTGTTTTCAGGCAGGCCTTTTGCACGGGCTGTGAGGATGTAGTCAGAGTTTTTAACTTCCAGCATGGAGGAACGTGTCATACGTGCTACGGAAGCAGACATACCTGTACCCAGAACGATGGCAGGCATAATCAGAGTCATACCGTTGCCAACCTGATATGTAGCAGGCAGAATACCCAGGTTGATGGAGAAGTAAAGAATCAGCATCAGACCGAGCCAGAAGTTAGGGATGGACAGACCCAGCAGCGCAAAGAACATTGCGATGTAGTCAAATGAAGTGTACTGCTTGATAGCAGAAATGATACCTGCTGGGATAGCAATGCCCAGAGATACCAGCATGGACCAGAATGTAACCTGGAGAGTGATTGGGAATTTGTTCATCAGGGCTGTCATGATAGGTTCATTACCCTGGTAAGAGTTACCCATGTTGAATGTAATCAGGTTTTTGAACTGTGCAAACAGCTGTGTCAGGTAAGGCTGGTCAAGACCGTAAACACGGTTGAACTGGTCTACCTGTTCCTGTGTAGCTGTCTGGCCCAGAATGTTCAGGGCAGGGTCCATTGGAGAAATGTAGAGAATTGTAAATACCAGCCATACAACGCCGAACAGAACGAAAACCATCATTACAATACGGTCAGTTGCATATTTGGAGATTGGGTTCTGGAACAGAACCATAACGATGTACATTGGGAAAGACAGAACCAGAGACACCAGAAGGAAAGCCTTGTTGTCAATGAGGTCTGCAAAACAGGAAGCCATTGTTACTTCGCGTACACCCTGCATTTCGGCAGCAATCTTTGCTTTGTCCTGCAGAATTGTTTCAAAGTTTTTGGCAGCGATTTCCTTAGCCTGTTTTTCAACTTCGGCATCAGAAACAGTTTTGTTGAAGTACTCGTTTTTCTTTCTAACCTGTACGAGAGCTGTCTGATACAGTTCATCCTGCAGGGTAGTTGCTTCCAATTCTTTTCTTATATCAGCTTTGATGGATGCAAATTTATCTTTACCTTTCTGGCCTTTGTATTTGATAAAGGTTACCAGAACGGTGAAGAAGCCCAGCACCCACAGCCACAGACGATAAGTAGAATTGCGATACATTCTTTGGAATGTGTCTTTAATCTTGTTAATGCTCATCACTGCACTCCTAATAATTTATTGATTGGTGTATTGGTATATATAAATAACAGTTCTAACAAACTGCAGCGGTGTGTTGTTCAAAACAGCCAAAAATTTTAAACAATACACCACATAATACCATCGTCCATAATCAGTATGTTATTATACATTAATTGTTACAGTTTGACAATAATATTTTTCAATATTTGTACAATTTTCGGTATCTGGCACAAATATCGACAGTTTTTTTATTATAAAAAATACAAAATTTTAATAAATTGTACAAATATATATCAACATTTTACTTTTATTTTGAAAGTATTTACCAGGATTTCACTTAATTTAATGCAACCAAATAGAAATAATTGGCAGTTGTAACCTTCAATTATGTACATATTGCCATAAAAGACACAAAATGATTGTGCAGACAACTATATAAAAATATGGTAAAATAAGCTGAACCTAAATATATTACATATATAAGAAAGGATACATAATATGAAAATTTGCGGTAAAAGAGAATTTGAACTGCTGGAAAAAATGAGCTTTGTTCGTATGGGCGGCACAGCTGAAGAAATGAAAGCAGCTGAAATTCTGATGGACGAAATCAAAGCTATCGGCCTGGAACCGGTGCTGGAACCATTTGAAATCGAAGATGCTGACCTGGTTAAAGGCGAACTGGAAGTTCTGGAACCATTCAACAAAAAATATACAGTAACAGCATACAAACTGTCTGAAAGCACACCTGAAGAAAGTCTGGTTGCACCATTCTACTATGCAGAAAACCTGACAGCTGCTGACATGGAATATGCAAAAGGTAAAATCGTGCTGGTAAACAGCTTAACTCTGGATAACTACAGAAAACTGCTGAAATCCGGTGCAGTGGGCTTTATCACAATGAGCGGCACAATCATCGAAACAGAAGAAAACTCTGACCTGTTCACAAGAACACTGCGCGGCACACTGCGCAAATTCGGCAATATGCCTGGCGCAAACATCAGAGTAACCGATGCATTTGACATTGTTAAAAACGGCGCAACAAAGGTTAAACTGACAGCTGTAAACACACCTGTTACACGCACAAGCCACAACATCACTGTTACAATCAAAGGTACAGAAAAACCTGAAGAAGTAGTTTCCTTCGGCGGTCACTATGACTCTGTTGAATTTTCCACAGGTGCACACGACAACGCAGCAGGCAGCGTAATCAACATGGAAATCGCAAGATACTTTGCAGAAAACCCACCAAAGAGAACTGTACAGATTATGTGGTACGGCAGCGAAGAAATGGGTCTGTGGGGTTCAAAAGCATGGGTAAGAGACCATGAAGAAGAACTGAAAAACCACCTGTGCATGATTAACACAGATATGGCAGGCGTAGTTATCGGTTACGATGTGGCAAGAGTTATTGCTACAAAAGAAGCTACAGCACACTGTGATGCATTTATGAAGCGCAAAGGCTACAATGTTGGCGTTACACAGGAAATTTATTCTTCTGACTCCATTCCATTTGCTGACAAAGGTGTTCCTGCTGTAAACTTTGTTCGTTTCGGTCATCATGTAGGCGGCACTATGATTCACTGCAGATATGACATCAAAGAACATCTGTCAGCAGAAGCTCTTGCAAAAACAACACAGTTCGTTCTGGACTACGGTGTAGAACTGGTAGAAAGTGTTGTATTCCCATTTGAAAGAGTTATCCCAACAGAAATGGTTGAAAAAGTGGATAAATATCTGATGAAGAAAGAAGAAGCAGAAGCTGAAGCTGAAAAGAAATAAGATGTATATTAATATGTAATAATATATATAACCTCCGGACTCTTAATGAGTCCGGAGGTTTTGTTTGTACACTTTATTATAATTCATTCCACAGGTCTATAAGTTTTGTGGCCTTTTGCGGTGTTATTTTTTCTGCATCTGCCGGAATGCTGTCAGCCTCGGTCCACCGTGCAGTGTCACGGTTGTATTTCCAGGTGCCGACACCAGCTATATGCTGATACAATTCAACTGTGTTCCATTCAATATAAAAATCGGCATACAAATCCATAAACAAATTCTTCATATCATAATAATGCGAGGCGGTATCGGCATCCTGTGAAAGCGGATAAAGTGCATCTATCAGACGGCTGTTGTGCCATGCCTGCATTTCCTTTGTGGAACCAAAGCGCCGCCACAGTGCCTCACCTTTTTCCAGATAATCATACAGCATGCTTTTCAGATTTGAAATTTTATCTGCCATTATCAGCATCTGCACTGGTTTGTCAGCGTTTTTTACTATCTCTATGGTTGCCCGTTTCTGTTCACGCCAGCTTTTTCCTTTTTCTTCGGTGTGGGATGCCACCAGTCGTGCCACTTCCCGGCCAAAAATTTCTTCCACCTGTTCAATGGTGACCGGAGTGTCCTCCACCACATCATGCAGCACGCCTGCTATCTGAAGGTTTTCATCAGAGTTCATATCTGTCAACAACTGCAGAACCTCCATAGGGTGTACTATATAAGGTACATCGCTGCCTTTGCGCAGCTGGCCCGCATGGGCATCGGTAGCAAAGCGGATAGCTGTATGCAGCAGGTCAGACTGCGGCAGATAGTCCTCTATAAAAAGGTCTGCTGTTTTTACAAGCTGTACCAGGCTGTGTGGAATAGTATTTACGCCCTGAGCTGTGTAAGGATTTTCACCATCGGTGCAAAACATCTCCCATTTCATAAGAATCAATATATCCGCTTGCTGTGAAGATGAGGTTACATTTTCCAGATGCAGGCTTTTTATCTGCTGCACAAAAGCCTTTGCCTCATCACCTTTCAGCACACGCGATACATCATTTATCATAATTTTTGCACTTTCCGGTCTCAGGTACAGCGTGTACTCTTTTTCTACAGGGAATTCCCCATTTTTATTGCAAAATGTAATAAATTTTACACATTTCATACTATCTCTCCCCTCCCGTCTTATTATATCATATTTCACTGCACAAAAAAATGCCAGTCCCAAAGGATTGGCATTAATTTATCAGAATCTGAGTTCTTTCCATGCGCCCCGTTTATAACGCAGCCAGAAAAGAATCATACGCACAACATTATCTGTATTCATAGCAACGATAACCCAATGGATACCCAGACCGAGAACACGGATAAATATTGTAGCGCCCACTACACGAACCCCCCACATAGATGCCAGGGTGATATAGAACGGAATACGGGTGTCACCTGCACCACGGAGAGCACCGGAGTGAATCTGTGAAATTATGTATGGCACCTGGATAGTAGCCAGCAGTTTTACCAGCTCGCTGCCTGTTTTAATAACCTGGGCATCAGGTGTGAACAGGGAGATAATCTGTGGAGAGAAGATTGCCATAAGAATGGAACCAACAAGCATGATAACTGTGGCCATTTTTATACATGTGGCAACATATCTTTCACCAAGGTCAGGGCGTTCTGCACCCAATGACTGACCGGTAAGTGTGGTAGCGGCAGATGCAAAAGCAAAGCCAGGCATAAAACAGAAGGATTCAATTGTAGATGCCAGGGAGTTGGAAGCAACTGCGATGGTACCCAGAGATGCAACTGTGGAAGCTATAACTACAGAAGCAGCACCCATTACAAAGCGTTCCCCCATAAGAGGAATGCTGATTTTTGTAACAGCCTGCATGTCTTCTTTCACAAGCTTAAAGCTGTCCTTCATAGAAATTTTCAGTTTTGTATCTCGTGTAAATGTCATAACCAGCAGGATTATGGCACCAATTGCAATAGTACCGGATGTTGAGGCAGCAGCACCATTTACGCCCCAGCCGGCGCCCCATACATGGAATGTGTTGCCAAAGACAGTTACATCATGTGGTTCATAAATCAGAAAATAGTTGCCTACTACATTTGCCAGGTTTACTGCTGTGTTTATAAGCATAGGTGTTTTTGTATCACCATAACCGCGGTAAATAGCAGAAAGAACCATTGTCAGTGTACGGAAAAGCATACCGTAAGCCATAATTCTGTTATAACCGGCAGCCAGCACAAGTACATCAGGTTCAGCACCCATCCACATAGGGATTTTTTCTGACAAAGCAAAACAAATCAGCGCCATGGGAATACCCAGCATAAGTACTGTGGTCAGAGCCTGACGGATAAGAGAATTTGCTCTTTCATAGTTCTGTGCGCCAACCATACGGGCAATAAGTGCTGTAAAACCCATGCCAAATGACATTACAATGCCGT
The DNA here is from genome assembly GCA_017473015.1 of Oscillospiraceae bacterium. Taxonomy (GTDB): domain Bacteria; phylum Bacillota; class Clostridia; order Oscillospirales; family Ruminococcaceae; genus RGIG3102. The sequence continues at coordinate 23,519 of JAFUNP010000011.1, read as the reverse complement.
TGATAAGCATCATAGGTGAACCACTGATAGATACAGCTGCTGTAGCTACCGCACCCAGTGAGCCTACCATGGCAGTATCAACTGAGTGAACCAATGTAGACAACACCTGTTCTACAAAAACAGGCCATGCCAGCAACAGAATAGTGGTTGAGGGTCTTACATTTTCATCAATAAGATTTCGTGTTTTACTGCTCAAAATTTTTCCTCGCTTTCTTATATTCATAATAACCAAGCTGATAAGCATGAATATTTATAAATAACATATAAAAGCGACGTAAAACTCTGTTTTACATCGCTCTTAAGTTTTCTCTGTTATTAATTATACCACTATAGTATAAAATGTCAATCTATGGCAGTAAAAATAATACATCTATAAATGTAAAATTCTGATAAATTATTCTGCTTCTTTATCAGATTCTTCTTTCCGTGCCCGTTCTGCTGCGGCTTTTTCTGCAGCCAGCTTTCTGTCGCGTTCCTCCACTTCATGTGGCAGCAGCATACAGTTTCTTTCGTAGTCATAAATGCCCATTTTTTTCCATTTCCGGATTCTTACTCTGGAAGTGATATAGATACCTACCAGGAAGACAATAGCTGCATACAGGAAGTAGGTCATCATTTTCATATTCCGCTGCCAGATAGGGCTCAGTTTGTTATGTGTACCACCAAGTACATCTCTCATGTCATAAACAGAAGACAAACCAGTGTTGAAGCGGTACTGGCTGGCCAGACCAAGCAGCACTACTGCTGTGTCTGTGGCGTTGCCTTTTTTGGCCGTTTCATCAAATGTACATGAACCGTCTTCTCTCTGATATTTCAGCAGCCACTGTGTCAGGTCAGCACCGTTTACATCCATAGCAGAAATGCCGGCTGTATTCAGTGCAATAATAGTGGATGTGATTTCATCAGGGGTGGCGTTTTCTGTTATATTTGCCAGCAGGTAATCAACACCCGCTTTCACAGCTGATTCCACATCGCCAGCTTCTTCTGTGAGCGCCAGTGATGTAACAGCTGCAGCTGTCAGCTTAATTTTTGTCACACCGTCTGCAGCCATATTGTCATAGCCGAAGGAGCCATCAGCCTTCTGCAGTTCCATCGCAAAATCAATCAGGTCCTGACGGGTGATATCACCTTTTTCGTAAATTTCGTATTTGCCGCATTCCAGTGCTGTCAGAGCTTCCACTTTATTAAGTATGCCGCCCTTCATCAGAGCCTCATCATAGCTGATACCCTGTGTGAGGATAGTGGAAGACGCTTTGTCTGCCAGAACGCCTACTGCAGTGTGAGCCAGGATTACTTCCGGATAACCGTCGTAGTAGATTTCGCCGTTTTTGCCCAGATAACTGCCGTTTGACTGAACGACATGGTCCAGACCCTGTTCGTACAGTTCACTGCGGTTGTGCCAATAGTCGATATAAGTACTTCTGTTCAGTGCGATAATTGCAGTTTCATCGCCATAAGTAGGACTGGTAATTTTTTTCACCAGATATTTACCTGCTTTGTTGATGCCCTCCACGATATGTGTCTGTGTGCCGTCATCTTCAACGCCAACCTGAAAGTGGCAGCCGGCCATGGACACAGCCATGATAACAGTCATCACCAATGCAGCAATTTTTCTAAAAGCTTTCATTTTTCCTCCGTGGTATGTATCCATACCAAATTAAAAGTCATACCTAATAATTTATCAAATAATGCAGATAATGTCAATTTATTATAAAAAATATCTGTTAAATTTCACAATCTTGTGGTATACTTTACTGGTGACATATAAAACAGCTAATAATAAATGAAATATATATAAGGAAATACAAAAATGGAAATACTGAACAAAGAGAGATATGATGAATTTGACGCTTTCTGTGAAAGCCACCCTCATGGTGCTTTTCAGCAGAGCCCTCGCTGGGGTCTGGTAAAAACAGAATGGGACAACGAAGTGGTAGTAAGCCGTGATGAAAACGGTAAAATTGTGGGCGGTATTTTTGTACTTATCAGAAAATTCGGTATCAAGACAATGATGTATGCATGCCGTGGCCCTGTGTGTGATTACACCGATACCGCTGTGATAAAAGACCTGATGGAAGGCGTAAAGGTGCTGGCCAGAAAACACAAGGCTTACACATTCATCATGGACCCTCTGGTTATGGTGGATGATGCAGAAACAATAGAACTGTTCAGAAGCTGTGGTCTGAAAATAAAAGAACATGCGCCGTTCCACGATACTATCCAGCCGAGATACAATTATATGCTGAGATACATCAAAGGTATGAATGAAGACCAGCTGATGAAGGCCATGAACCGCGACACCAGATACTACCTGCGTTACCCTGAGAAAAAAGGTGTTGTTTGTAAAAATCTGGGTCTTGAAGGGCTTGACGATTTTTACAGAATTTATTCAGAAACAGGCGTAAGACAGAAATTTGCAGTGCGCCCCAAAGAATATTTTGTAAAAATGCTGAACGGTCTGGGCGACAACTGCCGACTGTATATGTGCTATTCCCCTGACGGCGATGCTCTGTGCGGCGGTGTGGCTGTACAGTACGCCGGAACTACCAGCCATGTGTACGGATGCTCCAACGACCAGATGCGAAATCTGCGCCCTACCTATCTGCTTCAGAAATACCTGATGCTGTGGGCGCTGGAGGGCGACTGCCATACTTATGACATGCAGGGTGTGGCACCAAGACCGGAAGACAGCGAAGCACTGTACAGAATACTGGATTTCAAATCAAACTTTACAGGTGAAATAGTAGAAACTGCCGGTGAGTTTACCATTACTTTTGACAAGCTGTATGAAAAGCTGATTGACACAGCCATGAAGCTGAGAACAAAAATCAAAAAACGCAAAAAATAATTGTATCGCCTGCTGATTTCGTGAAAATATTGACAAAAACAGCAAAGGGTTGTATAATTTTCATTAATATTGATAAAGGCAATGAAGAGAAGAGTAAACATATGGATATGCTCCAGAGAGCCCGGGCAGCTGAAAACGGGTGCATAAAAATGTGTTGAAGATGGTCTCGGAGCTGCGTACCGAAGTATTTATACCAAGGCTACGACGGGTTCACCCGTTACAGTGATAAGCTGTTGAATTATTATGCAGCTGATAAGGCTCATATCGTGAGGTATGGGTGAATTAGGGTGGTAACACGAAGCTATTTGCTCTCGTCCCTGAAAAGCAATTTTCAGGAACGGGAGTTTTTTTATTGCAGTATGGGTGTAGACTGCAGCCTGCCCGTTGCACCCGGACAACAAAGTTTATAAAAATAAAACCATAATGAGAGGAAAACATCATGGAAAGAAAAAAATTCTATATAACCACACCGATTTATTATCCATCTGATAATCTGCACATCGGTCACAGCTACACAACAGTAGCATGCGACGCTCTGGCAAGATACAAACGCCTGCAAGGTTACGATGTAATGTATCTGACAGGTACAGACGAACACGGTCAGAAAATTCAGGACAAGGCCGCTGCCGCAGGCAAAACACCTAAACAGTATGTTGACGATATCGTTGTAGGTATCAAAGAACTGTGGGAACTGCTGGACATCAGCTATGACAGATACATCAGAACAACTGATGACTACCATGTGGAAGCTGTACAGAAAATCTTCAAACAGCTGTATGACAAAGGTGACATCTACAAAGGTTTCTACGAAGGTATGTACTGCAAACCTTGTGAAACATTCTGGACTGCCAGCCAGCTGGTAGACGGCAAATGCCCTGACTGTGGCAGAGATGTTTACGCAGCAAAAGAAGATGCATATTTCTTCAAACTGTCCAACTATGCCGACAGACTGCTGAAGCTGTATGAAGAAAATCCAAAATTCATCCAGCCTGAAGCAAGAAAGAACGAAATGATAAGCTTTATCAATCAGGGCCTGCAGGACCTGTGCGTATCCAGAACAACTGTTAAATGGGGTATTCCTGTAACATTTGACCCTGACCACACAGTTTATGTTTGGGTTGATGCTCTGTCCAACTACATCACAGCACTGGGTTATGAAAACGACAAGTACAACGACTACGACCAGTACTGGCCTGCAGATATCCACATGGTTGGTAAAGAAATTCTCCGTTTCCACACAATCATCTGGCCTGCAATGCTGATGGCTCTGGACCTGCCACTTCCAAAACGCGTATTTGGTCACGGCTGGCTTCTGCTGGAAGGCGGTAAAATGAGTAAATCTGTAGGTAATGTAGTAGACCCTGTGGTTCTGTGCAAACGCTACGGTGTTGACGCAGTGCGTTACTTCCTGCTGAGAGAAGTTCCATTCGGCAATGACGGTGTTTACACAAACGAAAGCCTGATTGCCAGAATCAACTCTGACCTGGCAAACGACATGGGCAACCTGGTATCCAGAAGTGCTGCAATGATTGAAAAATACTTTGGCGGCACACTGCCTGCTGACAGAGAAGCTGATGAGCTGGACAACGAACTGATTGCTCTGTGCGAAGGGCTGACAGAAAAAACAGAAAAATACATGGATGACCTGTCAATCCCGCAGGCTCTGGCAGAAATTTTCAAAGTAGTACAGAGAGCAAACAAATACATTGACGAAACAGCACCATGGGTACTGGCAAAAGACGAAAGCAAAAAAGCCCGTCTGGCAACAGTTCTGTACAACCTGGTGGAAGCAATGCGTTTTGTAACAACACTGCTGCAGGCTTACCTGCCAAACACAACACCAAAAATTGCTGCTCAGCTGGGCTACAAAGCTGAAGACCTGACATACGAAACACTGGCAAAATTCGGTCATCTGACAAATGTTACAGTTCAGAAGGGCGAAGTAATCTTCCCAAGAATTGATGCTGCAAAAGAACTGGCTGCAATTGCAAAAGAGGAAGAAGAAAAGAAAGCCGCAAGAGAAGCTGCACAGAAAAAAGCAGAAGAACCAGCTGCAGAAGAAGAAAAAGTGGAAGAAATCACTTATGACGATTTTGCAAAAGTAAATCTGATTGTTGGCGAAGTAAAAGACTGTACAGCTGTACCAAAGTCTGACAAACTGCTGAACCTGACAATCTGGGACGGCAAGAGAGAAAGAACAATCCTTTCCGGTATCCACGAATGGTACGAACCTGAAGACCTGAAAGGTCACAAAGTTGTTATCGTTGACAACCTGGCACCAAGAAAGATGCGTGGTTTTGTAAGCGAAGGCATGGTACTGTCCGCAGATACTCCTGACGGTGGTGCACAGGTAGTTTTCGTAGATGACATGACACCTGGCTGTAAAGTAAGATAATCCGGGCTGAATATTTACAGATAAATACCCTGCCTGATGGCAGGGTATTGTTTTAAAGAGGTATTATGGAAAAAATTTTTGACAGTCACAGCCATTATAATGATGACTCTTTTAAAAGTGACTATAAAGAAATACTTAAACATATACAGGACAGCGGTGTAGGTACTGTGATGAATGTAGGGGCAGATATACATTCCAGTCGTCTGGCAATAAAACAGGCAGAAGAAAATGATTTTATGTACTGCTCTGTGGGCATTCATCCACACGATGCAATCCAGGCCAGAGATGAAGCCATAATGGCAGAACTTGAAGAAATGATTGCCAATCCTAAGGTAAAGGCCGTAGGTGAAGCAGGTCTGGACTACCATTATGATGACAGCTGGTCACCGGAAGTGCAGAAAGAGGCTTTTATAAAACAGATTCAACTGGCCAACAAATATAACAAACCGCTGATTATCCACACCCGTGATGCCATGCAGGACACACTGGAAATTCTCAATGAATATCCGCTGAAAAGTGGAGTGGTACACTGCTATTCCGGCAGTCGGGAAAGCTGTAAGCAGTTGGTAAAAATGGGACTGTATATCGGTTTTACCGGTGTAATCACATTCAAAAATGCCCGTCGCGCTTTGGAAAGCATGAAGGTAGTACCGCTGGACAGACTGTTGATAGAAACAGACTGTCCGTATATGGCACCGGAACCAAACCGCGGCAAACGCTGCGATTCTTCCATGCTGCACTATGTGGCACAGAAAATGGCAGATGAGCTGGGGTTGGAAAAGGATGAAATTATCCGCATCACCAGAGAAAATGCCGAAAGGTTATTCAATATCATATGATAAAATAAAACCGCCATAATGGCGGTTTTTATTTTTGTGAAAAATCATGTTTTTTCACAAATCTGATATAAATTGAATATATTATTACATGATATAAAATTAATATTATATTCAGAGGCAACATGGATAATAACAACGAAAAAGTATTGTCGCTTATAGATAAAGGCAAAAAAGGATTGATGGGACTGCTTTTCAGCCGTCTGGGTCTCATTGTTCTGCTGCTTTTAATCAAAATATGTTTTTGGATATCACTTCTGGTGTATTTCAAAGACTACTCACCATATTACTTCATAGTAAATGCTGTTCTTTCTGTGGGAATTTCTTTCTTTATCATAAACAGCAACATAGACCCCACATCTAAAATAACATGGCTGATGCTGATTTCTGCCATGCCTTTATTCGGGTCAGCTTTTTTCTGCTATACACGCAGTGACCTGGGCTTCAGGGCGCTGAAATACCAATTTGGGAAAATAATGAGAGATACCAATAATGCTATCACTCAGCAACCGGACACCATTGAAGCGCTGAAAGAAGAAAGCACTGCCACAGCACAGTTGGCCGGGTATATGCGGCGCAGCGGCCATCATCCGGTATATTCAAACTGCGATGTGAGGTATTTTTCTCTGGGAGAAGAAAAATTCCGCCGGATACTTGAAGAACTGGAAACGGCAGAACACTTTATTATGCTGGAGTACTTTATAATAGATGAAGGCTATATGTGGGGAAAAATACTGGAAGTGCTGGCACGCAAAGCACAGCAAGGCGTGGATGTAATGGTGATGTATGACGGCAGCAATGAATTCACTACTCTGCCCCGTGACTATTCAAAAAGATTGCAAAATCTGGGCATAAAGTGCAGAGTTTTTGCACCTGCTACACCATTTGTTTCCACCCACTACAACTATCGTGACCACAGAAAAATACTGGTTATTGACAACAAAACAGCTTTTACCGGCGGTGTAAACCTGGCGGACGAATACATAAACCGCTATGAAAAGTACGGCCACTGGAAAGATACCGCCATTATGATAAAGGGTGATGCCGTGGAAAGCTTTACGCTGATGTTCCTTCAGATGTGGAATATTGCAGGCGGCAAAGCCGAAATACAGAAATACATCTCCCACACTGCCGACAGCTACAGCCACAACGGCTATGTGATACCATATGGTGACTCCCCTCTGGACAGTGACAAGCTGGGCCGACGGGTGTATATGGATATAATCAACCGAGCCGACAGATATGTATATATAATGACACCATACCTGATACTGGACAGTGAAATGGAGACTGCCATAAAATTTGCCGCTGAAAGAGGCGTAGATGTGAGGATTATCCTGCCGGGAATACCAGATAAAAAAACGCCATACGCCTTGGCAAAAACACACTACTCTTCCCTGCTGGATTCCGGGGTGAAAATATACGAATACACACCGGGATTTGTACACGCAAAGGTATTTGTCAGTGACGATATAAAAGCCGTAGTTGGCACTATTAATCTGGACTACCGCAGCCTGTATCATCATTTTGAATGTGCCGCCTATCTGTACAAAACCGACTGTATACCGGAAATAGTGGAAGATTTTGAAAAAACACAGCAGCTGTGCGCTCCGGTAACAAAAGAAACCGTGAAAAAACTGAGCATCCGCACAAAACTGACTGGCCGGATAATGAAAGTACTGGCTCCGCTGATGTAAAGAAAAACTTTTCTTATCTGTAATAATCAACTGTAAAACTGCTGTACATATTACAACGGTATGACGGCATCCGAAAAACAATCAGACAAATTGGATTTTAACTAATGGTTGATGTAATACAAAAAGCATCCCCTGTGTAAGTGGAGGGGGAACGCTTGCGGTTGTGGGGTTGTTGTTATGAAAATTGAACCGAAAAGCTCATTAACAAAAAATAAAGTCAACTATTACAATCCCTCAGTCAGCTTCGCTGACAGCTCCCTTTACACAAGGGAGCCATTTTTTATATCACAAACTGGCAAATAAATCCCAATTTACCAGACAGATTTAAAGCCTCCCTATGGTCAAACCATAGAGAGGCTTTCATTTTAACTTTATGTTTAACAGATATTCTGTTAACCCAGCTGTGCATACAGCTGATTTTTCAGATTGATTATATATTCCACAGCTTCATCAATATCAACAGATGTTTTTACGGATTTGTCTCTTGTGGAGATTTCCACTTTGCCTTCTTTTATATTTTTCAGGCTCACAACCACGCGCACAGGAACACCCAGCAGGTCTGCGTCAGCAAACATTTCACCTGGGCGTACACCCCGTCTGTCATCATAGATTACCTCTGTGGCGGCAGCTTTCAGTTTTTCATACAGGTCGTCTGCCACACCTTTTACTGTTTCATCATCAGCGCGCAGACAGCACAGATGAACTTCCCACGGAGCAATAGAAATCGGCCATACAGGACCGTATGCATCGTGGTATTCTTCACAGATGCTGGCCGCCAGACGGCCTACACCTATGCCGTAACAGCCCATTATCGGATGTTTGACCACGCCGTCTTTATCTGTGTAGGTCATACCCATGGTTTTTGTATATTTATCACCCAGCTGGAAGATATTGCCCACTTCTATACCTCTTTTTATGCTGATGGCAGGTTTACCACAGTGAGGACAGATGCCGCCTTCCTGTACTTTGGAAATATCCACATAGTTCACTTCACCCAGTTCTCTTTCCAGATTAAGACCTGTGTAGTGATAGCCCTCTTTGTTTGCGCCTGCAACAAGAGCAGAAATACCTTTGAGTGAAACATCAAAATAGTATTCAGCTTTATCAGAAATGCCGTAAGGACCGATATAACCTGCTGTCAGTACAGAATTATCTGTTATTACAGCCGGATGAATTTCAGCACCTGCCAGGTTTCTCAGCTTGGTTTCATTCACCTCGTAATCACCTCTGGTAAAAGCCACCACATAGCTGTCGTCACAATTTTTCTGATAAACTACCGCTTTACAGGATTTTTTCACATCAGTGCCCAGGAAAGCACACACATCTTCGATGGTTTTGCAGTCAGGTGTGGATACGCAAACCAGTTCCTTCAGTGCATCAGGTGTGCCGTTGTCAACTATGTTTGCAGCAGCTTCCATATTCGCCCTGTAATCACATTCATTACATATAACGATGGAATCTTCACCAATTTCATTCAGCAGCATATATTCATGAGACACGCTGCCGCCCATCATGCCGGAGTCAGATGCCACGGAGATAACCTGTGGTACACCTGTGCGGCGGAAAACATTGTGGTATGCATCAAAACAGCGCTGATAGTATTCTTCCAGGTCTTTCTGTGTTGTGTGGAAAGAATAAGCATCTTTCATGGTGAATTCTCGCACACGAATCATACCGGCACGAGGTCTGGCTTCATCGCGGAATTTGCGCTGCATCTGGTAAATCATAAACGGATACCGCTGATATGACTGACCATACTCCCTCACAAGCTGTACTGCGGCTTCTTCATGTGTCATACCCAGTACCATAGGGGCTTTGTGTCTGTCAGCAAAACGCACCAGCTCACTGCCCACAGAGCTGTATCTGCCGGATTCCTCCCAAAGTTCTGCCGGCATTACCACTGGAAACAGAACCTCCTGACCATCTATAGCGTCCATTTCTTCTCTGATAATTTTTTCAATTTTTGATGTGATGCGGCGCAGAACAGGATATTCAGAAAAAATACCGTTGCTTACGATTTTCATATAAACTCCGCGCACCATAAATGCGTGGCTGTCTGTGGCGCAGTCTGCCGGTCTTTCTTTAAATCTCTGTCCTACAAGATTTTTCAGTTTCATTTTTTTTGCTCCCTTTCTTTTGCCCTGTTGATTTTTAATTCCGGGGCATTCAGGCAATAAAAAAGCCCCAGGCACAGCATGAGCTATGCTTAGGACGAATAAAATCCGCGGTACCACCTAAATTCAGATAAATAATCTGCACTCTTTGCAGGCTGTCACCTGCATGCCACTGATAACGGAGGCCACCGTCAGGGGTTTTCTCTGTGAGACTTTCTCCCCTGCTGCTCCCGGACTGGTTCACTGTGTACGCATCTGAAAGCCTTGCACCAACCGGCTTTTCTCTGGCAGTGGCAGACAGCTACTGTTTCCGTTCATAACATTTACAGCTATTTTAGCATAACTTTTCCGTTTTGTCCATAAAAAATACCGCAGACTGTGCTGCGGTATTAATTATCAGTTGGTTGTCTGCGCCAGGTCAGGTGTAGGTGAAACCTGTGGCAGTTCTACTTTCATTGCGCTTTCGCGGATAGCCACCAAAGCAAACTGACCGTCCTGTTTTTCAAAAATGTAGTCCACATATTTGGAAACAGTTCTTTCGCTGGTATCTGCCCAGGATGTCCGCGGTGACAGATAACCCACAGTTACAGTTTTTTCACTGAATGAAGTCTTGATTTTTTCTACCTGTGGAGCAAAGCCTGTAGGGAAGTTTGTGGCAGGGATAATATATGCGGCTTTTTCAGCGTTGTATACAAACTCCACATCGGAATCAGTGAATGTACCGTGAGTCAGCTGAAGCTGTGTACCGAAAACTTTGGCAAAATATTTGTCCACATCAACTGCAGGCAGCAGTGTTTCGCCGAATTCGTTAGTTTCATACACTGTCATATCTTCATTCATAATAGCCGCCCACACACTGCTGGCCAGCAGTACACGCTGGTCTGCTGCATCCGGTGTTTCAAAAGGCAGCGGGTCATACATAACCAGGGTAGTCAGCAGGTTATTGTATTCCTGTTTTTCACCGCTGTTGTCCAGAATTTTCCGGCCGGTTTTCACCACACCGCTGATAATGGACAGCACACCGATAAATGCCAGCACAGAGAAAACTGCACCTGTTATAATTCTTCTGCGGCGGATTTTGTTCTGTGTTTTTCTGCCCGGGCTTGTATACTGTTTTCTTTCCCGTTCAGCTTTTTCTATTTCAATCATATCCTGCTCAAAATCTATCTGAGCTTTTTCGATTTTTACATCTTTTTCCTTTGACATTTTATCTCCTTATATTATATAAAAATCTGTAAAGACATAATATTACATTTTAATACTCAATAAGTATACCACATATACTGATATAAATCAAAAACAAATTATTAACAAAAGTGTGAAAAAACAGAAATATGGCAATTTTTGTGCAATATTATTCCCTTTTGACGAAAAATATAATATAATAAAAGATACTAATCTTTTATGGAGTAGTTTTATGGATAAATTCAAAAAAATATTCAAATATATATTTTCATTTGCTGCACCGGCGGTGATATGCTTTGTGCTGTTCGGCCTGGTGTGGTTTCAGTATCTGCAGGAGGTCCCCTCCAAAAGCCAGAGCTGGCTGTTGAATGACAATTATGATAGCCTGTCCTCTCCTATGGCAGAAGGACAGGTGTTCAGCCAGGATTTCACTGTACAGGGACCGGTAAACGGCTTTGGGCTGAATATCAACCGCATAGACAACACACTGGACGGCACTCTCCATGTGCAGATGGTGGACAATGAAACCGGCATGGTGGTGATGGACTACCGGAATAACTTCGGTGTAATCAATCCCATCAGCTACACCGGTTTTACTCTGGACACACCTTTAACAGAACACAAAGAATATGACCTGACAGTGAATGTGTGGGCTGAATACCTCACACCGCAGGTAACCAGCGGTCAGATGCTGACACTGAAAAAGAGCAGTGCTGTAATGGATGGCTTCGGTCAGTTTACAGAAAACGGCAAAGCGGCTGACGGTTCTCTGGCTATGCTGATTATCGCAGATATAGTAGGTAACCAGCCGATTGAATTCTTCTGGACCGTGGCTGCCGTGTGCAGCGTACTGGCCGGCGGACTGATGCTTCTGGTTATTGCACTGCCCGACAAAAAAGTGCTGGCAGTATTTCTGACACTGCTGACAGTGTGCAGCCTGTACCGGTTTGTGCTGCCGGTATATTCCGCACCGGACGAGGAAACTCACTACAACACCGCCTACAACCTGTCAAACAAATGGCTGGGCGTGGACAATGACCTGTACCGTGTGGTGGCCAAAAGACAGTGCGATACAAAGAGTGTGTTCACCGATTATCAGACATCGGTATTTACATACAGATATATGATGAATCATTTTTCTGACACAGCCGAAGGTGCTGATGCCATAGTATACGAAGAATGTGACTACCTGTTCGGGTACAAGCTGCCGTATATGCTGTCTGCCGCCGGTATAACCATAGGCAGGCTGACCGGTATGGGCGGTGTGGCCACTGCGTTTATGGCACGATTTATGAATGTTCTGTTCTTCTGTATTATGATGACAGCGGCATGGTATCTGGCGCCATTTGCGAAAATGGGCTTTGTGGCACTGGCAATGTTGCCGATAACAATACACGCCGGCACATCTGTTTCTTATGACAGCTTTATCATCGCATTCGGCTTTGTGGTGACAGCTATATGTCTGAACTGCATGTTCTCAAAAGAAAAGCTGACAAATAAAAAACTGATTGCACTGGCAGTGCTGTGTGTACTGTCTGCACCGCTGAAATCTGCTTACCTGCTGATACCGGCGTTTATACTGGGCATCCCTGCAGACCGCTTTGCCACAAAGAAAACAGCCTGGATTTATAAAGCAGCTGTGCTGATAATGGCTTTTGCCCATTTCGGCTATTACAATATGACTATGGTTCGGACCACATTGGGGCTGACAGCACCTGTTGTGGAAGTAGCCGCACCTGTAGTAGAAGCGGTGGCAGGCGCAGCCGGTGCTGTGGCTGAAAGCACAGTTCCTGTAGTGGCAGTACCTGAAACAGTTGCCACCTTCACAGTGGGATATATGCTGGCACATCCGGGTGTGCTGCTGAAAATGGTGATAAACACTTTCTTTACCTATTTTACCTATTATTTCGAAACAATGATAGGCGGCAGACTGGGGTATCTTCATCTGGCTGAAATAGAAATCAACCCGATGATACTTATTGGTTTTGTGGTTGCTGTGCTGTTCGGCTTTATAGTAAAAAAAGATGACCTTCCTGTTCTTAATATATGGCAGAGACTGCTGGCGCTGGGGATTTTCGGGTGTACGCTGGGGATACTGGTGGTAGGATGTATCACCTGGACACCTATGGACTATAATTACATATGGGGCTTCCAGGGGCGTTATCTGCTGCCGGTACTGCCGCTGGCACTGCTGGCCGGACAGACAAAGCACATAACTGCATCAAAGGATATATCCCCATTTATCTTGTATACAGTATTCACACTGAATATATTTACCCTGCTGAATGCAATAATCGTTATCTTCGCCAGATAATGTACACCATACAAAAAAATTATCCCGTTTTGTACTCATATTAAGTACAAGACGGGATTTGTCTTTTTTATTGTTGTAATCGGCAACACAATTATAATATAATATGAATAATGACACAAACGGAGGAATCAAACATGAAAAAACCTGTAATCGGCATAACTGCAGTGACTGCATTCAATGACAAACTCCACGCCCAGAGAGTGACATACCCTGAGGCAGTGTGGGCAGCCGGCGGTGAGGCAGTGCTGTTGCCCTGCAATTCTGACAAATCAAACTGCGCACAGATAGTAAGCATGCTGGACGGTCTGCTGGTACCTGGCGGTGCTGATGTAGCACCTGAACTGTACGGCGAAGAAAAAATGGATGTATGCGGCAGCACATTCCGCTTTGAAGACGAATACGATATGGAACTGATTAAAGAAGCTGTAAAACAGGGCAAGCCTATACTGGCTATATGCCGCGGCATGCAGATAATGAATGTGCTGTACGGCGGCACTCTGTACCAGGATATTCCTACACAGTACGAAACACAGCAGAATCACTCCATGCTGGAGGGCGGCGTAGAAAACTACCATACAGTTGCCCTGAACCCTGACAGTCTGCTGGCGAAAATACTGGGTCAGCACAAGGATGTGAAAGTAAACACATCTCATCATCAGGCTGTAAAAGACCTGGCAGAAGGTTTTACAATCACAGGCCGTGCACCTGATGGTATTCCGGAAGCAATGGAAAATGCAGACGGTTCTATCATCTGTATGCAGTGGCATCCTGAAAGAATGCAGGATATGGAAATGTACCGCAATCTGTTCAGATACTTTATCGACAAGTGCAGAGAATAATAGACATATCGAAAACAAAAAGGCAGGTTCCCCTGCCTTTTTATTATGCTTATTATGAAATTCTTGGTTTGCAGATAATATCAATAACCTTTGTTTCAAACAGGTTGTTGGAATGACCAGGAATAAGAGTAATGGCATAGTCTGCACCGTGACCGCAGCCACCCACTGCGATGATTTCTTCACCGTATGGTACAGCGCCGTTGTCCATTGCCATCAGCGAGATTTCAACACCTACTTTCATACCCTGACCCAGCATTTTCAGTGTGTCAGCCATAAGGATTGCAGGTGTAACACCGCCGTATCTGTTTACGATGCCCCTTTCAGCACCAGACAGTGCGTGTGTAGCAGTGATAACAGTAACGCCTTTGTCAGTCAGTTCTTTGCGTTTTTCCAGGCTCATTTCGCACTGGCCAGGGCCCATATCGCCATAGCAGTGTGTAACGCTGACAAATTTTACTTCCACGCCGGCTTTTGCAAAAACATCCATAAAAATATCGATGGTGAAACCTGTTTTTGATGCCAGAACCACATATTTCAGACCATGCTCTTTGGCATATTCAGCAGCCAGCTGGGCTGTTTTCAGTGTGTTTTCATAGCCTTTGTTTTCAAATAATGTTACAGACATAGTTTTTTCCCTTTCTTTTATGTACGATACATATATATTAATTAAAGTATACCATATGCAGAACATATTTAAAACAGCAAATGTGAAAAAATATGAAAAAAATGTCAAAGCTATTGCAAACTTTCTTATTTAGAGTTATAATAATTAGCAGTCGAGCATTTAGAGTGCTAATTATTATCAGAGGTGAACTTCAGAAATGGCAAAGAAACAATTTAAAGCTGAAAGTAAAAAACTGATGGATATGATGATTAATTCCATCTATACACACAAAGAGATATTCCTGAGAGAGCTGATTTCCAACGCCAGTGACGCATTGGACAAGCTGTATTTTCGTTCTCTTACCGATGACAGCATTACGCTGAACAGAGAAGATTATCAGATTATGCTGTCAATTGACAAAGACCACCGCACACTGACTATCGAAGACAACGGCTGTGGTATGACAGACAAAGAGCTGGAAACAAACCTGGGCACTATCGCCAGAAGTGGCAGTCTGGATTTCAAAACCGAAAACAAATCTGACGATGTGAATATTATAGGTCAGTTCGGTGTTGGCTTCTATTCTGCATTTATGGTAAGTGACAATGTGGTGGTGAAAAGCCGTGCTTACGGCGCAGACCAGGCTTATGCATGGTCATCTTCCGGCGTGGACGGATACACAATCGAGCCATGCTTCAAGGATGATTTCGGCACAAAAATAATTATCCACATAAAAGATGACACAGAAAATGAAAACTATTCCGACTTTCTGGAACAGTACACAATAATGTCACTGGTTAAAAAGTATTCTGACTTTATCCGCTATCCAATCAGAATGATGTGGGAAACAAATAAGCTGAAAGAAGGCAGCGAAGATGAATATGAAAAAGTAACTGAACTGCGCACACTGAACAGCATGATTCCTCTGTGGAAAAAGAGCAAGAGTGAAATAGAAAAAGAAGAATACAATAGCTTTTACCGTGACCAGTACAGCGACTGGGAAGAACCGGCCAGAGTTATCCACACAAAAGTGGAAGGCAATGCCACCTACTCTGCCCTGCTGTACATTCCAAAAAGAGCACCGTTTGACTACTATTCCAAAAACTTTGAAAAAGGTCTGCAGCTGTATTCCAGTGGCGTGATGATTATGGAAAAATGTGCTGACCTGCTGCCTGATTATTTCAGTTTTGTAAAAGGTCTGGTGGACAGTGAGGACCTGTCACTGAACATTTCCCGCGAAATGCTGCAGCATGACAGACAGCTGAAAATCATAGCCACAAATATTGAAAAGAAAATCCGCAGTGAGCTGTTGAAAATGCAGAAGGATGACAGAGAGGCTTATGAAGAATTTTTCTCTGCATTCGGCACACAGCTGAAATTCGGCATGTACGACGATTACGGTACAAACAAAGACAAACTGGCTGACCTGGTGATGTTCACATCCTCCAATGACAAAAAACTGACTACATTGCAGGAATATCACGACAGAATGAAAGAAGGCCAGAACACTATTTACTATGCCTGTGGTGAAACAGCAGACAAAATAGATATGCTGCCACAGACTGAGCTGGTAAAGGAAAAAGGCTACGAAATTCTGTACCTGACAGAAAATGTGGATGAGTTTGCACTGCAGGTGCTGGCAAGCTATAAAGATAAAACATTTACAAATATCAGTACAGAAAATCTGGACCTGGACACAGAGGAAGAAAAAGACCGGCTGAAACGGTTCAACGAAGAAAACTCTGCTGTACTGGGCGTGATGAAAGAAGCACTGGGCGATAGAGTAACAGCTGTGCGCTTTACAAACAGACTGAAAACCCACCCTGTATGCCTGGTGACAGAGGGATTTATGTCACTGGAAATGGAAAAGGTACTGCAGCAGATGCCTGGCAATACCGGCGCAAAAGCTGAAGTGATAATGGAAATCAACAAAGACCACCCTATCGCTGCAAAACTGAACAGTCTGCTGGCTGACCCTGATACGCTGGACAAATACACAAAAATCCTGTACGCACAGGCACGCCTGATAGAAGGACTGACAGTAGATAACCCAACTGAACTGAGCAATATGATTTGCGAACTGATGATATAAAAGAACAGGAGATATACCTGAAGGTATATCTCCTGTTTCTTTGTAAAAAGGATAATATAAGTATTCGGAGTTATTTGAAATATAAGGAGTTAAAATTTATTTTTAAGCCAGGGCTTTGCCCAGTGCGATACAGGCTTCTTCACCGTCTGCATCAGGTGTTTCATTGCAGATTACAAAGTCTGCAGCCATCACTGCACCATCTGCAACACATGCTTCTTCCCATTCTCTCATCCACTGGCCATCACCCCAGCCGTAAGAGCCGAAAAGAGCTATTTTTTTACCGTTGAGCTTACTGCGGCAGGTATCAAACATAGGTGCAAATTCTGTTTCTTCCAGTTCCTCTGCACCCATTGAAGGACAGCCAAAGGCCACTGCATCAAATTCATCCATCATATCTGCTGTAAATTCAGCCGATGTAAATGATGAAACCTGTGCGCCTGCAGACTGTGCGCCCTCTGCCACTTTTGCGGCCATAATTTCTGTATTGCCTGTGCCGCTCCAGTAAACTACTGCTATTTTGCTCATAAAATGTATACCTCTTTCTTAAATTACTGTTTATATAGATGTTATGCTGCAACTGTAAGCCGCATAACACTTCTGCCTTTGTTGTAAAGATTTTTGTAAATTGATTTGCACTTTTTCAGTTTGCCAAACTGTCTGACTGCTTCTTTTTCATCACCATAAACCTTCCATATACCTGTGCATTTACAGTTTTCACCTTTATGGGTGATGAAACCGATAACATCGCACAGCGGATAGTCCAGCATAACCCCAATTTCGTGGGGGAAAGAATCGGTCAGCTGTATGCGGGCGGACAGTCGTGCAATAACCGCCTGTACAGACATATCTGTGTAGCCATAACCAGAGAGAAACCGCGCTGTATCACTGTTTGCCAGGCGGCGGGAAAGCCGGACAGGTCTGCACATATAAATAAGCGCTGAATTGCTCTTCTGACGCAGTACATACAGCTGAATTCCTTTGGACCGGAAATGACTGTTCCATAACTTCAGCTCCTCTGTCAGCTGCTGTTCATCAGTGAAAAAGTAGTTGAACAGGTTGGCACATTTCAGCCCGGATAATGTTGCGGAGCAGTGCTCTATAAAACATTTTTCCAGCATAATCTTCTCCTTTCAGGTTATATCGCTCTAACAGTTAGCAATAGCTAACTGTGTCTTAAAAACTAAAGCCGGCAGAAATCTGATATTTAACCGGCTTTTGTTTTTTTATCTGGACAATGGTATTATCATCGGTTAGCGTATGCTAACTGCTATGGTGTTATAATAACATACTATGCTGTGTATGTCAACAGTTATGCTTAATTTTCACATTTATTTGTAAATAGTTATAAATATCTGCCTGTTTTATGGAATTATATGTTAAATATAATAAAATGTTATATAAAAATAATAAGCGGATAGAAATCCGCTTATTTCATATCAATCCACTGGGAGACTGAACCAGAAGCATGCACCCTGGTCAGCTGTATTGTATGCGCCGTATTCACCCTTGTGGGCTTTTATCACCGAACGCACTATAGACAGCCCCAGCCCGGTACCGGTCACACTGCGTTTATGGTTGGAATCGCTTTTATAATACCTTTCCCACACATAAGGCATATCTTTTTCAGATACTCCCCGGCCGGTATCAGTAACAGTTATTTTCACCTTACCGATTTCCCGCCGCTGTTTAACAAATACCTTTTTGTCTTCACCGGTATAGTTCACCCGGTTTATCAGTATATTGTAAAAACATTGAGATATGCGTGCCTCATCCGCCGTTACAAACACATCACAATCAGCATCAAAGGTGATTTCATAGCCTTCCCGCTTCAACAGTTCATTGAGCCTGTCCACGGTTTTCTGCACTGACTGTGTCAGATTGTATTTTACCTTTTCCATCGGTACAGCGCCGGACTGTATGCGTGACATATCCAGCAGGTCATTTACCAATGTGGACAGACGCCGGGTTTCGTCTATTATCATCTGGGCATTTTCCGGATTGTTTTCTCCCGGTATATCGCGCATAACCTCGGCATAACCGCCTATCAGAGTAAGGGGTGTGCGCAGGTCATGGGAGACATTGGCAATAAAATCCTTGCGCTGTTTTTCCACCTTGCCCAGTTCTTCCGCCGTCCGGGTAAGTGTAGCGGACAGCCGGTTGATTTCTGCATAACCGGTGGCGTCAAACACAGTTTCATAATCGCCTGTAGCCAGCTGCCGGGCATCCCGGCTTATTTTTTCCATCGGCAATGAAATTTTACGCGCTATAACAGATGCCAGTACAGCGGAAAACACAATCATTATCACAGTGATAAATTGCAGCTGCCGCTGTATGGTGGATACTGTGGCATCCACCGGTGTAAGATGTACATCCAGTATGACATAGGCCAGCACATCATCACCGTTTTTCACCTGTCGGCAATAAATCATAGACTGCGGCATACCGCTGTCATCACGCTTGTCCGCAGGGCGTTCCGTTGTAAAAGGATTGCGTTCGGAATAAATTCCCTTCAGCTCACCTTTGTTTTCCCGGGTTTCAATAACTATATTCAGAATATCAATGTAAGGTGCTTTGTGTATTCTGCAGTTTCTGCTGATTTCAGCAGAGTAACTCAGGACACCGTTTGGCTGTACCACCATCACACAGGTATCGTTATTTTCGGCTATATCCGCTATATGCTCATAATCATTACCACCCACAATCAGTTTGGCTATATTATCATAAGCAGAATACAGCTGTTTTATCCTGATATTTTCATATATTCTGTCCATCAGCACAATCTGAAATGTCCACAGCAGGAAAAGCAAGAGGCCACAGAAACCGATAAGATAAAGGAATATTTTATACTTGATGCTCAGAGAGTTGAGCTTTGTTTTCAGATTATTCATTTTAACCCTCAAAACGGTAGCCTGTGCCGCGCAAAGTCACAATAAGAGTACTGTAATCTCCCAGGTGGCGGCGCAGCAGCTTGATATGGGTGTCCAGAGTTCTGTCATCGCCAAAGAAATCATAGCCCCATACATTTGTAATCAGTTTTTCACGGGAAAGAGCTATACCTTTGTTTTTTACCATATAAAACAGCAGGTCGTACTCTTTCGGGGACAGTTCGGTGTTGCTGCCGTCTACCATCACCTTTCTGGCGGTGAAATCTATCTCCAGACCATCTTTTTTGTATATGTCATGGGCGGTTCCCGTACGGCTCCGTCTGCGCATAATAACATCCACGCGCATCATCAGTTCCTTTGGTGAAAAGGGTTTTACCACATAATCATCCACGCCTGTTTCAAAGCCATGGATGCGGTCATATTCTTCACCGCGTGCAGAAAGCATTATCACCGGCACATCAGAAAACTTCCTGATTTCACGGACAGCAGAAAAGCCGTCCAGCTCCGGCATCATTATATCCATAATAACAATATCAATATCCCTTGTTTTGCACAGGTTCACGGCCTCCATACCGTTGGAAGCCTCCAGTACAGAATGCCCCTCAAACACAGCGTATTTGGAAATAAGGGTTCTGATACCGCTTTCATCGTCACAAATAAGAATTTTGTACATATATGCTCACCTCTCTGGTTAAATTTTAGCATATTAATCCTACTTATACAATTTTATTATATGTTTTTAGTTTGTAAATTTTTTGTAGTGTATCTGAATTTTAGGTGAACAAAAGGCAGCGCACTGCGCTGCCTGTAATTCAGAGGCTATTATATTGTAAGTTTGCATTCCGGATTGGCATAGTACCAGAAATAAAGGGCAGCCGTGGTACGGTAAGGTGAAAGCTTGTCTGTAAGGATATGAAACTGTTCTTCGCTCAGTTCTTCCAGACCGTAAAGTCGCATTATGCCGCGGCGTATGGCCAGGTCACCGTAGGACAGCACATCCGGGCGCTGCATAGAAAATGTCAGCACCATTTCGGCAGTCCATCTGCCCACACCTTTCAGCTTTATCAGTTCTTTTATTACTTGTTCATCATCCATGGATGCCAGAGCATCAATATCCACTTCACCGCTGATAATTTTGTCGGTAATATCCCTGATATAGCTGACTTTACGCCAGCTGAGGCCCAGACTTTTCAGTTCTTCGTCTGTAAGGAAAGCTACTTTTTCCTTTGTCAGCGGTCCAAACCTGTCTGCTATCCTGTTTCTTATGGTATTGTGGGCGGCAGTAGAAATCTGCTGGCCGATAATGCTGTCTGTCAGTGCATGGTACAGGTCAGGGTTTACTTCGCGGTAAATATGACCGGCGGCATCAATCAGCGCAGCCAACTTTTCATCCTTCGACTTCAGGTATTCTGTTTCTTTGTCTGTATAGCAGAAATAATTATTCATCACAGGTCAATTTCCCATATTTCTTCAACTGCACCGGGGATAACTTCGTCCTCCGGTGTTTCTTTTGTCACCGCATAGCCTAAATCGCGATAAAGGTTTCTGGCAGGTTTCAGCACATTGTAAGTTGAAAAATACAGATGTTTATAGCCCATTTCCTTTGCCATAGACATTGCTGTGGTAAACAGCAGTCTGCCCACGCCTTTGCCGCGGGTAAAAGGCTCTACGAAGAAAAAGCGCAGTCGGGCAATGCCGTCAGCTTCACCTTCACCAATAAGGGTTACCGTACCGCCGAACTTACCATCTACCTTTGCTATAAGCATAAAATCCTTTTCAGGATTATAGGTATGAGGAAACCGGTCTATAGCACCTGTGGCATATCTGTTGAAATATTCAGAAAAGCCATATTCGCCATCAAAAATTTCCACATGACGCTTTTTGGAGTATTCTATGTCTTCCTGTGTAAAAGTTGTTGTAAGCAAAACATCGTTAACGATTTTTTCCATTATACTTTACCTTCTCTCTTGTCTGCTGTTTTCTTCGTTTTTCCACGCTTTTGCGGCGTACACTGAAACCAAAATCACCAATCTGTTTGCCCAGAGCAAAATATTCTCCATGGGCGTATGCACACAGACCTGCTTTCGACAGATGCAGTTTGCCCTTTTCATCCAGCAGGCTTTCGTCCACATTTACACCTACAATATCAGCGATGAACATGTCATGGCTGCCCAGATGTACAACATCGCACACTTTACATTCCAGATTTACAGGACTCTGGTCTATCATAGGGGCGTTGATTTTCACTGATGGTGAAACAGTCAGACCACATTTTTCCAGTTTGTTCTCCTTTGCGCCGCTGCGGCAGCCGCAATAATCCACCGCACGAACTATTTTTTCTGTAGGCAGGTTGATTACAAATTCGCCGCTGTCCTTTATCATATTGTATGAATGTCTTTCGGGGCGCACACTGATATATGTTTTTGGCGGAATGGTGTTGAGTATGCCCGTCCAGGCTATAGTCAGTGCATTGGGGTTGTCAACAGTTCCACAACTGACAAGGGCCGGTGGCACAGGCCCCAGCATTGCACCGCTGGGCCAGTGTTGTTTTTTCATAATATCTCTCCCTTTTGTTGATAAGTAAATTATACTACAAGATATACAAAAATTAAATATTATTTTTTGCTTTATGATTATATCTTCAGATGCTCGGATTATGATAAAATAGATGTATCAAACATAAAGGAGAACAAATACTATGGCACTGCTGCATATCAATTTTGAAAGCCAGTATCTCAACGGAAATACAGATGTAAATATTATCCTGCCTGATAAACCAAGAACAACCAATCCGGACGATTTTTATGGTAACGGCGAAAAATACCCGGTTCTCTGGTTATTGCATGGTACTTTCGGTGATTACACTGACTGGATAAGAAAAAGCAATATAGAGCTGTATGCCTGTGAAAAAAATCTGATAGTGGTGATGCCCAGCGCACTGAATTCCAACTATTCCAACTGGGATACAACCATGATGGGTTATGGCATGTATGATTATCTTATAAAAGAACTGATGCCACTGGTGCATAACTGGCTGCCTGCATCTGACAAACGCGAAGACAATTTTATCTCCGGTTTGTCCATGGGCGGTGAAGGTGCTCTGAAATATGCTGTAAACTTCCCGGATAAATTCGCCGGTGTGGCTGTTTTATCAATGTTTGCCAGAGACTGGGAAAATATTAAGCCGGAATTTGAGTACGGACATCAGCGCACACTCAACGGATATGCAAATGCCGGAGGATATGAAAATTTCATCAACTCATACGAGAACATACGCAGACTTCTGTTGCAGCAGAAAGACAGCGGCACTCTCCCAAAAATGTATTTTGCCGTAGGTAAACAGGATTTCCTGTACAAAGGCTACAAGGAATTTAAAAAATGGGCCGTTGAAAACGGACTTGACATAACCTTCAGCGAGACTAAAGGTTATAAACATGAATGGAGATTCTGGGATAAGGAAATACAGAACGCCATAGAATTTTTCGGTCTTGCTGACAAACCTGATGAAGGCAATCCATTCTGATATTTTGAATCATAGTTAAAACAAAATCCCCGCTGCATAAAGGCGGGTGTCCGTAAAACAGTTAAGGAACAACTTAACTATTTTACGGCATCTGTCAGGCGGGGTTGGTAACAACAACAGAATGAGCGATGCTTAGTGTAACAACTGGGCATCGCTTATTTTTGTTTATCGACAAAATTCACTTTTT
>JAFUNP010000010.1 GCA_017473015.1 Oscillospiraceae bacterium | reverse complement strand
TTGAGATATTCTTCTTGCTCTTGCTTGTGTTTCTTTGCAATGTATTCCAGACTGTCTGTCCTTTGCTTTTTCATTTTCTCCACCTCGCATAATAGTAGTATAGCACATATATGCTATATTTACAATTATACACGATGTTTTTGCACCGAAATACAGAAAGAAAGTATTTTATGGAGAGCATAAACAAGAGATAGGAAAAATACTAAGAGAATTATGCAGATGGAAAGGTGTAAAGATAGTAGAAGCAGTAGCCTGTCCAGACCATATACATATGCTGGTAGAAATACCGCCAAAGATGAGCATAGCAGGATTTATGTGATACCTGAAAGGCAAAAGTAGCCTGATAATATTCGAAAGACACGCAAATCTAAAATACAAATATGGTAGCAGAACATTTTGGTGCAGAGGATATTATGTAGATACAGCAGGCTCGCCTGCTGATTGATGAATATATTTATTTCTGCAACAATCAATGTTTTCAGTAAAAAAACAAAATCGACTTTCACTGAATTCAAAAGTCATTTTTATATTAAATAGCCTCTTTTTTTGTATTGCCTACACAATCTTGAAAAAGACACTTGTCTAGTGGATTCTCATTAGTGATGCTTATACAAATATGGTGAATAATAACAGTGGTATTTGCAGTAATTATATGGTATAATACATATAAATATATTTTGTTGTATTTATTTACAACTACATGAAATATTGAAGTTACGATACCATTTTTCTGTAAAATCAAGATTTGTTTTAGGAAATTAAAGGGTGTCGGTTTTGTGTTGTTTAAAAAGCAAAATTGTTGTAAAGGAAATAAAAAGACCATGCAGCATGTGTTTATAGCGGGTGCAAAGTCACTGGGCGCGTATGGAGGATACGAAACTTTTGTAAATAAGCTTACGGAATATCATAAGAATGAAAATAATATCCAGTATCATATAGCGTGTAAATCAGGTGGTTATGGTAGTATGGATAAAGAAATGTTGTCAAGGGCCTATAAGATAATGGATGGTGAGTACATTTATAATAACGCTCATTGTTTTACTATTAATGTACCAGATATAGGGCCAGCAGGAGCTATATGTTATGATTTGATGGCACTGGAATATTTCTGCCGTTATATAAAAGAAAATAATATATCAAAACCTGTAGTATATGTTCTGGCTTGCAGAATAGGCCCTTTTGCTAGTTATTATCGTAAAAGAATACATCAACTTGGAGGCAGATTTTACATAAATCCTGATGGACACGAGTGGAAAAGGTCAAAATGGCCGCTGCCGGTAAAGATGTATTGGAAGCTTTCCGAAAAACTTATGGTAAGAAATGCAGACCTTGTCGTATGTGACAGTATTAATATAGAAGAATATATAAAAGAAAGATATAGCCGATTTAAACCTCGTACCACATATATTGCATATGGTGCAGAAATAAGAAAAAGTACTTTGGACGATACCGATGCATCTTTGTTGAAATGGTACGAGATTAACGGTGTGAAACCAGGAAACTACTACCTTATTGTTGGAAGGTTTGTACCAGAGAATAATTATGAAACGATGATAAGAGAATTTATGGCTTGTGACTCACTTCGTGATCTGGTTATAATAACAAATGAAAATAAATCACTTTATAGCTATCTTGAAACAAAGTTGATGTTCAGCAAGGATAAGAGAATAAAATTTGCAGGTACAGTATATGATACCGAACTATTGATGAAGATACGAGAAAATGCTTGGGGATATATTCATGGACATGAGGTGGGCGGCACAAATCCATCCTTGCTGGAGGCGCTGAGTAGTACTGCGGTAAATCTGGTTTATGATATAGGTTTTAACAGTGAGGTTGCGTTAAATAGTGCACTTTATTGGGATAAGTCTGAAGGGTGCCTTGCTCATCTGGTTCATAAAGCAGATAGGCTGTCAATGGTAGAGATAGCTGAGCTTGAAAGGGCTGCCAAGGAAAGAATATCAGAGTTTTACAGCTGGGAATATATCAGCGATAAATATAAACAACTTTTTACAAGCGATAATGAGAATTTGTTACAGTGGGTGATGAATTGAAAATACTACATTATTCATTAGGTTTTCCACCTTACAGAACTGGTGGGATGACAAAATTCTGTATTGATCTTATAAAACGGCAGATAGACCGGGGTGATTCTGCAGGATTGATGTGGCCTGGCAGAATCACCATAGGAAAAACCAAAATAAAAACCGGTGTTGGTGTTGATGGTATAGAAAGTTATGAAGTAATCAATCCGTTGCCGGTGCCTTATGATGAAGGTATTAGCAATCCTGAAAAATTTATGAGTAATGGTGATTATGACTGTTATCAAGAGTTTATCAGAGAGAACAGGCCAGATGTATTGCATATACACACTTTTATGGGATTGCATAAAAATCTGCTTATTGCGGCAAAGGATAATGGAGTGAAAATTATATTTACTGCTCATGATTTTTTTGCGATTTGTCCCAAGGTAACACTTTTGCGCAATAATGCCGTCTGTACTATGGGCTGTTCCTGTGATGCTTGTCCTGCGTGTAACAGTAGCGCGTTGTCTTTAATTAAAATGGCAATATTGCAGTCAGTTGTATACAGAAAACTGAAGGATAATTACTTTGTGCGCCATATTAGAAAATATCATCGTAAAAAACACCTGTCAAATAACGATGCAGGTGAAAATAGTATATCTGGAAACTATGCAATAGCCGAAGATTATAAAAAGCTGCGCCGACATTACGAATCAATGATGCGGATGGCTGATACAGTTCACTATAACAGCACTCTTACGCGAGATGTGTATGAAAGCTTTATAAATTATAAGGGAGGCGTGGTTATCCCAATTACTCATGGTGATATATCCGATAATAAAAAAATAAGAAAATATAGCAATGAAAAACTGAAAATAACATATATGGGTCCTGAAAGTGTAGGAAAAGGTTTTTTTGTGATAAAAGAAGCGCTTGATGCCTTACGGAAATACAGACAGGATTTTGTGTTGAATATATTTTTTGCACCTGAAAAAGTAGAGCCATATATGAATGTAATGCCGCCATACAATTATGCAGATATGGAAGCTATATTTGAAAATACTGACATTATGGTGGCACCAGCTGTGGCATATGAAACTTTTGGCTTCACAGTATTGGAGGCAGCCAGCTACGGCATTCCTGTAATAATTACAAAGAATATAGGGGCTAAGGATATCCTTCCGGAAGAAGGTATGATTATACTGGAAGATGCTTCTTCATGCGTGCTGCAGAAGGCGATTGAGGACCTTGATGCATGCAGACTATCACAAATGAATAAGGCTCTTACAGAAAAAATGCATGTGGATAACATGGAAGCCTTGTGCATTAAAATAAAAGAAAATTTCTATTAAAAGCAATATAATATAAAAGTCAGGAGAGACAGTCAATGTCAAGACCAGGAAAAATAGATGTAATAATACCTGTATACAATGCACTTGATGATCTTGTAAAATGTATTGAAAGTGTTGTAAAAAATACGGATATGGCTAAGCACAGGCTGATATTGGTGAATGATGCCAGCTCTGATGAGAGGATAATGCCATATATAAAATCACTGGAAAGTGACAGTATACTGGTTGTTGAAAACGAAAGTAATATGGGCTTTTCTGCAACGGTAAACCATGGTATAGAAATTTCATATGACAGGGATGTTATACTACTTAATTCTGACACAATCGTTACTGCCGGATGGGTGGAAAAGATAATCAATTGTGCTTACAGCGACAGGAATATCGCTACTGTAACACCTCTGTCCAATAATGCCACTTTATGTTCCGTACCTGATTTTCTTATGGAGAATAAACTCCCTCGAGGATATACTCTTGATGAGTATGCTACCCTTGTTGAAAAGACGAGCATGAAACTGTATCCCCGTATACCTGTGGCTCATGGTTTCTGTATGTTTATAAAGAGAGAGGTATTTGACAGAATAGGACTTTTTGATGCACGGACTTTTGAGAAAGGCTATGGGGAAGAAAACGACTTCTGTTACCGAGCTATTCAGCTGGGATATAGCCATGTTATGTGTGACGATACCTATATCTATCATACCGGCTCCACTTCTTTTGTCAGCGAAGACAAAAGAAAACTGATGGAGGCTCATCAGAGGATTCTTATAGAACGATACCCTGATCTGGATATGGATGTTGCTCTTCATTGCCGTACCAACCCCAATGAAGCAGTACAGGATAATGTGAAAATACAGACTGCATTGAATAACGGCAGAAAAAATTTACTCTATCTTGTGCAGTCTGATTTCCGCAAGGATGCCAATGACCATCTGGGCGGTACACAGCTGCATGTAAAAGATATGATGACAGTGATGCGCCATAAGTACAATGTTTTTGTGGCTGCACGCAACGGTGATTATCTTAATCTTACGGCGTATCTTGACGAGGAAGAAATAGTTTTCCGTTTTTACCTTGGACGTGTTCCTGCCTACGCCAAACTGAGAGACCAGAAAACTGCACAGCTCTACGGCAGAATTCTGGATGCATTCAGTATCGATATGGTACATATTCACCACACAAAAGATATGACAGTGGAAATGTTTTACCGGTCAGCGGAGAGAAATATTCCGCTGGTTGCTACCCTGCATGACTATTATACAGTGTGTCCGTTTATAAAAATGATGGACTGCATGGCAGGTGAATGCATAAGTACACAGCAGTGCAACGAGTGCATTGCCGGACATACAACGATTAATCCGTCTACTGATTATGCTTCTTTCTGGAGAAAAGAACATCTGCGTGCCCTGTCAAATGCAGAAGCGCTTTTTGTGCCATCAGAATTTACAAAAAAAGTAATTGGTTCCTATTATCCGGAAATAACTGAAAAAATACAGGTTATTCCTCATGGCATAGGTGGTGAAAAAATATACTCCTCCACGAATGAAGGCGATTTCAATATTGCCTTTGTGGGTGGAATCAGTAAAGAAAAAGGAAGCTATATATCCAGTCAGCTTATAAAAAATTCACCGAAAAATGTACATTGGTTCCTTTTTGGGATTTCCGGGAATAATGAGCTTTCTTCACTGGACAGAAAAAATTATACAAAAACCGGGCCGTATGAGCGTGAAGAATTACAGGGGTTATTGCTGGAACATAAAATAGACCTGGTCTGCATTCTGTCACGGTTCCGGGAAACATACTGTTATACTTTGTCTGAAGCGGTAAACTGCAGTATACCTGTAATAGCCACTGATATCGGTGCACTGGGAGAAAGAATGCGCCGTGATGGGTTCGGCTGGCTGGTTTCGATGGAAGATACTTACAATGAAACCATGCGGATAATTGAAAGAATCAAAAACAGGGGCGAAGAATACGCACGGAAAAAGGAAATTGCCGAAAAATATATTGTAAAAAACCTCTGGCATATGGGTGAAAGTTATATGGTTGTATATGACGGACTGATGCAGAATACACAGTGCGAACATTACAGTAAATCATGGGATACATATAAGTTCATCACAGATGCACACCGTGTGGCCAAAGGCAAAAAAATCAGTATTGAGGCTGACGGTGAACAGATTCAGGAAAGGCTTGAAGAACTGGAAAACCGGATGAATTCCATAACATCTTCCTTTACCTACAAAGTAGCCAACGGGCTGCGCAGATTGCCTGTACCGGGCAAAGCTTATATCAAAAAGGCTGTGTATAAAATACATAGCTTACTGAAAAGAAAATAATATCAGGCTGTGTGAAGACACAGCCGAGAAGGAACTTGTCAATGTCAAAATATGATTTTGAAATAGATTTATCATCGGCTTCCTCCACCGGTCTTATACTTCAGTGTATAAAACCGGGTTCTGTAGTACTGGAGTTCGGCTGTGCCAACGGCAGAATGACACGCTATATGAAAGAGGTCCTAGGTTGCAGTGTGTATATAGTGGAATACGACGAAGCTGCATTCGGACAGGCTATGGAGTATGCGCGGGATGGCATATGTGATGATATACTTACATACAGCTGGATGCAAAAGTTTGCCGGCATATCTTTTGATGCAGTTATTTTTGCAGATGTGCTTGAGCATCTTTCTGCTCCGTCACAGGTTGTGGAAAAGGCAGCCGCTATGATGAAAAATGACGGCAGAATGTATGTTTCACTTCCGAATATCACACATAATGATATTCTGCTGAAACTGTATTCAGACAGCTTTGACTATACTCCTACAGGCATACTGGATGATACCCATGTATATTTCCGGGGGATGAAAAACCTGCCATATCTTTTCGAAAACACAGGTGTATACATCAACACTCTTCAGGCTACTTACTGTCCTTCAGGCTATACTGAACAGTACAATGGCCGGATGCCTCAGGGCAATATGCTGCTGAAAAACATATTGAATTCCAGAGAATGCGGTGAAATTTATCAGTTTGTGCTCACATTGTCCAAACAGCGTACGGAAACAGAATATCTGCTGAAAAAACCTGTGCTGAAAAGCAATATTTATCTGGATACAGGCAGTGATTTCAACGCTAATGAGGTAATACCGGTGGAATGCACACTTGGCGATAACGGCTGTTATATACTCAAAGCAACTGTTGAAAACAATTGCAGTCTTAAGCAGGTGCGATTTGATCCTGTTGAAAATCAGGGGTGTATAATGCGAAAAATCAGTATCACTCAGGACGGTGTGCCGCTGACACAGCTGGCATATAACGGTATGTTGATGGATGACGGCATTCTTTTCACTGACAGCGACCCTATGCTGATTGCATCATGCCGGCCGGATGGCGGTAACGTGGAAATATCTGCAGAAATACTTGTCGCAGGTGAAAGTTTTATAACTGCCCTTTGTGCTGAAAATAAATCCCTTTCTGACAGCAGACAGCAACTTGCTGCACATATCCTGCAGGCAGAACAGGGAATAGCACATCTGAATGAAACTGTGGCAATGCTCAGCACAGACCTTGACCGGCGGAATAAAACAAATATTGCTCTCAATCAGCGTAATTCACAGCTGGAAAATGATAAAAGAACTCTTGCGGCAAAGTATAAGGATGTCTGCAGACAGAACGAGTCTGATGTTGCTGAAATAAACAGACTTAATGGTCTGGTTGCATCACTTGAAACGGATATAGGTGCTTACAATATGCTGGTAAGCAGCAAAGAAAAATATATTATGGAACTGGAACAGGAATTGAAGAGTCATATAATATACAGACTTAAATGCCTGCTCAGGGAATTATGGGTAAAAGCTAAACCTAAAATAAAGAAAATTTTGAAAAAATAGGTGTAAATAAATGAAGAAAAAGATTGCAGCGGCATTGATTGCCCTGATTACAATTCTGTCGAATATTTATATTTTGAACAATGTGGATACCGGAGAAAATACTTTACTGACACAGATTGTCCTCTGTTTTATGCTGGATGCTCTGTGCATTATCTGTATGTTTAATACAGAAACCCTGTTCAGAGTTCCTCTGGATATTTTCAGAGACAGAAATATGTTCTGGGTACTGGCCAAAAACGACTTCCGGGCCAGATTTGCGGGAAGTTATCTGGGAATATTCTGGGCGTTTGTACAGCCTCTGATTACAGTGTTGCTGTATTGGTTTGTTTTCCAGGTTGGCCTCCGTGCAGGCGGTGTCAGCAATCATCCGTTTATTCTTTTTCTTGTTTCCGGTCTTATCCCCTGGTTTTATTTTTCAGAAATCTGTACCGGTGCGGCGAACTCACTCATCGAATACAGCTATCTTGTAAAAAAGATTGTTTTCAATGTGGGCATACTTCCTGTGCTGAAAATGGTTTCCGGTCTGTTTGTGCATATGTTTTTTGTTACCATAGCTATTGTGCTGTGTGCATTATATGGATATATGCCGGGGCTGTACACACTGCAGCTGCTGTACTACATCGGTGCATGCGCTTTTCTGGCACTGGGAATCGGCTATATCACTTCCTGTCTGACAGCATTTTTTAGAGATATGACACAAGTGGTGAATATATTGCTTACAATAGGGATATGGGTTACACCTATTATGTGGAATCCAGCTGTAACTTTACCGGAAGTGCTTTACAAATTTTTCAAGCTCAACCCGATGTATTACATTGTTGACGGCTTTCGCGACTGTCTGCTGTCGAAAATATGGTTCTGGGAAAAACCGCTGTGGACTGTATATTTCTGGTGTGTATCAGTTCTGATTTATCTGTTCGGCGTGAAAATGTTCAACAGGCTGAAAGTTCATTTTTCAGATGTATTATAAGAGAGGTTACAGATGGAAAAAGCTGTTAAGGTCTCTAATCTGACCAAAATATATAAAATGTATGACGATCCAAAGGACCGTTTGAAAGAAGCCCGGGGATTTGGTAAAAACAGAAAATACCACAGGGACTATTATGCGCTGAATAATGTGTCTTTTGATGTGGAAAAAGGCGAAATTATCGGTGTGGTAGGCAGAAATGGCTCTGGTAAATCTACTCTGTTAAAAATACTGACAGGTGTTCTCAATCCTACAGAAGGCAATGTGGAAATAAACGGTAAAGTGGCAGCGCTGTTGGAACTGGGTGCCGGTTTCAATATGGAGTATACCGGTATGAAAAATATTTACCTGAATGCTGCTATGATGCGTGTATCAGAAGAGGAAATAGAAAAGAAAATACCTGAAATATTGGAATTTGCCGATATCGGTGATTTTATTCACCAGCCGGTGAAAACTTATTCCAGTGGTATGTTTGTAAGCCTTGACTTTGCCGTGTCTATTAATGTTGACCCTGATATACTTATAGTGGATGAAGCACTGGCGGTTGGCGACTCACGTTTCCAGTTGAAATGTATGGATAAGTTTCTTGAGTTCGTAAAAAAAGGAAAAACTATCTTTTTTGTTACCCACGATGTAAACTCTGTAAAACGCTTCTGCAACCGTGCAATATGGCTGGACAGCGGCGAAATGGTTATGGACGGGTCCACAGATGAAGTGACTGACCGTTATCTGGATTATCTTAAAAGTGAGGTGTCGGTTAAAACATACTTTGACCTGTATGTAAACGGCCGCAGTGATGCTGCGGTAAACACAGTGACAGAAGAAGATATACGGAATATTAATATTGCAGAAATAAAATCTCTACGCATGTATAACAATGTTGGCAGAGAGATTGAAGATATAAATTACGGCGAAGATGTGGTGCTGAAAGTAGGCTATGTTGTGGCGGATACTACTATCAAAAAACCGCTTCTGGGTGTGGCTATAAGACGAATAGATAACGAATACATCTGCGGTCTCAACACCAAACTGGACAACACCTCAATCACTTGGAACAAAGGCTACAACGAAATTACACTTACCTATACAGGCTTTAATCTTGTGGGCGGTGAATATTATTTTGATGTAGGTATATTTGACCAAACGGGTATTGTAAATATTGACTACAAATCAAAAATCAAAAGCTTTTTTGTGAAGATGGACTATATTGCTGAAGGCATTGTAGTGCTGCCTCACAGATGGAGTAAAGAGGATAAATAATGAACAGCAATGAAATAATGTTGTTGAAAAACAAAATAGATAAGGCAAAGCTGGTGTCATTTGATATTTTTGATACGCTGCTTTTCCGAAAAACAAATACACCGGAAACAGTGTTTGACTTGGTGGGCAGGAATTTCGGCATACACGGTTTCAGAAAACTGCGTATAGACCGGCAGCATGAGGCCAGCCGCAGACAGTACCGGCAGTTTGCATATCCCCATGCCGATATGGATCGGATTTATGAGGTCCTGGGTGAAAATACAGATATACCTGTAGACTGGCAGAAAGTAAAACAGTTTGAAATTCAGCTGGAAATGGATGCTCTGGTTGCAAACAGGGATATGCTGGAAATTTACCAATATGCAAAAAGCAAGGGTAAAAGAGTTGTAGCCACCAGTGATATGTATCTTTTTGCTGCTACACTGTATGAAGCGTTGGCAAAAAACGGATACGCTGATATTGACCATGTGTATTGTTCTGCCGATGAGCATAAAGCAAAATTTAACAGGGATTTGTTTGAACTGGTGCGGCAGAAGGAAAATCTGCCATACCGGGCCATTCTCCACATAGGTGACAAAGACCGAGATGATGGGGAATTTCCGTCGGCCTATGGAATGGACACCTTTGTTTATCATCACGCCGGTGAAATGGATAAAGTAAAAAATGTTTCCGGCAGTGATGTGGACAACGGCTTGTATAAAATTCTTTACGATGATGAAAAAGGCTTCTGGTACAATCTGGGGCTTGAAGTTGGCGGTCCTATGTATATGGGCCTGTATCGATATGTACTGGAAAAAACAAAAAACTGCGATAAAAAGATATACTTCCTTTCCCGTGATGGCTACAATCTGTACCATATATTCAGGCGCAATGGATTTGATAATACAGAGTATCTGTATACTTCACGCCGTGCATTGCTGATGGCTTCTGTTACAGAAATGAATGATGAGGATATTGCTTCACTTCCGCCGTATACTTTTGGACAGACCGTGGGGGAAGTGCTGGATTATCTGGGTGTATGCAGAGATGAAATAACAACGCTTGAACAGGTTGGTTTTTCGTCTTTTGATGATGTTATCGCTACTGAAGAAAATATAAAAGCTTTCAGACGGCTGTATGTTTTAGATAAAGATGTTTTTCTCAGATATTGTGCTGATGAAAGAAAAAATGCACTGGCTTACTTTGACAGTATCGGATTTTTCGATGCCGATTCTGTCTGTTTTGACTGCGGTTGGCAGGGCAGCAGCCAGGTTCTGATAGAAAAATTCAAAAAAGCTGTAAATAAAGATACACAGCAGTATTTTATTTACTTCGGCATAAAAAATGGCGAAAAGAGCTTTAGGCAGATGAGGGGTAAAGATTACTCTGCATATCTTTTTGACTTTTATAGAAACTATGCTCTGCAGTATGATATTGCAAGAGATATGAATGTGGCCCTGTACGAACTGTTTTTTTCTGCCCCACACGAAAGTGTGTATCGCTATGGTGAAAACGGTACAGTAATTTTTGAAGAGGGCAGAGGTGAAAAAGAAAAACAGGATATGCTGGAAGGTATATATGACTTTATTTCCGTCGGTATTGATTTTGTGGAAAAATATAATGTGGAATACACTCCGGATAATGCTGTGGCTCATCTTGTGCGCCTCATAAACAAGCCTACAGAAAAAGAAGCTGTAAAAATAGGTAATCTCCGTAATGTAGACGGATTTGCCCGTAAAAACGGAGAAGAAAAATATATTGCCTATATTACATCTCAACAGATAAAGGACAATCCTCATACAGAAGTCTATTGGCCTGTGGGGGTACTGAAAAGAAGTGATATTACCAATGATGTAAAAGCACATGTAGCAGCATTATTTGGCATACAGTTTCCTCAGAATGACACTGGTTATCATCTGGAAGATGAAAGAGTTATCAGAAACTACAATCGCTGGCTGAATAACCATGCAGCACCATCACAGGAAAAATCTCTGGATTACACCCCTCGTTTTTCTGTGGTTATACCGGTGTACAATACTGCCACTGACCAGTTGGAAGAATGTATAAACTCTGTCCTGAATCAGACTTATGGCAATTTTGAACTGATTATGGTGGATGACCATTCATCCTGGGACAATGTGGTTCCGGTACTGAAAAAGTACGAATCAGACGAGAGGGTAAAAGTGATATACCGCACCACAAACGGCCACATCTCTGTTGCCACAAATGACGGTATAAATATTGCCACAGGCGATTACATAGTTTTTATGGACTGTGATGACACTATAGAACCACATGCGCTGTATGAGTTTGCTCTGAAATTAAATGAAAATCCACAGCTGGACTTCATTTACAGCGATGATAATAAAATAACAGAGGATGGCACAATCCGCCATATGCCTTTTTTTAAACCGGACTGGTCACCGGATTTGTTTATGACTATGATGTATACAAATCACCTTGCGGTGTACCGAACTTCCATTGTGAAAGAGGCGGGTGGTCTTCGCACTGCCTATAACGGCAGCCAGGACTATGATTTCACATTGAGATTTATGGAAAAATCGGACAACAGCAAAGTTGGCCATATACCGCAGGTGTTGTACAACTGGCGTGAGAGAAAAGAGTCTGTTGCCTATGCAATGAACTCCAAAAACTATGCGGCGGAAGCATCCTGTTGCGCCAAGGAAGACTATATCAGACGTAATGGCCTGGATGCTTTTATGGAATACATACCGGGCCTGTCTCAGTACAGGATAGTATACAATGTCAAAGACGATCCGCTGGTAAGTATTATTATCCCGTCCAAAGACCATCCGGATATTCTGCGCCAGTGCATAGATTCCATAAAAAAATACACTGCATACAGTAACTATGAAATCATTGTGGTTGACAACGGCAGTGATGATGAAAATAAAAAAATTATTTCAGATTACCTTGACAAACAGGGCGTTGAATATATTTACAAAGCA
This sequence comes from Oscillospiraceae bacterium, assembly GCA_017473015.1. Classification (GTDB taxonomy): domain Bacteria; phylum Bacillota; class Clostridia; order Oscillospirales; family Ruminococcaceae; genus RGIG3102. The sequence goes on along the minus strand of JAFUNP010000010.1, from coordinate 8,436 downwards.
GAAAAATTCAACTTTTCTGCTATGTGCAACAGAGGGGCTCAGACTGCAAAAGGCGAATATCTGTTATTCCTAAATGACGATATAGAAATATTTATGCCACATTGGCTGGAAAGAATGTTGGGCCATGCACAGCAGCCGCATGCAGGTGCTGTAGGTGCCAAGCTTTATTATCCTAATTCCACTATGATTCAGCATACAGGTGTGACCAACTCTCCTTCTTACGGTCCTGTTCACAGCTTTATGAATCTTAATGATATGACACCGTATTATTTTGGCCTTAACTGGGCGGACTATAATGCCATTGCAGTTACAGGTGCCTGCCTTATGGTGGGCAGAGATAAATTTTACCGGGTTGGCGGCTTTGATGAAAATCTTCCTGTCGCCTATAATGATGTGAAGCTTTGCTTTGCTCTTCACAGGAACGGCTGGTACAATGTTGTGCGAAACGATGTGGTGGCATATCACCATGAATCCCTCAGCCGTGGCACTGACCAGGCAGACGATGCCAAGCTTATCCGCCTGTACAGGGAAAAAGCAGAGTTGTTTGCAGCATTTCCTGAACTTGACGGCCGTGATCCTTATCTGAATGAAAATCTTAATTTTTACGGCGAAGCGCTCCGGATGAAAAAGGATTGTGATATACTTTCACCTGTTGATGTTTCCGGCTGTAAGCAGCTGAAAAACGGGGAAATAGATTTTATCAATATTGCAGACAAAGTTCAGATTATCGGCTGGGCATTATCGGAAGATGAGAACAGTCTTTCTGTTGTAAGGCGTTTTGTGATATTCAAAGATGTATATGGCCGCACTTACAGTGCACAGACTGTGCCACGGTCCAGACCTGATGTGGCACGGCATTTCGGTCGTCCGGATTTCTATTATGCGGGATTTGAAAGTCTTATCAGTAAAAAACAGCTGAGAGTTGATATTATGTCCTATACAGCAGGTATAATGCTTGTGGACAGAAACGGACGCAGATTTGTAAAATGGTGCAAGGAAACCGGCGTTGTCAGAAATCCTAAACCTCGTCCTGTATCCCTGCCTTACAGAAAAATTGATTTTAAACCATCTGTTGCCGGTGCGGCAAAAACAAAATGGTTTGTGGACTGGTGTGGTTATGAAACACCATGCCACAGAATAGCAGGTTTTGCATTCAGAACAGGCGGTCAGCATTATCTGTACAACAGAACAATTATTCTTACTGACAGCGATGGTAACGCATACGAGTTTGACACACATCCTGATGAACGTCTGGATGTAGCTTACACATTCCCGAAAGAGCATTACCTCTATTATACAGGCTTTATCTGCTATATTTACGATGGTATGCTTCCATCCGGCAGAGAATACCATATGACAATAAGGCTGACAAATACTGTTGACCAGAATGATGTTATTGATATTCACACCGGACATATAGTTAAACAGCACTAATTCATTATGCATCGGTGAAAGGAGGCTGATGTTTATCTATAAAAACAGAATAATAAACAGTTGTCGTCTTTTACTGTTTGCGGCTATTATGCGGTTTTCCCTGACAGCCTGTTCGCCTGCAGAGAAAACTGTGTCACAGGATTTTTCATGCAGTGTCAACACTGTCAGCGGTACAGTAAACGGATATCTTTCAGATGACGGCAGATGGTACATATTCCTGCCTTCATCTGAAAATATAGAAACCGTGGTGTTGAATTTTACAGGCCCGGTAATTTCTGTTGATAACGGTGTCCTGGATTCAGAGCAATGTGCAATTGCAGATGTCTTTAATAAAAATGGTGATTCAGTCAATATCACAGCATCGGATGGCAATATATACAATGTTACTGTTATGCAATCAACATTGCCATCGGTGCATATTTCCCTTACCGGAATAACTCTGGAAGAAATACACCGGGATAAAAATATCAGGACTTACAGAAACACACTTGATATTACAGACCTTGAAAAACCAGAAAATAATCTGCATCTGGCAGGCAATGTGCAGCTGAAAGGTCGTGGCAATAGCAGTTGGCGCGAATACGCTAAAAAAGGTTATCAGATTACACTGGCATCACCTGTATCTATTATGGGAATGGCATCAGCTGAAAAGTGGCTGCTACTGGCCAATTCATCTGATGACAGTATGCTGCGAAATGCTGCAGCATTTACAGCAGCGTCTGCTATGGATATGGCATTCGTTCCCTCTTTTGAGTATGTGGACCTGTGGATAGACGGTGATTATCTGGGCACTTATATGCTGTGCGAAAAAATCACCATAGAAACTGCCCGTCTCAATCTTACTCACCGCGATGGCGCTCTTTTTGAATATGACCAGGCATTCTGGCAGGAAGAAGAGTTCAGCTTTTATAACAATTATATAGAAAAATATTTTACACTGAAAGAGTCGGTGGCGGACAATGACGCTGCGGCAGCTGCTCTTATCCGTGATTTCAACCAGTCTGTGGACAGTCTGGCAGATTACCTGTACAGTACGCTGTCTTCTGAAATCACTATAGACAGTCTTTCACAGTATATTGATGTTGATTCTTTTATCAAATACTATCTTATAAACGAATACCTGCAGAACAGGGAAGGCTTCGTTACCAGTTTTTACTGGTACAAAGACGGTGTTGACGATGTGCTTCATCTGGGGCCGATATGGGATTTTGACACTTCCATGGGAAACAACGGCGTTTTACCGCGGGATGTTTATGCCCATGCTCATCTGATTTTCGGCTATCTGATGTCATCTCCGGAATTTGCACAGCGCGCACAGCAGACTTATGAAAAATACAAAAATATTTTTGCTTCGCTTCCTGACTACGTGTTGTCTGTTTCGGAAAAAATCCGCAGTTCTGCTGATATGAACTATGTCCGCTGGAATGATACTCTCGGCAAGAAAAATGTAAAAAACTGGCGGCTGTCATTTGCGGCATCATTTGATGAAGCAGTTTCAAATCTTCACAGCTGGCTTTCACGGCGCCGGCAGTTGTTTGCCATTCCGCTGGTCAGAACAGTGTCGTCGGCTTTCAGTGAGGATGGCAGCACACTGGATGTGTATATTCAGGATAATGGTTATGCGGATGTATCCTTTACACTAAGACACCGGCAGGCGGACAAAAGCCTTTCAAGATTTTACCCTGCGGTAAAGGATGGCAATTTGTGGCGTGCAGAGTTTGATTTGTCATTTTTTGGCAGCTCAGGAACATATCTGATTGATGCTTCCAGTGGTGGACATGTTGTTGCCACAGGGCGTAATTATACCCATGTACAGCCTGCATCATCTTATGCTCTTTCTGCACAGATGGCAGAGGATAACTCGGTCATTTATGTCTCACTTACTGATGAAAACCTCTGCAAAGATGTTGTTTTCACCATTCATAACCGGGATGTTCCCGGCAGTCAGGAAGTACATATTCAGGGCTACCGAAATTCTTCCGGCCAGTGGGAGTGTACCATACCGGCGGAATTATTCACGGTTTCAGGTACCCAGATGATAAAAGCCTATCACAATGATAATGGTGCATTTACTCTGTTGACGGCTGCCACAGTGGAATATGTGGATTTCCGGGATTTTCCGGTGAATGCAGCAGTTACACCTGATGGCACTGTTATGACAATCACATTACAGGATACTGTGCCGCGCGATGCAGTTATTTTTGCTGTGTGGAGCACTGCAAATTCACAGGATGATATTCAGTGGATAGATGCAGTGCGAAACGCTGACGGCCTGTGGCAACGGGATATAGATATGTCAGTTTTTATTGATGGTGGTGCTTACAGTATTCATGCTTTTGAGAAATCCAACGGAATCAATGGCGAAATGCTGAATACAGCCACTTTCCATCATATTATCCGGAAAGACAGCTCACTTTATCCGGTGAAAGTCACTGTTTCAGAAGATAAAACTGCTATGGAAATCTGCCTGCAGACTGAACAGCCATGTGCAGGTGTAAGCTTTGCGGTATGGAGCGAGGCAAGCGCCCAGGCTGACCTGCAGTGGTTTGATGCCCGGCAGCAAGGCAGTAACTGGGTTTACACAGTGGATTTGTCGGATTATCCCGGCTCAGGTACATTCCATATTCACGCTTATGAAAAAGCAGAAGGTGTGTTAACAGCAATGTTAAATACCACAACAGCAGATGTGTGATTTTTGTGTAAAGTACCAATTTTCCATTAAAATAGTGAAAAATCCATTTTTTGTGACAGAAATTGTTATTTATATGATATAATAATTAGTACGGTGCAAAAACCCAGTGTTTCTGCACCGTATAGATGTTTTAATAATAATTTTTATTTTTGTATATATGTGTACATTATCAAATGTATGATTTTATATATGGTGTTTACAACTGTTAAACACCACTATGAACGTTGGTATTAATCTGTTTAATTATAGCCCGCCCTGTCTGTCATTCCGAGCAAGCGGAGCGTGCCGAGGAATCTCCTTACCACAGACAAAATACCATTAAAAACCAAGGTATTAATCTGTTTATACAGCCCTCCCTGCCTGTCATTCCGAGCAAGCGGAGCGTGCCGAGGAATCTCTTTACTACAGACAAAATACCATTAAAAATCAAGGTATTAATCTGTTTATACAGTTAATATAAATAAATTTATCAAGGAGGAAGTAAAATGAGCTCAACGCTGAAACGATGTTATGCGTGGTTTATGACTATTGTTATGGTTATCAATATGCTCCCTGTACAGGCATTTGCTACCGATGAACATATTCATACAGAAACCGAGCAGATTATCGTAACCCAGACAGATACCACTGATGTATCTGAAGGCTCAGATTTAACAACGGTTGGTGAAGACACCACCACAACTGGTGAAGACACCACTACAGTTGGCGAGGACACCACCCCAGGTGGCGAAGATACCACCACAGGCGGTGAAGACACCACTACAGCTGGTGAAGACACCACCGCAAGCGGTGAAGACACCACTACAGTTGGTGAGGACACCACCACAGGTGGCGAAGATACCACCACAGGTGGCGAAGACACCACTACAGCTGGTGAGGACACCACCACAACTGGTGAAGACACCACCACAACTGGTGAAGACACCACCACAGGTGGTGAAGACACCACTACAAGTGGTGAAGACACCACCACAGGTGGTGAAGACACCACTACAAGTGGTGAAGACACCACTGCTGGCGGCGAAACCGACACAACAAACGGCGGTGAAACAGCACCGTCTCTTACCCCTGCACAGCAGCTGCAGGCTGATATTGATGCCATTGTGGCAAAATATGGCCTGTATCCTGAAATGACTGATGCAGAACTGCAGAATGCCATCATCTATATGGATGGCGATACTGTTGAAGCATTCTATAATGAATGTATGGCAATAGAAGCATCTGCAGAAGCAGCAAATCTTACTGAAGATGAATACAATGCTATTGCAGCTAATCCCAATACACAGCTGTATGTAAGAGCGTTGGAAACTTATGATAAGATTTTTACAACAGCATTACTTACGGATGTAACTGTACTTAATGGTCAAATTACAGTTTCAGATACATCAGGTAAAAATACAGTATCTAATGATGTTGTTACTATAAAAGCATCGGGTAGTTACTTTTCTACAGATGCTAATAATATTACTATAAAAAACACATCCGGCGTTAAGGGTACACTAACTTTTGACTATACTATAAGTGGTATAGGTACAGGTGATAGTGCTAATTTTAATAGCGAAAGTAAAAGCAATGGCACTTATTCTTATAGCGGCATATTAGATGCTGATGCATCCATATCAGCATCCATTACTCGGTGGGGCAGTGGTACAGTAACATTTGTTATAAAAAACATCACATTTACACCTGCCAAAGAAGCGTCTACAGTAACCTTTGAATATGATTCTTCAAAAGGTAGCGTAACTGTTGATGGTACAACAGTTGCAAGTGGTTCTACTGTAGAAGTAGACCTTGAGACAGGTGCTGCTCTTGTTGCCACACCAGCATCCGGTTATACATTCTATGGCTGGACAGATGGCAATGGTAGTTTGCTGTCGACAAGTGTGACTTATACACTGACGCCTGTGGCAGATATGACTGTAAAAGCTGTATTTGGCAAAGATGGCGATGCAGGTATATATATGGTTGGCACTGTATCCAGTGACACTTACAAAGATGGTTTGATTGGTACTACAGCTACTTATTATAATGTGTCAGGCTCATATTTGTTTGATGATTTTAATAGTGCTATGAATTATGCATCATCTTCAACTAACAAATATGTTGTTCTGATGAATGATGCTACACTCTCTGCAGGTACATATACAATTCCGAGTGGAGTAACATTCCTTGTTCCTTTCGATGATGCCAATTCACTTTATACAACTACACCATTGAATACAGCTACTTATTCCACACCTGTAGCTTATCGTACACTTACTCTGGCAGATGGTGCAAATATTGTAGTAAATGGTGCGATGTCACTTTCTGCAAAACATCAGTATGCAAGCGGCGGCGGTTGTATTGCTGCACCAACAGGCTCTGTCAGCTTTGTGCAGATGCAGGGCAACAGCAATATCACTGTAAACAGTGGTGGTACACTTTATGCCTGGGGTTATATTACCGGCTCGGGCAGTGTAACAGCAAACAGCGGTGCAAATATATACGAAATGTTCCAGATTATGGACTTCCGTGGCGGCTCACAGTCTACAGATATGTCGAATGGTGTATTCCCACTGTCACAGTACTATGTACAGAATATTGAAGTGCCGATGACAATTTATTCAGGTGCCAAAGAATACAGCTATACTACCATTTATATGAGTAGTGCTGCATTCGGCTCATCAGTGAACTTTATTGGTTCAAGCGGATGTATGTTTAATCTGACATCAGGATATGTGGTAAAACGCTATGATGGCACAAGTGACCGTCTTGTAGTTGACTCTTATGGTGATATGACAATTTCATCTATTGATATGTCAGTAGGTACAACAAGTATTAACTCAAAAGATTATGAGCTTGGTATTAACAGCAATATCACGGTAACAGCCAATAGCGGCACAATTACTCTTGCACAGGATATTGCGCTTTTACCTGGTGCAGAAATCATAGTAGCTGAAGGTGCGAACTGCAATCTGACTTCCGGCGTAAATATGTATGTATATGATAAGGACCAGTGGAGTACTTATGCATTTACAACATATCTTACTGGCGGCAGTGACCATATGCTTATACCGCTTGTTTATGCACCAAGCAGAACATACAACCGTACAGAAGCAGACCTTAAAGATGCTCTTATTCAGGTAAGCGGTACAGTAGATGCTTCAGCAGGTTGTGCTTATACAACATCCGGCGGTGCGGCAATTACAGGTACAGAAGGCGCAACAGTTAAAATCAAAGCTGGTACAGAGACTGTTACTTACCAGTTAAGACAGACGACGGCAACATACGATGAAATCCCAATTACTTCTGCAAAACTGCAGAATGCCGATGGTACCTATGTTGAAACAGCGAATGCTACAGAGGCGACAACATTTACTTATAAAAATGGTAAATGGATAAATTTGGATACCCATACGCACACATTTGACGAAGGCGTAATACTTGAAGGCAATGAACCTACATGTACAGCAACAGGTACCAAAACATTTACATGTACAGAATGTGGTGACACAAAAACAGAAACTGTTCCTGCAACAGACCATACAGAAGAAACTGTGCCTGCAACAGCTGCAACCTGTGAAGCTACAGGTCTGACAGAAGGTAAAAAATGTTCCGAGTGTGGTACAACTCTTACAGCACAGACAGAAACACCTGCGCTGGGTCATAATTACGAAGAAACATCCCGTACAGATGCTACATGTACAGCAACAGGTACTGTAAGCTATGTATGTAAAAACGATGACACACATACAAAGACAGAAACACTTCCTGCAACAGGCCACACAGAAGTTACTGTACCGGGAAAAGCTGCTAACTGTGAAAATACAGGTCTGACAGATGGTGTAAAATGTTCCGAGTGTGGTACAACTCTTATAGCACAGACAGAAATCCCTGCTCTGGGCCATAGTTATGAAACAGTTGTAACAGCACCAACATGTACAGAAGCAGGTTACACAACATACACATGTTCTATTTGCGGCAAAGCATATACAGCTGACGAAGTGGCTGCAACAGGCCATAACTATGTACAGACTGTTATTGCACCTACCTGTGAAGGTGAAGGTTATACATATAACGAATGTTCAAACTGTTATGATTATTATAACAGCAGCCCGGTAGACGCTTTAGGCCATGCCTGGGACGAAGGTCAGATTACTACACCGGCCACATGTACAGCAGATGGTGTAAAAACATATACCTGTAAAAATGACCAGAACCATACAAAAACAGAAACAATCACTGCAACAGGCCATACAGAAGAAACTGTGCCTGCAACAGCTGCAACCTGTGAAGCTACAGGTCTGACAGAAGGTAAAAAATGTTCCGAG
>JAFUNP010000009.1 GCA_017473015.1 Oscillospiraceae bacterium | reverse complement strand
TCACTTTAATCACCATTAACATGTGAAGATTCCCATAGAAAAGAGAGCCTTGATATGATAAAATAGGAATGCGGCGAAATGGTTCGTTCGTTGCATGTACGTCATATCAGGGCTCTTTTCATATCAGAAAGGAGATTGAATATGTCTGAAAAAAGAAGAGACAACAAAGGACGTATTTTACGTACAGGAGAGAGCCAAAGAAAAAACGGAATGTATGAATTCCGTTACACAGATGCCAATAAAAAGCGTCGTTCCATTTATGACATGGATTTGATGAAGCTTCGTCAGAAAGAAGATGAAATCAAACTGATGCGTCACGAAGGAATTGACTATGCCGGAGGCGAAATCACAGTGATTCAGTTGCTGGAGCGTTATATCAGCCTGAAGCGTGGTGTCCGCTACAACACAACCACAGGCTACAAGTTTGTGATGAGTGTTGTGAAGAAAGAGCCTTTCGGTCAGAGAATTATTCGTGACATCAAAATGTCAGATGCAAAGCTGTGGTTTATCAAGCTTTATGATGACGGTTATTCCTATAGCACCATTGCAAGTATCCGTGGTGTGGTAAAACCGGCATTTCAGATGGCTTATACCGAGGATATTATCCGCAGGAATCCTTTTGAGTTTCGTCTGGATATTATCCCGAACAATACACAGAAAAGAGTTGCGCTGTCCCCAAAGCAGCAGGAGCAGTTTCTGGAGTTTACCAAGAATGACAAACACTTCTGCAGATATCTGGATGAAATCAAGATACTGCTTGGAACAGGAATGCGAATCAGTGAACTTTGCGGACTGACCATTTCAGATTTGGATTTTGACCGCAGGAGAATCCGTGTGGACCATCAGCTGGTCAGAACACAGGATGGAAAACGCTATATTGAGAAAACAAAAACGGAATGTGGCTGTCGCTACATACCAATGAGCGATGAAGTCTATGAGAGTTTCTACAACATTCTTTCCAATCGAAAGAAACAGAAAAAGGAAATTATGATAGACGGATACGCCGGGTTTATTTTACTGGACAAGAATGGCAATCCAAAAGTAGCCATGCACGTCCAGAAAGTAGTGCAGAGGCTGTGCGAGAAGTACAATGAAGAAAATATCATTCCGCTTCCTCGTATCACACCTCACGTATTTCGACACACATTTTGTACAAACATGGCAAATGCAGGCATGGATTTGAAAAGCCTGCAGTATCTGATGGGGCATTCCGATGCCAGCGTCACTTTGAATGTTTACACCCATAACAGCTATGAGAAAGCCGAAGAATCCATGGCGCAGATTGTAGCTTTCAGCGGTGGACAGACAAAGCAGGAAAACTTGAGAAGATTCGGGTAGAAAGCATATACAGGCAGTATGAATGGGGTGAAAATCCATGCTGTGGTACCCCATTTAGTACGCCAATTGCTTAAAAACCTATGTAGAGTGACGTAGTTTTACGTCGCCTATAACTTGATTTTATTGTGCAAGTTATACAAAAATAGACTTATAAACACTTATAAAGAGGTAAAAATGCATGATTAAGGTACTTTTTTTGTGCCACGGCAACATCTGCCGTAGTCCTATGGCAGAATTTATTATGAAAGATATGGTAAAAAAGAGAGGACTGGAGAATGAGTTTTATATTGCTTCCTGCGCCACAAGTACTGAAGAAATATGGCGTGGTGTGGGTAATCCGGTCTATCCGCCTGCGGTACGCGAACTGGCAAAACACGGTATATCCTGTGATGGCAAGCGTGCTGTACAGATAACAAGAGAAGATTATGATAAATATGATATTATTCTCTGTATGGACACAAACAATATGAGAAATATAAAGCGTATTATACCTTCTGACCCGGAAAAGAAAATTCACAAGCTGATGGATATTGCCGGTGGCGGTGATGTAGCTGACCCATGGTACACAGGTGACTTTGAGACTACATACCGTGATATTTTACGGGGCTGTACAGGTCTGCTGGAATATATGAAAAAGTAAAAAATTAAACCCGGAACAGATTATGTCCAGGGTTTACCTTCAATTATATAAGAAGTCAATAAAACAATTCTCATGTCTGTTTTTTAAATGACAGTTTTTTTATTGTAATAGAAATCTGCCGGATATATAATTAATATAGTATGATGCTTGGAGAGAACTATGAAAAGGGTAATTTGTTTTCTGATGGTGTTTATTCTTTTGTCTGCTACTGCTTGCCGGATGAGAACTGCAACGGAAAGTGATACTGATAATCTTTTTCCAGTGGTAAACAGGGTAAATAACAGGGGAAAATATGTGGTTTCTGATGGTGAAAAAATATATATCGGTCATAAATCTACTATATACACTCTGGATGATGAAATGATTCCTTTGGTGACGATTGAAAATGGCTATATAAACCGAATTATTTTTATGCACGGAAAAATATATTTTACTACTTTGGAGAAAATGTATGTGGTGAATACAGATGGCAGCGGATTGAAAGAAGTAATTTCCATGCTGTTCCCGGATGGCAGTATCAAATGGTTGGATGCAGAGGCAGTGGGAAGCAACATATATCTGTTCAGCGACAGCCACAGCGCAACCCGTTCTGAGCTGATGTTCAATGATGATGGTACATATGATGTAAAAACTGTGGAATATATCCATAAATATATTAATGGCAGAGAAATGGTTTACAGATATATTCCTGCTTATGGCTGCGGCGGTAATATTACCATGACCGGTTCCAATGGAGACGATATTACCATAGTTACAGTGCATCACAGAGATATGGCGATTGTAACCGATGATTATATTTTTATACTTATAGGTGAGTTAAATGACGGCACAAACGATATTTCACTGTACAGATGGTCTTTGACAGCGGATGAGAGTGTAGGAATCACATCTATACCAAGCAATGCTTCTTTTATAGAGTTTGCAGGGTATGATGAGAATAATGTGTATATCAGAGACACTTACAACGGCAGATATTATGGTTATAATCAGGCAACAGGGGAAAAAGTGACTGCTGATATAAAATATCAGCCTGGTGTACATACAGATATCTGTGATGGATGGCTGTACTATATTACCGTAAACCAGCCTTACCGTGAAAATCTGATTACCGGTGAAATACAGTATTTACTGACAGAATAAGCAAAAGAGGATTGTGAAAACAATCCTCTTTTTTAATAATTATTTATACCTGTAAAAAGCCGTACCGCACCATGGGCAGTAATCCGGCAGCGGTCCGTTGCCTGTTACCAGCTTGTCAGACCTTTTGGCTTTGGATGTGGGAATATGCACATGGCATACCGGACAGGTGGACAGATACCAGCCTATGTATTTGCTTATTACTATGTTTATAACTATCCATATTGCCATAGTGCTGTTGTAAATCCTGCTGTAGGAGCCGGCAATTTCAGCAGAGAACAGATGTTGTGCAGTCAGAGCATATATTGCCATTCCAGCTAAACTTATACCGCTGATTTTTCTGAAAAGACTTCTTTTTACCACAAATCGCCTGATTAATTCTTCTTTATCCATAAGATACCTCATAATATTTATGAGATTATTATATCATACTTTCGCATATTTGCATATAAATAATATATAAAAAGCAGCCATACGGCTGCATTTTTTATATCAAATTTTATTCGGCCCAGCTGTCTCCAAAATCAGCATTGGCCATTTCTCTGCCTTTTTTAATCAGTTCTTCCACTTTGTCAGCGGCCCACACCACATATTCTGCACAGGTCCACTGGCCATCCACTCTTTCTTTTATTGTTTTGCCAACCAGTTCCTGGCATCTTACATTGCCGAATTTTTCTTCAAAAGCCAAAAGAAATTCTTCCATAAGTGCATATCCGCGTCTGTCAAGGTGACCACCTACTTCATAAAAACCAAATTCTGCACCCAAGGCAACTGCAGCGGCATTTACAGCGCCGCAGTGGGCATCACGCTTTTTGTTGCCGTGAAGATAGGTCATCAGTCTTACTGTTTCAAGCGGCAGGTTCAGAACTCCTCTTTCAATCAGCAGTCGCAGTGTGCTCTGGGAGCAGCTCAGCCCTTCTTCACCAAAATAAGGAATTTCTTTATTGATAAGATATTCAGCCATAAAATTTTACCTCCGTATACATTTTTATTTATTGCGTTGTTTTTCTTCTTTCAACAGCTTTTCAACTGTATCAGCGGCAAACAGTACATATTCCGCACAGTTATACTGCTGTTCCAGACTTTCCAGCGGTCTGCCATCAGCAAGCTCCAGACATTTTATGCTCCCGAATTTTTCCTCAAAAGCTGTCAGGAATTGTTCCACCAGTCGGTACACAGTGCTGCTGTCATGGCCCGGCTCTGTTTTTCCGTATACAGACCCGATAGCAGCACAGGCACCATTGATGGCACCGCAGTTGGCATATCTGTTTCCGCTGCCGTTTATATTTCCGTGCAGACCTGTCATCATCTTTATTGCGCTCATGGGCAGGTCAATTGCACCGCGCTCAATCAGCAGGCGCAGCGTACTTTCTGAACATGCCATTGCATCATCACCGAAATAAGGTACTTTTTCATTTATAATCATAAGGAAAACCTCCATTTCTCTGCAGGATGTAAACTGGTAGCTGATGGCTGTGAAAACATAAAAGCTTATATGATTATCTTACCACAGCTGTTAAAAAAAGTAAATTTTTTATTCATCGGGCCGCAGATTAAGTTTATCTGCTGTAAGTAATACTATCTTTATCAGTTGCTAAAAAAGGATAATGTATGTATAAGTATAAAAATTTTTCAGAAAGCGGCAACAAAGCTATTACGGCAGCAGTCAGCATCGCCGGTAAAATGGGACATATAACTGTGGGCAGTGAACACCTGCTGATGGGGATACTCAGCTGTGGCAAGTCAGATGCCGCTGATTTACTGGCTGAATATGGGATAAACTTTGCGTGTGTATATAATGTGGTGGTAAATGTGTTGGGGACGGGAAAAAACACCATGGTAACCACTGACGACATCAGTATAAACGGAGTGGATGTGCTGAAACAGGCATGTAATGTTTCTGCTGAAAACGGCAGGGCTATTGCAGGTGTGGAAGAAATTTTGTACAGCATGATTTTCTGCAACAAATGTATGGCATATCAGATACTGAAAAATCTTACAGCAGACCGCCCGGATTTCACTTCTGCTGTGGAAAAGCTGTGCCGGAAAGACGGCAGATTGTATCACCCGGATGAAATTTCTCACCACACTGTTAAAAGTCTGGAAAAATACGGCCGTAACCTGGTCCGAGCGGCCAAAAGACAACCCTTTGACCCCTGTGTAGGCAGAGAAAAGGAAACACAGCGGGTGATAGAGGTACTTTTGCGCCGACGGAAAAACAATCCGTGTCTCACGGGGTACGCCGGTGTGGGGAAAACAGCTATAGTCGAAGGACTGGCCAATATGATTGCTGCGGGAGAAGTGCCGCCTCAGATGAAGAACAAGGTGATATATTCTTTGGATATGGCGCAGCTGCTGGCCGGTACAAAGTACAGGGGAGATTTTGAAGAAAGGATAAAATCAGTTATAGATGAGGCATCTGGCAACAGGGATATTATCCTGTTCATAGATGAAATCCATGTAATAGTCAATGCCGGCGGCGCAGAGGGCGCGATAGATGCTGCCAACATTCTGAAACCGGCCCTTGCCCGCGGTCAGATACAGGTGATTGGTGCCACCACACGGGATGAATATTCCAGATGCATAGAAAAAGATTCTGCTCTGGAGCGCCGCTTTTCTCCGGTATATGTGGCAGAGCCTACACCGCGGCAGGCCATAGAAATATTGCACGGGCTGAAAGAACGCTACCGGAGGTACCACAATATAGATATACCGGACGAAGTAATAACCGAAAGCGTGCAGTTGTCAGCCTGTCATATTCATTATCGCTATCTGCCGGACAAAGCCATAGACCTGCTGGACCGGAGCTGTGCCTGTGCCAGACTGCAGGGCAGGAGACGGGTCGCTGTACGGGATATACAGTATATGGTCAGCCGCATCACAGGTGTGGACAAAAACAGGCTGTACCACCAGAAAAAGCAGCGGTACATGGCTTTGGAAGAAAAAATGGCAGAGCATATCACAGGTCAGGACAGGGCGCTGCATTCCATTGCGGCCAGGCTGAAACTGTGGCGGGCAGGTCTGAAAGATGATACCGGGCCGGTGGCATCATTTTTGTTTACAGGCCCTACCGGCGTCGGAAAAACCTACAGCTGTATAGTGCTGGCTGACCTGCTTTTTTCCAATCCAAAAGCAGTGGTGCGCATAGACTGTACCGAATATACGGCATCCAGCGATGTGGCCAAGCTGACGGGGTCGCCGCCAGGCTATGTGGGCTATGATGACGGCGGCAGACTGGAGAGAGAAATGGGAAAGACTTCCCATTGTATAGTGCTGTTTGACGAGATAGAAAAGGCTCATCCGGATTTGTATAATCTGTTGCTGCAGGCTATGGACACCGGTTTTATCACCACTGCAAAAGGAAAGAAAATCAGTTTTCTGAACAGCGTGATTGTCATGACATCAAACCTGGGAGCCGACAGCATAAATGAAAAAAATCTGTATATGGGTTTTGGAAACGGCAGAAAAACTGTATCTGCCCTTGTACAGTCCCGTCTGAAAGAACAGATAAAAAAGCACTTTCCGCCTGAATTTATAGGCAGAATAGATGAAATAATCCCATTCAATTCGCTGACAGCAGAAAATATACGCACGATAGCATCAAAAAATATGGACAGGCTCTGCCGGAAGCTGTCAGCCCAGAATATCACCTTGAGTTACGGTGACGATGTGGTGGATTTTATCTGCCAGGCAAATGGCAACAGCGAATACGGTGCCCGAAATATCAGGGCAACCGTCACTGCCACTATAGAAAGTGTAATCAGCGATGCCATTATTTCAGACAGACTCCCCCGGGGCAGCCGGGCAACGGTGCAGTCGGAAAACGGCCGGATAAATCTTATTGTCAGGGAAAACATAAAAGTGTAGGTTTGCTTGCAGACCACATAGCGTAAAGCGGGTATTATCCTCCTGCAGTTTGTCAATCAAGCTATATTTTGTCGAATTAAAAACCAGACGGTTATAAATCGTCTGGTTTCACTTTTATTTCACTGAATTTTCATACCCGTATGTTGACTGTCAGAGAGTATAGTGATAAAATAAGTTAGAATTCAAACTGTTCTAATTCTAACAAATTACGGAGGCCAACCTTATTATGAAAACTTACCACCCGGGCAAACACGTAATTGACACTGCCCACCGGCTGAAACTTTATCTCGATTCGACATTTGTACGGCACGACCTCAGCGGTATGCAGGCGCGCATACTGGGGTTTGTGGATATATGCAACCGTCAGGGGAAGAGTGTATACCAGAAAGATATTGAAACAGAGTTCAGAATACGCCGTTCATCAGTGACCAGTGTGCTGAACACTATGGAAAAAAACGGGTATATACTCAGGCGGACAGCACATTCAGATGCCCGACTGAAAGAAATTATCCTCACTGAAAAAGCCATCCGCATCAATGATGAGCGCCACGGACTTATAAACGCTTTTGAAAGCAGTCTGCTGGCTGGCATGTCTCAGGAAGATATATCAAAACTGAACAGTTTGCTGAATAAAATAAATGAAAATTTAGAAAGATTAAAGGGGTGTTAAAAAATGATTAAAAAATTGTCGGCTTATATCAGGGAATATAAGCTGAGCGCCATCCTTACCAGTGTTTTTGTAGCTATGGAAGTAGTGCTGGAGGTGCTTATTCCACAGTGCATGGCAAAAATTGTGGATGTGGGTCTGCCCAATGGTGACAGTGCCTATGTTAGCAAAATGGGCATACTCATGGTATTTATGGCTATGCTGTCTCTTACCTTTGGTGCTCTTTCAGGCCGCAATGCAGCCAAATCAGGTGCTGGTTTTGCCAAAAATCTGCGCCAGGGCCTTTTTTACAAAGTGCAGGAGCTGTCATTCGCCAATATTGACAAATTCTCCACAGCCAGCCTGGTTACCCGTCTGACAACTGATGTACAGAATGTTCAGATGGCATTTTCAATGATTATCCGTATGTTGGTGCGTTCGCCTATGATGCTGGTTTCCGGTCTGGTGATGTGTTTTACTATCAGCACAAAGCTGACAATGGTATTTTTATGTGTAATACCATTCCTGGCATTTTCTCTGGTTACAATTATGACCAAGGCCATGCCGAACTTCCGCAATATGTTTAAGAAATACGATGTGGTTAACCGTGTGGTACAGGAAAACCTGACAAATGTGCGCACCGTAAAAGCATTTGTAAGGGAAGATTTTGAAACTGAAAAATTTACAGAGGCCACAGATGACCTGTACAATTATTCCATCAGAGCTGAAAAACTGCTGAATCTTTCTTCACCTATCATGCAGTTTTCTATGTACATCACTATTCTGCTTATTTCATGGATAGGTGCTCATCTGGTAATCAGTGAAACTATGGGTACAGGTCAGCTGATGAGTATGTTCACTTATGTACAGCAGATACTTTCATCACTGATGATGATTTCCATGAGTATCGTTATGATGTCTATGGCAAAAACCAGCGGCGACAGAATAATTGAAGTTCTGGACGAAGAAGTAGACCTGACAAACGGTGAAAACCCTGTTGCTGAAGTACCTGATGGTTCTATAAAATTCGACGATGTTTCATTCAGCTACTCCAAAGATATAAACAAACTGGCTCTGGAAAACATCAATATAGATATTCCGTCCGGGCGGACAGTGGGTATTATCGGCGGTACAGGCAGTGCAAAAACCACCCTGGTGCAGCTGATACCTCGTCTGTACGATGTCACTGCCGGTACAGTTTATGTTGGCGGCAGGGATGTAAGAGAGTACGACCTGGACGCCCTGCGTGAAAGCGTGGCAATGGTACTGCAGAAAAATGTACTGTTCAGCGGCACTATCAAAGAAAACCTGCGCTGGGGCAATGAAAATGCCACCGATGAAGAACTGATACACGCATGTAAACTGGCCCAGGCTGACAGCTTTATCCAGACTTTCCCTGATAAATATGACACATATATTGAACAGGGCGGCACAAATGTTTCCGGCGGTCAGAAACAGCGTCTGTGTATTGCCCGTGCGTTGCTGAAAAAACCTAAAATTCTCATTCTGGACGACTCTACATCAGCGGTTGACACTGCTACCGATGCTATGATACGAAAAGCATTCCGTGAAGAAATTCCCGGTACTACCAAGCTGATTATTGCACAGCGTATATCCTCTGTACAGGATGCTGATATTATTATTGTTATGGACGACGGTAAAATCAATGGTATCGGAACCCATGAGCAGCTGGTGGAAAGCAATGAAATCTACCGTGAAGTATACATATCTCAGATGAAAGGAAGTGAAGAATAATGGCAGACAAAGAAAGACGCAACGGTCCACCAGCAGGTGGCCCTCCCGGCGGCGGTCCTGGCAGAGGCGGTCCTCCACGCGGCGGTAAACCTATGAAAATGGACGCCAACGCGAAGAAAAATCTGGGTCGTCTGTTTGGCAAGATTTTTGAAAACTACAAGTTCCATTTTGTGATTGTTATTATCTGTATCTTCATTTCCGCACTGGCAGGTGTAAGAGGTACACTGTTCCTCAAAACACTGATAGATACATATATTGCTCCGTTTATCGGTATGCAGAATCCGGATATGTCCGGACTGTTGAGTGCGCTTATGCAAATGGCAGGTATTTATGCGCTGGGTATACTGTCCACATATACATACAATATGATTATGATGTATGTTACACAGGGCACACTGAAGAAAATCCGTGATGAAATGTTTGCCCATATGCAGTATCTGCCGGTAAAATATTTCGATACACATACTCATGGCGAGGTAATGAGCCGTTATACCAACGACGTTGATACTCTGCGCCAGATGGTAAGCCAGACTATTCCACAGCTGGTGAACAGCTCTGTAACTATTGTTTCCGTAACAATATCCATGCTGACACTTTCATGGCAGATGACCATTATCAGCTTTGTTATGGTTTTCCTGATGATAAAAATTTCCGGTAAAATCGGCGGTCTGTCAGGGGCTTTTTTCATGAAACAGCAGGAAAACCTGGGTAAACTGAACGGCTACATTGAAGAAATGATGGATGGTCAGAAAGTTGTAAAGGTATTTACATACGAAGATAACGCCAAAGCGCAGTTTGACCGGCTTAATGAAGAACTGTGCGACAGTATGACAAAGGCCAACGGCTTTGCCAATATTATGGGTCCTGTTTCATCAAATATGGGCCATCTGAATTTCAGCGTTATCGCTATTGTAGGCGGTATTATGGCCATCAGCGGCCGGGGTTCTGTTACTACAGGTACTATTGCTTCCTTCCTGCAGCTGGTGCGCAGCTTCAATATGCCTATCTCCCAGATTACCCAGCAGTTCAACACTGTTGTTATGGCACTGGCAGGCGCAGGCCGTATCTTTGACCTGATGGATGAAAAGCAGGAAGTTGACGAAGGCAATGTGGAACTGGTGCGCAGTCTGGAAAACGCCGACGGCACAATTGAAGAAGTGGATTATGATACCAACCAGTGGGCATGGAAAATCCCGCACCCTGCAGACGACGGCTTCTATTATGTTCCTGTCAGCGGCGGCGTGGTATTTGACGATGTGGACTTTGGCTACACCGATGAAAAAATGGTACTGCACAATGTTTCCCTCTATGCCCGTCCGGGTGAAAAAATCGCTTTTGTTGGCTCCACAGGTGCAGGCAAAACTACTATTACCAACCTTATCAACCGTTTCTATGATATTCAGGACGGCAAAATCAGATATGATGGCCTGAATGTAAACAGTATCAAAAAATCAGCCCTGAGAAAATCTTTGGGTATAGTTCTTCAGGATACCCACCTGTTTACAGGAACAATTATGGAAAATATCCGTTACGGCAATCTGAATGCCAGTGATGAAGAAGTAATTGCAGCGGCAAAAATCGCCAATGCTCACGGTTTCATCACTCATCTGCCGGATGGTTACAACACTTACCTTACTTCTGACGGTGCCAGCCTTTCACAGGGTCAGCGCCAGCTGCTGGCCATTGCCCGTGCAGCGGTAGCCAATCCACCTGTGCTTATTCTGGACGAAGCTACTTCCAGTATCGACACCCGTACAGAATCCATTATCTCCGAAGCCATGGATGCCCTTATGTATGGCAGAACAGTATTTGTTATTGCTCACCGCCTGTCCACTGTCCGCAACTCCAATGCCATTATGGTGCTGGAACAGGGCAGAATTATCGAGCGCGGCGACCACGACGACCTTATTGCACAGGGCGGCAAATACTACCAGCTGTACACCGGTAATCTGGAGCTTGATTAATCTGAATGCAAATAAAAAAGACAAGGTGAAAACCTTGTCTTTTTTGCTTATTTATAGTATTTGTTGTTTTCCGGTGAAGCATCCGGTTTATACCCGGAAAGAAACATATCGATTTTCTTTTCCCAGTCTTCTTCTTTGTCGAACATTGCCCATCGCTGCAGAAAAACAGGTAACCGGTATATCTTTACAGTTGACACGCCGTCTTTCGTAATTACAAGTATACTTACAGCCGGTTTTTCAGTAATGACAGAAAAGACAAGTGCACTTATCTGGATTTCGTCATATACCATATCATCTCGTTCGCCTGCAGGCATTGGTATAGGTGAGAATCGCATACTGTTTTCAAGATAATCCACCAGATGTTTGTGGTCTGCCTTTATTTTTCTTTCGATTATTGCCATAAAATCACCTCAAAATATTCTGTAACTATAGTTTTGATTTTATTTCCGGTTCTCCCATATTATATACAGTGACATTACAGCACCCCATATCCGCAAGGCTGAAACAGCTATGGTTGCAATCAAACCCGCAGCAGCGGCTTTGTTATTGTGCTTATACTGCTGTTTTGCCAGTCTGTGTATAAATCCAGGTTTGAAAAATGCCATAAAAAGCCATATTACTGAAGTAATGAATATGACAGTAAAAGAATCAAATTTCATATCGTAATCACCGTGTCAGTACAATGTATATTCCCATTATGCCTACAATAATCAGCATAATCATATAAATAGAAATCAGCACGCAGAATATCACACTGGCGTACCCCAGTATGCGCTTGCCGGCGTTGCCTTCGGCCTGTGCAATATATCTTGTGGCCATTTTAATCAGCGCAGGCTTGAAATAAATTGTCACTATTACAGACAGGCCTATCAGTATATAGGTGAGATAATAAACCAATTGCTTTCTCCTTTATTTTTCTATTTCGTATACGCGCATGGCGTTTTCCATGGCCTTCTGTGCCACAAATTCTTCGCTTACACCACGCAGTTCTGCGATTATTTTTACCACATTTGCCACATCGTAGGCTTCACAGCGGTCATTTTCTCTTTCGTATGGTGGTGCATACGGACAGTCGGTTTCTATCAGCAGTCTGTCCCATGGTGTTTCCATCAGGCATGCAATAGGGCCGGCGTTCCACATAGGGTAGGAAAGGTCGTTGTTGAAGCTGATATACATACCCATATCAAAGGCTCGTTTCAGAATATCCACAGGGCCGGAATAACGGTGGAGAATACCCTTCGGTCTGTATTCTTCCAATATTTCGATTGTGTCTTCGTGGGCATCGCGGTCGTGGATGATTACAGGCATATCCAGCTCTTTTGCCAGTTCCAGCTGTTCACGGAATATTCTTTTCTGCAGGTCTTTTGGCTCATTCCAGAAATAGTCCAGGCCCATTTCGCCGATGGCCACAATTTTAGGGTGCTTAACCAGCTCTCTAATTCTGTCCAGATAATCGTCAGGTGTTTCAGCTGTCCAGTGCGGGTGGATGCCGATACTGCCATAAGCGAAATCGTACTTTTCCACAATATCCATAACAGTGTCAAACACTTCCACGTCACTGCAGCAGTTTAGGATAAATTTCACATCTGTGTTCTTCAGATGGTCCAGTCTTTCATATCTGTCATCTTTAAACATTGCATCTTCATAATGAACATGGCTGTCAAAAAGTTTCATAATAGCCTCCTGATATTACTCAAGTAAAAAGCAGGCGAATTTAATACGCCTGCCCTGAAAATTTACTATTTTTCTTCGATTGTGTATGTGAATTCGTAGATTTCCTGCAGTGCTTTTACTTTAGGTTCGTTGTCTTCAATAAATGTTTTTGTGAAAACAGATTTGCCCTGTTTTTTGTAATCGTCCATGATTTCCTGCAGTTTTTCCCAGCATTCATCAGCTTTTTCGTAGTTTTCATCAATTTCTATAATAAATTCTCTGTGTTTTGGAATTCTTGCTTTCATAATATACCTCGTTTATTATCGTATTTATTAATATTGTATATTTAAACGGTGGAAAAGTCAATAAACAGTTAAAAGCTGTATTCTTCAAACTGTGCCGGCAGATTTTCCTGTATTTCCCATACGCCTCCATAAGGCTGTTCCAGGTAAATATGTCCGCTTATACTGTAGCAATACAGGGTGGTTTCCGGCTCTGTGTAATACATACCGGAATCAATTGTAATTGTGTAGTAATCATCAACCGATGGGAAATCCTGTATGGACGGTATATCGGTCAGCACCGCATTTTCTGTTATATCATACAGCTTGTCCAGATTATAGATTGTGTTGTTCAGTGTATAACCGTAGCCATCGTCAGTGCTGTGGCGGATGCCTACAGAAACAATATTGATTTTGTCCGGCATACGGATTTCGGTCTGTATATAAGTTTCCACCTGTGCTTTCATATCATATCCGTATTTTGTATTAAAATTCTCTGAATGAACAGCAATATCAAAGCTGAACAGCACACAGAACATCACTGCACCGGTAAGCAGTGCGGACTTGGTCAGGTTGAAACTGCGATGCAGTCTGATAATGCACATAACAAAAACCACAGCCAGCCACAGCAGAAATACCGTGCTGATAATTCTTTTTTCTGTCAGTCCGTAGGCGCAGATATACATCACCATTTTAGCCATGGCAGTGGACAACAGCAGAAGCGACAGCACACACAGCACAGTCACAGGTGCTTTTATCTGGTTTTCATCTTCTTTTCTAACAATAAGGTGCGCAATAATCAGTATGGTCAGATTGATTGCCGCCACTTTGCACAGTTCAAAAAATCCTGTTCTGGCATACTGTGCATAGGTCATACCGGGGTACAGGTTTCCTGTGAATGCCCCCAGCAGATATTCTGCCTGCAGCAGTATAAACAGCACATATACTGCGCTTACTCCATATAGAAAAAATTTTATTGTCACAGCCACAGCAACCCTTGCTGTATCTCTCGTTCTGTCCATATCGTCTCTGGTGAACAGTTCATCTGCTGACAGACTGCCATAACCCAGACCATACAGATAGCAGGTTACAGGAAAGGCCAGAAACAGGGTGACCAGTGTGTTTATAAAACCATCGCCGAACAGTCCTTCCAGCAGGTGGTTTACAAAGTCTGTGGTACCGGAAAGGAAATTGCTGTCTGCTTCAATCAGCAGCGGTACTATCACTGTCAGCGCTACTGCGGCCATTACACCGCCAATCACCGCAGGGGACAGCCCCTTTTTTTCTCTTTTTACAGCTTTGGTTTTTATGGCGTGTATCACTGCGCCAACCGCTGCGGAAAAGTTTACCACAGGCTTCATGGCAAAGGTATTCCACAAATCTGCTGCCAGATATGCAGAACTGCCTCCGCCGTACAGTCCGCCGGTAACTGCAGTAAAATATGCCGCCACACAGCTTTGTATTACCAGCAGGAAAAATCGGTCCATTTTAAAGGTAAAGGCCACACACAGCATCACGCCAATCCAGAAAAAGCTTTCCCTTGGTATCTGCACATTTTTGCATTTTGCATAAGAAAGAACAACAGCAATATATGCCACAGAATACAAAGGGAACAGAAAGTCAAAATTTCCATACCAGTCATACATAAAGAAAAACTTTACATAGCACCAGCCCAGCACGGCGTATATCACAGCGAATATAAAATCAGTTTTATCGTATTTTTTGCCCGTTTTTTCTGTATTTTGGGTAACTTTAATTTCACCTGCGGCCATTTCCGCAGATGTCTTTGCATTTTCATTCATAATTATCTCCTTATAAGTACGGTGAAAATCTATTCAGTTGTAAACGTATCTCACAGCACTTTCGTGCTAATCATCAACAAATTCCAGAATATCAGCTGGCTGGCATTCCAGTGCTTTGCACAGCGCCTCCAGAGTGGAAAAACGTATGGCCTTTGCCTTGTTGTTTTTCAGTATGGAAAGGTTAGCCGGTGTTATGCCAATCCTGTCTGCCAGTTCACCTGCGCTGATTTTCCTTTTTGCCATCATTATGTCGATGTTCACTATAATTGACATAATTCACCTATATTGTAAAATCATTATCTTCTTTAATTTCTACCGCCTGTGCAAACACATTTTTTACCACGCGCAGTATCAGTCCCACAAAGCCGGCAGCAGCCGCCAGAATGAGAAACGGCATATAGTAACTGCTGCTTACCAGGCATATAAGCCCTGCCACAATGCACCGCCATGACAAAGTGCGCATAATCTGCACATTTTCTGCTATAAACACATCGCCTTTTTCAATATTGCCCAGCAGTCTGTTAAGCCCCCACAGTGCCACAGTGGCAGGAATACAGGCGGTGTAGGTACTGGCCAGGAAGTATGGCAATGTGCCGCCCAGATAATGTACGCGGAATTCTATCAGTGTGCCGAATATTTTTGGTGCCAGTACAGCCACCACTACCATAATGACTGTAAAGATATATACACATATTCTTGACAGCCTCAGGCTTTTGTCTTTATTCCATTCCATAAAAAATGCTCCTTTGCCTTTTATCTGATTTTAATATATCATCTAAATTATTGAAAATCAAGTAAAATTTATCGAAAAACGATAAATTTACAATTCAGAAACAATTTTGCAATAATCCGTACATTATGGTAAAATAATGGCAATAATAGATGAAACATATAAGAGGTAATCATTATGAACGATAAATATCTTAAACAGTACGGTGAAATGGCAGTAAAAGCCGGTGTGAATATTCAGCCGGGCCAGACACTGATTATCAATGCACCTATCACGGCGGCAGACCTGGTGCATCACTGTGCCACAGCGGCATATGATGCCGATGCCAGGGAAGTGGTGGTAAACTGGTCTGATGAAAAACTGTCACGTATCAAAATGGACAGAACAGCCAAGGAAGTTCTGTGCGACGTTAAACCATGGATTCAGGAATCCTACCTGCAGTATATCCGCAGCGAGGGTAGTGCCGCCATTCTCTCCATCACAGGTTCTGACCCTGAACTGTACAAAGGCCTGGATATGGAAAAAATCAATGCATATTCCATTGCAAGAATGAAAGCTCTGACAGAATACCGTGAATATACCATGGCTTCCCGTATACAGTGGTGTGTTATCGCTGTACCGAGTGAAGGCTGGGCAAAAAAAGTTTTCCCTGACCTGCCTGCAGAACAGGCTGTTGAAAAACTGTGGGAAACTATTTTCAAAGTAAGCCGAGTGGAAGGCGATGCAGTGTCAAACTGGAAAAACTATGCCGCACAGCGGGCAACAAGACGTGACCGCATCAACAACATGAACCTGATACAGCTGCATTTCACATCTGCCAACGGCACAGACCTGTATGTGGACCTGGCCGATGACCACATCTGGGGCGGTGTAAGCGAATACAGCGAAGCCGGTGTGGAGTTTATCCCAAATATGCCGACAGAAGAACTGTTCACAGCACCTCACAAAGACAGGGTAAACGGCACAGTTTACGGCACAAAACCTTATGTTTACAACGGTGACCTGATTGATGGCTTTGTGCTTACTTTCAAGGACGGCAAAGTGGTGGACTATGATGCAAAAACAGGCAAAGAGCTGCTGAAACAGCTGCTTAATACTGATAAAGGCGCATGCAGAATAGGTGAGGTTGCACTGGTGCCTGCATCCAGCCCTATCAACAAAGAAAATGTGCTGTTTTACAACACTCTCTTTGATGAAAATGCAGCATGCCATATTGCCTTTGGTGAAGGCTATCCGGGCACAGTAAAAGGCGGCGAGAAGATGACACAGGAACAGCTGCTGGAAAAAGGTGTGAACCAGTCTGTTATCCACGAGGATGTAATGATTGGTGCTGCAGATATGACCGTGACAGGCCTGTGCGCCGACGGTACTACAGTACAGCTTTTTGAAAACGGTGAATGGGTGTTTTAATAAAAGTAGTTTAATTAACGCTGAAAGCGTTGTTACTTTTGAGACCAAAAGTAACCAAAAGTCCCGGGGGTTGCGACTCCCCCGGACCCCAACGCGGAATATGTACCAT
The DNA here is from genome assembly GCA_017473015.1 of Oscillospiraceae bacterium. Taxonomy (GTDB): domain Bacteria; phylum Bacillota; class Clostridia; order Oscillospirales; family Ruminococcaceae; genus RGIG3102. Next base: position 23,598 of record JAFUNP010000009.1, on the reverse strand, counting down.
ATTGCCTTACAAACAGCAGCGCTACTGCGTGCAGTCCGCACGCACCGCGCATTAATTTTCTTCAAACTTACGGCAAATACATATTTAATATAAGGCGGGCGTTGCACCCCGCCGTTCCATCTCCCCGCGTTGAGTATTCACAAGCATAATAATTATTATCGGGTGCTATATGAGAAAAATCAAACTTACAATCACAGAAAGCTGTTGCCGCAGCGGTTACCACAAAGCAGGTGATGTTTTTATAGTGGAGGACTTGTGTCCGCCACTGTGCCGGGAGCTGTGGTACAACGCCTATCCTTATGTATTTGCCGCCCGAAACGGCGCTGTTATGGACAGCGGTAACGGCAAAAGCACCTCTTTTACCGTCAGATGTCCGGACGGGGGCAGGGTTTGTATGCGCGGAGAACTGATAAATGAAGAATAAATGGTAAAATTCTTTTAAAAACTGCAGAAAATACAAATTTCCTATTGCATTTTCGGTATTAATATGGTAATATACTTAAGGTAAATATTTTGAGCAAAGGAGAGTGGGAAGTTCCCACTCTCTTATTTTTAGAAAAATAAACGGAGGTAAATCTGCATTGGCTAAAGGAAAAAAAGCAACTGATATTGTAGAAGAACTGGCAAGACCTGTGTGTGAAAGCATGGGACTTATACTGTGGGATGTAACTTTCGAAAAAGAAGGTCCGGACTGGATTCTGAGAATTCTTATCGACAAGGACAACGAAGGGGTTTACATCGACGAATGTGTGGATGTTTCCCGTGCGGTTGACCCGCTGCTGGACGAAGCAGACCCTATCAAACAGAGCTATAATTTTGAGGTATCTTCCGCCGGCCTCGGCAGAAAACTTACCAAACCTTTCCACTTTGAAAAGAAGATGGGCCAGGTTGTTCTGGCACGCCTTATCCGCGCTGTTGACGGCGTAAAAGAAGTGAAGGGTACCCTTACAGCATATAACGACGGAGTTATCACCATCGAAACAGAAGACGGAGCACTGCATGATGTAGTGGTTAAAGACACTTCTTTTGTAAAGCTGTGTGATGACGAAGATTTATTTTAGGAGGAATATAGAAAAATGAATAAAGATTTTTTTGAAGCCCTTGAAATCATTGAAAAAGAAAAAGGCATCAATAAAGAAGTTCTGCTGGAAAAAATCACAAAAGCAATGGAAGTTGCTGTTGAAAAAGACCTGGGCATTGAAGGCAACGTAAGTGTTATGGTTGACGAAAACAAAAAGAACTTCGTTGTTTCCGTGGTTAAAACAGTAGTTGAAGATGTATATGACCCTGATACAGAAATCTCCCTGGAAGACGCCAAAAAGGTAAAAGCCAGAGCTAAACTGGGCCAGGAACTGGCTATTCCGCTGAAAACAAAAGATTTTGGTTATATCGCTATCGGCGCTGCCAAAAATGTTATCCGTCAGGGTATCAAAGAAGCTGAAAAAGCTAAACTGCTGGCAGATATGCAGGGCAAAACACACGAAATCGTTACAGGCGTTGTGCTGAGAATCAGTGAAAAAAGCGGCGCTGCTATCCTGCAGGTTGGCTCCAACGAATTCGTACTGGCAAAAGAAGAACAGCTGCCAGGTGAAGAAATCAAAGTGGGCGACCATGTAAAAGTTTATGTGGTTGATGTTCTTTCCACAGACCGCGGCCCAAGAATCATGCTGTCCAGAACACATCCTGGTTTTGTAAGCCGCCTGTTTGAAAACGAAGTACCTGAAATTCACGACGGCACCGTAGTGGTAAAAGCTATCAGCCGTGAAGCAGGCTCCAGAACAAAAATGGCAGTATGGTCCAAAGACCCTAATGTTGACGCTATCGGCGCTTGTATCGGCCCTAAACGCTCCCGTGTGGAAAGCGTTATCGCACAGCTGAATGGCGAAAAAGTTGATTTTGTAAAATATTCAGAAGACCCAGAAGAATTCATCTCCGCTGCTCTGTCACCATCTCAGGTAGTAAGCGTGGAAATACTGACACAGCAGCCAAAATCCTGCCGTGTAACAGTACCTGATGAACAGCTGTCACTGGCTATCGGCAGCAAAGGTCAGAACGCACGTCTCGCAGCCCGCCTTACAGGTTTCAATATTGATATTCACCCTGAAAGCGGCTACTTCGGCGAATAATAAGTAAAAGGAGTGACATTATGGCTATCAGAAAAATTCCGTTAAGAAAATGCATCGGCTGTAACACTTCCAAAGACAAAAGAGAGCTTATCCGAGTGGTAAGAAATGCCGAGGGCGAAATTTCTATAGATACTACAGGTAAAAAACCGGGTCGCGGCGCTTATATCTGCAAAGATGCTGCCTGTTTAAAACTGGCTAAAAAAGGCAAAAAATTAGACAAAGCATTTGATGTGGCTATCAGCGACGAAATCTATGCCCGTCTGGAACAGGAGCTGGCCAATGAATAAAATCCTGTTCAGTATGTCACTGGCAAAAAAAGCCGGCAAACTGGTAAGCGGTTTTGACCGGGTGAAAACAGCGGTTATCCGCGGAGAAGCATGGGCGGTTATCCTGGCCAGCGACCTGAGTGAAAAAACAATCAAAAGAGTAAATTACTTTTGCGAAGATATAGCAGATGTTTATATGACCAGCCTGACACAGTACGAGTTTTCTCAGGTAGCAGGCAGGCTGACAGGCATTGTCACAATCACAGACGAAAATCTGGCCAGACTGTGTACCAATGCAATAAAAGAAACAGAAGGAGAGTTGTAAATGGTTATAAAATACAAAGCAAGCGATCTTATATCTGATTTTAATCTCAACGCCAAAACAACACTCACAGAACTGAGTGAGCTGCTTGGCACAGAAATAAAAAAATCCACTGTTCTCACAGAAGAACAGGCAAACCTGGCTTTTGAAAAATATTCCCGGAAAGGCACTATTGATAACTTTGCCACATACCTGGAACCAAAGAAAGCTGAAAAAGCTCCTGTAAAGGAAGAAAAGAAAGCAGAAAAACCTGCGCAGAAACCACAGCAGCCTAAAACAGAGAAAAAAGCTGCTCCTAAACAGGACAACAGACCAAAACAGGAAAACAAACCAAAACAGGACAGACCTGTGAAAGAAAACAAAGAAAAACCTGCACAGAAACAGGCACAGCAGCCTAAAAAGCAGGAACAGAAACCTGTACAGAAACAGACAGAAAAAACACAGCAGCCTAAAAACAATGCAAATGAACCTCTGAAACGCGCAGACGGTACAGTTGTTCAGGCAAAAGCTCCTAAGCAGAAAGCTGAAAAACAGGAAGTTGTAAAACAGGAAAGAGTTACTGTTACTGTTGACACACGTCAGTCCAATGTAAATATGGATAAGTTCAACGAAAAATACGATGAATTGGCTTCCACAAAGAACTACGGCGGCGGTCAGAGAAAAAATCAGCAGGGCGGCAAACAGAAGTTCGGCAACAAAAACAAACAGAACTCCAAAAACCCTTATGCAAAGAAACGCGGTGAAACAGAAGCAGAAAAACTGGAAAGACTGCATCTGGAAAAAGCCAGAAAAGCTCAGCTGAAAGTTCAGATTCCTGACGAAATCACAGTTGGCGAGCTGGCATCCCGTCTGAAAGTTACAGCCAGCGAAGTTATCAAGCGTCTGATGATGCTGGGCGTTATGGCTTCCATCAGCCAGGTTGTTGACTATGATACAGCTGCTATTGTGGCCGAAGAACTGGGCGCAAAAGTAGAAAAAGAGGTAGTTGTTACTATCGAAGAAAGACTGTTTGAAGAAGTGGAAGACAGAGATGAAGACAAACAGGAAAGACCACCTGTTGTAGTTGTTATGGGTCATGTTGACCACGGTAAAACATCTCTGCTGGATGCTATCAGAAATACAAATGTTACTTCCGGTGAAGCCGGTGGTATCACACAGCACATCGGTGCTTATCAGGTAGTTGCAGGCGGCAAAACAATCACATTCCTGGATACACCAGGCCACGAAGCTTTCACATCCATGCGTCAGCGTGGTGCTATGGTAACAGACATTGCCATCCTGGTGGTTGCAGCTGACGACGGTATTATGCCACAGACTATTGAGTCTATCAACCATGCAAAAGCTGCCGGCATTCCTATTATCGTAGCTATCAATAAAATCGACAAGCCTACAGCTAACCCTGAAAAAGTAAAACAGGAGCTGACAGAATACGGTCTGGTTCCTGAAGAATGGGGCGGCGATACAATCTGTGTGCCTGTTTCTGCAAAAATGGGCAAAAATATTGATGAACTGCTGGAAATGGTAAACCTGACCAGCGAAATCAACGAATACAAAGCTAACCCTAACCGCCGTGCAAAAGGTGCTGTTATCGAAGCCCGTCTGGACAAAGGTCTGGGTCCTGTTGCCACTATCCTGGTTCAGAACGGTACACTGCACAAAGGTGATGTTCTCATCGCAGGTACAGCAGTTGGCCGTGTTCGTGTAATGACAAACGACAAAGGCGAAAGAATTGATGTTGCCGGTCCTTCCACACCTGTTGAAATCACAGGTCTGACAGAAGTTCCTACAGCGGGTGACCTGTTCGATGCAGTTGAAGATGAAAAACTGGCAAGAGAACTGGCTGAAAAACGCATGCAGGCAATCAAGGAAGAAAAATTCAACTCCGTTCAGAAAGTTACTCTGGATAACCTGTTCAGTCAGATTGCCCAGGGCGAAATGAAAGAATTGCCAATTATCGTAAAAGCTGACGTACAGGGTTCTGCAGAAGCTGTAAAACAGTCTCTGGAAAAACTGTCCAACGATGAAGTACGTGTAAAAGTTATCCATGCTGCAGTTGGTGCTGTAAACAAATCCGACGTTATGCTGGCTTCCGCTTCCAACGCTATCATCATCGGTTTCAATGTTCGTCCTGACGCTACAGCTAAACAGGATGCAGAACAGAATGATGTGGAAATGCGTATGTACCGCGTAATTTACGATGCTCTCAACGATGTTAAAGACGCTATGAAGGGTATGCTGGCACCTAAGTTCAGAGAAGTTGAACTGGGCCAGGCAGAGGTTAGAAGCGTGTTCAAGCTGTCCTCTGCAGGTACTATCGCAGGCTGCTATGTAAAAGAGGGTAAAGTTGCAAGACACGCAAAAATCCGTGTTGTTCGCGACGGTATCGTTATTGTTGAAGATGAAATCCTCTCCCTCAAACGTTTCAAAGACGACCAGAGAGAAGTTATGGCCGGTTACGAATGTGGTATCGGTCTGGAAAAATTTAACGACATCAAAGAAGGCGATATCTTCGAATCCTTCATTATGGAAGAATACCGCGAAGATTAATAAGTATAATATATGGCGTAGGGGACGGGTTTCCCGTCCTGTGCAAATAATGAAAATATATCGGCAAGGCGGTATTTCACCGCTTTGCCACACCAATATATACAGGAGGTAATTCATTATGGCTTCAAACAAAGCAGAAAGACTGAATGAAGACATCAAAAGAGAATTAATCTCTATAGTATCTCAGATGAAAGACCCACGCCTGGAATGTTTCTGGACAATTATGCGCGTGGAAACCAGCCCGGACCTGACAAACGCCAGAGTGTATATGAGCGTTCTGGAAAGCGATGAAAAGTGCCAGGCTGCCATCAAAGCACTGAACAAAGGTCAGGGCTTTATCCGTGGCGAACTGTCAAAACGCCTGCGTATCAAACGCAGCCCGGAATTTGTTTTTCTGAAAGATGACGGCGCAGCATACGCACAGAAAATCAACGAGATATTAAGGGATATTAATAAAAATGACGACTAAAATAGAAGTAAACCAGGCGGCAGAGCTTCTGCTGGCAAAGGACAATATTCTTGTTCTCTGCCACAAAAACCCTGACGGCGACACACTGGGCAGTGCAGCGGCATTGTGCCATGTGATGAAAAATATGGGCAAAACCATAGCCGCCATCTGCCACCACTCCATACCGGCAAAATACGATTATCTGGATATTCCTCTTTACAACGAAGAGTTTGAAGTGGAATATGTTGTTTCTGTGGATGTAGCCGGTGTAAACCTGCTGGGGGAAAACCTGGCACACTATGCACACAAGGTGGACCTGTGCATAGACCATCACGAATCAAACAACGGCTATTCAAACTATCTGTGTCTCAAGGAAGATTATCCTGCTGCCGCACAGCTGATGTATGAAATCATCGTCGCCATGGGCTGTGAAATCACACCTCATGTGGCGGATTGTCTGTACACCGGTCTCATCACAGATACCGGCTGTTTCAAATATTCTTCCACCACACCCCTCACTCACATTGTTGGCGCACGCCTGATGGAACTGGGGGCACAGCACACAATGCTGGTGGAAAAATTCTTTATGTCCAAAACAGCAAAAGCTGTGAAGCTGGAAAAATTCATGCTGAACAATCTGGAATATCATTTTGATGACAGATGCGCACTGCTGGCTCTCACCCGTGAGGTTATGCAGGACATCAAGCCGGAGCCTACAGATATTGACGGCCTGTCATCTATGCCCAGAAACTTTGAGGGTGTGGATGTGTCCATCCTTATCCGTCCTCTCCGTGAGGATGGCTCTTACAAACTGTCCATCCGCACAGGCGAAACAGTAAACGCCAACGAAATCGCAGCTGCCCTGGGCGGCGGCGGTCACATCCGTGCGGCCGGCTGTGAGGTAATCGGCAGCATTGACAGCGTGAAAAAGGCTATTTTAAAGGAAGTAGAAAACGTATTATGCAGATAGACCGCAACGGAATACTGATTTTATATAAACCACAGGGCTGGACAAGCTTTGATGTTATTGCCAAAGCCCGCGGTATCCTCTCCACCAGAAAAGTGGGCCATTCCGGTACTCTGGACCCTATGGCCACCGGTGTTCTGCCTGTTTTTATGGGCAGGGCAACAAAAGCTGTGGATATGCAGATTATCAAGGACAAAGAGTATATCGCCACCTTTAAACTGGGGCTGAACACAGACACAGGCGATGTTACCGGCGAGGTTATCAATCAGCGTCCGGTTACTGCCACCAAAGAAGATGTACTGGCAGAAATGGAAAATTTCCGCGGTGAAATCACCCAGCTGCCTCCGATGTACTCTGCTGTAAAAATTAACGGTCAGCCATTGTACAAACTGGCACGCCGGGGTGTTACAGTGGAAAATGTGGAAAGAAAACCCAGAAAAGCAGTGATAAAAGAACTGGTTATGCTGGAAGATGACTCTCTGGAAGAAAACGAATACAAAATCCGTGTTCTCTGCAGCGAAGGCACATATATCCGTACCCTGGTGGAAGATATGGGTGAAAACCTTGGCTGTGGTGCGGTGCTGTCATCACTTTCCCGCACAAAGGCCTGCGGTTATACACTGGAGGATTGCATTACTCTGGAGGAGCTGCAGCAGGCCCGCGCCGACGATACTATCGACAGCCTGATTGTAAATACAGACACTGTGTTTATGCATCTGGACAGGATAGACCTGTCGCCGGAGCTGGCAAAACGCCTGCTCAACGGCGCCCGCAGCCGTATAGCCAAACCGGACGGTGACTACCGCGTTTACTACAGGGACAAATTCTATGCCATCGCCAATGTAGCAGAAAAGAAGATGAGCGTGGTAAAACTTTTTGTTGAAAAAGAAAAGGAAAATATAGATGCTTGAAGTGTATAATATCTCCTGGCAGAGCAGCGAAAATTCCGCTGTGGCTCTGGGATATTTTGACGGCGTACATATTGCACACCAATCTCTTATACAGCAGATGTGTCGTTACGCCGACGAAAACGGCCTGAAAAAAGCCGTATTTACATTTACAAAGTCAATAACACTGGGTCATAAAGGCAAAGACCTGCTGACACAGTCACAAAAGCTGGAATGTATGCAGGCTCTGGGGATAGACCTGTACTATTCGCCGGACTTTTCTGATTTTTCAGGGCTGGAGCCGGAAGAATTTGTACAGAAAATTCTGGTGAAATCCATGAAAGCAAAGGCTGTTTTCTGCGGAGAAAACTTTTTCTTCGGAAAAAACAGACGGGGCAATGTACAGGTGCTGCAGCAGCTGTGCGAAAAATATGGCATAGTATTTGTGCTGGCTGAAACAGTATGCCTTGACGGTGAAATCGTCAGCAGCACAGCTATCCGCAATGCTCTTTCCCGGGGTGCTATGGAAAAAGCCGGTACAATGCTGGGCCGACCTTACAGTGTAAAACTGCCGGTGGTTCACGGCAAAAAAATAGGCCGTACCATGGGAACCCCTACCATCAATCAGGTTTATCCTGACGGCATGTGTACACCGAAGGACGGCGTGTACATAACCTGTACCACAGTAGATGGTAAAAAATATCCGTCTGCTACAGGGCTTGGCAGTCGCCCGACTGTAAACGGCCTGGGACAAACCTGTGAAACCTTTATACTTGGATATGAAGGTGACTTATATTATAAAGAAATACAGGTGGATTTTTACCAGTACCTGTTTGCACCGCAGAAATTTGACAGTCTGCGGCAGCTGGGTGAAATGATTTACTCCAGCGCAGAGAAATCCTGTGAATTTCTTACAAAAAAAGGCATTATTTAATGGGAAAATTCACATATAATATACTTTACAAATTATAGTTTTAATGATATAATTCTATAGTGACCTACAAATCGGTGCAGGGGTATAAAACCGTATCCGGTATTCACCAGCCCTATGCTGGTTTGCAGGCACGATAAATAAAAGAAAGGTGAAAACAACTATGAACAAACAGGAAATTATCGCAAAATACGCAACACATGAAGGTGACACAGGTTCTCCAGAAGTACAGATTGCTCTGCTGACAGCAAGAATCAACCATCTGACAGAACACCTGAAATCCAACAAACAGGACCATCACTCCCGTCGTGGTCTGTTCAAAATGGTAGGTCGCCGTCGTAACCTGCTGGCATACCTGCAGAAAACAGATATCGAAAGATACCGTGCAATCGTTGCTAAACTGGGTCTGCGTAAATAATTTACACAAAGATATAAGGCAGATGGTAACATCTGCCTTTCAGTCTGTAATTATAGCGGTAACTGGCAAGGGAGGATATTATATTTAGCAGTAACTTGAGTGTTTACCTTATGGTAAATGCTGAACTCATTGCTAAAAATATAATCTCTCTTGCCGAAAACACAAAATTTTTAACAAGGAGAATAAAATGAGCTTCAAAGTATTTGAAACTATGTTTGCCGGCAGAAAGCTGACAGTTGAAACAGGCAAAATGTGCGCACTGTCCAACGGCTCCTGTCTGGTACGCTACGGTGACACAGTAGTTCTTGCAAACGTTACTATGGCACCAAACCCAAGAGACGGCATTGACTTTTTCCCTCTGTCTGTAGATTTTGAAGAAAAAATCTACGCTGTAGGCAGAATCCCAGGCTCCTTCCTGAGAAGAGAAGGCCGCCCAGGTGAAAGCGCTGTTCTGTCCAGCCGTGTGGTTGACAGACCAATGCGTCCTCTGTTCCCTAAAGATATGAGAAACGATGTTTCCATCGTTATGACAGTTATGTCTGTAGAACCTGACTGTGACCCTGAAATCGTGGGTATGCTGGGTGCTATCATCGCTACATGCATTTCCGACGTTCCATTCAACGGTCCTATCGGCGGTATCTCTGTTGGTCTGGTAGACGGCGAAATCGTTCTGATGCCAAACGCAAAACAGAAAGAAACAAACAAACTGGACCTGACACTGGTTTGCAGCCAGGAAAAAGTGGTTATGATTGAAGCAGGCGCAAGTGAAGTTGATGAAACAACAATGCTGAACGCTATCAGAGCTGGCCACGAAGAAATCAAAAAGTTTATCGCTTTCGTAAACGAAATCGTTGCAGAAATCGGTAAACCAAAATATGAATTCCAGCATATCGAAGTTGACCACGATATGTTTGAAGCAATCAAAGAATTTGCTCTGGACAAAGTAAAATTTGCTCTGGATACAGATGACAAAAACATCCGCGAAGCAAGACTGAACCCAATCTACACAGAAGTACACGAAAAATTCGATGCTGAATATCCAGAAATGGAAGGCATGATTGACGAATGTATGTACAAGCTGCAGAAATTTGTAGTTCGTCGCTGGCTGCTGGATGAAGGCAAACGCGTAGACGGCCGTGGTATCAACGAAATCCGTCCTCTGTCTGCCGAAGTAGGTCTGCTGCCAAGAGTTCACGGTTCAGGTATGTTCACACGCGGTCAGACACAGGTTTTGTCCGTTGCAACACTGGGCACAATGAAAGACGGTCAGCTGATTGACGGTCTGCAGGACATCTACGAAAAGAAATACATGCACCAGTACAACTTCCCACCATACTCTGTTGGTGAAGCACGCGCTCCAAGAAGCCCAGGCCGTCGTGAAATCGGTCACGGTGCTCTGGCTGAAAGAGCCCTGGTACCTGTTCTGCCATCTCAGGAAGAATTCCCATACGTAATCCGCGTTGTTTCCGAAGTTCTTTCTTCCAACGGTTCCACATCCCAGGCTTCCATCTGTGGCTCCACACTGGCTCTGATGGATGCAGGTGTACCAATCAAAGCACCTGTTGCAGGTATCTCCTGTGGTCTTATCACAGAAGGCGACCGCTGGATGACAATGCTGGATATTCAGGGCCTGGAAGACTTCCACGGCGATATGGACTTTAAAGTTGGCGGTACACATAAAGGTATCACAGCTATTCAGGTTGACATCAAAGTAGATGGTCTGACATACGAAATTATCGAAGAAGCATTTGAAAAATGCCGCAAAGCAAGACTGCATATCCTGGATGACATTATGGCTCCTGTTATCGCCGAACCAAGAGCAGAACTGTCCAAATATGCTCCAAAAATGAAATCCATGAAGATTGACCCGGATAAGATTAAAGATGTTATCGGTAAGGGCGGTAAAGTTATCCAGAAAATCTGTGCCGAATGTGATGTACAGATTGACATCGAAGATGACGGCAGCGTATTTATCAGCGGTCTGGATGCAGACAACCTGAACAAAGCTTACTTCATTATCAAAACTATTGTAGAAGACCCAGAAATCGGCGCTATCTACAAAGGTGTGGTTACAAGACTGATGAGCTTCGGCGCATTCGTTGAAATCGCTCCAGGTAAAGAAGGTATGGTTCATATCTCCAAGCTGGATGAAAAACGCGTGGCAAAAGTTGAAGACGTTGTAAATGTTGGTGACGAAATCCTGGTAATGGTTACAGAAATTGATGACCAGAACAGAATCAATCTGTCCAGAAAAGATGCTATCGCAAAAATCAATGCCAAAAAAGAAGGCAAATAAACAGATAAACCAAAAGATGCAGAGTTAATCTGCATCTTTTTTTGTATAAGTTCATTTTATAGTCACACATAATCAGTCGGAATATGTTACAATATGCGTATTATAAAAGAATTTGTATAATTTTGAGGTATGAGCGTGAACAGCAGAAATAATAAACTTATGAAAATACTCCTTATTCTGCTTTTTTCCTTTATAGCAGGGATGTGGGTGTGGAATGGTTATATCCACAGTGAATATTATACTGCGGACTCTTCCGCACGGGCACAGACAGCAGTGAGCCTTCCCGGCACTGCTTCTGCTAAAGATGTGGAAGTAAATGTGGCAGTAAATGACCGCACAGGCATACTGAATGAAAGACAGAAGGAACTGCTTGCAGCCTATGCCCGCAATTATGCTGATACATTGTGTACACTTGAAGCACAAGATATATCTGGCCTGTTCACAAAACAGGATAAAAGCCGGTATATAAATATGGCTGCTCAAAAAATACTTGTGGAAATAAGAAAAATGTCTCATCTGGACCTGACTCTCAGCTATGCATCTGTGAGCTATAATATCAGCGAAGTGAAAGTATCAGGGAGCACAGTGACTGTTTATCTCACTGAAGAAAATGTACAGCGATTTCAGCACCTGACTGAAGATTCCTGCAGTTACAACATAAATCATAAATTTGTGCTGGAGGAAACCGACGGAAGCTGGCTGATAAAAAGCCATGAACAGGAGGAAGATTTCTTCCTGCTGGCTGTAGAAGGCTGGGAGAACGCTTCAGGCGCAGATTATACAGCCAGGGCTGAAAAAACGGTGGAACTAATCACTGCTGATGCGCTGGAAAATAAAGAAGTACTGAAAATCTCCACAGGTAATCCTCCGGAGGATATTGAAGTGAAAAACACAGCCTATGACCGTGATGCTGCTGTGGAATATGCCCGCCAGTGGTGCAATCAGAGGAATTACACCGGTAACTATCTGGCATATGATGATTACGGCGGCAACTGCCAGAATTTTGCCAGCCAGTGTATTTATGCCGGCGGTATAGATATGGATTACAGCGGTTACGGGGAGTCACAGTGGAAATTTTATTCACGGACGCTGAATACAAAACAAACTGCCACCGGTCGTTCATATTCATGGACAGGTGTTGACCCTTTCTACACCTACGCCACAATAAACCGCTCCAACGGTCTTATCTGCCAGGCGGACCTGCGGCTGGAATATGCTGAAAAAGGTGATGTTATTCAGGTGGGCGCATACAATGACTGGCGCCATTCGCTGGTGGTGACAGATACAGTGTATGACCGGAACGGAAATATGATTGATATTACAGTGGCTTCAAACACTGCAGACAGGTGGAATTATCCTCTCAGCGCATATATTTACACCTACCCCAGACTGATACATATATTAGGACAGAATTAAACAGAAAAGCACTGTGATTTTCACAGTGCTTTTTATATGCAGAAATATTTTGTGTGGGAAATGATGTCCGTGTTGTCTGCAGTTATTGCAGATAAATAAAAAAACAGGTGAAAAACACCTGTTTAATCATCCATGAATTCCCATGTTTTTTTGTAATTTTTCCAGTCCAGCCAGCATGGATGAGGGCAACCGGCACATGCGCCGCTGCAGTCACCTTTGTGCTTGCATGGATTCTGGCATACCTTGCATATATGGCAGCAGGTTTCATTTCCTTTTGGTACAGCGTATTTTATCATTGTTTATTTTTCACCTTTATGTTACAATTAAAATTAACCTAACAACAGTATATACTAATTTTTATAATAAATCAATATCAAGAGGTTTTATGACATACAGTAAAGAATAGCTCCTGGACTGCGCCTGTAAATTGGGCCGAGGTCTGCTGGAAAACGGCGGTGAAATCTACCGCGTGGAACAGGCCATAGGCTTTTTTATGCGCGCCTATGGAATAGAAGATGCGCAGATTTTTGCTATTCCGGCCACAATTATCGTAACCATTCCCGGCGATGACGGCAAAGCCATGACTCAGCTGGAGCGTGTTACTTCCATAGCACAGAACATGAGCCGTTTGCACAAAGTAAACGACCTGTGCCGATGGGTGTGTGAAAATACACCTGACCCTCAGGTTATTTATGAAAGACTGAACGATATACATAAAACCAAACTGTATTCTTTTGCAGAGGTTATGATAGCTTACGGTGTAGCTTCTGCGTTTTTCTGTTATTTCTGGGGCGGTGACACAGGGGACGCCATTGTAGCGTTTATAGCCGGACTTGCCACAGAATACTGTCTGAAATATATGGGCAAAGTAAATGCCAACATCTTCTTTTCCAACCTGGTCTCCAGTATGGTTATAGCGGTGGTGGCGATTATCGGTATGGTTACCGGTCTGGGACACAATCTGGATATGATTATCATCGGTGCTATTATGACACTGGTACCCGGTGTGGGCATCACAAACATTATGCGCGATATTATCAGCGGTGATGTTATCACCGGCACAAATAAAATTGCAGAGGTTATGCTGATAGCCATTGCTATTGCTGTTGGTATAGCATTGCCATTGTCTGGTTTCAATACATTGTTCGGAGGTGTGTTATAATGGCTGTAGTTACAGAATATGTACTTCCTTTTATTTATGCTGCTATGGCTTGTGCAGGCTTCTGCGTAATGTATAACCTTCATGATTTGAAAATAGGCATTGCCGCCTGTGTGGGCGGCGGCATCGCATGGGTGGTTTATCTGTTGTGCGCACCTACCGGTTCGGTTATTTTCCAAAACCTGATGGCAGCTGTTTCGGTGGCTGTTTTCAGCGAAATTATGGCCCGCGTGTTCAAAACACCGTCTACTGTTTTCCTGATTGTGGGGATACTGCCTATGGTACCCGGTGGCGGCATCTATTATACAATGGAGTACTGCATTCAGGGCAACATGCCTATGTTTCTGGAAAAGCTGGTGAGCACTCTGGGGGTAGCCGGTGCTATCGCTGTAGGCGTATCACTTGTCAGCTCAGTGGTGAGAATTATTACCACAAATAAATTTAAGAATTAATTTATAAAATAATATATAAAAGGAGAATACTACTATGAGCATGCATATCAGTGCAAAAATGGGCGATATTGCCGAAAGAATCCTTCTTCCTGGCGACCCTCTGAGAGCAAAATATATCGCTGAAACTTACCTGGAAAATGCTGTTTGCTTCAACGAAGTACGCGGCATGTACGGATACACAGGTACATACAAAGGTGTTCCTGTTTCTGTAATGGGTACAGGTATGGGGGTTCCGTCCATCCACATCTATGCCAGAGAACTGATGACAGAATACGGCTGTAAAACACTTATCCGCGTTGGCACAGCAGGCAGCTATGAACCAACTCTAAATGTTGGTGAACTGGTTATTTCCAAAGGCTGCTGCTACACATCTTCCTTTATGAACTACGCTCATCTGGAAGGTACTTTCTCTGCCGTTGCAGACCACAAACTGGTTTATATGGCAGAAAAACTGGCAGAAGAAATGGATATTCCTGCACGTGTAGGTCTGACAGTATGTAACGACCTGCTGTACTTTGAAAATAAACCTGAAACAGCAAAACGCTGGAACGAATACGGCGTTATTGCTTCTGAACAGGAAGCCGTTGCACTTTATGCACTGGCCAGCCAGTTCCGCACAAGAGCACTGACAATCATGAACATCGCAAACAACTTTGCAAACCCTGACCAGCCGCCTCTTTCTCAGGAAGCAAGAGAAAAAGAACTGGACAACATGATTAAACTGGCTCTGGAAACAGCCATCGCTGAATAATCACAACAACAATAAAAAGCAAGGTGATTTTACCTTGCTTTTTTGTTTATGGATTATATTATTCCGTATTTTTCCTTCAGCGTCAGTATTCTTTCCACACTTTCATCCAGCCTGTCTTCGCTGATTATACCATCAGTCACAGCGGCGTACACTCCGTCAAAAGCGGAGATGTAATCATAAGACATTAACAGAATATCAGCTCCGGCCTGAATTGCAGCAACAGCTGCCTGCCGGGAAGTGTAGCTGTCGGTTACAGCATTCATAGACAGGGAATCGGTTATTACTATCCTGTCAAAGCCCAGTTCGCCGCGCAGTTTTCCTGTTATCATAGTGTGGGAAAGACTGGCCGGGGTATTGTCTCCGGTTACAGCAGGACAGGCAATATGGGCCACCATCACAGTATCAGTTTTGTCTATAGCGGCGGCAAAAGGAATTATCTCGCAGTCCAGCATCTCCTGCCAGGTTTTGTCCACCTGTACAAAGCCATTGTGAGTGTCTCCCACAGTGTCACCGTGACCGGGAAAATGTTTTATGCTGGTTATTATATTGCTTTTGTGAAGCCCATCTACAGCAGCGGCCACCATCCCGGCAACTTTGTCAGGGTCACTGCCAAATGCACGGCTGCCTATTACTATGTTGTCCGGATTGGTGTTTACATCAGTCACCGGAGCAAAATCAAAGTTAAAGCCGTATTTTCTCAGATAGCTGCCTATATCGGTGTACATGGCCAGTGCCTGTTCTTCATTTTCTAAAGTACCGATATTGCTGTACTGTGGCAGGTCAAAATTATGGTTTGCCGCCAGTCGGGACACGCTGCCACCTTCTTCGTCTACGGCTATAAACATACCTGTGTCAGAAGCCGTCTGCAGGTCTGTGATAAACTGCACAGTCTGGTCGGGGCTGTATATATTTTTGCCAAACAGTGCCACTCCTCCGGCAGGGTAATTTTTCAGAGTATCTGCCATTTCGTCGGTCAGCTGCGATACGCCGTGTTCGTATGTGCTGTTCGCCTGGTTCGGTGACAGACTGCTGTCCAGTGATTCAGGACGAATGATGAATAACTGCCCCACCTTTTCTTTTGTGCTCATTTTTTCCATCAGCGACTGCACTTTTGTCTGCGGTACCGGTGTGGGAACAGGCTCCGGCTGTTGCCGGCCGCATCCCCACAATGATGCCATCAGCAAAACTGTCAACGGGATAGATACAATTTTTTCCAATATATTTTTCATATTGTTACCTATTAAAAAAGGACTGTGACACAGTCCTCTTTTTTATTATGCTTCTTTCAGTTTGCACACATCTACCCAGCTGTCAGCCTTGCTGTATTTAAACAGTTCTTCAGGTGTCAGCTCAATAGCACTGTTGGATGAACCGCATGCAGGGAAGATAGTTTCAAATCTTTTTACGCTTTCGTCAATGTAAATACCTTTTACGCCTTCTTTTACAGCAAAAGGACATACACCGCCGATGGCGTGGCCAATAAGCTCGATAACTTCTTCAGCTGTCAGCATTTTTGCCTTCAGGCCGAATGTGTGTTTGTATTTGGCGTTGTCAATTTTTACATCGCCAGCTGTAACCACCAGGATACATCCGTCATCTTTTTTGAATGACATTGTTTTTGCAATTCTGGCTTCTTCTGTGCCCAGGGCAATAGCCGCCAGCTGTACTGTAGCACTGGATACATCAAACTCCAGCACCTTGTCCTCCATGTTCAATTCTCTGAAATATTCTCTTACGATTGCAATAGACATTTTACTTTTCTCCAATTAATAAAAATCTTTTATCATTATATCACGCTTTATATAAGTTTTCAACTTTCACAACTAAAAGTTGTTATTACTATTGAAAATACAACTGATAAGTGTTAAAATATACACAAGAGGTGATAATTTATGGATATGTATGAGAAGCTGACAATACTTACGGATGCAGCCAAGTACGATGTGGCCTGTACATCCAGCGGTATCAGCCGTGGTTCAAGGGGCGGTCTGGGCACAGCTGTGGCGGCAGGTATATGCCATTCCTGGTCAGCAGATGGCAGATGTATATCCCTGCTGAAAGTGTTGTTCACAAATTATTGCCGGTATGATTGCGCTTTCTGTATAAATCGCAAATCAAACGATGTACCCCGTGCAGCTTTTACTCCCCGTGAGCTGGCAGACCTGACCATAGAATTTTACCGACGCAATTATATAGAGGGTTTGTTCATCTCCTCCGGCGTGCTGAAGAACGCTGACTATACCATGGAGCAGATGATAAAGTGTGTGCGTATACTCAGACAGGAATATGGGTTTAACGGTTATATCCACGCCAAAGCCATACCTGGTGCTTCCCGACAGTTGGTAGAGATAATGGGCAGTCTGGTGGACAGGGTGAGCGTAAATATTGAGCTGCCCAGCGAAGCCAGCCTGAAAAAACTGGCTCCACAGAAAAGCAAGGCAAATATACTGACACCTATGAAAACCATAGCTGACGGTCAGGCACAGGCAAAGTATGAAATGGTAAAATACCGCCACGCCCCGCGCTTTGCCCCGGCCGGTCAGTCTACCCAGATGATTATAGGTGCCAGCGAGGAAAGCGATTTTCATATTCTGCGACTGTCCCAGGCGCTGTATGATAAGTATAAGCTGAAAAGGGTGTTTTTTTCGGCATACATTCCCCTGAATGATGACCGTCTGCTGCCGGCAAAAGACACCAAACCTCCATTGCTGAGGGAGCACCGACTGTATCAGGCGGACTGGCTGCTGCGCTTTTATGGTTTTCGCGCTGAGGAAATACTGTCGGAACAGGACAGTATGTTCAACCCTCTGCTGGACCCAAAATGCAACTGGGCGCTGAACAATATGCACCTGTTTCCGGTGGAGGTGAACACCGCGCCCTACGAAATGCTGCTGCGTGTGC
Source organism: Oscillospiraceae bacterium (assembly GCA_017473015.1). Classification (GTDB taxonomy): domain Bacteria; phylum Bacillota; class Clostridia; order Oscillospirales; family Ruminococcaceae; genus RGIG3102. The sequence goes on along the minus strand of JAFUNP010000009.1, from coordinate 5,711 downwards.
CGGGAATAGGTGTCACAGGTGCCAGGAGAATTGTGGCGGCGCGAAAAATGGCATGGTTGGACTTTGACCGGTTGAAAAAAATGGGGATAGTTCTGAAACGCGCCCAGTACTTCATCATCTGCAAAGGAAAGGCGGCTCAGTATGTGACAATAGATAAAGAAAAAGCGGCACAGATGCTGATTTCCACATCGGCAAAGGATAATTTCAACATAACCGCCGGCGATGTGACACAGCTCAGCTTTTTTGACACCGACCGGCTGAACGAAAAATATATCACTGCAAAAGCAGAAAGGATGGTTGTAAATGTCTGAAAATCAGAAAGTTATGTATATTTACGACGGCAGTTTTGAAGGTTTCCTCTGCTGCGTGTACAATTTTTATTACAACAGGCTGAAGCCGGCAGGCATTATATCACGGGCCGATTTTACACCATCATTTTACGAAAACCTGATGATAGAAACGGACTATGAACAGGTGTACAAAGTGCGTTTTGCCATAGAGGAAAAGCTGGGCAGGCGAAACCTGGAGTTTCTCACCGGCTGTTTTCTCACTTGCCTGGAGGAAAAGGAAATGTATATGCTGAGATATGTGGTGAAGGGGTTCAGGGTCGGACCGGGGATAATCAACCACCTGTCTGACCGGGATGTTTCTGTACTGTTCAAAGCCCACCGTCATCTGGAAAGGGAACAGCATCACTTTCTGGGGTGGGTTCGCTTTTACAAGGCAGGGGATGTGTATGTGTCCAAAATTGAGCCCAAAAATCAGATACTGCCCCTGATTGCCTGGCATTTTACCAACCGATTTGCAGACCAGCCTTTTATGATTTATGATGCCACCCACAAACAGGCGCTGATTTATTCCAGGGGCGACTACAGAATTATCCGCGCAGATGACATTCAGATGCCACAGGTCAGCGAGGATGAAAAAAGGACACAGCAGCTGTGGAAAAATTTCTACGATACCATAGCTATAAAGGAACGCTATAATCCCAAATGCCGTATGAATTTTATGCCCAAACGCACCTGGGCAAATCTGACCGAGATGCAGGACCAGACGGATAATACCGGTCGTGAGGTTGTGAAAATATAGTGGAATATATTGACAGAAAAATAGTTAGTTTATATAATAGTTATATAAGCTAACTATTTTATTATGTAACTATCAGAAAGGGAGATGAAATTGGAAAAAACAAAAACAGAGCAGCTGAATGCTGCCATGAGAAAAGTATCCCGTCTGAACAGATTTCTGCAGATGAAATGCTATCAGAGCAGCGGTGACCTGCGATTGCTGAGAATAATTGCGCATCATGAGGATGTGGGAATAACCCCCAGCGTATTGGCGGAAAAACTGGAGATTGCACTGCCTACAGTATCCCGGAAACTTTCAGTGCTGGAAAAACAGGAGCTGATAGAGCGAAAGCCAGGCACTGTCGACAGGAGAAAAACCTATGTTTATGCCACCGAAAAAGGCCGACTGCTTATACAGGAGGATTACCGCCGGTTTATCAGCAGATTTTCTTCGGTATATGAAAATCTGGGGGAAGAAAAGGCCACCCGGCTGATAGAACTGCTGGAAGAAACAGCAGGGTATCTTGATGAAGAAATACACAGGGAGGCAGGTGATGAAGATTGAAGCATGTACTGAAACATGTAAAGCCCTATTTACCGTTGCTGATTACATCGGTAATACTTATTGGCATACAGGCATATTGTAATCTGGCACTGCCTGATGTTATGAGCCAGATTGTAAATGTGGGCATACAGCAATATTCTGAAAAAATAGCTGCTGCAGGCGGCCGGGCAGCTACTGCGCTTATAGCAGAGCAAAAAAGATATATCTACTCCATGGGCTTTAAAATGCTGGTGCTGGCCACCGGCACCAGTATGGTTGCTCTTGCTGTACAGTTCTGCAACGCCAGACTGGGCACAGGTCTTTCCCGCGACCTGAGAAAAACTATCTTTGGAAAAATTGAAAGTTTTTCCGGCGCTGAATTTGACCAGTTTTCCACAGCTTCGCTTATCACCCGTACCACCAACGATGTGCAGCAGGTGCAGATGATGCTGACCATGGGTGTGCGCACCATTGTTTTTGCTCCGTTCATGGGTATCGGCGGTGTGGTTATGGCCATGAGAAAAGCTCCGTCTATGGCGTGGATAAACGCCCTTAGCGTGCTGCTGGTATTCTGTCTCATAGTGGTGGTTTACTCACTGGCACTGCCAAGATTCAAAATCATTCAGGAGCTGGTGGATAAACTGAATCTGGTGGCCCGCGAAAGCCTGACAGGTTTGCTGGTTGTGCGCGCATTTTCCACACAGAAATATGAGGAAGAGCGCTTTGACAAAGCCAGCAATGATTATAAGAAAACAAACCTTTTTGTCAACCGCACCATGAGTATGATGGGACCTACAATGGGTCTTATCCAGACTCTTGTTCCGGTGCTGATTGTGTGGGTAGGCGCAGATAAAATTGCCCAAAGTCAGCTGATGGTAGGCGATATGATGGCTTACATTCAGTATTCCGGTAATATCATGGGCGCATTTATGATGCTGTCCAGCATATTTATCATGTTTCCGCGCGCCATGGTTTCCGTTAACCGCATCAGCGAAATACTGGATACCGAAAATATCATCACTGAAGTTGAAACACCTGTTACACTGCCGCAGGGCAAATGCGAAATCACCTTTGACAATGTGAATTTTGCATATCCATCCGGTGACGGTGATGTGCTGGAAAATATATCTTTTACAGCTAAACCCGGCCGGGTTACTGCCATTATCGGTTCCACAGGCTGCGGCAAAACCAGCCTTATCAATCTGATTCCCCGCTTTTATGATGTGAAAAGCGGAAGTGTGAAGATAAACGGCGTGGATGTGCGTGACCTGTCACTGAAAAATCTCCGTGACCTTATAGGTTATGTACCGCAGAAATCTGTGCTGCTGTCCGGTACAGTGCGCTCCAATCTTCTGGCCGCCAAACCGGATGCCACAGAGGAAGAAATAGTAAAAGCCTGTGAAATAGCCCAGGCAAAATCATTTATCAAGGAAAAAGAAGAAGGCTACGATGCCCCTGTAAGTCAGGGCGGCACAAACTTTTCCGGCGGTCAGTGCCAGCGTCTGGCTATTGCCCGTGCTGTTATCAAAATGGCGCCGATTTATATTTTTGACGACAGCTTTTCCGCTCTGGACTTCACCACAGACCTGAACCTGCGCAAAGCCCTCAATTCAAATCTTGCTGATTCCACAATTATCATTGTCGGTCAGCGTGTGGCCAGCATTATGGATGCAGACCAGATTCTTGTTATGGACGAAGGCAGAATAGTGGGCAAAGGCACACACAAACAGTTGCTGGAAAGCTGCGAAGAATACCGTGAAATCGCATACAGCCAGCTGTCAGAAGAGGAGGTGTAATATATGGCAAATAATAATCGTAATACACCTGTTCCCGGCAGACCGGGTCCTGGCGGTGGCGGCGGCAGAAATGCAGCCATCCGCGGCGGCGAAAAACCAAAGGATATAAAGAAAACCCTGAAGAAATCCTTCAGCTACCTTGGCGGCTATAAAGCAGGCCTTGCCCTGGTTATGCTGCTGGCAGCGGCCTCCAGTATTTTCAAGGTTATAGGACCTAACCTTCTTGGCAAAGCCACAGATGTACTGTATACAGCTGTGGAAAATGGCGTGGTCACAGGTCAGATTGCCATTGATTACACCGCGCTGCAAGAAATAGTTTTTGCGCTGTGCGGTCTTTATCTGGTATCCTTTGTATTCTCTGTGGTACAGGGGTTCACCACTGCACAGATTTCCAACAATATCACTTACCGTATGCGCAAGGACATAAGTGAAAAAATCAACCGACTGCCAATCGGATTTTTCGATGTGACCAGCACAGGTGATGTGCTGTCCCGTATTACCAATGATGTAGAATCTCTCAGCAGCTCACTGCGTGAAACCCTCACCCAGCTGGCATCATCTCTCACATTGATTGTGGGTACTATTGTTATGATGCTGTCTATCTCATGGCAGCTGACACTGATTGCTTTCGGAATGATACCTGTTTCAATGTTTATCATTTCAAAAATCATCAAAATCAGCCAGCCCCTTTACCGCAAGCAGCAGAAATCCCTTGGTATGGTAAACGGACATGTGGAAGAAATGATGAGTGCCCATATTGTAGTAAAAGCCTTCAATATGGAAGACAAATCCATAACAGATTTTGATGTATACAATCAGGAACTGCGTGAAAACGGCTGGCGCAGCCGTGTGGCTTCCAGCTCCATGATGCCGGTGACAAACTTTGTGTCCAATCTGGGTTATATTCTGGTTTGCATACTTGGTGCAGGTATGGTTGTGCAGAAAACCCTTACCGTAGGTAACATCCAGTCATTTATCAGCTATATCCGCAACTTCAACCAGCCTATTCAGCAGATTGCCAATATTTCAACTATGCTGTAGTCTGCCATGGCCTGCGGTGAGAGAATATTTGAATTCCTCGACCAGCCGGAGGAACAGCCGGACACCGCCACACCGCATCCTACCGATGACATTATCGGTACAGTTACTTTCCAGGATGTAAATTTTGGCTACACACCGGAAAAAACTATTATTGATGACCTTGACCTTGAGGTTAAACCGGGTGAAAAAATTGCCATTGTAGGCCCTACTGGTGCCGGCAAGACCACAGTGGTTAAACTGCTGATGAGATTTTATGAGCTTAACGGCGGCGAAATCCGCATAGACGGCGTAAACATCAAAGATTTTGCCCGCAATGACCTGCGCGAAATGTTCGGCATGGTTTTACAGGAAACATGGCTGTTCAAAGGCACAATTAGGGAAAATATTATGTATTCACGCCCTGATGCCACAGAGGAAGAAATGATTGAGGCTGCCAAAGCCAGCCGAGTGCATCATTTTGTTACCACTCTGCCCGGCGGTTATGACTTTGAACTGAACGAGGAGACATCAAATATCTCCCAGGGCCAGAAACAGCTGATTACCATTGCCCGTGCATTTTTGCAGAACCCTAAAATCCTTATTCTGGACGAAGCAACCTCCAGCGTTGACACCAGAACAGAGGTGCAGATTCAGCAGGCCATGCAGAATCTTATGGAAAACCGCACCAGCTTTGTGATTGCGCACCGACTGTCCACTATCCGCGATGCAGACAAAATTATTGTCCTCAACGCCGGTAAAGTGGAAGAAATAGGCAATCATCACGACCTGCTGGCAAAAGGCGGATTCTACGCAAAACTGTATCAGAGTCAGTTTGAAAATGCATAAATAAGGCATAATGCCATCTTGTCAAATCGATAATCTGACATTAAAAAGGAGCAAATCCTGTGATTTGTTCCTTTTTATATGTTAATCTATCAGTAGATAAAGCTATTATTGCAACATAAAATGCGATTTGTTATAATGCAAGTGTTAGATAAAATGGAATTTGAAAACCACAATTTTATAAGTGGTTATTAACCCTCACAGGGTTTTAATAAAATCCCCCAAATGCCTTGAAAATAAAGGGTTTATCGCAAAATGCTCACCTTAATTTATTATACGATTTCACTTATGTTTATTCTTCCCTTGGAAGCTGATAAGGGCAAACACAAGGGCAAGAAAATCTGATAACAAGATATAACAGAATGTGGCAATCGGAGAACTGTGACGTATGTGCGAATATATTATACTGGAGGATTTATTATATGGACAAGTACATATTTG